>CAZEWJ010000030.1:0-48374 GCA_964515875.1 uncultured Ignavibacteriaceae bacterium | reverse complement strand
TTGATATTATTTTCATTTTCACCTCGCTTTTTATTGAGGGCTAACTATTACTTATACTGCCAAAACCCTGTATAACACTCCCACAGCAAGAATGTTATACTTGTCTGCCTTTGGCAGATTCCAGCTTAAATTTGATTACGGTTTATTTTCAAATCTTTTTTCCTGCCTATGCCTCTGGTTATTCTTTTGACGTACTCTTTTCTTTTTTCTTAATCTTTGTTGTTCTTTTTTTAATTCTTTAGTGCGATCTTGCCAGAATTTTAATTCTTCTTCTAAAGTAAAACCAGCTAATTTTTTCTGTAATATTTCGGCACCTTTCCTTTTCATTTCTACACAATCAAATTCTTTATTCATAACTTATTACCTCCATCGGTGAATATATTGATATTTGTTGATATCCTTCTAAAATGTTAATTGAATTATACATGGTTATTTTTTCATAATGAACGATATGTTTGAAATTCCAACTTACAATCATTGGGCAATTGTTTACTGTTGCAAGTGCAACGTGAAGAGCATCGTTTGAACTTTTCTTTGATACTATGTTTGCTTTAAGATATGCTTCTCTGAGTCTCAATGCTGTTTCTGATACTTCGATTACAGTTGCGTCAGCTTTCAATTCGTTTAAAAATTCCCTCACATTATCTGGAGCAGCAGTAATCTCTTCTTGAACTAAGGCAGAAATAATAAGATGAAATTTGTTTTTTTTAACTTGTTCAAAAAACTTTTCGCTTGCCTTTTGAAATTCGGAATCAAATTTGCCACCAATTATTGATGTGTCAATATAGACACGAATAGCTTTCATTTAGAATCTCTTTCTTTTTTTATTTAAAATTAAGAAAAAGAAACTACACTTACAGTGAACACCAAAAGTAACTATTAGAAACTTCTGAAAAATTAATTGACATTAATAAAAAATTTAAATAAAATTTGCTTCAAAAAATATAAGAGTAAACTAATGCGAAGCAACAAAATAAATAATGTAGATCTATTTACTCAAGCAGCAAATAATCACTTTAGCAAACACATAAAAACCAAAAGCAAACAAGCCTTAGAGATAATAAAGTCAAAGATAAATTGGCAAAAGCTGCTAAAACCTATAGAAGAAGAGATATCAAAAGCAAAAGGGAATAACTCACCGGCTGGTAGAAAGACCTTTGATTTAAGGGTAATAGTAAAATGCTTTATTCTACAGACAATATATAATCTTTCGGATCCACGCTTAGAGGAAGAAATTGCAGATCGGAGGAGTTTCCAAATATTTTTAGATCTCAACAGTCAGGATTCAATACCGGACGAAACAACAATATGCAGATACCGTGAGATGTTTGCCAGTTTAGGATTAGATAAGAAATTATTTAATGAGTTCAACAAACAACTTAAAAATCTAAATTTGATAGTTGGCAAAGGAACAATAGTAGACGCAACAATTAAACAAGCTCAGGCTAATGCTCAGAGCAACAGAGACAAAGATGCCGACTTTACAAAAAAGCGGGGTAAAACTTATTATGGTTATAAAGGTCATATAGCAATTGATGAGGACAGCGAGGTCATCAAAAGTATCGAGTTTACAAAAGCAAGTCTTCACGATTCCAGAGTATTTGAGCAGTTGGTAGACTATAGTGAACAAGCAGTGTTTGCCGATAAAGGTTATGCAAATAAAGCAAGAAGGAAGAAGCTTGAAAATAGAGGTATCTTTGATGGCATCCTGGAAAAAGGTTATCGAAACAAACCACTAAGCAAAACAGAAAAGAGACTCAACAAGCTGCTGTCTACAGTAAGAAACAGTGTTGAAAGACCATTTAAGCGGGTACTTCAATACTCCAGATGCAGTTACTATGATATCAAGCGAAATCGGTTTGAATTTATAATGAGTGCCTTTGTTTACAATATAAGAAAGTTAATAACTGCTACAACTTAACATCAGCAAAGTGGGATATGCGGCTTAGTTGCTTTTGTTTTCATTATGTCAAAGAGCTAAAACAATCCCGATTTAATCGGGATAAAAAGTAAAAAATGAAACTCAATTGTTAAAATTATAACTTAAAAGAATTTTAAAAAACGATTTACTCGTTATCTCAATCAAATAAAGTAATTTTTCAGAAGTCTCTATTACTTATTCTGCCAAAATTTTGTATAATCCACCCTTTGCAGATAGACAGTAGTCTACCATCAAGTGTAAATTTCTTATTAGGGTAATCATTTTGCATCTGAGAAACGATTTTTAATAACTTTTTTATATAAGTTTTTATGGGTAATGCCATCATTTTCTTCCTTATTGAAACTACAGGTTGATTGTTTTACCTATTTTAAACAGGATTCAGCTTACTCTTAATATTTCTAATAATCCTTTTAGAATTATTTTTTACTTCATCAAGAAGCACTTCAGATTTTTTAAATAATTCTTCACCAATAATTTTGTTTGAAAGGGAAGAGCAGTTAATCATCACATTAAGAAAAGCCCCTTCAGATGCTGTTTGAAGTAATGCTGCAGCAACTCCAGCATCTGACAAAGAATTCTGGTTACCTTTTAATGCAATAACCTCTATGAAAGGAATTGCTTTGTGACAGGTTTTAACTACGCGTGAAGGAACAACAGTAGCCTGGAATGTTGCTTCATCAATCTTTTCATTTCGTATCTTTTTTTCTGCATCTGTCTCTTTCGGCAGCTTGAATGCTTCCATTACTTTGTTAAATGCTTCGTTATCTTCCTCTGCTAACTTTAAGAAATCGTTTTTTGTAGTTTCAAGTTTTCCAAGAAGCTCTTTCATTTCATTTTCCACATCAGCATATTTTTTTTTACCGATTGTAAGATTGCAGACCATCATTCCAAGGCTGCAGGCTAAAGCTCCACATAGAGCAGAAACATTTCCTCCTCCCGGAGTAGGGGAGCTGGAAGATAGTTCATCAAGATAATTTTTAAGTGTGGTTGTGGTGTTCATTGTGATTCCTTTGTTTTTAGGATGTTTGGTATATGGTATAAAGGTATAGGGTATATGGAAGTAGTAATCCTATACCATAACCTGAATATGCCTGAGCCAAAATGAATAAAATATGTAGCTATCATGAATCAAACATACATTGTGCTCCTAACGGAGTACCGGCTTTCTCATTTTATCTCTACTATAAACATTCAACTCCTCCGGAGTTGACCAACCTTTTTTATTGTATTAAGATTAACTCCGTTAGGAGTTATATGTTTGTAGAAAAAAAGATCAAAAAATTTATGAACTCCAGAGGAGTTCAATCATAAATAATCAATTTGCTTATTTCTTTTCCATTTTGCGCAAGATGAAGAGACTATACCTTTATACCCTATACCTTATACCCTTATACCTTATACCCTATAGCATATAATCAATAACTTTTTCTTTTTTATGAAAGGGATTTAGTGAGCTTAACCCTAATTTCTCAATTGCTAAATCCACAAGTGCATCTTCTTCGGAAATTTTACCTTCTGAATAAAATTTTCCTGCCTTAATTAAAGCTTCAAGCGGAACGAGTCCGACGATTTCACTTCCATCAACCTCAGCTCCTAGTCTTTCTGCTTCTTTTTTAGCTTCCTCAAAAGCTACGTGCAAAGGAGTAACATTATAATTAGTTAGGTTCATAGAAACTTGTGTGATATTATATTTCTCTAAAGAAACTCCCATTCCTTTTACTTCTTTAAGCCTGCCGGGTTCTTTAACTGTCTTCCCATCAACTTTAATAATATTTTCCTGCACATCTCTTTTAGCACGACCTGACTCACGCAATATTTCAGCAATTTCTTTAGCAATGCTAACATCTGTAGATTTGATATTAACATTGTAAGCAATAAGAAAAAATCTTGCACCGGTTACTATTGCTCCAAGCTTAGGATTAAATTTGGCTTCGCCAAAATCGGGTTTCCATTTGGAATCTTTCAACTTCGCTTCAAGTCCTTCATATTCGCCTTTCCTTATATCGGGAAGATTTTTTCTCTCTGGTTTTCTCGAAGCTTCTTCATATAGATAAACAGGAACATTAAGTTCTCTGGAAATTCTCTTCCCATACTGTTCAGCTATCTTAACACATTCTTCCATCGTAACATTTTTAACCGGCACAAAAGGAACAACATCTATAGCACCAAGTCTCGGATGCTCTCCTTTATGAGTTTTCATATCAATTAATTCAGCCGCTGCTTTACTTGCGTTTATTACTCCTTCAAGAATTCCATTTTCATCTCCTGCCATTGTAACAACAACGCGGTTATAATCTTCATCAGGTTCAAGATTAAGCAGCTTAACACCTTTGGTTTTGTTAATAGCATCTTTAATAGCATTTAAAGTTGATTCATTTCTTCCTTCACTGAAGTTGGGAACACATTCAATAATTTTCACGTTATTTCCTTGATAATTTTAAAATATAATAGAACGCGGATTTAACGGATTAGACGGATTTTCACTGATATTAAAAAAAATCCATCCGTATTATCCGTCTCATCAGTGTCATCTGTGTTCTATTTAATTGAAATTTATTTATTAGAATAAATTATTTCTCCATTTTTTATTGTCATACAATTAAGATTCTTTCCAACATTGTAAACAATATCAGAATATTCCTTTGTATCAAATACCGCAAAGTCTGCTTGCTTATTTATTTCAATGCTTCCGGTTGTTTCATTCAACCCGATTGCTTTAGCAGCATTGATTGTAACGGCACTTATTGTTTCTTCAATTGTCATTTTCATTTTGAGTGAAGCAAGAGACATAATAAGATTGAGATTTGCAATGTGAGAAGAACCGGGATTGTAATCAGTAGCCAAAGCAACTATAGCATTATTATCAATTAATTTTCTTGCTGGTGCATATTGATAATCAAGAAAGAAAGAGACCCCGGGTAAAAGTGTACAAAGAATTTCGGAATTTGCTAAAGTATTAATCTTGGAATCTTCAAGAACTTCAAGATGATCAACACTTGTTATATTATGCTTTACTGCTATATCAATTCCACCAATGTTGTTGAATTGTTCTGTATGAAGTTTTAATTCCATTCCTGCTTCTTTAGCTTTACTAAATATTCTATCAACTTCTGAAGAAGAGAAAGCAGTACTTTCACAAAAAGCATCACAATATTTTGCAAGCTTGTGTAATGATATATAAGGAATAAGTTTGTTGATCAGAAGATCAATATAACCTTCGTGATTATCTTTAAACTCAGGTGGAAAAGTATGAGCACCAAGGAAAGTTGGAACAATATCTATCGGGAAAATATCTTTAAGATAATTTATTGCCTGAAGAAGCTTCAGCTCATTTTCATAATCGAGTCCATAACCGCTTTTTATTTCTAAGGAAGTTATTCCTTGAGAAATAAAATATTTTACCCTTTGTGTAAGCAAATTAATTAATTCTTCAATGCTTGCTTCCCTGACAGCTTTAACTGTAGTATTTATCCCACCGCCTTTTTTTGCAATCTCTTCATAGTTTTCTCCTGCAAGTCTCATTCTGAATTCATCCGCACGAGAGCCTGCAAAAGCCGAATGAGTATGGCATTCAATAAGCCCTGGCAAAATAATTTTATCTTTTACATCTATAACATTATCTGAAGAATTAATTTTTAATGATGAGTTTGGTAAAATATCTTTAATAAATCCATCTTCAATTACGATGGAGTTATATTCAATTACATTTATCTCGTTTAATTCTTTTCCCCTTTTATAATTTTTTCCTTTTGTATCAATGGTTACTATCTGGGAAGGATTATGAAGAATTTTTCTCATTACTCAAAAATGTTTACAGTTTCATTAACAACCCGGGATTCCGTATAACCAAGCTGATTCATTTTAAAGCTTAAATCTTTTGCCTCAGAGTATTTAATGAAATCGCCAACCATAACTTTATAAAATGGAGGATCGAAAACCACGTAAACTTCTTTCTGAGCTATGTTAAAATAGATTTCCGACCTCAAATTATTTGCTTCTTCCAGGTTATCGGTTGTGTGAAGAAGAACGCGATAACCCGGCACCTTATCAATAATTTTTTTATTTAAAAATGAAGAAGTATCAATCTCAGCATCATTGTATCCATACCAGATTTCGGATTTGGGGGTAGATGTAATTATAGGTATGGAAATTTCTTTTTTAGGTATATCAAGTTTGGTTCTGTAAGGAGTGAAATCAAAATCCTCAGCAATTTCAACTTCAGTTTCTTTATCTTTAATAACTACTTCTTTATCATCACTATCTTTTTTATCCCCTCCATATCTGCTGTCGGTTGAAGCGCTGCAGGAATAAAAAATAAGCAAGCTTAAGGTAAGCAAAATATTTAAAGTAGCTTTCATTGTTTAATAGCTTATTAAGAAGCATTACAAATATAGCTAAGATACTGTTAACAGTTAATCGTTAAATGTTAATCGTGATACTATTTTCTATTAACAATTAACCATTAATTATCAACTTTGAGAAACTACCGATATTTTAGTAAATTACTCTATTAAAAATTAAAGACTGCTGCAAAATGTCTTCAAAAAAACTCAAAATCCTATTCGTTACATCAGAAGTAGTTCCCTTTATAAAAACAGGCGGATTAGCAGATGTATCTTCAGCGTTACCGCAAATGCTGGCTGAAACAGGGCATGAAGTTAGAATAGTTGTACCAAAATATGGTGCAGTTGATGAAAGAAAATTTAAAATTCATGAAGTAGTAAGATTAAAAGATATAAGTATAAAAATTGGCGATAAAAATGTTGTATTCTCTCTTAAGTCCTGTTTTCTTCCGGGTCCTAAAGTAAGAGTTCAGATTTATTTTCTTGAAAACCACGAATATTATGGAAGCCGAAACAGTTTATATGTAGATCCGAAAACAGGAAAAGATTATCCGGATAATGATGAAAGATTTATTCTTCTAAACCAATCTGTGTTTGAATTAATTTCCAGGCTTGGGTGGCTGCCCGATATCATTCATTGCAACGACTGGCAGACAGGATTAATTCCAGCATATCTTAAAACTATTTATAAAGATGATCCCGTATTCTCAAAATTTAAAACTTTGCTCACAGTTCATAACCTTGCTTACCAGGGAGAATTTCCTAAGACAACTTTTGCAAAAACATCTCTGCCCGAAGAAGTTAATTCTGCAAAAGGTGCACTGATGGATGGTAAATTTAATTTTTTAAAAACCGGTTTAACATATGCTGATGTTATTAATACAGTAAGTGAAACTTATGCCAAAGAGATAATAAATGATAACCAGCTAAGCGCTGGATTGAAACCTATTCTCGTAAAAAGAAAAGATGATCTTTACGGAATTGTAAACGGAATTGATACAAGAGTATGGAATCCCGAAAACGATAAACATCTTGTTAAAAAATATTCTATAAAAAATATTGAAGATAAGGTAGCTAATAAAGAAAAGCTCGCTTCAAAATTCGGATTTAAATTTGATGAGAATACACCCATTGTTGGAATAATAGCAAGATTATATGATGAAAAGGGAATGGATCTGATTAGCGAAGCATTTCCTGAAATTATGAAGCTTAATCTCCAGCTTTTACTTCTTGGAACAGGGGATAAAAAATACCAGGTCTTTTTTGAAAAGATGGGTCAGAAGTATAAGAGTAAATTTGCCTGCTACTTAGGTTTTAATGATGAGTTAGCTCATTTTATTGAAGCCGGAGCTGATATTTTCTTAATGCCTTCAAAGTATGAACCCTGTGGTTTGAACCAGATGTATTCTTTAACATATGGAACAGTACCTGTAGTTAGAGAGACAGGCGGTTTAGCCGATACAGTAACTCCGTTTAATGAAAAGACTGGTGAGGGCAATGGTTTTCTTTTTAAGAAATATGATGCTGATACCATGTTGAAAGAGTTGAAAAAAGCTCTTAAGCTTTTTGAAGATAAAAAAACTTGGGCAAAAATTATCCGCAACGGGATGAAAGTTGACTTTAGCTGGCATGCTTCAGCAAAAAAATATATTGACCTGTATAAAACTATTTTAAACAGTAATTAATGGCGAGTCATGCTGTATTTCTTGACAGGGACGGAACGTTAAATGAAGATCCCGGTTATTTAGGTAATCCGGGTAAAGTTAAACTTTTCCAGGATACAGGTGAAGCCCTTTCTATTCTAAAAAATAAATTAAACTTTAAATTGGTTGTCATCTCTAATCAATCCGGTATAATAAGAGGACTGATTACTAAAGAAAATGTTGAGGCAGTTAACAGAAGGATTAATGAACTTCTTGTAGATTATAATGTTAGTATTGATGCATTTTACTATTGCCCTTATCACCCGGAATTTAATACTGAAGAAGAATGTTCCTGCAGGAAACCATCACCTGAAATGGTGTTAAAAGCAGCAGATGATTTAAAGATTGATTTATCAATATCTTTTTTTATTGGTGACTCTGTTTCAGATATTGAATGTGGTATAAATTCAGGTGTAAAGACAATATTAGTTAAAACAGGTTATGGGAATGAAAGTTTTTTTACATTGCAAAAGCTGAATAAAATTCCCACTTTTGTTGCCAATAATATTTTAGAAGCTGCTATTTATATTCAAAATGATTTTTCGGGAGAAACTAAGTGACAATTAAGAAGAGTATTTTTTTAATCCTTTTATCAGCATTTATATTTTTTAATTGCAGTGATGAACCAACATCAATAGGAAAAGATGAAATTCCAGGGCTTGGTTTAATTAATTTAATAACTATAAATTCAAATGATGATTCGCTTTCTCAAACATCATCATACTTTCATCGTGGAGATGTAAAATTAAGTTCCTCAGAAAGATTATTGATTGGTAAAAGTGAAAACATAGACGCATCAATATTAATTAAATTTGAAACTGCATTAGCAGATTCAATTGAAGAAGATATTCTGAATAATGAAATAACAGTTACAAGTGCTGTAATGGAATTAAGGAAAGTTTACAGCTTTGGCGATACATTAGCTCCTTTTGATTTTACCGTTCATAAAGTAACTTCAAATTGGTCTGTTGGTTTTAATGAAGATAGTATTTTGAGTATGAGTCTTACTTATGATGCAGAAGATTTATCTGGTCAGAAAGAAATAAATGATTCTGTTACTTCGGTTACTTTAATTAATCAGTTGGTTATGGATTGGCTTCAGATTACTGCTGATACAAGTCTTTCAGGAAATAATGGTGTTTATCTTAAGCCTGCAGATGGTACTCAAAAAGTATTAGGTTACCAGGCTTTAACAAGCAACTTTACAGATCTGCCAATAGTGAAAGCTGTCATTGAAAAACCGGGAGTTTATGTAGATACTATTACTTTTATCAGCACTTCAGATCTAACTGTAATGCAGGGAAGTATTCCATCCGTTTCAACTGGAAATATACCAATTAGAGCAGGTTATGTAATTGATGGAAGATTATTTTTTGATTTATCTCCAATACCTGAAAAAGTAGTAATTAATAAAGCAGAATTAGTTTTAACTGTTGATACATTGGAAACTAAAGTTGGTTCTTCTTACACAAATTTACTTCTGGCTTATTTTCTTTTCGATAGCACAAATACTGATAGTATTTCTTCTTCTGCAATAACATTATCAAGATCGGGTAATACTTTTACTGGAAACGTAACAAATTATGTAAGGGCCTGGATTGAGAATAATAATCATGGTTTATTACTAAGACCGGGTAGTCCAACAACCGGAGTTGAGCTGTTTGTTATAAAAGGAAGTGATGCTGTTACAGATAAACCGTTATTAAAAATAACCTATACTGAATTAAAATAATGACAAAGCTAATTTTATTTTTCGTTTTAATTTTAATTGTCTGCATTCCCGTTCATAGTCAGAGCGGATCTGCATATACAAGATTAGGAATTGGCGATTTAGAATATACTAATTCTGCCAGGAGAACCGGCATGGGACAGCTTGGTGCTTCTGTTGCCGATGAGAATTTTATTAACTCATTAAATCCCGCAAGCTGGCATAGAATAAACAGAACTCGTATTGAGTTTGCAGCATATTATAACGGAACGTTTATATCTGATAATAACAGCAGCGGTTATTTTGGTGAGATGGAATTCTCAGGATTTTCTATGGCATTTCCAATAAGTCAATTGTATGGAATTACTGCTGCAGCAGGATTGGTTCCCTTTTCCAACGTTAGTTATGAGATAAAAGAATCTTTCCAAACTCCAGAGCCTTATGATGTAACTTACAATGGTTCAGGTGGTCTTTCCAAAATATTTGTTGGAACCTCATACAAGCTGCCATTTGGTTTGGTGCTTGGAGCAAATATTGATTACTACTTTGGAAATCTTGTTTATAAATCGAGAATAGATTTTATTAATTCTACATCTTCTTTTGCAGAATATGAAAACAGGTTTAATCCAAAAGGTGTGGGTGGAACTTTTGGGTTTATAAGCCCGGATTTTTCAGCTATGATTGATACTAACTCTGTTAATGAACTTAGATTTGGAGCTTCCTTATCATACATAGGTTCGTTAGATCTCGATACACTTTTAATTTCACGATCATCAACAGGCATTGATACGGTAAATTCCGGCTCTGGTACTATGGATGTTCCTTTAAGATTTACTGTTGGCGCTAATGTTATCTTCAATAAAAGTTATTTAATAAGTTTGGATTATGCTTTCCAGCCCTGGTCTGAATTTAAAATAAGTAATATGGAACAACCCGGTTTACGAAATGCACAAAAGTTTAGTCTGGGTTTTGAATACCAACCTTTGAATGAACCTGGAAGTACATTCTGGGATCAAATAATCTTGCGTTCAGGTTTAAGTTTTGAAGAAACTCAATATTTGATAAATAGTGAAGGTATTAATCAATATTCAGTTTCAGGCGGTTTTTCTCTGCCAATAAGTTTTGGAAATACTCTTGACTTAGGTATTCAATATTCGATGCGGGGAACAAAAAACTCAAACCTTATAAAAGAAAATATTATCAGGTTAAACGTTGGAATTAGTTTTGGAGAACTTTGGTTTGTAAGACAATCGTATTAAAAAAATTAAAACCAACTAAACCTCCGAGGTTTTAAAAACCTTGGAGGTTTTTCATTTCGTAGCACAGATTAATAATCTGTGTTACGCTTATTCCCACAATATCAACAAAAAGTCTAACTTATCATTATTAGTAGATTTTTCTTAATTTTCTTCTGACAGATTTTAAAATTATCAATTGAAATTTCAATGAATAACCATCTTAAAAATGATAAAGAAATTTACAGAGTCTTAAACAATGAGATTAAGCGTCAGCAGGAAAAGCTTGAACTGATTGCATCCGAAAATTTTGTAAGCCCTGCTGTTCTTGAGGCCGCTGGAACAGTCCTTACAAACAAATATGCAGAAGGGTATCCCGGTAAAAGATATTATGGCGGATGTGAATTTGTTGATATAGCTGAAGATCTTGCAAGAGAGAGATTAAAGAAATTGTTTGATGCTGAGTATGTTAATGTTCAGCCGCATAGTGGTTCGCAGGCTAATATGGCTGTGTTTATGACCTTGCTTAAACTGGGAGATAAATTTTTAGGGTTAAGTCTTGCTCACGGTGGACATTTAACTCATGGTTCTCCTGTTAATTTCTCAGGACAGTTGTATCAGGCAGTAGGTTATATCTTAAATAAAGAAACTAAAACTTTGGATTACAACCTGATAGAAGATTTAGCTAAGAAAGAAAAACCTAAATTAATTATCACTGGTGCAAGTGCATATCCAAGGGAATGGGATTATGCAAAGTTCAGACAAATAGCAGATTCGGTTGGTGCTTTTTTAGTTTGCGACATGGCTCATCCTGCAGGATTGATAGCTAAAGGATTGCTCGATAATCCTCTGAAATATTGTGATGTTGTTACGTCTACAACACATAAAACTTTAAGAGGACCCAGAGGTGGAATAATCCTGATGGGTAAAGACAAGGAAAATCCTTTTGGAATTAAAACTCCTAAAGGAGATAGAATTAAAATGATGTCTGAACTTCTTGACAGTGAGGTTATGCCGGGAATCCAGGGTGGTCCTTTAATGCACATCATTATGGCAAAAGCCGTTGCATTTGGTGAAGCTCTTCAGGATTCATTTAAAGATTATGCACTGCAGGTAATAAAAAATGCTAAAGCTCTTTCATCAAAATTAGCTGAATACAATTTTGATATTATTTCTGGGGGAACGGATAATCATCTTCTCTTAATTGATCTTACAAACCTGCCTGCCGGCAAGGCAGGTAAAAATATAACAGGGAAGCAGGCAGAAAATTCTTTAGAGAAAGCCGGAATTACAGTAAACAAAAATATGGTTCCATTTGATCAGAGAAGTCCATTTGTTACAAGTGGTATTCGGGTAGGTACACCTGCTGTTACAACAAGGGGAATGGAAGAGAACGAAATGAAGATAATAGCTGGTTTCATTAATGATGCAATAAATAATTTTGAAGATGAATCAAAGCTCAAAAAAATTATGGAAGATGTAAAGCAGCTTTGTTCGAAATTTCCATTGTATGCAGACCTGTCTGCCGACAGGCAGGGTTGAATGGGTAAAACATTGGAAACAGAGTTTGCCGAAGAAGAATATGTGGAAAAGGAGATGACTTTCCTTGAGCATCTTGAGGAACTAAGGTGGAGAATTATTTATGCAATTGGCGGTTTACTTCTTGGTACAATAATCTGCTGGATTTTTATTGATTTCCTTGTTGATGTGGTTTTATTAAAACCCGCAAAAGATTCCGGCGCTAAGCTGCAAAACCTGAGACCTTTCGGGCAGTTATTCCTTTATTTCCAGGTTGCAATTATGGGTGGAATTATTCTCAGCCTTCCAAATCTTTTCTGGCAGTTCTGGAAATTCATCGCACCGGCTCTCAAAAGAAGTGAAAGAAAATATATTGCCTGGATAGTTATTTTTTCTTCACTCTGTTTTCTTGTGGGAATTGTATTTGCTTACTATGTAATGCTTCCGTTATCTCTAAAGTTTGCGGCAGAATTTGGATCTGAAGCGATTGAAAACCAGTTTGCTATTGATGAATATATCTCTATCATTATAAGTGTAATGCTTGCATCCGGAGTTATATTTGAGCTTCCGATGATCTCTTTCTTCTTAACAAAGCTTGGAATTTTAACACCTGTTTTTATGAGAAAATACCGCAGGCATGCTATTGTAATTATTCTTGTACTTGCCGCTTTCTTAACTCCCGGTGCAGACCCTGTTTCGCAAATCGTGCTGGCAGTTCCATTGGTAGTTCTTTATGAAATAAGTATATTAATTTCAAAATTATCCCAGAAGAAAAATTGAACCGCAAAGATCTTTCCGAAATAAGTAAACCTATAAAAACTGAGCTTGATAAATTCAGTGAGCTATTCAAATCATCAATGAAATCCAAAGTTGGACTTGTTGATTTAATTGCTCGTTATATTATAAGGCAAAAAGGGAAGAAGATACGTCCGCTGCTTGTTCTTCTTTCCGCAAAAGTTGCAGGTGGAGTTAATGAAAGAACATACAGGGGTGCTGTTCTTGTTGAGATTCTTCATACTGCAACTTTAGTTCACGATGATGTTGTTGATAATGCTGATAAGAGAAGAGGTTTCTGGTCTATTAATAAAATTTTTAAGAATAAAGCCGCAGTTTTAATGGGAGATTATCTTCTTTCACGAGGATTAATGATTGCAGTTGAAGGAAAAGATTATGATTTTCTTGGGGTTATTACAAATACTGTTAAGCGAATGTCTGAAGGTGAGCTTCTCCAGATTCAAAAGACAAGAAAGCTGGATATTGATGAAGAAACTTATTTCAAAGTTATTTCGGATAAGACAGCATCTTTACTTGAAACCTGCTGCCAGATTGGTGCTTTAAGTGCTTCAGATAATCCTGAATATCATAATGCAATGAAACAGTTTGGTGAATCAATCGGGATTGCTTTCCAGATAAGAGATGATATTCTTGATTATGAAGGGAAAACAAAGCTGATTGGTAAACCGGTCGGCGGAGATATTAAGGAAAAGAAAATTACACTTCCATTAATCTATTCATTAAACCAGGTTTCTAATGGTGAAGCTTCAAACATTAGAAGGATGATTAAAAATGGGCATGGGAAAGATAGTGTTAAAGAGATTATAGATTTCGTTCGCAGGAATAAAGGAATTGATTACTCTCTTGATAAAGCACATTCTTATTCATCAAAAGCAATAGAAGCATTAAAAGTTTTTCCTGATTCACAAAGCAGAATTGCATTGGAAGCTTTAGTTGATTTTGTGATTGACAGAAAGAATTAAGAAAGGCTTTGAGACAGGGAGACTTTGAGAAGAGAAACGGAAGGAAGGCTTGCTGAAACGCAAACTTGGTTGGAATTTTCTATAAATTGCGGTTACATTAATAATGAAGATTATGATTTCTTAATGAATGAATATGAAAATATTTTAGGCAAATTAGTTACAATGGCTAATCAACCTGAGAAATGGTCAATATAAAACTATAGTTGTACTTTCATCTGATAATCTAAGAGTCTCCCTTTCTCATAAACTTACCTTTGGTTTACCTTCGAAGATATGATCCAGAGATAGACGATAGGCATACAAGGTTTTATTTTTTTTGCTTGACATCAAGTTTGAATATATATAATTTTCGTATAAAATTAGTATAGTCGTCAAATTCCTTAATTCATCAAACGTACGTATTAGCAATTTTCATAATTAGTTAATGTTTTACACGAGATCTAATAATGCATAGGACCATTAACATTCGTTCCTCTATCTTATCCACCACGCCTCAGCAAAAACTAACAGTGTGGAACTCAAGTCTGTTCGGAATAGGATTTGCTCCCGCGCTCCGCGTTTTACTCGGTGCTAAACTAACTGCTTTCTCGAATAAGGTGAGGAATCGTCATGTCGCAATTTACTTGAGGGAGAGGGGTCATCTCTTACTCCTTATTTCACTGGATACTGAGACCCCCCCATCTTATTGCTCCCACATTTTGTTAACACAAGTACGAGAGAGTCTGGATTCTTCTCAGTTCTGGGCGGTCGGCGGGTTCGATTCTCCCTACCTTGGTACTGCAGCACTGTATCCTATGCAAACGATTACGCTTCGGGCTCGAAAGGAGTTGAAGGGAGTTCTTCTCATCCTTGGATCCGATGATCAAACAAAGGAAGAGACGCAACACCCAAATATTAAGCCTCTTCTTCGGACAATCACTACTCTCCTCTCGTCAATTGTACTCCTGTCGAATGAGCGGCAACGTTTGTCGAGGTTGCAGATAATAAACAAGATCTCGCAGAGTATCGATTCCCTGACCGACGAGGATAAGCTTTATGGCGGCCTCGTCCAGCAAATACAGAGTTCTTTCGGCTATGACCACGTTGCAATCTATCTTATCGAAAAAGATAACAAATCTCTTCAGATGAAAGCTCTTGCGGGAAAGTATTCTAAAATTATACCGAAAGACCAGGTTATTCCGCTCAATCAGGGCATCGTCGGACGGGTCGCTATGTGTGGTAGGACGCTCCTTTCAAATGAAGCCCGTGACAATCCTTATTTCTTGAACACCACGCCCGACCAGATTCCTACAGAAGCTGAGCTTTGTGTTCCCATCCGCGTCGATGGAGAAATCATTGGTGTACTCAATATCGAGCATAGCGAGTTACTTTACTTCGATAAAGAAGATATTAGCTCTATAGAGTTGCTCGCCGACAGGATTGGCGTAGCCATTAAGAATACGCGCTTATATTCTGAACTTCGAAAAAGTCACATGACACTTGAGATCATCGCCTCCTCAGTCGGTTATGGTATAATGATTATCGACAGAGAATTTCGTGTGCAATGGATCAACCGGACAATCAGTAAATGGGGTTTTGAGAATGCTATTGGAGGTCCCTGCCATCTATTGTTGAATAAGGACCCTGAGTTCAACAGAAATTGTCCTAGTAGTAGTACATTTCAGACGGGCAGGATTTCCCGCGATGTTCTCTCGCAAGGTGATAAACGTTATATGATCACAGCGATCCCCATTACCGATTCAACTGGATTTATCACGAATGTTCTTGAAGTGGTGGAGGATGTCACAGCTATTCGGCGTACTCAGGAAGAACTCGAGTCACTCAAAAGGGGACTTATGCAAGCGCAACAACTTGCATCCATCGGAGAGCTTGCGGCAAATATCGTACATGAAATACGAAACCCCATGAACGCTATTACTCAAGCTCTAGGTATCTTGGCAACAGATCTCGTTTTAAATGACGAACAAGATCAATTGATGAATGTTCTCAAGGAGGAACTCGCACGCCTTAACGACACCCTGAACACATACCACCTACTTGCTCGTAAGAAAGAGGAGCGTCAATTCAGTGAAGGTGATTTGAAATCTGTTATAGAGAAAGTGGTGAGTCTTCTCAGAACCGATCAGAATATATCTAGTCGGATTTATTTCAACATAAAAATAGGAGACGGATCGCTGATATTTCGGTTCGACTCGAACTCAATGAAGCAGGTATTCTGGAACCTGCTGCTTAACGCCGTTGAGTCGATCAAGGAGAAGGGGGAGATCACAATCCAAACCAGACGGGCATCGTCACACATTCATATCTCTGTTGAGGATAATGGAATAGGAATCGAAGAGAATCACCTCTCGAAAATTTTTGAACCGTTTTACAGCACCAAACGGCAAGGACTAGGCCTGGGTCTCCCAATTGTGCGTCGCATTATTGAAGATCATGACTGGAGGATCACTGTGGAGGGTGGTGTCCCACGCGGGACTCGTTTCAATATATTAATACCAACAAACCGTTGACCAATAATGGCACTCATCTTAGTCGTTGACGATCACAAAAATACTAATCTGACACTGGGAATCATTCTTAGAAATGATGGTCATACCGTGGAAGTGGCAGAAACAGGCCAGGAAGCACTCGATAAGCTAGTGCGGATAACTTTCGATATTGTCATAACGGATCTACGTCTAGGGGATATAGATGGTATCGAAGTTCTAGCCCATATTCGAAAACATTCTCCATCTACTGAAGTGGTTGTGATCACGGCTTTTGGATCAATCGCGTCGGCAGTAAAAGCGATTAAGTTGGGGGCGTATGATTATATTACAAAACCACTTCAGCGCGAGAAGATTCTCTCGTTGGTGCGCGGTCTTTGTGAACGACGATTATCGAAACCGCAGGAATATGGAAAGGATGTGAACACTTCCGATTTATCTACTGTGATTGTAGGTGAGAGCCCAGCCATGAAGGGAATCCTTACTCTTGCTCGTGAAGTTGCACGATCCGATGTGCCAGTTCTTATAAGCGGCGATAGCGGTACAGGCAAAGAGCTAATTGCGCGTTTTATCCACAGTATGAGCGGTCGGGCAAGGAAATTATTTTTAGCGATCAATTGCGGTGCACTTCCAGAATCTTTGCAGGAAAGCGAGCTTTTTGGGTATATGAAGGGAGCGTTCACTGGTGCAGGCGGAAACAAAAAAGGTATTTTTGAAGAAGCTGACGGAGGGACAATTTTACTTGATGAGATAGGTGAGATGAGCCTCAGTTCACAAGTAAAACTCTTGAGAGTCCTTCAAGATGGAGAGGTCCGACCAGTAGGGAGTAATAGGACACATCACATAGACATCAGGATTCTCGCTGCGACAAATAAATCCTTACCGGCTCTAGTGAAACTCAATAGGTTCCGGGAAGACCTACTCTACCGAATCACCGTCGTACACGTGCACATACCTCCGCTTCGGGAACGTCTGGAAGACCTTCCGGTTTTGATTAATTTTTTCCTTAAAAAGTATGCGCATCGCTTTGAGAAACCGGTGATGTCTATTTCTGACGATGCATTAAATATGTTGAGAGAATATCCATGGAGGGGGAATGTCCGTGAGCTGGAAAATAGCATTAGCCGAGCCGTACTTCTTTCTAAGAACAACATTATAAATAAATGGGATCTAGAGATGCTTTCCGTGTTGAATGATCAATTGGGGACAAAGAAGCTTCTTGTGGAACAAGAAAGAGAATTGATTTTGGATACATTAAATAGAACAAAATGGAACCAAAAACGCGCGGCTGGTGAGCTTGGCATTGGCACGTCAACATTATGGCGAAAAATAAAAAAATTTCGACTTGGCCCCGATGACTAATAACACCAATGTTGGATCTACACCGAACTTCTTTTTGCCTACCTCAATGTGCTAAGAATTAATTATAGTGATTCTTTTAATCTTCTTTTTCCTTTCAGAATGAAATTTACCATTTCATTTTGAAATGATCTGAGAGAGTTGGTTTTGTACAAAAGTTCGATATTAGGCTTGATTAAGTTTTTTAATTACCATACTTATATTGGCGGTTACGGCATATTTCTTGCCAACCGTAAACTGTGTCAAAGCGCTTCTTACAAGTCTAAGTTGTTATAATTATAGGAATTCATTCCACAGTTATAAGCTGCCTTGACGTACGGTTAAAGTAATTGTACTTTCGCCTTATTGGTTTCTTAGATGGGATTGACTTGGCGAAGCAAGGCTATTTTCGTGATGGGGTAGGACTTTGATTCTCGATAAAGCATCAGTCCACTAATTAACTATCAACATAATTAAGTGAAAGGAATAAACCATGTATACAGTTAGACTACTTTTTTTTGCGGTATGCGTCCTGAGTCTTACACTTCCTGTTAAGGCTCAGCTTCCTACTTGGGCGAGTTGGGACCAAACAACCTACGAACAACAGGGGGAAAGCCTTTATGTTGCCATTACTTTTGACGGGGACGTTAGAGATAAGGGTTTTCTTCATGCTGGAAATACTTTCTTCAATGACTACGATGATAATATAGCTACGGGTCAACCTGGCAATGTTGGCTCAGAGACAAATCTAACATTCTGTGAGTGGGATGCCGACAATATTTGGAATATGCGGGTATACGGGTTGTTTGACACAGATATCCAAAACTTTGTGTATCGTGCCTTAACATCAGTGCAACTCTCGGCTGACGGCACGACATTGTCTTTCAAACACTCCCTTGTAGGGCTCGGCCTTGAAGATATTTCACATTGGGCTGATGGTTACTGGCTCAGTGGATCGAACTGGTGGAGTGATCCTTACAATGTCGGAGATTCATATGACGCAGTTCAGCTGTACTCATTTAATACTGCCCTTATCCCACAATTGGATGAGTCACTGGTGGGTGTAAAATCCCGTCTTGAAATTCCCGGTTCGTACGTGACAAGGGCAGGAAGTGAAAACATCATCGGCGCTCTTGATGAACTAGTAAACGTGATTGAAACTGAGATCGGTGTAATCACCTCGGGCAATCCCTACACCGTAACATATAACCAATTCTCCGATTATCCCGTGTTCATCTATATTTCTGCACCGAACAACACATTTACAACCTATATCCCAGGTACACAGTGGGTTGATGAACCCAATTGGTGGGCCATGCTTGAAGGAGCGGTCTATCAGGCAATGGCTGAAATGAGTGCAGGTTATCGGGAGATATTCTTGACCTCGATGGCTACCGACTTCCCATTACCCAACACACCAGATGGTTGGTACACTACTAACTTAGATAGCACTCACGGGTTGAAGTGGACCTTAGCTAACAAAGTTACTTTTAAGGCTATCATAGGCCGCGCATTCCATAACTTGTTCACTATCTATATTGGTGAGCAGCTCACACATACAGATGCAAAAAATGCAGCAATCAATGCTCGAACTCTTGCATTAAACTCATATGCAGCTTTTTCAGGCGATGCCTTCGATCTCGATCCCTGGATTATGACCGGTTTTCTACTAGACAAAGCGGGGAGTGATCTAACTTGGACGAAAAGTTTGTGGGACGCTCTCCCTGTTACTTTCGTGGTTCCAAACGATTCGTTATCGGGTGACCCCTTCGGTCAACTGGTAAAACCATTTTTGAGGGACGGTGTGGCTGACGGTAGTTTACCATATGCAACACGAAAATACTGGTATCAAAATATTGCTAGCGTACAGGCAGGTGCGATCGACGCCTCTACTGGCATTGATGTTTACACTTCACTTAAAGCGATAATCAATTATCCTACGGTTGATTCCGTCTACAACTTGTCAAAAACGTTATTCAATAAATTATTGACCAGCGTGGAGGAACAAGGTATTGGTATTGTTGCAGGGTTCAATGTAGTGCAGAATTACCCAAATCCTTTCAATCCAACAACACGGATCGCCTTTACAATTCCAGAGCAGGGTCAAACTAACATTAAGATTTTCAACATGCTTGGCAGTGAAGTAACTGAGCTTCTGAATAAAGAACTTTCGGCAGGATCGTATGAGATCAACTGGAATGCAAGCGGGCTATCCAGCGGTGTGTACTTCTACCGCGTGCAATCTGGCAACTATATAGCAACTAAGAAAGCAATCTTACTGAAATAAGAATCTTATTCTCTCAATGTTAATATCGATAACTAACAGCTCGAATTTCATATAGGCTTTTGACTGCTATTTTTATGAGATTGTATGAAAGTAATGATGATAATTTAAACCCACGATCAGATAAAGCAAGTAATAAAATCTTTTAATAAGATTCTATTTTAGATGTGAAAAAAAAATGCAATCCACAAAAGACTGGTTTCGTATCTTCTACGGTTTTGTTACTTGTTTTATTTGTTGATATGGCATTACCCCAAAATTACCATTTTGACTATAAGCGATATCTCTTTGGGATGCCTCCAACACTTACATTAGGAATCCAGACTATTAATGCAAACACTGGTTATGTTACAATCAATGGAGGGGATTCCAATGCTCCATCTATTCCGTTCACTTGGCATTGGGGAGATGGGAATGTCACAAGTGGATTTTTCCCTCAATCATACACTTATACAGACAGACAAAAAAACTATTTAGTTAAAGTCATAGCGACCTATTCAGATGGAACAAAGGATTCGAATGAGGTCTTAGTTAGGTTTGTCGCTCCTATAATAACCCCTATCGATATTCCGCCTTCGATTGCAGTCAAAATTCCTGAAACAAAACCAACTTTGGGAACGAGGCTCTATACTCCTCCTCCCAATTTGACGGCTTTTCATAATAGTCATTTCACAACTGTGTCGAGAACAATAATTGAATATGTTCTCTCAGTCTGTGCGATAATCCAGAATGACTTCACTAATAATAATGTCTTTCTTTTCAATGATAAGTTCGAACAAATTATGCTGCGGGATTCTACATTTGGGGGGGCATACTCTCTCTGGTATACCAATCCAGTTGCATTTGGTGTTGGGGAAGGATTTCTGCAAGGAACCATTCAGTATTCGTCTTTTTTTCATGAGATGGGTCATAATTTCACATTGAATACGCCTTCAAATTACTATTACGGAGGAAGAATTGATGGAAATGCAAATGCAATTTATTCAGAGAGTATGGCAAATATATTCCAACATGCTATAGGCTATGAGATCATTAATAATTATCAATCTTATGGTCTAAGTGCTGATCTTATGTTTGATATCAGACAGAATCTGATTTCCACTGTTAGTGTAATTAGAATAGCGTATGACCGATATATAGATAATGGAAAACATTTTGCTTCTTGGAATGATCCCATTACACCACAAGACGAAACGTTCGACATATTTATGACTATTGCATATAAATTCCTCGAAAAAGCTGAAACCTCCGGTCTTGAATATAGAAACCCTCTTAAACGAATGTTAAATCTTCTTCAAGGATTCAAACCCAATTGGGCACAAAGATATGATAGACACAACAATACGGCGGAGGCAGATACTTTTCGAGCTACACTTATGGTGGCTGCCCTATCTTTCGCTTTTTCAACAGATCTGCGAAATGAATTCCGGGATTTGAATTTTCCAATCAGCAATATGATTTATAATGAATTATACTATCCTTTTACGGATTTAGAAGACGATGATATAGAACTCAACGAATTTGTTCTGAGCCAGAATTACCCGAACCCGTTCAATCCAACTACTAGAATCGAATTTACACTTCCCCACTCAACATTTGTTACCTTGAAAATCTTCGATATTCTCGGACGAGAGATTGCAATAGTGCTTTCGGAGGATATCGCCGATGGAAGTCATTCTGTGCAGTGGGATGCATCGAAATTTTCAAGTGGTGTGTATTATTATTGTTTATCTGCGGATGGGCTTTTAAAGACAAAACAATTAATTGTACTTAGATGATATGATCATTCTTATATTCTAGTTGAACGGAATTTACTATTGCCTAAAAATCAAAAAAATTCATTTGATAAGGAATTAAGATTATGAAAGCTCTACGATTGTCTCGTTCAGCCCTCACACTGCTCGTTATGTTGTGCTCGTTTCACATGGCCTTCGGTGGAGAATACGGAAAGATTATCGGAAGAGTAACGAACAAAGAAACGGGGGAGCCATTGATCGGTGCTAATATCCTTATTCTTGGCACCACCCTCGGTGCTATGACCGATGCTGATGGTCGATACGTACTCCTCAATGTCCTACCTGGCACGTACTCTTTGCGAATAAGTTTCATCGGCTATACTTCGCTGGAGATGACTGACGTGAAGGTAGTACAAGATCTCACAACTGAGATCAACGCAGGTCTGCCGGAAAGAATCATTGAACTCGACGAAGTCATAACAATTGTCGCCGGGCGGCCCCTCATTCACAAAGAGGTATCGGGATCGATCGTAAACATTACATCGGAGGAGTTTAGAAACCGGCCAATCGAATCTATCCAGTCAGTTATCAATACTTCGGCAGGAGTTGTCACGTTCCAGGGACAGACGTTTATTCGCGGAAGTCGATCGACAGATATAGTCTATATTGTAGACGGTGTTCCGCTCACTAATCCGATCACAGGTACACTCATGAGCAACATCAGTAAAAATGCAGTCGAGGAGATTGTCTTGATGACGGGTGGATTTTCTGCAGAGTATGGAAATGCGATGGGTGGAGTGGTCAATGTCTCCACTAAGGAAGGTGGTTCGATACTCTCGGGATCATTGCGATATAAGACCGATAAGCTCAGTTCCAGTTCCCAATTTTATCAAAACTTGAATATCTGGGATGCAACACTCGGAGGCCCAATTTATGAAGATATACGTTTCTTTCTGACTGGGTATCTTAATCTGCGAGATATGAACCCGCAACGGAAAGTCCTAGCACCTGATGGCACCAACCTTGGTCGTCATCCGCACGAAGGTTTCCAAGAATATCGTACTCTGGCAAAACTAACCATTCCAATTAGCACAGGACTGAAACTCCGGTTAAGCGGCTCTGTGAACAGGTCTCAGCAACTATTGTACAATACGTTTTGGCGCTTCGGATCGAGTCCTGAACTCTTAGATCGTTATGGAGCACTTTGGGAGAAAACCAGTTACGCGTCGGTCGTCCTAGACCATGCTGTTTCCAGTCGGATAATGTACACGGTAAAAATCGGGTACCTCGAGTGGGAGTCCAAAAATGGACAACTTGATCGGAGCGAGTGGTCTGGTGATGCCATTGGAAACAATAGTCAATTGTGGAATGACTTCAAATTCCGAACACCATTCCTCGATCACAATTATCGAATTCCAGGTGACCCGGCCACTTATTCGAAATGGCGGTTAAGAGACAGTCAGGGCATTGATGATGTGTATTCTGCCCGCACTGCAGACTCGGTTTCCGTAAACAACCCATACGGCATTCCAGGTGGCATTCTGAATTCATTGGATGCCAGCTATTTCCAGAACTTCGTCTGGTTTGGTGATCGAGACTATTATGAGCAAAACAGGAACAGACAATTCTCACTGCGCTTTGATCTCACTGCGCAACCGACGGCTAACCAGGAATTGAAGGGGGGAATTGAAGCAGTATGGCATAGAGTCAACCGTTTTAGGATCGGGGGAATGGGTGCTCTAGACGGCGTCGGAGTCACATACCCTATAATAGATTTTTATGAGAAATCTCCCACGGACACAGCTTTAACAGTGGAAGACGCTGCCGTATTCAGTGGCGGGTATACACCGATTGAACTAGCATCCTACGTTACATATCAACTCCAACTAGAAGGGATTTACTTTAACCTCGGGCTCCGTTTCGACTATTATAATGCAGAAACAGAATACCGTCTTGATCCTCTTGAGCCTAGAGAATCGAATCCATTCAAACAAACACGACAATCTTCACAGTCGCGTACTCAGCTTAGTCCTCGTATTGGAATTACTTTTCCAATTACTGATAAAATGGTGTTGCGTTTCAACTACGGGCAGTTTTTTCAACGGCCGCCAATGGATAGGATGTTCTCCTATCTTTGGTTCGATCGTAACCAGGCAGATTTAAATCAAGGAAATCCTAATCTTACAGCGCAGAAAACTACTGCATATGAAGTTGGAATTTCGAGTGAATTAATGGAAGATTTGGCGATTGGAATTACAGCCTTTCAAAAAAATATATCCAACCTTGAAGGTTACCGGTTAATTAGAGCTCCAGATTTGCAATGGCTTGTCGTGGCAATGAATCAGGAATATGGAGAATCGTACGGAATTGAATTCTCACTTAGAAAACGATATAGTAATTGGACCTCCTTCATGCTTAATTATACATATTCTGTTGCCCGCGGCACTGCCTCGGACGTTACACAGATTACACGCTACCCCCTGACAAGTACAACTTACGCCAAAGAGCTAGGATATGAGCCGCTCTATCCTCAAGAGATGATGCCAATGAACTTTGAACGACCACATACTGCAAATCTTGTATTCGATTTTAACGTTCCAGATAATGAGGGACCAAGCATCTTCGGAATCAAACCTTTATCTGGATTCGGTTTTAACCTTACGTTCACGATGCAATCAGGGACGCCATATACACCAATGACTTCGTTTTTCGTGAATCTAACGACAGATCGTTTTAATTCAGCGAGATATCCAATGACATACAACCTCGATCTCCGTATCAAAAAGAGTTTTGTATGGCAGGGGATTGAACTAAGTGTTTTTGCAGAAGTTTTTAATGTCCTGGACCTTGAAATGCCATTTGCCGTGTTCCATGGTTCGGGCAATGCCGAAGTTCCTCTGTATGGAATCTCGAGGGGAGCGATCTCATCAGAGTCTTATGGATCCACCCATCCTTTCTACTCTGCTAGGGCGGACGCGAACTCCGACGGGGTGCTTGATCCAGACGAGCGTTTCGAAGCTTATAAGCGTTTCGAAGCTGATATGCGTGCCCTTAAACCAAACTTCGGTTTACCGAGGAGAGTGCTCTTCGGCTTAGAGATTCGATTTTAATTTATAATAATTCACAAATGCATACAAAACAGTGAACACAGGAGATAATCATGCGATGTAATAGGATTGTATCATTCCTTCTCCTTATAGTATTTATAAATCCTGTTTCTCATGGGCAGGTAAAAGATTCGAAAGTTATGGACCGACTCGCTAAGATTCAACAGCGCGACCTCCAGTATATTTATGGTCGTTACGAAATCCCTGTCACGAACGATGGACGGTTTGGATGGGATCCAGAATACAATGTGCCAGGTGGAGGTCGTTGGCCTCGCGGCACCAATGATGGTTACATATTCGGTGCAGGAATCTGGATCGGTGCGGTAATCGACAGTGTGAAGCATGTAACAGTTGGGTATAATCCTTCCAATATTCAGACCGAAATGGTCCCAGGTGCACCAGGATCCGACCCCAACGATCCAAATGAGATCGTTTTTATTAGCACTGATTATCCTAACTCAGGGCTTCCCCCATGGCCTCGTGGGTATGGTGAGGAGGGAAACCCTATCACGATTTCGCAAATGGACTCTTGGGCTCAGTGTAACGATCTGGATGGGTCGAAGCAATTCGAGGCAGGAACGCCTATCGGCGTGCATTTGATTACAGAAACCTTTTCATGGGCAAGTTCCTTCAGGGATGTTCAGGATATTGCGATCATCCGTTACACTGTAAAAAATGTTAATCCGGATCAAAAGAAGTGGACAGATGCATATGTCGGTTTTGCACTGGATGCAGATATTGGGGACCCAACAAATGATTTTACAGGGTGTTTGCCCGATCTCAATCTCGGCTACTGCTACAGCTCGGCCCAGCTTACAAGTCTAGAGGAAGATCTTGCATATCCTCCTGGCTATGTAGGCATCAAGTTCCTTGACGGACCTTCACGTGATTCGATAACCGGGGAAGCTAAGATGTCCACTTTCATCAGGTGGGCGAATGAACTTAATCCGAACACCGACGAGATCCGTTACGACCTCATGTCTAAAGGAACTTTTGATACCCTTGACACAGAATCTGGGGATAAACGAATGCTCCTTAGCTCCGGCCCATTCAATTTGGAATATGGTGAGTCGGTGGAGTTCGTAGTAGCCATAGCATTTGCTTGGCCTGAATGGTATTTTGATCCTGGGATCCAAGGGCAGACTGAGAAGTATGCAGATCATCTAAAGCTTGTCGCCGTCAATGCGCAATGGGTCTATGACAATGACTACCGTTTTCCACAACCTCCCGATCTTCCACAATTGACACTTGTGCCGGACGATCGGAAGCTGATCATTGTCTGGGATGAGATGAGTGAGCAATCGAAGGAATTAAGCATTGCTCTTCCCGGTCAAACTGATCCATACGACTTTGAAGGTTATCGGCTTTGGAAAAGTACTTCAGGAGCAGAAGGGACATTTGTTTCCATTGGAGAATGGGATAAAGTAAGTTACGATGACATCGGTAGGCCGATCGGAAATAATACTGGGTTAAAACATTCTTTCATAGATAATGATTTGATCAATGGAAAGACATACTTCTATGCAGTTACAGCATATGATCGCGGAGAGTATGAAGCAGGACATTACGGAGAGGTTGAATACGAGGTAGTTCCTCCGCTTGAGACAGGTATGATCTTCGGGAATAACTTGAATGCGGGCACTCCTAATGTTCAGCCATCGAATTTCACAATGCCCGGTTTTTTTGATTACAGAATGGTGAGCGGGGATTCGCTCCAAGTGTCTTTTAAGACTACACCCGAGTTTGTCATTCGGGACAGCGTGAAACGTAATACGTTTCAGATCGCCTTCAGGGATCCTCCGAGTATCCGGATTGATCTCTCTGAACCCTACCTCGGACCGGACATATTTGTGTTGGATGTTTCCACTCAGGATACGGTATCCATCACCGAAAACTTCCCGATCGGTTACCCACCATCTTCCCTTGAATCGGATATTTTCAATGGACTTGAGTTGACCTTTACTGGCCCCAACCTGTTACGCAACCAGATCGACTCGGTCTATTTCACAGCACCGAAGCAATCCTTGCAAGTCCTCACCGAGACGGATTATTCGTCCGAATATTACACATTTCAGACTGCCGTTATCAGAACGACTCCACTTGGATTCTTCTTCCAGCCGCACACATATCTCGTCGAGTTCCTCGCCGACGATGCTGTCAATGTATATGATGTGACTACTGGAGAACAGTTGAACTTTGAGCTGAGGATGCTCGGGAAAGATTATGCAATTGCTAGCTACGAAAGAAGGGTGCTAACTATAGGTCCATCTGGTGACACTACTTGGACCTGGGTTGATGTTTCTGGGGGATTTAAGCGACGTCGATATAGCATTGGTAACGGATACAAGATCTATGTCCCCGGAGTATTCGTTACCATAGAAGATCTCGGAAGAGAGATCCAGGCGGGTGATTCACTCTATATCAAACTTGACGGTATAAGCTCTCCCCGATTCGGGGACATATTTCAGTTTCGAGTGGAAGGGAGTACTATTAACTATCAGACTGACCTCTCTGTTGTAAAAGTTGTACCGAACCCCTACATTACTCATGCTGCATGGGATTTAGATAACGATTACCAGCGCATCCAGTTCATCAATCTTCCGACCGAATGTACTATTCGAATTTATACTATAGCAGGAGATTTGATCAAAACGATTTACCATGACGACCCTTATGTTGGTGGCTTCGAAAATCATACAGGAGGGACGGCATATTGGAATTTGCAAACTGAGAATAACCAAAAAGTATCGACTGGAGTGTACATTTATTTTCTTACGTCTCCCTATGGAGAAACAATAGGAAGGTTTGCTATTGTTCGTTAAAGAAAGAGTACAAAAGCTGAATATAAGGATATCAATCATGAATATTAAAATACTACTTATCTTAACATTTCTGCTGGCATTGCAATTTGAGAGTAATGCTCAGGTTAAGAAAAACGCCGGAACATCGGGGTTTCAATTCCTCAAGATCGGTGTGGGAGCGCGTGAAACAGCACTCGGTGAATCTGTTACGGCAATCGTTGAGGGACCCTCATCAATTTATTGGAATGCAGCCGGTTTGACCAACACCGGGAAAATAAATGTTTTATTTTTCCACAATCCATGGATCGCCTCCATACGCCATAGTTTCATTGGTGCAAATATGCCGGTGGGAGAGAACAATGCTATCGGCATTGCTCTGACCATACTAGATATGGAAGATATGGAGGAAACTACGATCGAGAATCCCCAAGGAACTGGACGTCGCTTCGGTGCCGGTGATTTTGCCATATCATTAAGTTATGCACATAAGATAAGCGACCGGCTTGGAGCAGGGGTTACTTTCAAATATGTGAACGAATATATCTGGGATCTTGTAACTGACGGTTGGGCAATGGATATCGGTCTTCAATATAAGATCGAAAGGTTTTCATTAGGTATGACGTTTAAGGACTTTGGTACAAACAAACAGATTGGGGGTAATCAACTCGAAGATTATCAAGAGATTTATGAGGAGTGGAACACGTCACCTGTTCTTATCAATTTAGTACCGAAGGATATCAGACTTCCAGTCTCATTTCACTTTGGGGTCGGCTATGAGGTTCTTACTGGTGAGGACCATCGGCTACTGACAATGGCAAATATGGCCTACTTCAATGATATCGGTGAGACTCAAAATGTAGGCATGGAGTATACTCTTTTCGATTCTTATGCTCTCCGGGCCGGATATCAGTTCAATCGCGACGCCTTTTCCTTTACTGGTGGTATCGGCCTTAAGGCATCTATCGGATCTATGGTATTGCAATTGGACTTTGCTGCGTTGCAGATGAAAGATTTTGGATATCGAACTCAAATTAATGTAATGACTTCATTCTAATTCCCATTTTATATAAGGAAACCAATGCTCAACACTATCGTTATTTCCGGAACAGAATATCCCTACAAACCTCTTGATGAGCTCTTTGATATTGCAGGGAATCTCGGAATTAAAAATTTGGAATTGTGGATACCCCATAACATAAAGTACGAGGATCTCGGACAGGTAAAAGAAAATCTGGAAAGAAAAGGTTTAAAGGCCGCTGTTATTTCTACTTGGACTCAACTTAATCTGCCGGGAGATGTAGGAATCCGCCAAGACTTGATTAATCAAAGCATTTTCGCAGCGAAAGCTCTTGGGGCGAGATTTGTAAATACATACTTTGGCGGTAACCCGCAACGAACGGTAAAGGAAGCATTGCATCATTACAGGGAAAGTATTCTTCCATGTCTTGACATTGCTTCTAAAGAAGGAATTGTGATCACGCTGGAAAACGAATTTGAAATCAGCGGTACGGATTGCACTCGCCGTGCTGAATGGGTTCTCGAATTGATGGAGAATATTAATTCTCCATACTTTCGTGCGAACTATGATCCATGCAACTTCTACTTCGCTGGGGAGGAGCCTTTTCCCTATGCATATGAGCTATTGAAAGATTACATCGCTTATGTTCATCTAAAAGATGGAATGAAATATAATCCTACAATTCATCCTGTAGCGGATGAGAATTTTCTGTGGAAAGATCATTCGGGTGATTACATCTGCTGCAAGATGGGAGAAGGATCCATTAACTACAAAGGACTATTTAATGCACTTGCTCGGGATGGATACCGGGGTTATTTTGGATTAGAGCCCCACGTTCCTCCAGCGCAACTTTCAACATTGTTCAGTCAGAGCCTGAGTTTTGTCACTTCACATCTAGCCCAAACCGGAAAGGAAATTTATTATGAAAGCAGCACTAGTTGAATCGCCTAATAAGCTTTTAATCACTGACGTGCCCGAACCAGATTGCAATCCTGATGAAGTCATACTTAAAGTCAATAGTTCCTCTATCTGTAATGCTACCGATGTTGGAATTTGGAATGGCACATTTCCTAAAGAAAATTGTCCTCCTTATCCGCACATTCTGGGGCATGAGTGTAGTGGTGAAATTGTTGAAATAGGAAAAGATGTTTCCGGTTGGAAAAAAGGGGATCGAGTAGGATACTGGGTGAAAATGTCGGGTGCATTCGGACAATATAATGCAGTGAAAGTTAACCAGCTCGCTGCAACAAAACTTTCAAATGCTATCAGCAATGATGAAGCGCCAATTATGGAAATTGTCGGCGGCACGTTGCGTTGTATGTATGATAACGGGATGAAGATAGGTGATAGGGTGCTTGTGTTTGGACAGGGTCCTACAGGGTTGGTGTTGAGTCAAGAAGCCAAACTTTTCGGTGCAGGATTTGTTGGCACCCTCGATCTGTTTGAAAACCGATTGTCAAAATCTGCCGAGCTGGGAGCCGATTTCACATTTAACTTGAGAGGGAAGTCTGAAATTCAAGCACGTGAAGAATTAATGGAACTGGTCGGAAAGGTAGACTTCATTATAGATGCAATGGGTAACCATCGTTGGAAAGAAGGAAATTCCATAAACTTGGGACTTTCTCTCCTGCGACGGGGTGGGATCTATCAAATATGGGGACACCCAACAGAAGACCAGCCTATCAATACTCGCTGGGTAAGTAACGAAAATTATACAATTAAAGGATTCGAGCCAGGATGGGATGTCTCTCGAAAACTCATGGAGTTCGGAGAGAGACTTGTTGTTGCTGGAAAGATAAATATCAAGAGCATTATCACACACCGACTACCGCTCGATCAGCTAGAGGAAGGACTTATTCTGTGCCGTGATCACCTCGATCGCACAATCAAAGTTGTTATTAACATCAATGATTAACTGAGAGTCTCTGTTTATCCCCAAGAACAGATAAGCGCTAATCGTCCGGAATCCATAACTTAATAACTGAAGTTACGCAGGTTAGTATTTCAATAGCCCCGCCATTTATGGTGGGGTCTACATAAACCCACATAACCCCGGGCTTTAGCCCATAAATAACAACGTTTGGTGGCTAAAGCCTATATTTGTGTTGCTATTTGTCCCCGCCCTGAAGGGCGGGGCTATTAAAAAATAAATTTTTGCGTAACTTCAGTTAATAATCCATTTCAGGAACAATCATGGATGCAGTATCTTCTCTGTACGGTCTTTCAAATGAAATCAAGCTCATTGATACACACGAACATATGGAACGAACACTCAATGGAACCTATCCCGGGAGTGATCTCTTTGATCTTATCCAAAATACTTTTTACCTTTGGGCGGATCTGGTTTCATCCGGTATGTCGCCAACAGCGTGGAATGGCTTAGAGGGAGACGATGAGAAAAGATGGAGTATACTGCGGATACATCTCCCAAATGTTATCAACACCGGTTATTATCTGGGAATCATTCGTGGTCTTCGCAGCTTACATGAATTTGATGGAATGGTCATCGACGATTCTAACTGGAAGGAGCTCAATGAGCGGATTCGAACAGCTTACAAGGATGTCCTCTGGCCCGAGAAAGTCCTTCGAGAGAAAACACACATTGAATGGGCGATCAATGATGTCGATGGATTCAACATGAACCGTTCACTATTCCTTCCCGCAATCAAGTTTGATTACCTACTCCGTGGAACAACAGAAGAAGGTCGCTTGCAGATCAACAAAATTGACGATGAGCATTTGGAGACGTTTGATGAGTATGTTACATTCCTTGATAGGAAGGTAAATGATTTGAAGGCCCAAGGTGCGGTAGCTCTGAAGACGGTCACACCATATTATCGCGGAATGGATTATATAGATGTACCGGAAGCCGAAGCACGACGCGCATTCCAAACAATGCATAAACCTACAGTAACACAACAGAAGTCTGTTGAAGATTTCGCGTTTCATTTCATCATCCGGAAAGCTATTGAGGTCAATCTTCCAGTCCAAATCCATACCGGGATACTCGCATGGAATCGTGTCTTTCTTCCGCACTGTAATCCCGTAGCTCTGAACCATCTCTTTCTTCAGTATCCGGAGTGCCGATTCATCCTATTCCATGGAGGATTTCCTTTTACTGGAGAGACTGGTGCATTGGTTAAAGCCTTTCCAAATGTCTTCCTCGATTTCTGCTGGCTTCCCTGGATATCCCAGAGCATAACAAAACGATGCCTGCACGATTGGCTTGATCTGATTCCATACAATAAACTGATGTGGGGTGGCGATGCACATAGGGCGGAATGTGTACATGGTCATTGGCAAATTGCACAGCAAACCGTCATTGAGGTTTTAAGTGAGAAGATTCATGAGTATCGCTTTTCGTTGGAAACTGCGGCCCAGATAATCAAAGGAATCTTTCGTAATAATGCTATTAATATTTTCCATCTTGACTTGCCTCAAGCGTAAGAATACTAGCTAAACATTGGCCGTACCGCACTAAAAGAAATTATCTATATGTTAATTAAATATGTTAATTAAATTTCGTTTTGCCATCTTTGTATTGTTGTCAGCAACGTGGACTACCTTCTCGCTAGGGCAGGTGGCAGAAGACCCTCGTGGAGATATTCCACAGGGTGCGCCTCGGTGGACTGACATAATTGTACTAAAGGCATTTCTGAACGACGATTATCTTACACTGGTTATGGAAATGGGAGATACGATTCCGCACATGGTTCAAGATTCTTCCATCTTTCAGTTCTTGCTCGATACTGATTCTGACTCAACAACGGGTTTCATTGCTGGTTCGCTAGGCGTCGACCACTTTATCCAGTTTGAACATAGCAACTGGGATGGCTCTCCATGGTTTGCTATGTTTTTGAACGGCAAACTTAACACAGCTCTTTGGCCAGGAGAACACCATCGTATGTTCGATTGGAATCTGGCTGCTACCACGCTAACAGTTCATTTTTCTCTTACAACATTTCAGTGGTCCTCAAAAATAAAAATAAAAGCTCGCGTCTTTTATGGAAATCTTTTTACAGACTTTTCCCCCGATACCAGTCACATTACTTTGGAAATTGACAGAGCGGGTTTTACTGGACTAAACTTTACCTCAGAACAGCATACCACCTTTATTTATCCAGCGGAGTTCGAATCGGTGCTAGTGCAGAACCGGATCCCTCTATTACTTGATATTGCTTATAAACTCGAGCAAGAACTTACGGGTATCATACCTGTTGGAGGAGACACTTTACGTTTTATATTTCATCCCCTTTATGGTGGTGCGGCAATTGAAGGCGATCCCATTTATATTGGTCCAACTATGTGGGGAACAATCCCTTTATGGTTTGTGTACTTTCATGAGATGGGGCACAACTTCTGCAATGCTTCTGAACGCTTTGGCCAGTTATATCCTCTCCAATTAAGTGTACCCCAAGGTCCGCTTCCTATGAATATTTTGTTCTATGAAGCATTTGCATCGCTTCCAGCGATGTACGTCTATGAACATATTGAACAGAATCCAATGATTTCGAATGTCGATCCAACTGTCATTACTGTAATTCTTGACGACTGGCATCAAGTCAAGGCAAGGTTTAAGAATGCATGGAATACTTACAAAAGCGATCCATTAAGTATATCGCTCAATCCAGATATCATCGATGGGATGTTCCTCGAGTTGATAGAAGAATACGGATGGGGTATGTTTAAGGAATTTTATCGGCTCATGCGTAATATCGATCAACAACCAGCGATTTTTCACAAGGGGCTTCCTGATGATACTCCGGATTTACGTAGAACCAGGTCAACGCTCACGGCTGCAGTTTTAAGTGCAGCTGCTAATGTAGATATGAGTAAACGATTCGAGAAATGGGGATTTCCACTCGATAGCGAACTCTTCAATATTGCAATGTCGACATTTGTTATTCAACTGAACACCCCTCAAGACACAACTAACTAAAAATATTTTAATATGAAGCAAACTATTAAACAACCAGACACAAAACTCTTGCATTGTTTTGCATGGATTGCGTTCTGTTTTATGATTGTTCTAACGGCTACTGGAACAAATCGCGGACAGTCACTATCATATACTATTTCAATTCAGAATTCGGACTCGATGTTATTTAAAATAAAATGTGAGATACTAAACGTCAACCGTAACGTTCTTCAACTCGACTGGCCTACTTGGACTCCTGGATATGTTGTGTTATGGAACTACGGACAGTACGTCTCCAATCTCAAGGCAGTGGATCGGACCGGACATCCCCTAATAGTACGTCGGGTTTCAAATAGTCGAATTTATATTGAGAGTAATGATGCACAGTTGGTAACTATTAACTATAGCGTACATGCTATTGACCCGCCGGATAATTTAGGATTTGCCCAAGCTTACCTTGATTCCCTCCAAGGGTGGTATAACGGCGCTGCTTTGTTTCCTGAGATAGAAGGGTTTAGGGATTTTCCCACAACTGTGCGATTTGATCTTCCACAAGGGTGGAATCTTGCAACGGCGATGATGCCTGATGGAGAAGAAGACACTTACGTTGCTAGAAACTTTGATGAACTTGTCGATAGTCCTGTACAAATGGGCCGGTTCTTAAGTCGTGAGTTTGTATCAAATGGTGTTCAGTTCAGGGTTGTTGTTGCGGGATGCGATTCAGTTGACATGAATCGTTTGGAAAGTCTGATTAGAACGATTGTAGATGGGACGTTTGTTTTGATGCAGAATGTACCTATCGATCGTTACCTTTTCATCTTTCACGTCGCAAGCCGCGGTGCAGGCGGATTGGAACATCTAAATGCAACGACGATATCACTTCGGACGGAGGAATATTTCGAGGAGAATTCATGGCTCAAAGTCGTTATAGCTCATGAGTTCTTCCACGTTTGGAACGCTAAACATATACATCCGAGGACTTTCGATCGGTACGATTACTCTCGTCCACATCGCACACGTACAGTGTGGTTTGCTGAAGGCGTGACTGCATATTATGCCGATCTTATCCTCCATAGAAGCAATCTCTTCACAAAAGAAGAGGTATATAGTAGTCTCGCACAGATCCTCGATGCTTATGAGAACAACCCGGCTCGCAAAAGATTGAGTTGGGAAGATATAAGCTGGTATATATGGGAACCAGACCTCCGTCAAGGTCTTGAAGTATGGCTCCTTCCTGGATGGATGATCGATCTAAAGATTCGCGATATGACTGATAATGACTTTAGCCTGGATGATGTCATGAGATTTATGGATCGATGGTACGGGGATAGCGGTGTTGGTTTTGAACAGACTGACATCGCCCGCATCAGCAGCGCCGTTGCGCAAAGAGATCTTTCGGATTTCTTCCGGCGTCACATTGCCGGTTGCGAACCGTTTCCTTATCACGATCTGCTCGCCGCTGCGGGGCTCGAGTGGAAGGTCACAACTGAAATTGTCGCTTCGCTAGGATGCCGATTCGGTAAGATGGTTGATGGACGCGTTAAGGTTGTCAACATCGATGAGGAAGAGCAAACTCGGCAGAATGGTCTCCGAGCTAATGATATCATTCTGAGACTGAATGAGCGTGATCGACCGACGTTCGAAGAAGTTCAGCGGATCCAGAGAGATCTCGAACCAGGCTCAACAGTGACAATGCTTGTCAATCGCGAAGGAGTCCAGCACACTGTAACCGTTATAGTTTCGGTCAGAAGCTTGATACGATCAACCATTCAGGAAATTCCAAATCCCACACCTCGGCAGTTGTCAATACGACTTGGAATCCTTAATGATTCTTTATAAAATTTTATAAGGCTGACTCATTATCAAAGTTATGCTCTCCTTAAAATAAATGATAATTACCGGAGTCAGCCTTTTTATTTATAGTTTACAACCAGCTTTTACATATTAAAAGCCACGACACAATGTTCGATCTAAATGAATATTTCTTCTGAGTCTTCGGCAGAACGCCAACAGGATATCGAACGGCTGACGTCAAGCTCGACCGAGTTCGACCGTAAGCTTGGACTGTTCGACGGACTGATGGTTGTCATCGGTAACGTAATCGGTAGCGGGATTTTTATTGCGCCTGCCGTGATTGCAGCTATTATTCAACCACAGACCGGTGGAATGGTGTTGCTCATTTGGCTCGTAGGCGGAATCCTAGCGCTCACCGGTGCACTCTCTTATTCTGAGCTCGGTGCTCTTATGCCACGCGCAGGTGGCCATTACGTGTTCTTGCGGGAGGGTCTCGGTAGCTTTACTGGTTTTCTTTATGGATGGACTATCTTACTGGTTATTGCAACAGGGTCGATAGCATTTGTTTCCATTACGTTTGTGACGTATTTGGGATACTTTCTTCCAATGTCTCCCTTCATTATTAAGATCGTCGCGGTCGGAACAATTTTCCTTTTGACATGGGTCAACTATCTCGGTGTCAAGCATGGAAGCACCTTATTAAATGTCTTCACGATGTTGAAAATCGTCGCGCTTGTTGTGATTATCAGTGCGGGGTTTCTGTTTGGCAATATTAGTCCTGAACGTTTCGTGCCAGTCTTTCCCGATGCCTCGGCATTCGACCTGGCTATTGTTAGCGCATTTCTTCTGGCTCTCGTCTCTGCCCTTTTTACATACGGAGGATGGCAGAACATCGGTTTCATCGCCGGCGAAATGAAGAACCCGAAGAGGGACCTTCCTATGGCCATGCTCATCGGAACGCTGATCGTTATCGCAATCTACGTCTCTATAAACATGGTTTATGTCGATGTACTTTCCGTTGAAGGAATGGCACAGTCGAAGCTGGTTGCTTCGGATACAATGGAGGGTCTGTGGGGATCAGTAGGAGGCTCCCTTATCTCTCTACTCATAATGGTGTCATCCTTCGGAATCACAAATGCGATTATACTTGTCTCCCCACGCGTCACGTATGCCATGGCAAAAGACGGAGTCTTCTTCTCGTCACTGGCACGTGTACATCCGAAGTATAAGACACCGAGCGCAGCACTTCTCTTTCAGGCTGTGTGGTCATCAGTAATTGTGTTCGCTAGTGAAACCTTTCAACAAATAATGAACTATGTCGTGTTCATGGACTGGCTCTTTCTCGCACTGGCAGTATACTGTATCTTTATTCTCCGAAAGAAGTACCCTGACGCATCCCGACCCTATAAGGTTTGGGGATATCCGTTTACACCGATCCTCTTCATCCTCCTGTCTATATCCGTTGTCTTCAATACGCTCCTAAGAGCTCCGCTGGAATCCAGCATTGGGATAGCAATCGTCATGAGTGGAACACCAGCCTATTACTTCTGGAAGAGGCGCAAATGAAAAAACTGCCAATTATCAAATATTAAGTAAACCAAAGGAAAGGATCGAATTATGAAGTTCTTTGAGGAACCGCTAATTGATACTCTAACCTCAAGTCCTGTGATCAAGAGGTGGGAAAAGAACCCCGTCCTCAAAGCAAGTGACGTTCCATACCCTACTGACCTTGTGCTCAATGCCGGAGTAACGAAGTTCAAAGACAAATACGTTATGGTTTTCCGAAACGATCTTCGCTTGGATGAATACACCGTCAGCGAGGGTGTCTCTCTGGGCCTCGCCTACAGTAACGATGGCTTAACCTGGGATATTATGCCGGAGCCGTGCTTCGATATACGCAATGAAGAGTTCTTGAATGCCTATGATCCTCGACTTACAATTATTGACGATCGCTGTTATATGGCTTTCGCAATGGATACGCGACATGGTGTTCGTGGGGTCATCGCTGTTACGGACGACTTCCATACATTCGAGATCTTGTCGATTGATATTCCAGATAACAGGAATTTCGTCCTCTTTCCTGAGAAGATCAGGGGAAACTATATGCGCCTCGAGCGCCCCTTTCCGATTTATGGAAGACCAGGTTATCCAGAACGATTTGACATATGGATATCTGATTCGCCGGACCTGGTTTACTGGGGACATCACGAACTGCTGCTCGGTGTGGAAGATGTACCCTTTTCGAACCAGAAGATTGGCGCTGGTCCTCCTCCCATTAAGACCGCAAAAGGATGGCTGACGGTATTTCATGCGAGCGACTTTAATCCCTTGCGAGGGAGAGACGGGTATGAACAAACATGGAAGAAACGCTATTCAGCGGGGGTGATGTTGCTTGATCTTGAGAATCCCCGAAAGGTTGTAGCGATGAGTAAGAAACCTTTGCTAGTACCTGAAGCTGTTTATGAGACAACAGGAGGATACAGGAACAAGGTGATCTTTCCAACTGGAATTATTCTCGAAGAGAACGGTGAAGTAAAAATATACTACGGGGCTGCGGATACATACGTGTGCCTCGCCACCGCCCAGATTGATGATCTTATCAAACTGTGCGACTCACCGAAGTGACATCATTCATTTCTCAATGATTGTGCAATTCTAAACTTCCTGATTTGACAAAGAATATTCGGAGAAATGTATACAGGGTTTGCAGTAATAGATATCTGGGTGTACTCGGGGTGAATGATCTGTTCGACCCCTGAAGTTTTCTAGTCAGAATCGAAAGTGTTATAATAATTTCTCTTCATATAAGATTTGATTCATCTTGTGCTTTCGTAGTTGAAGAACTATTTAAAGAAAATAATTCCATCTTTTCGGTATCTTTACTAGTCTCCGATTTATTTGCCTCTTCTTTTTTCCTACCGAGTAATTTAACCAGACCTATACTAAGATTCCTTTTTTGTCAAACTTATTTTGTAAAAATAAATATCTATAGACTTTGCAAATCCTAGGCGCTTACGAGTTAACATGGAGTGCAGAAACACTACCAGTAAAGTTTATTTCTACAAATTACAGGCCGGTTCCTTACTTACCATAAAACTCATAATATCAAACCTCTATTCGGTCCCCCTAACATTAACAGTCATTATATCGTATGTTTATCAATATCGTAAATTAATATGTGTTGAGGTTCACTCCAGTTAATTCATGTAGTTTTACTATATCAGTTTTTATAATATACCATATAAAATATTTTTATTCTTACCTTCTTCTAAAAAATCTTTTTCCAATTTCACCTTTTGATCTTCCTCCTTCTTGTTTTGCAATATCCCTTTCCCTTCAACAGGAAATTGTTTTAAAGATTTCAGATAAGTTCATGTATTGGGATTAGACAAAACGGTATTTGATGGAACTACTGCTAAGATTAAAGCTGGAGATAAATTAAGAAAAATATTTCTAATAATTTTTTTATTCAATTTTGAATAAATTTTTCTTGGCACTTTTGTTAAACATTTCTAAATTTATTTTGAGATTAGTTTAAGTTTGAAGGTTCTCGTATATCTCATAATCTCAAAGTCTCAAGTTCTATTCTGAACTATTTCTTCTTCATCTCTTCTTTAAATTTAAATCCTTTTGCCGGTTCTCTTAAAGTTAAAACAGGGCAGGGTGCTTTTCTTACAACTTTCTCAGCGGTGCTTCCAAATAAAATATGCTCAACTCCGGAATGACCATGAGTTGCAATAATTATTAAATCAACATTCTCCTCTGCAGCAGTTTCAATAATTTCAACAAATGGCTTGCCTGTTTTTATTACCTTCTTAACAGATACACCGGAAGGAATTTCTTTTTCCGCAAGTTTATCAAGTTCATCTTTTGCCCGTTTATCCATTTCAAGACCAAGGGTTGGAATTGCAATCTGCCCCATGCTGAAATCAGGCGGATAGATAACAGGTTCAATTACATAAACAAGAATTAAAGAAGCATTAAAATGCTTCGCATAATTAATAGCATATTTTAGGGAGCTTTTGGAATAATCTGAAAAATCTATTGGTACTAGTATTTTTTTTATATTAGGTTCCATAATCTGTCTCCGATGTTACTCTTAATTTATTTTGAAGAGCAAAATGATCTTCATTTACTTTTCTTAAACGGAATGCAATTATTTGTGAAATCCCTTGCAGAATTTTAATTCCTTTTCTCGGGTATGCTTCAATGAATTCATCAAGATCGGGTTTGAAGATGACTGAAAGTTTGCAATCTGTTTTTGCAATTGCAGAAGCTGATCTTTTTTCTCCATCTACAAGAGCAAGCTCACCAAAAAAATCTCCTTCAGAAAAAGTTGCAAGAGGAATTATTTCACCTCTTTCATTTGTTCTCTGGATTACAATCTCACCTTCATTTATAACATAAAGTCCTATGCCGGGATCTCCCTGATAAAAAATATATTCTCCCGGGAGATAATTCCTGTAATGAACAATATTAAGTAGGTTTGATAAATCTCTTCCTGTCAGGCTGATGAATACAGGAATAGACTGTAAAGATTTTTTAAGGTTTGTTTTTTCAGGCGAGGTAAAAATGTTTGCCCAAAAGCTGCTGTGAATAACCTTTTTTTTATCATTCATTTTTTTACCTCAGTTGAATATACCGGATTCTGCAACCCGCCAGAGCCTTTGGCAGGGAAATCTGTTTTCATAAAAAGCTCTTCCAACAATGGCAGAGTCAACTCCAAGCGGCATAAGTTTTTGAATTTCTATTAATTCATCTTTATTACTAACTCCGCCTGAATGAGTTACTTTCTTTTTTGTAAGAAGTGCAATTTCTTTTGTTAATTCAATATTAGGACCTTGCAGCATTCCGTTTCTTTCAACATCAGTTACAATAAATCGTTCTACTCCAATATCAGCCATATTCTTAACAAATTCTTTATAAGAAACTCCCGTTTTTCTTTTCCTTCCTCTTGTTATCATTTCTTCTCCGATAACATCTAAACTTGTTACAATTTTTTTCGGTCCAAACATCTCAAAAACTTTTTTAAATTCATCAGGATTTTCAAGTGCCATTGTGCTTATTACAAGTCTGCTAATTCCTGTATCCATAATCTGTTTTGCATCATCAAAGTTTCGGATACCTCCTGCAAATTCAACGGGAATAATTACAGAAGAGCAAATCTCTTCAACTATTTTATAATTTTTTCTTGAATGTTCCCAAGCACCATCAAAATCAACAATGTGTAAAAGTTTTGCATTTTCAGCCCGCCAAATTTTAGCCATTTCCACAGGATCACTTCCATATTCCTGGCAATCAAGTTCCGGAATTCCCTGCACAACTCTAACAGTTTTGCCATCTTTAATATCAATTGAGGGGATAACTAATAAATAGCTCATCTTATAAAAATAAATTGCTTTTCTTCATCCCCGCCAAAGGCGGGATTAAAAAAATAGTGAATTAGCTAATGAAAACAAAAGAAACTCAACAAATATAAAATAAGGATTATGTTAAGATTTTTTTTAAATTTAAAAACTTTCAAAATGAGCTAAATTCTTGACTTTTCTAACTATAAATAGCATATTTGGCGGGAATGAGTGAGGATATTAACTTTCAGACCAATTCAGAATGATATTATAAGGATTCCTGGTTTGCAAAAAATCATAAAAGATAATAGCAATAAACAAAAATTTTTGATTCTGCATACTTTTTTGTTCTATTCATACAACTTGTTTGAATAATTTGGGATAAGAAAACAATAAAATTTTTATAAATCAAATTGAGGGTAATATGAATGCATCTGAAACGACAAAAGTCTTTTCATTAAAAAATGTATTAAGGATAGCTGCAGAGAATAAGATTGTATTGGTTTTTTCTTTTGCATTTTTAACTGCAATAGCAGCTCAGTTTACTGTTCCGGTTAAACCTGTTCCTTTTACTTTGCAGACAGTAGCTGTTCTTTTATCCGGAGCTTTTCTGGGTGCTAAAAGAGGAGCTCTCAGCCAATTAATTTATTTATCCCTTGGGATAATTGGTCTTCCTGTTTTTGCACAAACACCTGATGGAGCTTTAGGTTTTGCCAGGTTAATGGGACCAACCGGAGGTTATTTGTTCGCTTTTCCTTTAGCTGCTTTTGTTACAGGTTATTTAATTGAAATGAATAAGTCTTATGTTATTGTTGTTTCTTCAATGTTTATAGGTTCTGTTATAATAATTTTCTTTGGAACACTATATCTGCATTTTTTCTTTATTAAAGATTTTAGTGAAGCAGTAAAAGCCGGGGCTGCAATTTTTTCAATTTGGACTGTGATAAAAGTTTTTGCAGCTGCTGCAATTTATTTTGGAATCAAAAAGAAGAATTCTAATAAATCCTAATCGAGAATATTTTGAAAATGAAATGGAATTAAAAAATATCATCTTTATTCTTTTCTTCATTTTTGCAGTATCCTTTTTTTTGTGGAGCTGCAGAAATCTTCTTCGTTACATGATGGTTGCAAAAAAGAAAGATGATAGATTTAACAATATTGGCAGAAGATTAAAAAAGGTTTGGATAGTTGCTTTTGTTCAGACAAAACTTTTAAGAGATCCCAAAGCAGGCATTTTACATTTATTAATTTTCTGGGGTTTTGTTCTTTTCCTCTTTGCTGTAGTTGAAGCAGTCATTCAAGGTTTCTATTCACCATTCACACTTAGATTTGCAGGCCCATTTTATTCTGCTGTTACAATTATACAGGATGTTTTTGCTATACTTGTAATTGCAGCTTGTCTTTATGCTTTATACAGGAGATTTATAATTCATATTCCACGGCTTGAAGTTGATAAAGCAGGAAAGCTGGATGCTGCTTTTATTCTTGTACTAATTATTCTTGTTTGTGTTTTTATGTTTGGTCAGAATATCTCGATTGTGGCCAAACATAATTTTACGTTATCAGAATATGAAGTTCGTCCAATATCAAATTATCTCGCAGGAATTTTTTATAGCCCCGAAAATAATTCTGCACCTTCGAGTTACGAATTTTTCTGGTGGGCGCACATAATTGTTATTTTCGGGTTTCTGAACTACTTACCATACTCAAAGCACCTGCATGTTCTTACATCAATACCAAATACATATTTTGCAAACCTTGATGAAATAAGAAACACATTAAAACCAATTAACCTTGAAGATGAATCATTAGAAGTTTATGGTGCAGCAGATATTGAACAGCTTTCCTGGAAACAAATACTTGATGGTTATTCCTGTACCGAATGCGGAAGATGTACTGATGCCTGTCCTGCTTCAACAGTTGGAAAATCTTTAGATCCAAGAAAAATTATTGTTGATATAAGAAGAAGAACTTCAGATAAAGCTCCGCATCTTGTTAATGGAGTCCCGCCATGGCGGGATGAAAAAACTCTCGTTCATGATTATATATCCGATCTTGAACTCTGGCAGTGTACAACCTGTTTGGCTTGTGTTCAGGAATGCCCTGTTATGATTGAGCATGTTGATTCAATTGTTGATATGAGAAGAAATCTTGTTTTAAGTGAATCTCAATTTCCGCCGAATCTAAATAATGTATTTAAAAGTTTAGAAACGAACTACACACCCTGGGCGTTTAATCATGCCGACAGAGCAAACTGGGCAAAAGGACTTAACATTAAAACTATGGCAGAAGATTCTGATTGCGATCTTCTTTTCTGGGTTGGCTGTGCAGGTTCTTATGATAACAGATATAAAAATGTATCAAGATCATTTGCTACTTTAATGCAGAAAGCAGGAGTTAATTTCAGAATTCTCGGAACTGAAGAAAAATGTAATGGGGATACTGCAAGAAGATTGGGTAACGAATATGTTGCTCAGATGATGATAAAAGAAAATGTTGAAACTCTTAACGGTTATGAAGTAAAAAATATTGTCACAGCTTGTCCGCATTGTTTTCATTCACTCGGAAGAGAATACAAGCAGTTTGGTGGAGATTATAAAGTAAAACATCATTCTCAGTTTATAAATGAATTGATTGACGAAGGAAAAATAGAATTAAAAGATAATGGTGCTGAAATAAAAGCGACCTACCACGACTCCTGTTATTTAGGAAGATATAATGATGTATATGATTCACCCAGGAATTCTTTGAAGAGTATTTCAGGACTGGAATTAACCGAGATGGAAAGAAGCCGAAGCAAAGGATTCTGCTGCGGTGCGGGCGGTGGCAGAATGTTTCTTGAAGATGAGGAAGGTGGTAGAATTAATGTTGAGAGAACAAGAGAAGCTTTAGCAACCGGAGCGGATACAATTGCATCTGCCTGTCCTTTTTGTATGACAATGCTTAATGACGGAGTAAAGCATTTTGAAAAAACAGAAGAAGTTTCTGTAAAAGATATTGCTGAGATAGTACTGGAGAACCTGTCTGCCGAAGTCCAAACATAGGTAGACTAGTCTGCTGAGGTAAATTGACATAGGCAGATTCTAATTAACTTTTTCACAACCAAACAATAAGGAGGATCTATGAACAAATACCAGGATTTAGTAAATGCAGTCAAAGAATTGGAAACAGATTTCCAGAAGTTCTATGATAGAGGACAGGCTGCTGCAGGAACAAGAGTAAGGAAAGGCTTAAGTGATTTAAGAAAGCTTGCTCAGGAAATCCGTAAAGATGTGCAGGATGTAAAGTCAAGCAGAAAAGCTGAAAAACAGAAAGGTTAATTTCCTAATATCTGTTTTTCTTTTAAAGATTGGATTAAAACACAGCCAATAATAACCCATCTTTATTCTTTGTAGAGCGACATTAATGTCGCTCTACACTCTTGCAAAAGAATTTATTTAAACACATCTTTTCTGCAATTCAATAAAATAATTTCTATAATGTCACATTTGTCATTCCGAACTTGTTTCGGAATCTTTTCACTATTAAAGACCAAGATGCTGATCCCGATAAAATCGGGACAGCATGACAATTTCTATATCATTTGTTTTATAATCCTATTATTCAGTTCAACGAATGCTGAGCCAATAAAAAAAGATTCAACCGTCATAATAAGAATCTCAGTTGTTGGAGATTTAATGTGTCATTCGATTCAGTATAATTATGCAAGAGTTGGTGCAGACAGTTTTGATTTTAATCCTGTTTACAGGGAAGTAAAAAAATATTTTAATGAATCTGATTTTGTTTTTGGAAACCTTGAAACTGTTACAGCAGGGAAGAGCGAAGGTTATTCAGGCTATCCCTTCTTTAACACTCCGGATGAATATATTCCGGCACTTTACAATGCAGGCTTTCATCTTTTAACAACTTCAAATAATCATTCTCTGGATAGAGGTGAAGCAGGACTATTAAGAACAATTGAACAGATTAAGAAAAATGGTCTTCTGTATAATGGTGCTTTCATTTCTAAAGAGGATAGAGATTTAATAAGAGTTATTGACATTAAAGGAATAAAAATTGCTTTCCTTGCATATACTTATGGAACAAATGGAATTCCTGTTCCCAAGGGGAAATCCTATCTTATAAACCTTATAGATTTTGATCTGATAAAATCAGATATAGCAAAAGCAAGAAAGCTTGGAGCAGATGTAATTCTTGTTCACTATCATTTTGGAGAAGAATATAAAAGAGAACCAACTGGTTATCAAAAAGATGTTGTATTAAAAACTATTTCTTATGGAGCGGATATAATTATTGGCGGACATCCACACGTTCTGCAGCCGGCTCAGTTTTATAAAACAAAAGATGGAAGATTGGATACAGGTTTTGTGGCGTATTCACTTGGCAATTTCTTTTCAAATCAGAGATGGCGTTATTCTGATGCGGGTGTAATTCTTAACATTGAAATTACAAAGAATTTGAGGAGCACAGGAATTTATATCTCAGATGTTTCTTACATACCAACCTGGGTTTATAAAGGAGAAACTGATAAAGGAAGTGAATATGTAATTCTTCCTTTACTGCAACTAAAAAACCTCCGAGGTTTTCAAAACCTCGGAGGTTTGGAAAATCATAAAAGTTCAATTGATAAATATCTAACTGATTCTGATTTAAGAAATATGAAACAGTCTTTTGATGATACGAATGAAATTCTGAAGAAATACACAGATAAAATAAATTTGTATAAAGAAAAACCTTTTCTTATAAAAGATATAAAACCGAGAGGATTTGATTTTGTCAAATTTGAATGGCCCTCTGAGTTAAGAGAAATTTCTTTTCCATTTGAATAATTTTTATGATTCATTTTTTTCCCCAATGAAATTTTATCGAATCTTCATTTTATGTTAGAATATTTTTCATCTTCCATCTTAAAATAAAATCCTTACTTCAAAACTTTTTATATTTGTAAACATTTTTCATAAATATTTACTTAAGGAGAAGTTTTGTCTTATAGAATTACACTTATTCCGGGAGATGGTATTGGACCTGAGATTACTAAAGCAACTGTAAAAGTGCTTGAGCATTCAGGAGTGAAAATAGATTGGGACGTTACTATAGCCGGACAAACTGCATTGGAAAAATACCATGATCCGCTTCCGCAGGAAGTTATTGTTTCAATTGATAAAAATAAGGTTGCTTTAAAAGGACCACTTACCACACCTATCGGAAAAGGATTCAGATCGGTTAATGTTGCGTTAAGGAAAGAGTTTGAACTTTATGTTAATCAGCGGCCTGCAAAAACTTATAAAGGGATAAAAAGTTTATACTTCGATCATTTAGATTTAATAATCTTCAGAGAAAACCTTGAAGAATTTTATTCCGGTATTGAGCATTACATTGATTCAAGCCGCACTGCTGCTGAAACTATTGGAATAATAACAAAGAGAGGATCTGAAAGAATAATCCGTTTTGCTTTTGAGTATGCTAAAAAACATGGAAGGAAAAAATTAACCCTTGTCCACAAAGCAAACATTCTGAAGTTCACAGGAGGTTTATTTCTTGATGTTGGTGAAGAAGTCGCAAAAGAATTTCCCGAAGTAAAGTTTGATCATAAAATAGTTGATAACATGGCAATGCAGATGGTTATGAATCCATACCAGTTTGATTGCATAGTTACAACAAATCTTTTTGGTGATATTCTTTCCGATCTCGCTTCGGGACTTGTTGGCGGTTTAGGAATGGCTCCCGGTGCAAATATTGGTGATGGCGTTGCTCTTTTTGAAGCTGTGCATGGTTCGGCACCTGATATTGCAGGACAAAATCTTGCAAACCCTGCTGCTATAATGCTCGCTTCAGTTATGATGCTGGAGCATATTGGTGAATTAAAAGCTTCTATGAATCTTGAGAAATCAATTGCCAAAGTAATTTCCGAAGGGAAAAAAGTAACAAGAGATATCAATCCGCAAAATTATGTAAGTACAGATCAGTTTGCAGATGCAGTAATTATGGAATTGGAAAAGTTGAGTTGAAAAATAAATCCTCTTTATTATTAATCTTCCTTACAGTTTTCATAGATCTAATAGGATTCGGAATATTAATTCCAATACTTCCTACAATTGCAGTAAGAGATTTTCAAGCCTCCGATTTTCAAATAGGCCTTCTTGTTGCAATATTTTCTTTTGTACAGTTCATCTTCAATCCTTTATTTGGTTCCGTTTCAGACAGGAAAGGCAGAAAGCCAATAATTGTTATTTGTCTTCTTCTTTCAAGCTTAAGTTACCTGATATTTTCTTTTGCAGGTTCATACCTGATTTTATTTATTTCAAGAATAATTGCAGGACTTGGTGGAAGCAGCATTTCTGTTGCACAAGCTTATATTGCAGACATTACAACAAAAGAGAACAGATCAAAAGGGATGGGTGTTATTGGTGCTGCTTTCGCTTTAGGTTTTGTTTTTGGTCCTTTAATAGGAGGCTTTCTTTCCAAGTATGGGATTGAGGTTATTGGATATACCGGCGCATCTTTTTCTTTTATTGCATTCCTTGTAACCTGGTTTCTTCTTCCGGAAAGTTTAAAAGAAAAATCTGAAAAACGTACACCTTCTTTTCTTAATTTTAAAGCTTTTGCTGAAGTTTTAAGAAGGCCGGCAATCGGGATTGTAATTATTGTTTTCTTCATTATTACATTTTCAATGTCTAATATTTTTGGAACATTTTCTTTATTAGGATATAAGGATTACTATTTAAGCGATATGCAGATTGGAATTCTCTTTGGTATAATGGGATTCTTTTCTGCTTTTTCTCAGACAGGATTGATACATATTCTTAGCAAACGTTTTAAAGATGTTACAATTATTTCTTTTGGAGCTTTCTTACTTTTTATATCAATGCTGCTGATGCCTAACAGTTCAGGTTATACAATGCTTGGTGTTGTTTCAGCGGTGTTTACTTTGGGAACGGGTTTGCTTATTCCAACATCTCTAAGTTTATTGTCTAAAGTTACTCCGGATAATGAGCAGGGAGCTATACTTGGTATTAACCAATCTGCATCAGCATTAGCAAGAGTACTGGGTCCACTTTGGGGCGGATTTTCATTCCAGTTCTTCGGGCATTCATTTCCTTTTTTAACCGGGGCTTTCTTTGTATTGGCAACTCTTATTTACAGCGTGTTCTATTTAAAAGCAAAAGTGGGATTGGATTGATCCGAATCCTAAAAAAAATCTCCCTTTAGCAAAGGGAGACAGTTTCGACGCAGTCGAAAACAGAGGGATTCAAAATGTTGAACACAAAATTACACATGTAACCCCAAACAAATCTCCCTGATTTTAGCTTCTCTAAAATCTGTCCCTCTTTACTAAAG
>CAZEWJ010000029.1:0-48784 GCA_964515875.1 uncultured Ignavibacteriaceae bacterium | reverse complement strand
CTCGAATGGTTAAAGTGGGTTCATATAATTTAGTGACAGGGTTATAAGATATTTCAAGCCATATCAAATTTTCATTATTGGATTTACGAACTCCACAGGCAGCCACTAAATGACATGCAATATGCCAGGCACCAAAATCAAAATCTCCTGGATCACCCGGACCTAATTCGTCTGAATTTATTAACGCTCTATCTAACCAGAGTTTGCGAAGTAATTCTACATTATTCTTTGAATAAAGAATATCTCCTGAATTATTAACTTCAAAATTATAAGTCCCTCTTAGAGGCATTTAATTCTTTTATTTGTTCTTTATTCTTCTCAAGAACATTTGTGTAGGGAAGAGGTCGCCTTACTGATTCTCCCGAAACACCCGATTTAAGTAAATGCATTACACCAACAGCTTCCAGATAATTCTTTACAATAAATAATTGATCTTTCTTAAATGGTAAAGTTTCGAGATTATTACGCATAGAATTGTCATTTTCTTCAACGGCAATAACCGGAATTCCATGTTCAATTGCAGCTAAAGTTGGCAATCCGATACATTTATTTGGAATTATTAAACAGGAAATATCTTCGACATTTAATCCTTTATTATAAGGAACTATCTTTGGACTTTTATGCAATCCTTTTAAGATACAATGCAAGTATGTCATTGAAGAAGTTTCTGGAGCTTTTCTCGGGTCAACTATTCCAACTTCCATTTCCATAATTTCTCTTGACGCCATCATTGGAGAGTGTGCGCAGGGAATTTGAAATTCTTCAGCTATACTGTGAGTTAGCATTGATTCTATTCCACCCCAAGGATTTATCATATCCTTATCGGAAGTAAAATATTTCTTGTGAGAGATTGATTGGTAAGGGGCAAGTAATATTCATTTACTTTTCTTAGTCCCGCATCAAAGTGCGGGATAAACTACAGGAAAAGGAAAAAGAATATAGAAATCTTTTTGAAAATGCTCTTGTTGGTATTTACAGAACTACGCCTGAAGGAAGAGTATTAAATGCAAATCCAGCATTAATAAAAATGCTTGGTTATTCCTCTCTTGAAGAGCTTACTAACAGAGAACTTGATAAAGAAGGATTCGCACTTGAGTCTCCAAGAAGTAAATTTATTGCTTTAATGAATGAGTTTGGTGAAGTTAAAAATTTTGAATTTATGTGGACGAGAAAAGACGATTCTATTATTTACATCCTGGAAAACGCTAGAGCTATTAAAGATAAAAATGGAGAAACTATTTATTTCGAAGGAAATGTACAGGATATAACTGAATTAAAATTAGCTGAAATAGAATTGGTAAAAGCCAAAGAAAAAGCTGAAGAGGCTGATAAACTTAAATCCATCTTTCTTGCAAATATGAGCCACGAACTTCTTACTCCCTTAACGGTTTATTAGGAGGTGTTCAACTTCTTGAAGATGAACTAAAAGATTCTCCTAATTTGGACTTGGTTCAGGCTGTTATCTCTGGCAGTAAAAGGCTTGCAGAAACTCTTAATTCTATTTTAGAATTATCCCGTATTGAATCAAGTAAATACAATATAAATCACCAACCTGTTAATATTATTGAAGTACTTAATGAAATTGTTATGTTGAATAAACCAGCAGCAGTTTCAAAAAATCTTTACTTAAATTTTCATCAAAATTATTCTGAAATTTTTATAAGTAGCGATAAGCATTTTCTTTTTACAATATTTAATAATCTTATAAAAAATGCGGTAAAGTATACAGTAAGTGGTGGCTTTACAATCAAAATTGAATCTCCTGATTCCCTTAACATAAAAATTTCTGTAAGTGATACAGGAATAGGTATATCACACGATAATAATAAAATCATTTTTGAACCGTTCCGTCAGGTAAGTGAGGGTTTGACAAGAAACTTTGAAGGTCCGGGTATTGGTTTAACTATCACAAAGAAATTTGTTGAATTACTTAGTGGATCTATCCAGGTTAAAAGTGATTTAGGTAAAGGTTCCGAGTTTTCTGTCATTTTTCCTTTTTATAAAAAATAGTCCTGATCATAGTATAAACTCTTCCATCTTTAATTTGTTCTTGTCAATTTTTTACAAAATAAAATCTTCACACCCCTGTTTATTGGAGAAATAAAAAACTTTTCTGATTGTTTTTCATAGGAACTTATCTACAGCTTATATAAACCTTCAAATGCATAAGAAACTATCATAAATTTCAAATTAAACTTATAGTGGTTTTCTGCCTTGTACGAGTCTTATTATCACTACTATCACTGCAATAACAAGCAGTATATGAATGAAACCTCCTAAAGTATAAGAGCTAAGCAACCCAAGTAACCATAGCACTAACAAGATTACACATATTGTCCACAACATAATTACCTCCTTTTAAAATATTAGCTGCAAGCTATTTCTAATAAATCAATTATATTATAAATATTGTAACATAAGTAATATTATATACAAAATCATTGACAAATGGTCGGCGGAAAAAAACCAGAAGAATTTATAATAAAATAAATATTACTTTAGTTTTTCTCCGCCTTATTATTAAAAGAAATGATTTAAAATTAACCTAATCTTCTTCTCTTTCTCTACCCCTTCAGCAGCTTCAACATTTATATTATTAAATGCTAATTCATTTAATTTTTCATTTGCTGCAGATTCTTCATCCAATGTTTCCTGCAACTTTGCAGCTTTGGGAAAATTCAAAAACGGAATACTGGGGTCACCTTACTTGAGATTTTTTGTTTTTTTCCCGGTCGATCTTTTCTTCTTCCTCACGTTTCCTTTTTGATCTTTGTTCTTCTTCCTCACGTTTCCGTTTTTGTTCTTCTTCCTCTTTATGTTTCCTTTCATTTGGATCTGCCACTGTAACCTCCTAAATGTTTTAATTAATAATTACATCTTAGGATAAACTTAACAATGTCCGATAGCTTTTTATGTGATTCTTAATACTTTTTAATTAAGTAATAGAGCTAGCAAAGTGATAATAAAGATTCTTTGCCTCCACTTTTATGAAGAGCAGCTAAATTAAAGAAAATCTTGATGATAGATTCAGCAAATCAAAGCTTAGGAGTTATTCCGGCTGAGTGGTAACGCTATAAAGCAATCACAACACATTTACATAAAAAACTTTATAATGCCTCTTCCATATGCTATTTCCTTGATATTCGTGAGGTGTGTTGCTATATTCAAAGTGAACAATATTAACATTGAAAGGAGAATAAATAATATGGCTAGGGAAAATAACCAGGGCAAAGTTTTACTTATCGGTCTTTTAATAGGAAGTACAATAGGAGCTTTAGTAGGATTTTTTGCTCCAAAATCATGGAGGAAATTAAGTCAAGATATTAAGAACAAATCTGATGAATACTTAGATGAGGCTGAAAAATATACTACCGATGCCAGAACAAAAGCCAAAGACCTTATAAATGAGGGGAAAAAAAGATCTGAGAAATTGATCTCTGATGCAAAAGCCAAATCGGATGAACTGCTTAAAGATGCCAAAAAAATCTTTAATGAAGCAAAAGCTTCTAATGTTGTACAAACCGGTAAAAAAACAATTACAGATGAAACAGATGAGCTTAAGACTGCTTTTAAAGCAGGAGTAGATGCTTACAAAGAATCCAAGAATTCATAAATCATTATGGATGATATATTAACTGTCTTTGCAATTATTTTGCTTGCTGCGGCAACCTGTTTATGTGTTGCACTTATAATTTATTTAAAAAAAATAACTGCCTCATTTGAAGATTTAAAATCAGAAGTTAAAACGCTTTCCGATGAACTTAAGCCATTGATTAATTCTGCAACACAACTAAGTGAAAAATTACACAGGATTGCAGATCAACTTAAAGAACCTGTAGAGACAGTAAAAAACATTGTTAATGATGTAAAAGACAGGGTAGATAAAATTTTAGAAGCAGAAGAAAAAATTCGGGGAGGTTTTGAAGGTTCTGTTTCAGGACTGATTAAAAACCTCTCCTCTGTTGCAACAGGAGTTAGTACTTTTTGGAAAACCTTTAAAAAAGACAGTCATTAAAAAATATCCGGTCAGATGCCAGACTCGTTAACGTTTTTAATCCTTCTGACATCCCTCTCAGCCGGATCCTTCTTATCCCATTTATGAACTTTTACTATCCTACCTTTTACTAAGTCTTCCATTTAATCTGCACTACTGGCTTAAAGTTGGTTGTGTAGAAACCAAGAAACCTCTTCTTATAAAATAAGCATCCCGAATAAATCGGAATGCTTGTTAATGAATATAACTTTTCTTAGAAATGAAGCTTATTTATATAATTAACTATTTCTTCCCTGGTTTTTCCAGTTCTTTTCTGAATTTTTCCCAGCAGTTCATCTTCTCTCCCTTCCTCGTATTTCAGATCATCATCAGTTAATTGGCCCCATTGCTGTTTTATCTTCCCTTTTATCTCATTCCAGGTACCTTTTATTTCGAGCTTATCCATTGCATCCTCCTTAATATTAAATTGTTGATATTCTCAATTATAAAAATAAAAATCAGGAAAATAAAATTTAGTGGAGAATATCACATAGTAGTTATGAAGCCTGGCTTTCATACTTTTCGGCGGTAAATATATTTTTGTTCTTTATTCACATCTTCCATATTTCTATCAGTCATCAAAATTGAAACAATAGTTAGACCTTATTCACTTAGACACAAAGAAGCCTTTTTCACCATCTTTTGGGAAAGTTGTGTTTTCGACCCTTTTTACTGACTACTGAAGACTGCGAACAAGAAATTTTAAAGGTTTAGAAATTGAATTAGAAAATTTGGGATTGAGGGGAGAACCTGGGATGTGCCTATATTACTACACATAGTTTAAGAATTGTTCAATTCACTTTTTGCTTTCTCAATAATAAAATTTGAGAAGCGTTTAGGCTTTATTTTTTTATCCTGGAAGATCTTCAGGACGGCTGCCCATAATTTTTCTTTATTATCACCTAATTCTTTCTTGAAATATTTCATTATAATTTACTCTATTGATGATGTTATATTTAATTGTATGAAACTGGATGATCAGAGTCAAATCTTAAAAGGTTATTTCAAAAATAAAAACAGGAATTGGTTGTAATATCAATATTAAAATTCTATAAGTTAGAATAGTATTGCGTCTATCTCCCGGAATTTGGTAAGTTATACGCAATAAAATTAATAGAATACGTTATTACAATAGTTGTATGAAATTATCAGTTAAAAGGAATATATTTACAATAGTTATTTTTTAACAATTAATCAAAATGAGAAAATATGAATTTAGGTACTTTTTCGATTAGTCTGAATGTTAAAGATATTCAAGCTTCAAAATCATTTTATTCCATCAAAGAAACTGATTGAAAGCTTAAACTTCATTTAATTAAATTTAACTGCAAGTAGAGACTCTTTCCATTTAATCATAATTTACTAATCAAAAAGGAGAGTGAAAGTAAAAGGATACACTACATATGCACCACCCTGATCATTCAAACTTTCACTAACCAAGGAGGGAATCAGATGAATTATATCACTACAAAAGACGGCACCCAAATCTACTACAAGGATTGGGGATCAGGTCAGCCCGTCGTATTTAGCCACGGCTGGCCGTTAAGCTCAGACGCCTGGGAATCGCAAATGTTTTTTCTCGCCTCGAACGGCTACCGCTGCATTGGTCACGATCGTCGCGGCCATGGCCGGTCAAGTCAACCTTGGAATGGCAACGACATGGATACCTATGCCGATGACTTACAGGAACTCTTCACTACCCTCGGTCTGCAAGGGGTCACGATGATCGGCCATTCTACTGGCGGTGGTGAAGTTGCCCGCTACATCGGACGTCACGGCACTAAGCGCATTGCCAAGGCTGTTCTGATGGGTGCAGTTCCGCCGCTGATGCTTAAGACACCAGCCAATCCCGGCGGGCTGCCGATGGAGGTGTTCGATGGCTTTCGTGCGGCATATTTGGCTGACCGCTCACAGTTTTTTTTGAATGTAGCAAGCGGTCCATTCTTTGGCTTCAACCGGCCCGGTGCCAAGATTTCCCAGGGACTTATCAATTCGTGGTGGATGCAGGGAATGATGTGTGGGCACAAAAATGGGTATGACTGCATCAAGGCATTTTCGGAAACTGACTTCACTGAGGATTTGAAAAAATTCGATGTGCCTACTTTGATCATTCATGGTGATGACGATCAGATTGTGCCGATCGGGGCATCTGCAATGCTTTCTTCTAAACTTATCAAGAATGCTAAGTTGAATATCTATCCGGGCGGGACACACAGTCTGGGCGACACGAGCAAAAACCAGCTCAATGCAGATCTGCTCACTTTCCTCAAGGAATAAGACGTGTGAAAACTGAATGACATTGAGAATTCATAAGACAATCAAGCGGCTTTTTAACTTTGTTATCCTGAAATAAATTAATAGGATTAATAATAAGAAAATATTCTGATGATTTTTACTGTGATTTAAATATCATAGAGTTGTAATGAATTCCTATTCCCAAGAGGGTTGTTTAGGCCGTATACTTTCAGCTAGGCCGCATAGGAATTTCTTTTCACCTACACAGCTTCAAAACTCTTATAATTTTCCACTGAAAATTATGAGGAGGAAAATGATTCTACCGAAGGGTTCCTTAAATATCTAACAAACTGTAATAAGGAAGCGTCCTCACTTTTCGGGACGTTTTTTTGTTTAAATTTGAATGAATTGTAAATAAAAACGGAGATTAAAATGGCATTACTTAGCTCGAACGAAATAATGAATAAGCTGAAGAAGGTTGATAACTGGAGTTTAGATAACAACCAGATTCACAGCGATAATCAATTTAAAGATTTTAAGGAAGCTCTCAGCTTTGTAAACAAAGTTGGGGATGAGGCTGAAAAGATGAACCACCATCCGGATATTTTTCTTCACTCCTGGAATAAAGTTAAAATTACCATCTCTACTCATAATGAAGGTGGTGTAACTGAAAAAGATTTTAAGCTTGCTGCAATTATTGATAAACTCTCTAAATGATTAACAGGTTAAGAGAAGCAACCAGAGACGGTGATAGATGGTGAACTTCTTTGCGACAAATCGAAAGAATTGGACACATAGATATAAAAAAAGGGAGACAACTATAGGTGAATTTTAGGGTGACTTCATTGTGAACCATCCCATAGTACAATTATTTCTCCATCATAAACTTTAACTAATTTGCCATTTGGAGAAACGTATAAAGGATTCGAAAGACTACGAAGATATTCTGGAGATAAGTAAGGTTTTAAACCTTCTTCATATTTTTCAAAAGTAATTGAAGGAGCTTTTCCCTTTGTGAAATTTATATAGGGACCAATTTTCTTCAGTTCAACCAATTTGTATCCCTTTCAGTCCATTCCTCATAAAAGTGTTTAGTTATTTCCTTTGAATCAAAAAATTCAAAGTTTGTGGCTGTTTGTTTTCCTTGCCATTTCATATTTAAATAAAATTCAGCATAGAAGGTTTGGTTTTTGACATCAACATCAGATATATGAATCACATCTATTCCAACATAAACATATGTTTGTGATCTTATATTGGTGTTAATTAAAAAATAAAAAATAATTATTAGGAATATCTGCATACGATAGTTTTAATTAGTATGAATTTTTACATTCTTTATGTTATTATTCCTTCTATTTCGTTCCTACTTCTTTTTTATTTAGTTTTTCTTCGAGGGAATTGCATAAACTTTGTCAATGTCTTGGTTATATATATAAATTATCTTTTTGGTATAATCGGTGAACATTAAACAGAGTCCTCTCTATATCTCTTGCCTTAACATAATATTTTTTTGAGTAGAATCTAATTATCATAAGGAACTGGAACCAATTCTTGAAACTAAAACCGACGCCTCTGGCTTTTTTTGTTACGGATTTCATTGCGTAAAGTAATTGCCATACTCTTATATCAATAACACCATATCTCTTTGGATTAATTAACATAAGAATTGCGGAAGCCATTGGAATACTAACACCCTGTAAACTTGTTAGTAATTTAATTTTATTCCTTTCGCTCTTTGTTTCAAAAGCTCTTTGTGAAATAGCTTCTATCCTTTGAGGTGAATTTTTTTCAATTAACCATATCGCTCTTGGTGATTTCCATCGACAAATAATTCGCAATTCCTCTTTTGTCAAATAGCCTCTTATTTTAACTACAAATAAATTCTTAACCAGTATTTCTGTTTCAGAAAATTCTTTCCTTGAAAGATGTATCCCAATTAATGATTGTAAGTTTTTGTAAGGTAGTTTATTAAGTGTCATTGATTAGTACCCCTTAACTGAGTTCATAGGATTTGAGGATGTAGGTTTGGATTTTTCGAGGTCGTCGTTATTGTTGATACGGATTTCTAAGTTGCCGATGCCGTGGTGACCGATGTTTGAGACGTCTTTTGTGAAGCCTTTTTCTAATTTGATTTTTGAGAGATCTGCGTTTACCAATAATACAATTGTGTTTGTTCTGGGCTGGAATTTCATAGAAGCGAAGGTTTTGATTTTTTTGAATGCGAAGTAGCGTTCGAATTTTTTGAACTGGATTCCATCACCAAGATTTTCTATAAATTGTTTTAGTTCTACGAAGATGTCTTTGAGCTCGTCGCTACAGCTTACGTAAAATTCTTCTACGAATTTATTACGGGATTTAACCTTTCCTTTAGGAGTAATTTTTAGTTTGGGTTCTTTTTTATGAAGAGATGACGAGGTTTGTATCTACTTTTCTTGACGTAAGAAAAGTAACAAAAGAAACATGCACTGAAAAAGAAATTCTAAAATTATCCTTCGTTCCACTAAGATAAATGAATTTAAGCATTTCTCTTTTAACTTTACACTCCGGATAATTTTTTAACGAATTTCTTTTAAGGTGCGGAAAAATAAAGAATTTAGTTAGGTCATTTAGAAAGCAAACGATTGATTTGATTATAGGAAAATTTTGAAGATATATGTTCATTATTTTGGTTTGTTCACGAAAAGTGAACAAGGAATGAATGCACAAGAATTATTGAGTGGGTATAAGTTGAAGGATAATACAAACAAAATTTAATTTGAATCTACTTTGGGTATATCTTTGAGTATTTTTAAAGCATAATCAGATATTACCGGAAGTTTATTATCAATAAAACCATCAATTTCCACTAAGATAAATGAATACACTTCTTTAATTTTGAACACAGCATTTATCTTTTACTCTTCATTGCACAAAAATTTTTGACGTAATTCTTTTTAAGTGTGTAGAAAAAAGCAGAATTTATTTGAGGTGGGAAAAGAAAAGGGGAGAGATTCTTTATACCGAATAAGCGGAATGCAGAATGGCAATAAAAAATGGAATGCACAATATTGTAGTTTTTTTGGAATTATTCAAAATAGAGAGATACCAGCGAACATATAAGACAATGAAAAAAATATGCAAAAAAGAGAAACTCAATCCCGCAGATGATTTTCAAAAAATCGTTACTCGTTTAAAGGAAATGAATATGCTAACAGAGTAAAAAATTATATTTTCTCTTTCTTAGTAAGAAGTTCTTTCAAATATCGGTGACCATTACGAAGCAGAACCTTGGGTAGTATTTGTGCTATTTCATTATCTTCTGACCGAATAATATTAGCAGTAAAACAACCCTCATCATAAAGGAATTTTACATGGTCAAAAATCACCGGGTCATATTTGATACCTGCAATAGTAATATAGACGGGGATGGAATTATTCTTGTCTGCAATTTGTTGGAGAATTTTGACAAGTATTTCTTGTTCATATTTCAATTTTTACCTCCAATTAAAAGAGAAATTAAAATTTTACCAGGGAGAGCGAGGATAAAAGAGACGGAATAAACCGTCCCGCTGGTTTATTTAAAAAAGTAACCACTTAAGAAGGAAGCTCAGGAAAAGAATTGAAATTAACCTATGTATTTAAAAGTCTATTATCAATACGTACATATACTGAATTTAAATTTATAAACTACGTATAATTACGTATATCTATTCATCAACTTAGTTCATAGCTTTTGAGGATGTGGGGTTTGGATTTTTCGATGTCGTCGTTATTGTTGATGCGGATTTCTAAGTTGCCGATGCCGTGGTGACCGATGTTTGTTACATCTTTTGTGAAACCTTTTTCTAATTTGATTTTTGAGAGATCTGCATTTACCCAGAGTTTGATTGTGTTAAATTCTTAAATCCTTCAATTCTTTAGCGGTCTGATATACAACTCCATCAAATTCTTTGAAATGAGCAGTGCCGCATTTGATCTTATAGTTTTCGTGTGAGTAACGCTGCTTCGGATCTAATGAGAATTTGGTTTCAGCAACAAAGTAAATTCGTTTATCGTTATTAAATATTAATGCCCAGTCTGGATTGTATGTACCGATTGGAGTGTTGATTACAAACCAACCCGGGAGTTTAATATAAAATTCGACCCTTTCATTTGTTTCGCATTGCTGGGCAAATTTTAATTCTACTTCTGAATCAAAAGGAATATAATTATAAAGAGTCTTATCTTCATTCTTAACTTTATAAAGATAATCTTTATATCCATCCAATTCTTTTTCTGCGAAGAGTTCCATTTGATAATATTCTGTGTCACCTATCTTTTCATATTTAATTCCTTCAACCATCAGTTCTGTTAATACATCTCTGATTTGTTTTACTGCCATATCCAGGAATAACTGAGGATTTTTTAAAACATCAGTTAACCTGCCTGATTCTCTAAGAATTTTTATTATTGTTGTTCTTGTTAGTTCGGTTCTGCTCTGAATATAACCTGCTATATCGGGAACATCTGATTTGTAATCAGTTATTCGGTGAACGCCGAAATTTATCTGGTAACCTTCAACACCTTCTTTAACAAGGTTCATTCCTGTTTTAATTGTACGGATAAGAGGTTGTGTTACTTCCGGCATTTCTTTAATTGCTTTAGCTGCAGATTTTATTAATTCATCCGTTGAATAATTAACCCGGTATTTAGTTCTGTGTTTTATTTTTTCCCAAAGTTCAAGAAAATATGGATCGGCTTCGAATCCTTTGCGAAGTTTAATTGAAACTCTTTTTCTCTTATCTCTTATTCTACCAGTGAATTCAACTCCGCAATCTTCCTCAATTTCTTTTTGAAGTTTCTTAGCGAAATCTTCATAGCTTTCATTGGCAATAACAGTTAAACGATTAATATTTTTATCGAATACACGATAACCATGTTCATTAACACACAGCCTTAAACCTCTCCCGATTTCCTGACGTTTTTTCATTATAGATGTGGTTTCATTTAAAGTGCAAATCTGGAAAACATTGGTATTATCCCAGCCTTCTCTCAAAGCGGAATGACTGAAGATAAACTGCAAAGGTTCTTCTGCACTAAGCAGACGTTCTTTGTCTCTCATAATAAGCTGATACGTATCATCATCATCTTTTGATTCACCCGATTTTGAATCTTTAAAATGTCCTTTACTATCCTGTGCAAAATAACCGTTGTGAACTTTTTCTTTATCGTAACTTATTACATTAGGATATTTAGCCTGACAATTCTCAAAAGCCTGTTCAAACCATTCTGCAAATTTACCTTTAACAATATTACTCTGTTCATCATAGCTGCGGTAATTAGCAACTCTGTCAATAAAGAAAAGAGAAAGAACTTTTATTCCTTTTTCTTTAAGCTGTTTCTCTTTTATAAAATGTTCTTCTACCGCTTTCTGAACCTGGACTTTCATTATTTCATCTTTGAAATCTCCCTGTGTTTCACCTATGCGGATTATTTTCCCGTTTGAAAGCTCAATAAGCTTTTCTTCAAAGTTGGTTCCTGTTACATATAAATCTTTATACTGTTCTCTGCTGCCGGAAAGTTTATAGAGATCATAATTCTTTGAATCCACTTTAACTGATTTACGTTTAACTCCTCCATCAGTGTTAACATCAATTTTTATTTTTGCCGTAACTTTTGTTCTTGCTGAAATAACATTTTCAAGTTCTATAAATGCATCATTAAAATCATTTTCGGAATAGACTGAATCCACTTCAATCTGCTTTACAAGACCAAGATCATAAGCTTTAACAGGATCGAGCTTATAGATAAGGTTATAAATATTTTTATGAGTTGCAGAATATCTTAGCACAAAGAAGGGATTGAGATTCGCAATTCCTTTTTTGCGTATATCGGTTTCCATATTCTGAGGTTCATCAAGAATTACAATAGGCTTTGTTGCCTGTATATATTCAATAGGGCGTTTGCCCTGTGTTGAATCTCTATCCTGGTTAATGATGTTGGTATCTTTTGTAAAAGAATCTATGTTGATAATAAGAATCTGGATAGCATTGCTTGTTGCAAAGCTTTTAAGCTGGGGAAGTCTTCTGCTGTCATAAACAAAATAATTAACAGGAGTGCGGTTGTAAAGGTTTTGCAAATGTTCTTCCGTTATCTGGAGACTTTTTAATACTCCCTCACGGATTGCAATGCTGGGAACTACAATAACAAACTTTGAAAATCCGTAAAGCTTATTTAGCTCATAAATTGTTCTCAAGTAAACATAAGTTTTACCGGTTCCTGTTTCCATTTCAACAGTGAAATTGGGGAAGAGAGTACTTATAACTTTTTCATTCCCCGTCTCATCAAATTCTTTAAAAGAAAATTTCTCTAATTGTTCAGATGGGGTTAATTCATTTTCCTGCTGTACCTGCTGAAGATTTTTAAGGAGATCAGTTTCTGTTATATATATATTATTTCCAAACCCAAGTTCCGAAAAACTTAAACTGCCATTGCCCGAAAGCTCAAACTCACTTTTGTTTAATGGCTGCCCTTCAAATAGTTTTGTTACAGAATCAATCGCATCAAGCTGATATTGTTGATTAGAATCAAAATGGAGTTTCATTTTTTCCTAAATAATGAAATAAACGTTTTATATATAATATTGTACAGTATATCATATTATTTAATATTACGTATTATACAATGTATCGTATTATACTATGTTTTATATAAATAATATTCACTATATTTGCAGTGAACCACTGAAAGCCTGAATAGGTTGTAGGTGGTGGATTGATTTAATAACCCCTGGAGGATTTTTCTTTCAGGGGTTTTTATTTTGGATAACATACAATCCCAAAGCGACCACGGCTGGCCTTTAAATTCAGATTATTCTCAATTATCTTTAATAGTTTTATCTCATCACCATAAACTAGAACTTTTCTTATTCTGTTAGCCCATTGTGTCTTAGTTTTGCAAAGATTTTGTAATGAATATAAATACACAACTGTAGAAACAGCATCAATTAACTGAATAAAATATGATTCCGATGATTCTTTAGAAAGAGGATCTTCAATCAAGTTAGCAATCTCCTTGCGATATGCAAATGGATGAAATTTGGAAGGAATAAAATTTATACTTTGAATTTTTCTTATTTGTCTTCTCATCTTGCCTAATCTTCCCTCGTCGGTTATAATTAAATACTTCTGGGGTATTGCAGAAAGATCATTTTCGATGCGCTGAACATTATATGTTAAAGCTTTCTCCAGTATTTGATATCCCGGTGTCTTAAATCTTCCCTTATCTATTACTACGTTTATAATTTTTATGTTCAGGGAGGATATTAATTTGAAATATAAAAAAAGTATTTCTTTCCTTGCATCTGGTTCATATTTATCGTGATATGGCTCTTTATCTCTTAAAAAATTATTTGTATGAAACTCCTCTTTTACAGGTATCCCGTAATCCTCCTTTAATTTTCTGCGGAAAAGTTTAACGAGTTCAAAATTATTTTTCCATTCATTGTGATCCATATACAAACTTGATAAAACAAAAATTGGAGAAGAAGTTTTTGGATAGCCGTCGTCGCCGGCCTCATCAAAATATGAAATGTACATTTATATCTTACCAATTAACTATTTTTATTTTCTTCTGCATTAATTATTACTTCCTTTTTCTTATATAAACCTATATCATCAAACCCCTCAAAAACACCTTTTGTTTTCTTTAACTTTTCAAAAAACGATTTGAGATCAAATTTCTCTTCTAAATGTTCACAATACATAACAAATAACTGCTGAGTTGTAATCAAAGCAATTTCGGATAAATTTACCAGCTTCATTATATCCTCTGGAAAAATAGGTTTATCTCCTGTTCCTCTTTCTTCAATTGGTAACTTTCGCCATGCATTTATAAGTAAAATTCCTTTAATAGGAACTTCATTTTCATCCCTATATTCCGTCAAATGTCCGGTTAACTGACGTACATGAGTTTTACTGGCTGATTTTTCCGTTCCTTTAACTTCAATTAAATAATGTTCTCCTTCACAAACAAAAACTAAATCTTCTCTTCCTTGTTTTCCGTCTTCAGTTTTTAAGCCTATTTCATTTAATACTTCTTTACTAACATCTTTTAATAAGTCTCCGTCGTGGTATAATAGTGTATTTCTAATTCTTTCATACTTTTTCTTTTCTTCTTCCAACTGTGATTTTTCTTTTTCATGTGCCAAAATAATATTTTGCTTTTCAAGTATATAATTATTTAACTTATCTAACTGAGAGAAACTATATTGGTTTACCCACTGATCAACTTTTAAAAAATCTTTATTCCTATCTTGTAAAAAACGAATAATTATTTCCCAGAAACTAACTTCACTTTCTTTAAGCCAAGGCAAAAAAATATTGGTAGCTTTTACAATATCGTTATCTACTGAAAATGCCACTATATCATTATCATGGTTTAAAGCCAAAGGTATAATAAAATTATAATCTCTATCGTGAAATGAAGTTACCCAATCACGCTTTTCTTTATTAAGATAGTTATAAAATAAATTTTTCTTAGCTGCATCGACTAAATTATATCTACTTCCAGTTGGTCTTTTATAAATAAAATGGTCAAAATTGCCACCTAAACTTTCAACTAAACGTTTTAAAAGAGCCATAGAAGAATAGTGATGCTGTTCCACATATTTATTTAAAATATAAACGAAGAGTTTTTTTTCGTCATTTAAGAACTTTAATAATTGGGTAATTCTTTCTTCTGGTATAGTTTTTTCTTTACTATGGCTTATCATTATAGCATCATATTCTGTTAGAGTATCTGCAGAATTATTAACTCCAATATTTGCTAATGAACGTTCATCAATTAGAAATTGATCAGAAAAAAACTCCCTGAAATTCAAACTTGCTTCATCAGAATTTATAAGTATTCTAATTTCGTTCACACCGTCACCAATTCCACTCCCGCATCCTTCATCTGCAGAGCGGTGTTTGTTTTTAATTGATCCTTATCTGCAAAGAGATTATCCAATATTATGCAGCTTTGTGGTTTACTTATTAGTATTTCATCAATAATTGTTTGATCTATTTCGCTAAGAACAACCGCAAGCTTATCTGCTATTAAATAAAAACCATTTTTCTTTTCTATTTTATCAGTTAACGTATAACCGGATTTCAGCATCAACTCATAAAGCATATTTAATTCCTGTGCACTGGGTTTAAGCTGCGTGTCAAAGAGGTCAATCATTTTATTAAGATCTTCTTCTGTTTCAATTAAATCGCTGCGCCAGTGTTTAAAGTTGGAAGGGGAGAGTTTGAAGACTTTGAAACCAGGATTGTCAAGCTGAACTTGTTTCGGCTTCTCAAGAGATTCCGAATCAAGTTCGGAATGACCTTCGCTTAATTTAAGTTCCGTCTGTGTTTCTTCTTTCTCTCTTTTGCCGTCTGCCTTTTGACTTAGCTTTTGAATTACTCTCCTTATTCTGTCTTTGCATATATCTGCTATTGTAAAATATTTCGCTTTGTATGATTCTGAATCCTCTGATGTTTTTTCCGGTAACTGGACGAGAATGAATTTTCTATTGCCGCTGTCTTCTTTGTTTAATTCTAAAACAGCTTGGGCTGTTGTACCGGAACCAGCAAAGAAATCTAAAATTATATCTTGATTGTTTGTAACAACAGAATATAGGTATTTTAATAAAGCAGATGGTTTGGGAAATTCCATAATTCTGGCACCAAAGATTTCTTCTATTTCATCTGTACCTTTTTTAGTACTGGCAATTTTTCTTAATACTGAAGGTGGATTAATAAAACCTCTTTCTTTTTCATATTGAAGTACACCTTTTTTACTAAAGTAAAAACGTAAAACTTTTTGTCCTTTACTATCAAAAGTTTCTTGTCCTGTAAGCCAACTTAAAATTTGATCACGCATTGCCCATCCTGCTTCTAAAGTAACTTCATTTATCAGCTTCCCATTCTTAAATTCTAATTTACCATCAGTAACTTTAATTTTTTCTGAACGACCAATTAGATTATCAAATTTTGCTTCTGTACCTTCGAAATCAATTCCCGCTGGAAAAGTAATTCTACTCGCAGGATTACCTTTTGAGATTTTTTTTACTGCACGTTCAGAGATAATATCAATATCGCCAGCATAAGAAAAGTTTTTTAAGTTTGTTTTTTCTTTTGCAAAAGCAAGTATATATTCGTGTGCTCTGGTAAAGTGTCCGGCCGCTGTTCCACTACCTAAATCCCAAACTAACTGTGTTAAAAAATTCTCTTCTCCAAAAATCTCATTCATAATCATTCTGAGATTATGAACTTCATTATCATCAATAGAGACAAAGATAACTCCATCATTTTTTAATAAGTTGCGTGCAATATAGAGTCGTGGATACATCATTGAGAGCCAGTTGGAATGATAGTGTCCGCTGTCTTTACTGTTCCTTCTAAAGAAACCTTCTTTTAATAAATAACCTTCTTCACTTTTATCACCAATGCGTTTAAGGTATTCTTCTTTGCTTTCGGAGAATTTATCGGGATAAATAAAGCTGTCATTGCCGGTGTTGTAAGGAGGATCTATGTAAATCATTTTTATTTTACCGAAGTAGGATTTCTGAAGGACTTTGAGGACTTCGAGGTTTTCGCCTTCAATAAAAAGATTTTCGGATTCATTAGGAACTAAACCCACCCCTTCACCCCTCCCGGGAGGGGAATCTTTAGGCAGCGGATAGGATTCTTCGGGAACCGGTCTTAGTGTTGCAGAAGTACGCTGCTGCAAAACTCTAAATGCATCTGATTTACCAGCCCAGTTAAGATTGTACCTTTCATTCTCAAAATTAACATCATCACCAAGAGAAGCTTTAAGTTTTTCCCAATCAATTTTATCTTCTGTAAAAGCTTCAGGAAAAAGTACTTTTAACCTGCTAAACTTTTCAGAAAGAATATCGAGAGATTTACCGTCCATTGGAAAGATTTATTATGTGAAAAATGTTTAAAAGCATTACCCAAAAATAGAGAAAGAATGCCCAAGAATTACAAACTTAACGTATAAAAACCCACTGATTTAAGCAAGAAGTGAAAGTAGGGCTAGGTTAAAAGTGTCTCTGATGTTTGTAATAAAACCCTAAAATGTAAAATATAGCAAAGAATAAAATCTAAGTTTTTCTTCATCCATTTTATTCTCCAAAATTAACAACTGTTAACTGTGGTTTATTCCAGGCTTTTCTTAGCTCTTCTTGTTTATCTTTTCGGGTAATATCAAGGTATTTTTTAAATGTCTTGAAATTTTTATGTCCTGAAATGCTCATAACGATTTCAGCTTTCATCCCTCTTAATAAAGACTGTGTAATAAAGGTTCTTCTAGCAGTATGCGCAGAAACAAATTCATTCTTTGGACCTTCAAACACTAGAGGCTCATTTCCCCTATACCTGGTAAGCTTTACCGGATCATTTATTTCAGTCAAAACACAAACCTCTTTTATATAGACATTCAATTTCTGATTACTTATTCTTGGTAAAGGTGTTGGCTGATTTTTGTATTTATTAATTAATGCAATAGCTTCATCTAACAATGGTATTTCTAATATATCCCTTGTTTTCTTAACTCTTAAATACCAGGTATTTTCTTTAATATCTTCCCATTCAATTTTACTTAAATCCGAAAATCTACCACCGGTAAAGCAACCAAATAGAAATAAATCTCTTGCTTTATCTAATCTTTTATTACTTGATAAATCTAAATCAGAGATTTTATCTAATTCCTGGTTTGTTAAAGTAACAATATCAACTTTCTCCTCTTTGATTTTAAATCTTTGAAAAGTCAGATTCTTATTTATTCCCCTATCATAAGACCATTTCAAAAATATTTTTAATAAGCCAATTATTTTATATGCTGAATTGTTCACATTCTTTTTTTCATCAAGAAGAAAATTCAAAAGTTTATCATAAAACAGCATATCTATTTTTGCAAACGTAAGTTTTATTCTTTCCTTTTTTTCAAACTCTATTAAATGATTTTTGATCGTCGTGAATTTCCGGATTGAATCGTAACTAAGGTCATTTTTTCTAATGTTAATAAATGAATCCAAAGCTTCAAAAAACGATTGCTGGGATTTCTGAACTCTACCAAATTTCTCTAATACTGTACTTTTTATAGTCTCATAATCCATTGATGGATTATCTCTAAGAATTTCACGGATTAATCTTTTAATATCTTCTCTGTAACTATCCAGAAAATAATTTAATTCCCTTGCCCCTACACTTTTGTCCTTACCCTTTTCGAATGCTCTTTCATTTTCTTTATCCCAATACGAAGAATTTATTTTTTGACCAGTGTTTAGAATGATAGTTTTATCCTTATGCAATCCTCTTATATATGCATATATAGTCTTCTCTGGACTTTTAAGATTTTTTCTTTCTAGGTAAAAATGAACTATCATAAATTATTCTCATTCTCTTGTGTGAAATTGGGTTCGACTACGACCGTAATATAATATATTTCACACACTATTCACACACTTTTGCTTTATTTTGTTTAACTTGGTTTAACAATGAGTAAATCGAAAAATGCTTTTTTAGAGCATTTTCCAATTTTAAGGGTTAAATAAGGTAAGGTACAATTAACTGAAGTAAAGATTTAGTGGAGGTGGCGGGAGTCGAACCCGCGTCCGAAGTTAAGAACCAAAGAACATCTACACACTTAGTCTGTTTTTATTTTAAGCTTAAAGCTACCAAACAAACGTGGATCACTTGAAGCTTGCCTGCTGTAAAATTTCGCTTCATCTGCACAGGCAAAGAATCAGCTATCAATACCTAAGCGACGTTCTTCCAAACCCCGGTAAGAGAGAGAATGGGGAACGGCTGCTCAGTTAATTAAGCAGCTAAGGCGTAGTTATATTCGCCAGTTATTATTTTATTTCCCAATTGTTTTACGTGTACTCGGGGAACACGGTGTGCAGTTCAATGTCTCTTCAACCCCGTCGAAACCAATTTCACCCCCGAAAATAAGTAGGCAGTATGGAGTAGGAAATTTTTAAGGCTGCCATTTTATATCTTCGATTCCGGAGATTTTATTTTCATAACGGGCAAGAACAAAGAACAAATCCGATAATCTGTTTAGAAAAATAATAATATCAGGGCTTAGATTCACCCCATTACTTAATGTTACTACTCTTCTCTCGGCTCTCCTGCATATTGTTCTGCATATATGCAGTAATGCAGAGCTTTTACACCCACCGGGCAATATAAAGTTCTTTAATTCATCCAGTTTAGTATCAAACTTATCTATCTCTTTTTCTATCTCTTCGAATTGGGATTTTGTAATACGAGGGATATTGTGTGTTCTATTCTTCTCATTATCAGGAGCTGCCAAATCTGAACCAAGGGCAAATAAATTATTTTGTACACTGTTAAGAAGTTCTCTTACTTTTGTATCTTTTATTTCAGTTAATGTTAAACCGATAAACGAATTAAGTTCATCAACTGTTCCATAAGCTTCAATTCTTATTGAATCTTTTGATACTCTTTCACCTCCGAAAAGTCCTGTTTCACCTTTATCGCCGCCTTTAGTATAAATTTTCATCTCTTAAAGGGTAAAGATTTAACTATAACCGGGATTGTCCGATGAAATTGATCTTTTGCAGTAAGTTTTATATCCGGTTCTCTAAAACTCTTTCTCACATATCCAAGTCCAATATATTTTTTAAGTTTAAGAGAATGAACATATGATGTAATATTTCCGGCTTCCTTTCCATTTTCATCCTGAAGAATAAATCTTGCTTCAGGCGAAGGTTTCTCAAGAAATTCAATACCGGAAATATACTTCTGAACTTTATCATAAGTTTCTAACCGGGCTATAACTTCCTGTCCTATGTAACATCCTTTTGTAGAACTTACTAAATCCATGAGTCCTGCCTCGTGCGGATTTATCTCATCATTTATTTCGTTTGGAGCTGCCGGAATTCCCTGCTCTATTCTATAAGAATTAAATGCATCTTCACCGACAAAATTAAAATTAAAAACTCCTTTGTTATCTAAAATATATTTTGTTAAACGTCTTGCATTTTCTTCATCAGCGATAGTCCAGAATTTTATTTTATCACTTCTGTCCTTTATCTTAGCAAGAAAAAAGAGCATTCCCTCGGTGTGAATGATCTTAAAAGTATTTGGTTGTATCTGGTTAACAATATTTCCGCAGAAAAGCGAAACGAATGATTCTGTCTGTGGGCCTAAAAATTCAAACACATTATACTTATTTTCAGGTATTGCAGCTTTAACATCATCGGTAATGATATATTTATTTATCCAGCTTACAATTTTATTTCTGAATTCTGCACTTGTTACTAATAACTGATGACTCTCAAAATTCAGAAGAGTTGTGTAATCAATTATTTTCCCTTTTTCAGTAGTAAAAATTGTGTCGGCAATCCCTTCTTTAGGAAGATTCTTTACATCATTTGTTGCAATCCGATGAATAAAATCAATAACATCATTTCCCTTTAATTCAATTATTCCGGAATGAGATATATTTCTTAAACCAACTCCTTCATATAAAGAATTTATCGCTTCCTCAGCGTTATCATAATTTTTTACAATACTATCGCCATTATTTAAATCCACTTTATATCCCAATGATTCAAGATATTCAATAAGTGGGGTTGTCTGTGTATTCATTCAGTTATTAGTCTCCTAAAATTTAATATTGCCTTTATTGGAAAATTAACTGTAAAGATAAGAAAAAAAAAAGATAAGGAGGAGTTAAAAACGCAGGTATAAGGTATAGGGTATATGGAAAATGGAAAAATGCTAAGCTCTATACTTTATACTTCTATACCTTTATACCCTATACCTAATCACTATTTTGTCTCGGCAAATTCTTTCATAAAATATGCTGAACTTATAATTCCGAGTTCAAAGTGGTTAAGATCAAAATGCTCATTAGGTGAATGAAGATTTTCAGTATTTAAACCTAATCCCATAAGAACAACCGGTGCTTTTAACTTTTTTGAAAATTCTGTTACAATAGGGATAGAACCTCCTTCACGAACAAAAACAGTCTTCTTCCCAAAAGCTTTTGCCATTGCTTTGGAAGCAGCAATATTTGCAGAATTATCAATATCAGTTAAACTCGGATATCCTCCATGAAGATTTGTAAATTTAACCTTAACAGATTTTGGAGCTATCTTCTTTACATATCTTTCAAACAGCTTTGCAATTTTATTTGGATCCTGATCGGGAACTAATCTCATACTGATTTTTGCAGTAACTTTAGAAGGAATAACAGTCTTTGCGCCTTTACCAGTAAATCCACCAATGATTCCGTTGCAATCAAGTGTAGGTCTTACCCATAATCTTTCAGTAGTAGAAAAACCCTTTTCACCATTAAGCTCATCAACTCCAAGTTCATTAGCAAATTTTTTATCTGAAAATTTTAAAGCTTTGAGATTTTCTTTCTCTTTTTTTGTAACCTTAATAACATCATCATAAAAACCAGGAATAGTTATTCTGCCGTTTTTATCATGGAGCTTTGATATAAGCTGCGCTATTTTATTTATAGGATTTGCAACCGCACCTCCAAAGCTTCCGGAATGAAGATCATGGTTTGGTCCAATCAATTCAACTTCGAGATAAGATATGCCTCTCAATCCATAAGTTAAAGTTGGTCTTCCTGCTTCAAATAATGATGAATCAGAAATAAGTACAGCATCACATTTGAGAAGATCAGAATTATTTTTCAGGAAAATATTTAAGCCTTCGCTGCCTACTTCTTCTTCTCCTTCAATAATAAATTTAACGTTAAGAGGAAGACTACCCTCATTCTTAAAATAAGCTTCCACACTTTTGAAGTGCATGAAAACCTGTCCCTTATCATCAGTAGCACCTCTTGCAAAAATTTTTCCATTCTTTAATGTTGGTTCAAAAGGAGGGCTGTTCCATAATTCAACAGGATCTACGGGCTGAACATCATAATGACCATATATTAGAACAATTGGTTTCCCTGGTGCGCCCAGCCATTCTCCGTAAACAATAGGATGACCTTCTGTTTTAAAAATTTCAACTCTGCTTAATCCTATTTTTTTAAGATTGTCTGAAACAAACTGAGCACAACGGGCAACATCATCTTTATTTTCAGCTAATGTGCTGATGCTTGGAATTCTTAAGAACTCTTTTAATTCTTCAATATAGTTCTGCTTGTTGCTTTTAATATAACTTACTATTTCTTCCAACTTGCGTCTCCTCCATATTTAACCGGTAAAACCCGGCATTCAAAATTTATTAATTAAATTTAATTTTGTGGTTTTATTTATCATATAATTAATATCTAACTTAGTTAATTGCAAGAAAAATAAAAAATTTTTATTGTATTATTTAGTTTGAGTCAAAAGTATAATCTTGTTAAACCTGTATCACTTATTTATATTATTGTATGCTGCTGCATAAATATATACTCAGAGCTCATTTAATCCCGTTTATTTTTTCACTTCTTACGCTCTTCTGCATTTTTCTTCTTCAATTTCTTATGAAATTTGCAGACAGGCTTGTAGGAAAAGGACTGGATACCTGGGTTATAATTCAATTGATAGTTTTCAACCTATCCTGGATGGTTGCTCTTGTTGTACCTATGGCATCTCTTGTTGCAACTCTTATGGCTTTTGGAAATTTATCCCAGAACAATGAAATAACAATTATAAAATCTTCAGGGGTGAGCCTTTATAAAATGATGATTGCACCTTTAATTGCAGGTATTATTGTAGCCTATCTCCTTGTGCTTTTTAATAATGATGTGCTTCCGGACGCCAACCACCAGGCTAAATTATTAATGCAGGATATTTCAAGAAAAAAACCTACTCTCTCTCTGGAGCCTGGAATTTTTTCGCAGGAAGTTTCTAATTATGCAATATTGGCAAGAGAAGTTGATTCTAAATCAAATAATTTGTCCCAGGTAACTATTTATGATTACACTAACCCAAGAAAAATAAATGTGGTTACAGCAGAAAAAGGAAAAATATTTTTTTCTAAAGATCAGTCAAGGCTGATTATGGATTTAACCAAAGGTGAAATTCATGAATCGGATATTTATGAATCGGATACTTACCGTAAGCTTATATTCAATAATCACCGCATTACAATGGATGCAGAGCAGTTTACATTTCAGCAATCAACACCGGGCGGTTCAAGAGGTGAAAGAGAGCTAAGCACAGAGGACATGCTCGTTATTGTTGACAGCCTTAAGAAAAGATTGAATGAGTATCAAAACTTTTTTAAGCAGGAAACTCACAAGCAAATGTACCTTGAAAGGAGCCAATTTACAGGCAGCAAAAGAAATGAAGAAACAAAAGAAATTGTGAATATGCGTCTTCTTAACAAAATAAAATCTGCAAAGAACCTTGTTATATCCAGTTATAAAAGAGTAGAATATGTTCAGGCTGAAATTGATAAATATACGGTTGAAGTTCATAAGAAATATTCCATTCCTGCAGCGTGCATAATATTTATTCTTATCGGAGCTCCTTTAGGTGTAATGGTCAAGAAAGGAGGATTCGGAATTGCTGCAAGCATAAGCCTGTTTTTCTTTCTGGTCTACTGGGCTTTTTTAATTGGAGGTGAAAAACTAAGTGAACGTGGATTCTTCTCTCCATTTTGGGGAATGTGGAGTGCAAATATTTTACTTGGCATTACAGGAATTCTTTTGATAATAAAATCTGTAAAAGAAACTGTAACAATTAATTTTTCCTTCCTCAAAAAGATTATACCAAAACAATTCAGAAGCGAAGAAGATCAAAATGAAAATTATTGACAGGTATTTGATCAGGCAGTTTCTGCAAACCATTTTCTTTGGGCTTCTTGCCTTTACTTTAATTTTTGTCGTTATAGATATGATCGAGAACATTGACGACTTTATTGATCAGGATGTCAGCCCAGATATAGTACTGCATTACTATTTAGTTTTCTCTCCGGAAATAATAAAGCTGATGACTCCTGTTTCAGTTTTATTTGCAGCACTTTTTACTGCGGGTAAAATGGCAAACTTAAGTGAACTTACCGCACTTAAAGCAAGCGGTGTAAGCCTGTACAGGTATATGACACCCTTTCTATTTACAACTCTTGTTATATGTATTCTCTCAATTTATTTCGTTGGTTATATTGTCCCAGATGCGAATCAATCCAAAGTAAATATTGAAATGAAATATCTGAACAAGGGTTATACCTTTGCAGGGAGTAACATATTTTTTCAGGATTCTAAGACGAAAATAGTCAGCATTTCTTTTTTTGATGCTAATGCAAACCAGGCTAACCAGGTAAGCATACAGGAATTTGATACAAATGATTTAACTAAAATGAAATCAAGAATTGATGCAGTAAGAATCATTTATGATTCAACCACTGGAAACTGGATTGCTAAAAATGGAGTTGAAAGAAATTTTACTGCATCAGGGCAGAAAGCAAATTATTTTGAAACTCTTGCTTTAAATGATTTAAACTTCACTCCTTCCGATCTGCTTTCAAAGCAGCAAAAGCCTGAAGAGATGGATCTGGATAATCTTAAAGAATTAATAAAAAACCAGGAACGTGCCGGGAATGATCCAACCAGAACTTTAATTGAATATTACTCAAGATTTTCCTTTCCAGTGGCAAGCTTGGTTTGTGTTGTATTTGGTTTGCCGATTTCAGCAAATAGAAGAAAAGGCGGTTTAGCAGTACAAGTTGGAATCAGTATTCTTGTTACTTTTATTTATCTTGTTTTTCAGAAGATAACCCAGGCATTTGGAAAGAATGGTGCGCTCGATCCTTTATTAACAGCCTGGTTTGCAAATTTAATTTTTCTTGCAGCAGCTATAATAAATTTGCCGAGGGTAAGACAGTAACCCCACCGAAATTCCTCAAAGAGCAGGCTATAGGAAACATCTTATTATAATTGATTAGCAACTGCAATTTTTATAAATTGCTAAAAAGGATTGTAAAATGGAAGATTTAATTAAAAGAATTACTATTGACTCTAACATTTGTAATGGTAAACCGATAATAAGGGGGATGAGAATTACTGTTACGACTATTCTTGAATATCTTGCAGCAGGCGAAACGCCCGAGAACATTTTATCTGCTTACCCTTCGCTGGAGATGGAAGATATTAAAGCTTGTCTGGAATATGCAAAAAGAATTTCCGACAAGAGTATAATTACTTATGATCTCAAAGCCTCCTGAAGAGTTTTCCTTTCTTGTTGATGTGAACCTGCCTAAATGGTTTAGCTTTTTTAATAATGAAAACTTTCTTCATGTTGTTGATATAAATCCACGCATGACTGATGTTGAGATTTGGGAATATGCTATCAAACATAATAAAGTAATTTTAACAAAGGATACCGATTTCTATAGCAAGTCTATCTCTTTAGCAATAACTCCCAAAGTAATATGGTTTCAATTAGGAAATATGACTTTAGCTGAACTACATCATTATTTTGAATTAAACTGGGGAAAGATTATTCACCATTTAATTGAAGCTAATTTAATAATCGCTAAAAAGGATCGAATAAATGTTATTTTTTAGTAATCTTTTTCTCTAAATTTAGTGAGCAAAATAAAATTTTCTACCGATGGGCTTTGAACAATCCTTTTCAACTATTTCCGCACTTGTAAAGAATTTCCAGGCAAATGAAAAATATTATTTAAGTTCTGACTATTCAGAAATTGATGCACGCAGGGATTTTATAGATAAATTCTTTACCGCACTTGGCTGGGATGTTACTCACGATATTCAAAAGAATCCTTATGAGCAGGAAGTTCGTGTTGAAAGATTAGTGCAGGTTGCTAAAGCCCAGAAGAGAGCCGATTATTCTTTTTATCTCTCACCAAATTTCCGTGATGTTAAATTCTTTGTTGAAGCTAAAAAACCTTCCCGCAATCTGGAAAATGCAGATGATTTTTTCCAGACTGTCCGCTATGGATGGAATGCCACTACACCAATTGCAATCTTAACCGACTTTGAAGAGCTCGTAATTGTGGATTGCAGATTCCGCCCTGATATTGGCGATATACTAAATTCTAAAATTGAAAAGTTTCATTACACTGATTACTTAAAGGAAGATAAGTTCAGGAGAATTTATCATCTCTTTTCGCGGGAAGCTGCACTGGAAAATTCTATTGAAAAGTATGCTAATGCTTTGCCGAAGCCTAAAGGGAAAGCTCTAAAAAAAGGATTGTTCAAAGGCGGTTATCAATCAATAGATGAAGCGTTCCTTTTGGAATTAGATGAGATAAGAGAATCTCTTGCTAAATCTTTTAAGAAGAATAATGAGCATTTATCGAGTGAAGAATTAACTGAAGCTGTTCAGAGAACTATTGACCGCCTTGTATTTATAAGATTTCTTGAAGATAAGCTGATTGAACCACATCATTACTTAAGTGAATTCGGCGACAGGAAAACTGCCTGGGAAGATTTCCTTTTAACAAGCCGTACGCTTGATGCAAAGTATAATGGAATAGTTTTTAAGAAGCATCAGATTGATTCACACAATATTATTGAACCGGACGATAAAACTTTTTCATTTATCTGCGAAGAATTATCTCATCTTAATTCTCCTTATGATTTTGATAAAATACCTATTCACATTCTCGGTTCTATTTATGAAAGATTTCTTGGCAAGATTGTAAACGCCACAAGCAAAAGAGTTACAATTGAAGAAAAGCCCGAAGTAAGAAAAGCAGGTGGAGTTTATTATACGCCGCAGTACATTGTAAATTATATTGTTGATAACACTGTCGGTAAATTAATTGAAGGCCTGCCTGCCGGCAAGGCAGGAAAAACGCCAAGAGAAATTTCAAAGATGCGTTTTGCAGATATTGCCTGCGGAAGCGGTTCCTTTTTAATTACTGTTTTTGAAAGGCTTCTCGATTATCATAAGCTTTGGTACCAGGCAAATCCTAAGCAGGCTGAAAAAGATAAATGCGTTTTTGTTGATGGTGCGTGGAGATTAACTCTTCTTCAAAAGCAAAAGATTCTACTCAACAATATTTATGGAGTTGATATTGACCAGCAGGCAGTTGAAGTGACACAGCTTTCTCTTTACTTAAAGCTTCTTGAAGATGAAACAACTGCAACCGCAAATGATACCTGGGTTTTATTTAAAGAAAAGCTTCTGCCAAACCTTAATAAAAATATTATTTGCGGTAACTCTTTAATAGGTACAGATATTTTTGACCTCACCCTGTTTCCCTCTCCTTACCAAGGAGAGGGACAAAGGGAGAGGTTAGATGAGCTTAAGCTGAAGCCGATGAACTTTGAAGATGTATTTCCTGAAGTGATAAATGCTGGCGGGTTTGATGCAATTGTTGGGAATCCACCTTATGTAAAAGCAAGAGATTATGATAATGATAAAAATATTTATAGAAATTATATAAATTCTTCAAAAGAATATCAGACGCTACATCTAATGTGGGATCTATATATACCTTTTCTTGAAAAAGCTACTAAGCTAATAAAAGAAAATTCCTTATTGGGTTATATAATTCCTAACACATTAGAAACTGCAGCTTATGCAAATAAAATGAAAGAATATTTGATTGATAAATTTTATGTGCCGCAAATAGATTTTTTTCCTGAGTCATATATCTTTAAATCTGATAGAAAAGTAATTGGTGTTAAAAACATTATTTTATTTGTTAATAATCGTAAAGGATATAAAACCAAAAAAATTGTACACGAAAAGGATTTTACTAAAATAGCCAGTGAAATAACTGTTCCTTTCGATGAAGATGTTTTTACTTTACACAATTTCAAGGTCGATCTAACTAAAAATAAATATTATGAATTGTCCGATATATGTATTGTAAGTTATGGATTAAGGTTAAATAGTGATAAATCCGATAAAAAATATAAATTCAAAAAATCTGATTTGTTATCCGATATAAAAACAAAAAATAATTGGAGAGGATTTACTGAAGGGAAATATTTATCAAAGTACTTAATAAATAAGATTAAGTTTCTGGAATGGGATTCTGACAGATGTCCAGAAAGACTAGTACGTCCTACTTTTCGGGAATTGTATGATGTCAATAAAATATTATTAGGTCGTCAAACTAGAAATGCTGTTTATGATGATGAGAAATTGATTGTTGATAATACTATTATGGTTTGCATCCTACATAAAGAATTAGAAAATGTTAATAATTCGCATTTAAAAAAATATTATACGAATATTAATAAAGATAAAACTGATTTAATCTCACTTTCGCAAAATTTTGATTTATTCTACCTGTTAGGTATAATAAATTCATTAGTAACTAAATATTTTTTAAAAATATTAACTAAAGGTAAGCTAGATGCATATCCAGATGATTGGAAGAAAATAATTATTCCTATTAGTAGTGATGAATTAAAAAATCGAATTTCCGATCTTGTTACTCAGATCCTTACCTCCAAAAAGCAACTCCAACAAGCCAAAACCGAAAGCAACAAAACCTACCTCGAAAGAAAATGCGACTCGATAGATAATCAGATAGACCAGCTTGTTTACCAGCTTTACGGTTTAACAGAAGAAGAGATAAAAATTGTTGAAGGCAACTAAAAAAATGGCTGTTAAGAGAATAAAATTTAGTGAGCATTCTAAGCTAAAAATAGATATTTTAGAACGACACGGAATTATTGTTAATAAGGAACTTGTTGAAAGTATAATAAATAAACCTGCAAAAACCGAAGTTGGTTATAAAAACCGTAAAATTGCACAAGGTAGTTTGGATGCTGAACATGTCTTGCGTGTAATTTATGAAGAAAGTAATGATGAAATTTTAATAATAACTTTATATCCCGGAAGGAAGGATAGATATGAGAAAAATTAGATATAGCAGAGACACTGATACATTGTTAATCGAATTGTCTGATATAAAAATTGATCACGCTGAAGAGCAGGGTCAGGTAATAATGCACTTTTCGAAAGATAATTCTCCTGTGTTAATAGAAATAATGGATGCGAGCAAGTTCATTACGGATGCATTCTCAAGTGTAGTCAAACAGGAGGAAATTATCTTGCCTTAAAATTCTCAACCGGATTTAGATTATAGAAAATGCCCATTGTCAAAAAGCAACTCCAACAAGCCAAAACCGAAAGCGACAAAACCTACCTCGAAAGAAAATGCAGCTCGATAGATAACCAGATAGACCAGCTTGTTCACCAGCTTTACGGCTTAACAGAAGAAGAGATAAAAATTGTAGAAGGAAGCGGAGAATAAATCTCAACCGTTCCCTCTCCTTAGTACAGGCTGTGTGAAAAGTAATTTTCCGTCACACTGAGCGAAGTCGAAGTGTGAATTTCCCACGAAATGACAGTCTTCGACTCCGCTCAGACCGACGAATTTAAATATTCACACAGCCTGTACTAAGGAGAGGGACAAAGGGAGAGGTCATTTAAGGTTATGACAAAACATTACAACAAAAAGTCTGAAATTGAAAAAAGAAGATTCTTAAGAAAAGAACAAACTTTCACAGAAAAAATTGTCTGGACTTATTTACGCAGAAAGCAAATGCTTAATTATAAATTCAGACGTCAATACTCCGTTGATTATTACGTTATTGATTTTTACTGTCCCAGGTTAAAACTTGCTGTGGAAATTGATGGCGATGTTCATAATCAATTGGATCAAAAAGAATATGATGTAAAGAGGGAAGATCATTTAAGGAAATTCAATATAACCTTCATTCGTTTGACCAATGAAGAGTTATTAGGTAATCCTAACAAAGCATTTAAAAGAATTGAAGAAGCTATTAAAGTCATTGAAGATTCAAATGTTATGGATTAAAAAAACCTCACCCTTAGTCCCTCTCCTTATCAAGGAGAGGGAAACAGGACTTTTTAAAACTTCCACCTTGAGCTTAATGCAACCGAAATTGCTTTTGATGAATTCGGTGCAAATACAGATTGCATATCCGATGTTGCAAAATGAAGATCAACTATTCCTGCATCTATTCCTAAACCGAATGCCCAGTTAAAACCTAAGCCCCCCCCATAAGAAAAACCTGTTCTTAAATAAGGGAACCAATCCATCGGTTTCCATTCTGTTCCAATTGAAAATCTTGGTTCAATGCTGTTGCCGGGCATATCATTAAATCCCTGGTTGTAATCAAATGCAAGGAGTAAGCTTCCGGGCCAGCTTCTTAATTCGTCTCCAAATAAATATGAAACTCCAACTCTTAGAGTTGTTGCAAGACTTGTTTTAACATAATCAACTTTACGGCTTTCACCGGTTACAATTTCTTTAACTGAATCTCTCTGCTCTTTGTTTGTTAAATCATCTAAATAGATATAACCGAATGAAGAGAACTCAGCGACATTTTTTGTCCATTTTATCTTTCCAATATCTGTTACAGCTAATGCAAATTTCCATTTGTCATTTAATGAACCGGCAAAGCCAATATCAAAACCATACCCTGTTCCTGCCGGAGAAGGAAATAAACTGAAATCCGATTTTCTTGAGATTGAATCGAAATCATACTTAACTCCGAAATTATCTGAGAAAGATGAATAGCCTGTTAAATCTGTCTGCCCATATATTTCCGCACTCATTCCGGTTGTGAAATGTGTATTGTTCTTATGAGTTCCCACATAAGAAAAACCATGAACAAGCTTAAGAGTTATTCCTGCGGCGAAGTTGTCTAATAAATTTACCTCAGGAATTTGTCTTGAATAGCTCAACGCATAATTTCTTATCCACCATCCTTTAATATTACCTTCATCAAGATTAAAAGTTCTTCCAACAAGATTACCGGACAAAGCAACATCAATTAAAGCATTAGGTATATTTACTTTCATTGAGGCAAAATCATAAAGGGAAAAAGCAAATACACCAATTTCTTTTCCGGAATTGTAACTAAAAGAAAATAACTCGGCGTTTACGGATGCAAAAACCAATCCGCCGTTATCAAACAGAGTGTTTAATTTTTGCTTATCCTCTTCGGTAAGATATCTTGGTTCACCATTCACACCACCGAAATAATAATTGAATTCATCAAAGGAAATAAAATCTGTTCCCGTTCTTAATGAAACAGTAGGAAGAGGCAGAAGAGTTGCAATCTCAAAAGTATTCTGATTATTAAACGAAAGGTTAGCAGGGTTTATTCCTACAGAAAATAATCCGGATGATACTGCATTGTGAGTTTTTCCAAGTCCCATACTTCGCGCATCCTTAACTCCTACAGAACCATATTGTGCAAAAACAGAGATTGAAAATAAAAATGTTAAAACGGTTATAAGAAGTGAATTAAGTATAATTCCTTGGGCGTCATGCTGAACTTGCCTGCTTGCTGACAAGAGTTTGTAGAACAATTTCTGGTTTGTCATTGCGAATCCCGATCTTGCCTGTCGGCAGACAGGTTTATCGGGATGAAGCAATCTCACGTTTGTTGTTGCAATAGATTTGAGATTGCTTCGCTTCCCGCCAAGGCGGGACTCGCAATGACAACTTCTGAATTTCTTCAACAGACTCAGCAAAGCAGGTTCAGAGTAACAATTTGACAATAGTTTTTCAACTTTTTCGTTATTCATACGTTACCTTTTTTAATCACCGGAACTAACTTTATACTTTATCTTACCATAAGATTTCATCTTAATATAATTTGATGGTCTTATCGCTACCATTTGAGGAGGATTCAAATTAGAATCTGTTGTACTGAAGCTTACTCTATATTTTAAGTAATGAACTCTTGAGAAAAGCTGAACCTGCGTTTCATCAAGTGTTATGTTTTTTACAGGATTGAAATTGGGTTCAACTACTTCACCATTACCGTTTACCGGTGCCGCTTCAAAAGAGATTGAATCACCTTCGGCATCATTTTTTGTTAACGTAAATAAGTAATTATTATTTTCATCAAGCAGATCCACTTTAACCCAGGCTAAAAGAGGGATTCCATTTTCAATTTCAAATTTTATATCAGCTCCCCTTCCATTTCTTATATCTTCCCTGTCAGTTTCAGATATTACAACTTGTGCTTCCTCTTCAATAGTAATTGTTCTTAAAGCAAGATAAGATTTGGTAGAGAAATCTGTTTCAAATTTTATTGAATCAAGGCTGGAAAAAGTTCCGCTGTTACTTTCCGGATTTACAATGTATTCAGCACGAATTATAACTGAATCCGGAAAGAAGCTGATGAAGTCCGTTATGTTACTATTGTCTTCAGTAAAAACAGTATTAAGACTTCCGTTCGTCATCCTGATTGTAAAATTGGGATTATTTGTATTATCTCTAAGATATAATTCAGTGCCGTCATTTCTTTTAGCAAGGATATTCAGATTCCTGACTTCGAGAACATTTGGTGCATTGAACATTGAGAAATAATCTGCTCTTAAATTCAATCTCGCATCTCTTAAAAAAGATCTGTCTCTGTATTCTTCAACTTCATCAACATCAAAGTCATAAGCAGTAGTTTTATTCCCAAGAGATCTTGAAGGCAGCACTCCTGTTACATAACTGAATGAAAGATTAGAAACAGACATATCGGTGTAAACAATATTTCCCGGCTGTTGTGAAAAAGCTCTTACAATTAATTTGAAACTGTTCCTTAAAGCCACAGGCTGATCGGGAGGTATTTCATATTTATAACCATCAAGATTAAAATTTACTGAATTGGTTTGACCTGCAGTAACATCAGTCTGGATTGTTATATTTTCTCCCTGAGAATTATGGAAAGCAGGAAGTTTTAGAATTACTGAGACGTCTTCAGAAGATGGATTATCTACATTTAAATTTATTAAGCCAGTTGCAAATTCACCGCTGTCAACTTCGAGCCCTTCGGGAAACAGAACATACACAATAAAGCTGTCATTCTGGGAAGTTACTGTAGGAACATCTTCAAGCGAGGATGTTTCATTTATCTGTACAAATTCAGAAAGGCTGCTGTTTAAAATATATTTTCCTGATTGAAGAAGATAAATATCATTATCTTCAGTGGTATCAATTGAAATATGTCCCTGGGATTTAATGATTTGTTTTAATGTATAAGCTCTATCCATTATAGGCACATTAAGCTCAATATCCCACTCAGGTAAAATTACATCGTTAGGGACATCAACACAGCTAACAAATAAAAATGTACACAGTGAAAGAATCACAATTAAATATTTTTTATTTGAAAATTTCATTAATAAACTCCTTATCATTTCATATACAACATTTTCCTGGTTTGCTTAAACATCGGTGTCAATAACTCATATATGTATAAACCTGATGGTAAATCTTTAGCGTTAAATTGAACTTTGTACCATCCTTTTTCCTGTTCCGTATTTACAAGTTCGAGCAATTTTATTCCGAGTATGTTATAGATATTAACTTCAACAAAAGTTCTTTCGCGAAGGAAATATTCGATTTGAGTTGAGGGATTAAATGGGTTTGGGAAATTCTGTTTAAGTTCTAAAACTTGAGAAGAAAGAATACCTGAATTATCCTGTGCTTTTACAGAAACACAATAACCAGCAAAAGCAAAAATCACTACTACGTAAAACTGTTTCATTCCAATCCCGATTCACTAAAAATCGCTAACCTTCTTTTTGATACCTGTCTTTCAGGAAGGTAAAAAGCCAATTTCTATACCAATGGAATGATGAAGATATGATTTAAGGGGTGTGTTTAAGATTGGGAAATTGTAAGTATTACGAAGGGGAAATAGTAATTTTTACTAATTATAATTTTCCTTGTCATTACGAGGATCCCGATTTATCGGGAGACAAAGTAATCTCTTTCGTAAATGAAATAGAGATTGCTTCGTTCGAAGATTCACTCGCAATGACGAACTAAAGGTGAGACCTTAATTAACTTTTTCGTCTTTCTTAACCGGAGGTGCAAAACCGAAATGCTGGTTCGGGGAATCCGTTTTTATTTCTCCGAACCTGCTTTCAAATTTATCTATATTATCCTTTAAAGCTTTAAGAAGCATCTTTGCATGCTGCGGGGTGGTAATTATTCTTGCATATACTTTAGCTTTTGGAAGCCCGGGGACAATCCTGGTAAAATCAATTACAAACTCTGCCGGTGAATGAGTTATGATAGCCATATTAGAATAAATTCCTTCAGCTTCCTTTTCACCAAGCTCAATGTTTATCTGCTGCCCCTGGGGTTGATTACTTTGTGCCATAATTATTGATTGCCTTCTCTTAACTTATTTACTTTTTCATAAGCATCTTCTGCTTCTTTCATCATATTAAGTCTTGCATAAACTTTATAGAGTGCATCCCATCCAGGAATATTATCGGGCTGGAGTTCAACAACTTTTTCAAGATAAGGTAACGCCTGCGTATATTTTTCTTTGTAAGCACTTCCCATTTGTCCTGTCTTTTCAGCTTGTTCATTAAGATAATTTCCCCATTCTACATAAGTAACACCAAGGTTATAATGTGCATCAGCATAATCAGATTTTAATTCGACAGCTTTTTTAAACCTTTGTTCAGCTTCTTCAAATTTATTATCTCCAAGTAAAATTACTCCATAATTATATTGATGCTGAGGGCTATTGGGATTAGATTCAGCAGCTTGTTTAAATACATCGATAGATTCATTAACTCTTTCGGCTCCAATGTAAGCATTCTGAAGCGCTCCTAAAATATCGGAGTTATCGGGATAAAGTTTTCTTCCTTCTTCTAGAACCTGAATTGCCTTATTAAAACTTTCCTTTGATGCTAAACTATCAGTTGCTTTTTGATTTACACCTTTATCATAAAGAATTCTTCCAAGGTAAATATAAGCTTCCGGTGATTTTCCTCTTTCAAGAAATTGTTCAAGTGTTTGTTCAGCTTTATCAAAATTTCCTATTTGAATATGAACAAATGCAAGGTTTAAATAAGAATCTGTGGAATCCGGTGCAATTGAAATAGCATTCTGAAAATCGTTTGCTGCTCTGTCGAAATGGATTTTGGCGCTGTCTTTATTAGTTGTACTTTGTGCTGCGTTAAAAGATTTTACGGCTTGATTAAATTCTTTAGCCCAGTGGGATTGAGTTAATTGAGTTATATTTTCCTGGTAAGTTTTGCTGATAGCCAGAGACTTATTGAAGGCATCAGCCATATTTTCATATTGTTCTTTCTCACCATAAATTACTCCAAGCAGGTAAAAACCTTCATCACTTTGGGGATTTTTCTGAACTTCTTTTTGTAAAAGATCTAAAGCTTTATCATAATTTTTTTGTTGAATGTAAAGCTTTGCGCTGGTTAATTCAGTAGAGCCACATTGGTATCCCATAAATGTGAATCCAAGAAAAACCATTAATACGACTATTATTTTTGAATATCTCATTATCACTCCAATAAAATGTATCTAATGTTAAATTAAAATTAGTATATCTGTTTCCGATAGTCAAGAAACAAAAGAGGTCATGATATATAAGATCAATTGAGTAAACTTAGTACAGATTTACAAGGAAGAAATGGCTCTAGCTCGAAGATGATAGATGGGTACCAAATTTTGTGAAGTTCACCTCAAAGTTGTAATAAATCTTTTAATTCTTCAATGGTAATTCCAACATCCTTACAAATTGATTTAATAGTTTTTCTTTTTAATGATCTTTTACCATGGATAGGGATTGTTGTTCTACGACCGTCACTCACTCTCCGATAAATAGCATGACTACTCCCACTCTGTCTAATAAATTCAAAACCGAGCTTTTCTATAACTTTTATTATCTGATTTGAATTTACATCTGGGAAAACACTAGTCATACAGTGACTTGGACAGAAGCAACTAAAAAGTTATCGGATGGGAGTTCTTCATTTCTTGCTATGTAATCATCAATGAAAGCCCTTATTGCTTCTTTCATCTCTTTCATAGTTTCTTCGTAAGTTTTGCCTTCAACATGGCATCCAGGGAAAGCTGGACACTCGGCATAAAATCCGCCTTCCTCACATTCTTCAACTACAACCTTATAATTATACAATTTCATAAATACTACTTCTTTCTTTTGTTATACTATCTTTTTGTTTTAAAATTAAAGAAATAATCCCTGAAATACTATAAGTGAAAAATTCATTACTCTATCCACTTAATTAAGTGAAAAAAAATGCAAAATATTTTTACCCTCTATCGAATTTGAGTTATTAAATCATTGCCCTTGTGTTTAAATTGATTTTACACCATTAAAAAGATATTTTTCCCGATGAATATCGGGATCTTTCGATAATTGTTAAAAAGAGGCTAATCTTGACTATAGAACAAATAATAAAATCTTCTCCAAAAGTTCTTCTTTTACAAATTTTTTAATATAAACATTTAGTGGGATTGAGAGATTTAGTTTGGAAACGTAACTGATGGGCAGGATGAATTTATTTGCGAAGTTTCTTTTTTTATAAAGAAATTTAATTTTACGGCTACAGAGAATCTATTCTAATAAATCTTTTAATTCTTCAATGGTAATTCCAACATCCTTATCCCGCTTTGCGGGAATTTAATAGTTTTTCTTTTTAATGATCTTTTACCATGAATAGGGAATGTTGTTCTTAGGCTGTCACGTATTCTTCTATAAATAGCATGACTACTTCCACTCTGTCTTATAAATTGAAAACCGAGCTTTTCTATAACTTTTATTATCTGTTTTGAATTTACATCCGGGAAAATACTGGTCATACAGTTACTTGGACAGAAGTAACTAAGAAGTTGTCGGTTGGGAGTTCTTCATTTCTTGCTATATAGTCATCAATGAAAGCCTTTACTGCTTCTTTCATCTCTTTCATAGTTTCTTCGTAAGTTTCGCCTTCAACATGACAGCCAGGGAAAGCTGGACACTCGGCATAAAATCCGCCTTCCTCACATTCTTCAACAACAACTTTATAATTATACAATTTCATAAATACTATTCTTTCTTCGTTATACTATCTTTTTATTTTAAAATTAAAGAAATAATCCGTGAAATACTATAAATGAAAAATTCACTACCCTTATCCACTTAATTAAGTGAAAAAAAATGCAAAATATTTTTACCCTCTATCGAATTTGAGTTATTAAATCATTGCCCTTGTGTTTAAATTGATTTTACACCATTAAAAAGATATTTTTCACGGTGAGTATCCGTATCTTTCGATAATTGTTTATAAAGAGAATAATCTTGACTACTGAACAAAAATAATAAATGCATTAAAAAAGGACAGATTAATGAGTATAAATATTCCTGAACTTAATATAAAAGAAGATGAAATAAGGCTTTTATTAGCGATAAAACTTTTCGAAGAAGGTTTAGTTTCATTAGGCAAAGCATCAGAGGTATCGGGTTATAGTGAAAAGACTTTTGCAGAAATATTACTTCATAAAGGAATATCACCTATAAAATATTCTGATCTTGATCTGAAAAAAGAAACAGAGAATGCCTGAAATAATAATTGTGGATACTTCAGTTCTAATAGCTTTGGATAAGCTTAATATCTTATCATTACTTTGCAATATATATTCTGAGTTATGGATCCCTGAAGCTGTTAATAAAGAATTTGGTCCCATAGTTTTACCTTGTGTATCAATTAAAAAAACAAAAAATAAGCTTATTAAATTATTGACTAAAGATTTAAATTTAGGATTAGGAGAAGCCGAAGCGATAGCACTTGCAAATGAAAATAATATGAATGTAATGATTGATGATATGAAAGCAAGGAAAATTGCTCAGGATCTTGGCTTATCAGTAACAGGTACTATTGGGTTTCTATTAAAAGCATATCAATTAAATTTGATTAAAAGTGCTTATGAAAAAGCACAAGAACTTCGCAAATTAGGATTTTACATCTCTGATCAATTGTTAGATGAAATTCAACAGCTCGAATTAAAAAAACAATCTAAAAAAGAATTATAGCCCAATCCTGATTCTATATCCTTTTACAAAATCTGCTTTAGGGGTTTATAGGTTTAAATTGATTTTCCCTCATTAAAAGGATATTTTTCCCGATGAAATATCGGGATCTTTACGATAATTGTTAAAAAGAGGCTAATCTTGACTATAGAACAAATAATAAAGGCCGTTCCGAAAATCCTTCTTCACGACCACCTTGATGGAGGATTAAGACCTCAGACAGTTATAGACCTTGCAAAAGAAATTGATTATAAAAAACTTCCGACCAGCGATTCTGCTGAACTTGGTGAATGGTTTTTCCGTGGTGCAAATAAAGGAAACCTTGTTGAATATTTACAGGGATTTGAACATACAATTGCTGTTATGCAGACAAAGGAAGCTCTTTGGAGAGTTGCTTATGAGATGATGGAAGATATGAAGAATGATGGAGTTTGTTATGTGGAAACAAGGTTTTCTCCTGTTTTCCATACGGGAAAAGGTTTATACCAGGAAGATGTTGTTAATGCAGTTTTAGAAGGGCTTGAGAAAGGAAAAAGAGATTTTGGTATTGGGTATGGGTTGATACTTTGCGGTATGAGAAATATGAAAAACACCCTTGAAGTTGCAGAGCTTGCAATTAATTTCCGTAACCAGGGAGTTGTAGGATTTGATCTTGCAGGTGAAGAAGGTGGTTATCCACCTAAAAAACATATTGAAGCTTTTCAAGCTATACAAAGAGCAAACTTTAATATTACAATTCATGCCGGTGAGGCTTTTGGTAAAGAATCTATCTGGCAGGCAATTCAATGGTGCGGTGCTCATCGCATCGGGCATGCAACAAGATTAAAAGAAGATATTTCTTTTGATAAAGAAGGAAACGTAGTTAGTTATGGTGAATTAGCTCAATATGTTTTGGATAAAAGAATCCCTCTTGAAATTTGTCTTTTAAGTAATGTTCATACAGGGGCTATTGATAAAATAGAGAATCATCCTTTCGGAATTCTGTTCAAGGAAAAATTCAGGGTAAGCATAAATACTGATGACCGGCTTATGAGCGATACAACAATGACAAAGGAATTTCTTACTGCGATAAATGTTTTTAACATTACGTTTGATGATATTGAGAAGATTACAATCAACTCAATGAAGTCTGCATTCATACACTACAACGAAAGATTATATTTTATATACAATGTTATAAAGCCTGGTTACCAAAAACTCCGGGAAAATCTTCTATCACTTAAAAACATTCCGGGAAATCATGAAGAAGCTGTTCGCAAATTATAATTTTGAATTTTCAGGTAATGAAAAAAAACTACTCTCTACTTTCTGCAAACAAACATTAAAACAAACTGAAGGGGACAATAAATTCTTTGCTGAGAATAAAGCTTTTTCTTCAATCCTGACTAAGCTGCAAAATAGTGATGATGTTGTTCGATTAACCAAAGATGAAAAAACCCGTCTCGTTCACCAGCTAAAGCAGAATACAGAGTTTCTTGAAAAGAAGATGAAGAAAAGCTGGTTTATAAAAAAGTGGATATATAAATCTTTATGTAATCAATATGAAAATATACTTGAAAAACATTTTTCGGGATGAATGAATGAATGAATGAATGAATGATTGATTGAATGGATGAATGACTGAATGATTGAATGATTGAATGAGTTATAATGAATATAATCATAAAAGGATAATTTATATGAATTCTGTAGCTGAAAAATATTTAGAAAAGAATAAAAATATTAATAGGGGTTATAGAAAATTAGAAGTTTGGAAAGAAGCTATTAATCTTTATTCAGTTGTCAAGAAGAAAATAAAAACTTTAAAAGAATTATCATTCAAAACTAAGGGACAAATTGAGGATTCAGCCTTGTCTGTTTCATCAAATATTGCAGAAGGATATTGCAGGAGATATCTGAAGGAAAATATTCAATTTAATACAGTTGCATTAGCTTCATTGGGTGAAAATTATTCTCAAATCTTTGCTCTTTTTAATGCTGAAGAAATCAACGAAGAATGGTTTAGTGAATATGATAAGATTCATTATTCAATAGAAAATAAACTGATTAAGCTTAATAAAACGAGTATTGAAAATTTAATGAATAATTATGACTGGAAGAATGACTATCAAATTAGGGAAATAATTGAAAAATATAATAATCTATGATTCATTCATTCAGCCATTCAACCATTCATTCATGCACCCATGCAATTATACAAGGGATTTGAAAGAGAGTAATTATGATTCCAGAAGTTGAGAAGATAATTAAAGCTCCTATGGGAACGCAGATTTCCTGCAAAGGATGGATCCAGGAAGCGGCAATGAGAATGCTGATGAATAATCTTGATCCTGAAGTCGCAGAGAATCCATCTGAGCTGATTGTTTATGGAGGCAGCGGTAAAGCTGCAAGAAACTGGGAATGTTTTGAAGCAATTATTTCTTCTCTGAAAGAACTTGAGAATGATGAAACATTACTAATACAATCGGGAAAACCGGTTGGAGTTTTTAAAACGCATATAGACGCACCAAGAGTTTTAATTTCTAACTCAATGCTTGTACCTGATTGGGCAACCTGGGATGAATTCAGAAGGCTTGAAGGATTAGGTTTAACAATGTATGGACAGATGACTGCCGGAAGCTGGATCTATATCGGTACTCAAGGAATCCTTCAAGGCACTTATGAAACTTTTGCTGAATGCGGCAGAAAATATTTCTCCCAAAGGGATCCCGCCCTGGCGGGAAAAGGAGATCTCACAGGAAAATTTCTTTTAACCGCAGGACTTGGTGGAATGGGCGGTGCTCAGCCTTTGGCAGCAACTATGAATGGCGCAGCTTTTCTTGGAGTTGAAGTTGATGAAGCCCGTGCTCAAAAAAGAGTTGATACCGGTTACCTTGATAAAGTATCACATAATATTGATGAAGCACTTGAGCTTGTTTTAAAAGCAAAAGATGAAGGAAGAGCATTTTCAATTGGATTGATTGGTAATGCAGGAGAAATCCTCCCTGAAATTATTAAAAGAAATATTATTCCCGATATTGTTACAGATCAGACTTCCGCTCATGATGCCTTAAATGGTTACGTACCTATGGGAATGAGTTTTCAGGATGCAATTACTTTAAGAAAAGAAAATCCAAATGAATACATCAGGCAATCGAAAAAAACTATTGTGCAGCATGTTAAAGCCATGTTGGAATTTCAGAAACGAGGTTCAATAGTTTTTGATTACGGAAATAATATTAGAGGTGAAGCAAAAGATAATGGTGTTGAAAATGCTTTTGATATTCCCGGTTTTGTTCCTGAATTTATAAGACCATTATTCTGTGATGGCAAAGGTCCCTTCAGGTGGGCAGCTTTATCGGGTAACCCTGAGGATATTTTTGTTACTGACCAGGCTGTTAAAGAAACTTTCCCTGAAAACAAATCTCTTTGCAACTGGATTGACCTGGCTCAGAAGAAAGTTCACTTCCAGGGATTGCCGGCAAGAATCTGCTGGCTTGGTTATGGCGAAAGAGCAAAGATGGGAAAAATATTTAATGATCTTGTCGCATCTGGAAAAGTTAATGCACCAATCGTAATCGGAAGAGATCATCTTGACTGTGGTTCTGTTGCTTCTCCAAATCGTGAGACAGAAAATATGAAAGATGGAAGTGATGCGATTGCCGATTGGCCAATACTAAATGCTTTACTAAATGCTATTGGAGGCGCAAGCTGGGTTTCAGTTCACCATGGTGGCGGCGTTGGAATTGGGAAATCTATTCATGCAGGTATGGTTATAGTTGCAGATGGGACAAAGGAAGCAGAGAAAAGATTAGAAAGAGTTTTAACTTATGATCCGGGAATGGGAATCGTTCGCCATTCTGATGCTGGTTATGAGAGAGCAATTACAAATGCAAAAAATCTGGGAGTGAAAATTCCGATGAAATCTTAAAAATGATTTAAGAACAAGGAACAACGATTTTTGATTTTAGAAGTTATTCACAAAATAATATGAATGAGTAAGATTTAAATTCAAAAATAATTATAAATCGCTAATCGTTAATCTCTGTGCCGAGATCAAAATGATTAAAGAATAAGGATTAACGATTTTTGATTTTTGAAGTTTTAACCACAAAAAATATGGAGGCAAAACAAATGAATAAATTTCAATTGGAAGATCGTTTAATAGATTTTGCTGTATTAGTAATTGAAATTGTGAATGAGTTACCGAATACAAAAGCTGGAAATCATTTGGCTGGACAACTGGTTCGGTGTGGAACTTCACATGCACTTAATTATGGAGAAGCTCAAAGTGGAGAATCAAGAAAAGATTTTATTCATAAAATCAAAATTGTATTAAAAGAATTGAGAGAAACTTTTGTTTGTTTAAAAATCATTAATAAAGCAAAACTTTATAAATCAGAAAAGAAGGTACAACCGGCATTAAAAGAAAATGACGAATTAATATTCCCGCATTTGCGGGATTAAAAGTGTCGAAACAGCACAAAAAAATCTCAAAGAAGAAAAATAAAAATCAAAAATCCTAAATCGTTAATCCTTGTTCTGAGATCAAAAAGCATCCGGAAACCTGTGTTCACCCAACTAAACTAAAAGCAAATAGATTTAAGAACAAGGAACAACGATTTTTGATTTAAAAAGTTAAAAAAGAGGTACCCATGGAAGTTAAAGTTCTTGTGGCTGATAAATTTCCTGAAAAACATATTCAGCAATTAAAAGATATGGATCTTGAAGTTCTTTATGAACCAAAGCTAAAGGAGAATGATCTTCCGGACTGCATCAATGGTGTTGATATTCTTATTGTAAGATCAATTGTAGTTAATGCTGTATGTATTGAAAAATCCGACAAGCTGAGTTTAATAATAAGAGCAGGTGCAGGAGTTAATAATATTGATATTCAATCTGCAAATAAAAAAGGAATTTATGTAACCAATTGCCCCGGCAAAAACAGCATTGCAGTTGCAGAGCTTGCTATGGGATTGATTTGTGCAATTGACAGAAGAATACCCGATAATGTTATTGATTTCAGAAATGGGAAATGGAATAAAGGTCTTTATTCCAAGGCAGATGGCTTATTTGGAAAAACGCTCGGTGTTGTTGGTACAGGACAAATCGGTACCGATCTTATAACAAGAGCTAAAGCTTTTGGTCTTAATATAATTGCCTGGTCCAGATCTTTAACAAATGAAAAAGCTGAGCGATTAGAAATAGAAAAATGCAAAACACTTGAAGAACTTTTTTCAAAAGCCGACATTGTCTCTATACATCTTGCACAAACTGCTGATACTAAAAAGTTAATCAATAAAGAGCTTATTAATAAATTAAAAAAAGGCGCTTACTTTATTAATACTTCAAGAGCAGGTGTTATTGATGAAGATTCTTTAATACAAGCTGCTAAGGAAGGAAAAATATTTTTAGGCTTAGATGTCTTTAATAATGAACCTGAAGGAAAAGACGGCGAACTCACTACTCCGCTCCGTGAAATACAAAACGTTTATTTAACTCATCATATCGGGGCTTCAACAGAACAGGCTCAAAATGCCGTGGCTGAAGAAACCTGTAATATTATTGCAGATTATGTTAATACCGGGGTTGTAAGAAACTGGGTTAACAGGATTAAACAATCTCCTGCAAAGTACCAGCTCGTTGTAAGACATTATGATAAACCCGGAGTTCTTGCAAGGGTATTAAGATTATTGAGTGAAGAAAAAATAAATGCACAAGAGATGGAGAATGTAATATTTGATGGAGCCGTAACTGCCTGCTGCACCATTAAGCTCGATACAAAGCCATCTGATAAAGTGCTTAGAGAAATTACAGCAATGAAGAATGAAATTATTAATCTTTCTTTGATTGAGCTTTAATAAAACTACAATATAAAAAGTGAAGTTCACCTTTGAAGTGAGCCTCACTTATTTCTTACATTATCACTTCAACAACATTAATTTCTTAGAAGAAACGAAATCATTAACCTGAATTTTGTAAACATAAACACCGCTTGCTAAATCACTTGCGTCAAAACTTGTTTCATATCTTCCAATTACTTTTTGTTCATCTACCAAAGTTTTTATTTCATTTCCAAGAACATCATAAATCTTTATCGTTACACAAAACCATCCACTGGAATTTGGTAGTTTATTGTTGTTGAAGGATTGAATGGATTTGGATAGTTCTGTTCTAACGAATAATCATTTACCAGTCCATCTATTGTTATTTCATTATATCCTGATTTCATTAATCCGTTATTTGATAAATGTATCTTAGCAAGCGCATAATTCCCTCCTCTTAAATTATCTCCCTCTACTATTCTTAATTTTACTATCCTATTTGCCATGTTTGAAAGATTTACTACATAATTAATATTCCTTTGAATATTTAAAGCGCTCTTAGTTTGAGTTATTTCTTTTAATGTGCTCAATACAGTGCTATTATTATCAATTATTTCTAACTTAAAATTAACTAATTCATTTTCTCCTAGCTCATTTACAGCTAATGAAGAGTCATTAACTCCAAAGCTAATGCTAAAATCCAATGTAGAATTATTATTTACAGAAAATGGTTGTGTTTCTAAATAATAATTTAAAGCTGTGTTGTTTAATAAACTTATAGTATCATTTTTCTCTTTAAATTGAATTGCATTACCATCCAAAGAAATATCGTCAAGATTGAAATAAAACTCAGCTCTATTTCTGCTTACCGAACCTCCTCTGCCTCCAGAGATTTCCCCACCTTTGAATATAATGGTTGCTGCAGTACTAAAAGTATATGGCAAGGAACTGTTATCGTAAGCGATAATATCCATCCCAAGCCAGCCTTCAATTGTGTTAGAAATTTGCAGGTCTGTAACATGAGTACTCAGTGATTGTATCGAGGATAAATTTGTACTTTTTACATATTTGTTATCGATTCCCTGATACGTATCTTCACTATAAACAAAAGCAAAAAAATTATCATAATCAGTTCTGTTAATGTTTGCACTTCTTATTTCACCATTTGCTGAATAATATAAATGGGAATTATTCCATGTTGTCCCCGGCTGGGAATTATTTTTATCCCTAAATACAGCAAAAAAATCCTGTGGATAAAAAGAAGCTAACCAAGTAAGCTTTGGTGAATCATATGCATAGTCTGGAGTTGGATTAGTATTAACTACAGTGATCGAGGGGTTATGATTTTTTGCTATCCCGATGCCAGAAGAAGGGGTTTCAAGGATACCAGTTTCAGAAAGTCCACCTGTTTGAGCCCCATTCCAATTATCATAAATTCCCCGATACTTGATTTGAGTATCTACTTGCTGCCATGCCACATGATAAAGAATAATAGTATATGGATATTTATAAACAGCCATTGAAGGATTTGATGACTGTGAATCCGTCGATGAGAATTTCTGAGGTGGAAGGTAATACCATGTTACCGTAGACCCGTTATCGATTCCTCCATAGTAATATAAGCCATTTTGAAAAATACCTTCAGCTTGCTGACGCCATACAATAAGAAATTTTGGTTTTATTCCCTGCTAAAGCAGTTGTGTTTGTTACTGCAAGTACGGGAGTTGCATCAAAGGCAGCATAATCAATTGTTGAAGTGAATGCATCAAAGTTATAGATTTTTTGACCGCTTTCATTGAACTTTGCAACCTTTATTTTGTACTTACCATTAGATGTCTTTTGCTGATAAACTACATAAATCACTGTTTCACTTGTTTGTGTTATGAAGTAATCTAAAGATGGTGATTTGGCTTCAGGTCCCTCGGTAAGATCATTCACTGGGAAGCCTCCATTCACAACCTGATTATTCTTTTCCAACCAAATATTACCAAAACTTTCATATACCTTCCATTGGTTTTCACCATAATCTTTAGCAACTTTTCTTTGGCTGTTGTTTGAAAATGAATTTGAATTGTTTGAATGGTTTGCATACTTATAAAGTGCTGTATAAGTAGCATTGCTAGTAGGTGCAATTGCTCTAGGATTAGAAATATTTCCATCACTCCAGCCAGCAAATTTATAATCCCGACCATTAATTGTTTGTTGCGTTAAAGCTGTAAGTTCGAATGAGGTTCCAAAATAAACAGTTCTATTCAGCGGTGAATTATACGAGACTACATTTGTTTGTTGTGTAACATTTTTTAGCTTTTATTTGTCCATTATTTTCACTGTCAAATTCAAAATTATTTTTAAGAGTTAGAGTAAAAGGATCTGGATAAAGATAAACTGCACCCGAAATATCAGCGGCCTCAAGTGTTCTTTTTTTTGTTTCATTTGTGCTGCTAAAACCATACGTAGTCTTTTCCCCATCGGTATTGCCATACAAATCCTGAAGGTTTAGAGCGTGACACAATTCATGAGTGGCTATATTTTGAACATCGTATCTACCAGCCTGACCCGTTGTTGTCCAAGTATAATTTACGCCATTGAAAAAAATATCTGATTCAAATGCCTGATTTGAATTAAGAACACTATTAAATCTCAAAACATTTACTCCAATCGCCGAAGAGGAATAAGGCCAATTGCTTTCAATCCATCCTATATCATTAAAGTTATCAAAACTCTGTGGTGTTCTTGTTGTCGTCCCTCCATAAATAAAAGCAAGATTAGAATTATTTACATTACTCCATGTTTGAAGTGAACTTTGAATAGCAGTGAATTCTCCATTGGCATCTGGTGTTCCATTTTGATTAACGTAAAAAGTTATATCAGGGTTTGAAAACTTTTTGTTTGGAGCAGCAAAGGATACATTGAACTGAACCCCGTTGCTTGTTCCACCAGAGGTGATAATATATACAAGTCCACTGCTCGCATTAGGAAAATTCCCTGTTACGAATTCGTTTCCTGGAACTTTACACTGAATATGCGTATCACTCCATAACAAAATATATTGAGCATTAACAGTTACACCCGGACTTTCATAAAATCTCACCACACTTGTTCCCTGAGTAGAACCAAAATTTGTACCATAGATATCAATAATGTTTCCTCTTTCACCAGAATTAAATGCATCATTTGGATTTATGGCATATGGTCTGAGAGCCGGCCATTATTTGGCGAGATGCTTGATATTGATGGAGCAGAAGGAGGATAATCTGGAGTGTTATAATTTACTTCTATTTTACCTTGCTCACCTTTTTGAATGAAATTTTTTAACCCGAGAATAAAATTTTCTGCTAAAATCTCATTACTCTCATAAAATACTTTATTATTAATAATCTGATATTTTCCTTGTATCCATTCGGTAATAGTCGGTCTTCCTTTATAATCATTTGTAATAAAAACTATTACATCTTCTCCTAAATGGAATTGTGGAGTATGTGACACCATCATTCCTATATTATCAATAACACCACCGGGAATTATAACACGTTCTGTTTTTAGAGAATTACCTTTAATTGTTTCTTTAACATTGAACTCTATAATTGTTATAATGTCTCTTCCATTTTCTTCAAACTCTGCAGATTTGTTGGAAACAATTCCTCGAATTATTAAATGAGAACTATTAGATATCTCTTCTATTTCTACTTTCCGCATTTGAGCTTGAATTATAGAATAACTTAATAAAAATATTATTAAGACAGCAATGTTAAATTTTTGTATATCATAAGATTTCATATGGCCTCCAAATATTATTTTTTAGTTGAGTTGATGTTTATTGATTATTATTGCTCAATTATGAGATAGTCAGGGCTTGCAATTTTTATTTCTTTTAACCAATTAAAAAAAAGCAGTTTATAATAAATAGATTTAATACTATCACATTTTAAATTATAAACGTCATTTTCAAAAGGATCGAAAACAGGATCGTTGTATCTAAATACTATTAAAGTATCACACCCCGAATTTTGAATAATTTCCCAAGCTAAACTATCGTTTGTTTCAGCTTTAAAATAGACAGTCATAGTCGGTCCATACCCTTGCAAACCAAACTCTGGTGCGTCAGGTCTTCCTACCGAATCAGATATATTGGTTATATATATCGTGGAGTCAATGAAATATCCCCCGCTGTTTGGGTTATAAAAACTATTACCCGGTTGGTTTTAAATTTAATTTCCCAACTTTTGCACATAAGTAATTATCATTCATAAATATTACATCATAAATGCCTTCGGGCATCTCAGTGATTTTGAAGCTGGCATCAGTAGAGGTTACAAAAACATGTATAAGAGTATCATTATAATCCTGATGATTCATAATATAAATGTGTGTATTATTTGCAGGTTTTGGTGGATGGACATAATCTTTAATAAATCCGAAAAGGTAGGCAGGGCCTCCCGGGCCAACTGCCTCAGTTGTTGGAATTATTGGAGGTTCTGGTGGATCTGGTGGTTCTGTAATGTTGCAAGAAATTAAGGAGATAATAAAAGCAATTATTAAGTAAGGTACTATTTTCTTTTTCATAATATCATATCTTGATTTTTTAAAACCCTTGGCTGAATATATAAATGGAGAAGAAACAAACTTGCGAGAATGATAAGAGAAAATGAAATCTATTTGAGCCACCCATAATTAACTCCAAAAAATAAGAACTCCTTGGAAACATTTCGATAAATAAGAGTGTTACAAAAATAATTTTTAAGAACACGCTTGTTATTACAAAATATTTAGCTCAGATTCAAATTAATTTTTGATAATGTTTTGTAGTCATCAATAATTTTCATTCAAACAAACTTCACTTCAACAATATCTTTAACCATACCGTGGAAATAAGGTAATCTTATAATTTGAGTTATCCCTTCCCTATCCTGTTCATCAAATTTAAAAACGAAAGATGAAATATTTGATCTGATATATTCTTCAGAAGCTGAGGATA
>CAZEWJ010000028.1:16739-49527 GCA_964515875.1 uncultured Ignavibacteriaceae bacterium | reverse complement strand
TAAAAATTCCTTTAATTTTAAGAGCTAAAATAGTAAAAAAAATGATTAAATCAAGGAGAGAGTTTTCAAAAAGATACTAAAAAAATTGTAAATTTCTATACAATTTATAATGAAAAATATGAATTTTTTTAATTAAAAAATGTTTTTATATGTCTGAGAAAAAGGATTTAGAGCTTATAGATTATTTAATAATCTTAGTAAAATGGAAGAAATTTTTAATAACTACATTTTTATGCGTTATCGTAATTTCATATTTATGTATTTTCTTTTTTATTGAAGAACAGTATAATGCAAAAGCTTTACTTATTCCATCTGAACAAAATCAAGTAAGTGGATTTTCTTCACTTCTAAAAGATTTTTCATCGTTACCTTTAAATATTGGGGGTCTTGGTAATAGAAATGATATAGATCTGTATACAACCATAATTTATAGTAGAACAAATTTAGAAAATGTTATAAATAAATTTAATTTAATTGAAGACTATGAAGTTGAGAATACTGAAGAAGCAATAAAAGTCTTAAAATCTAGAGTTGAAGCTGAAGAATCTGATGAAGAAGCTTTTGAAATAAATGTTAGAGCAGAGACTCCCGAGAAAGCTTCAAAGATGGCGAATTTTATTGTAGATGAGTTGAATAGAACAGTAATTGAAATGAATGTTAAAAAGTCTAGAGAAAATAGAATTTTTCTAGAAAGGCGATATGCAGAAATTAAAACAAATCTGGAAAATGCTGAAGATTCACTTAGATATTACCAGCAAAGTTCTGGAATTTACTTGGCTGAAGATCAAGCCAAATCAGTTATTGATGCTTACACTAAATTAGAAACAGAATTAGCAACAAAACAAATTGAATTATCTGTTTATGAAAAAATATATGGGGAAGACTCTCCGCAGGCAAACAATTCAAGAATTGCTGTTAAACAATTTTCTGATAAAATTAATGATTTAAAGAAAGGCAGCAAAAATAGTTTAATAGTTGGAATAAGTTCTCTTCCTGAAAAGGCAATGAATTACCTAAGATATTATAGAGATGTTGAAATATATAATGCTATGCTGGAATTTATTATTCCTTTGTACGAACAAACAAGATTTGAAGAGCAAAAGGATATTCCAATTCTACAGGTAATTGATTATGCTGTTCCACCAATCAAACGTATCTACCCCAAACGAGTTTTTACCTCTATTATAATTGCTTTAGTAGTTGTCTCACTTTCTTTTTTAGTTATTCTGTTTAGAGAATATTTTAATGAAAATGATAATCCTAAAGTCAATTATATTAGGAAGAATATTTTAAACTTTAAGAAAAATTAATTTATTACTTCGTTCAAAGTGTCCACTTTATCAATTTTAACTAATGACCAAAATCTATCTCCAAGAAGCTTAATTGCATTTTCTGTCTGCATTTTTATATCTGTTCTTTTTATCATTACTTTCATTTATAAGGATTATTATTTATTTATTTTGGGATTGGCTCCTTTTATATTACTGTCCATCTTTAACATAAGGATCCTTCTAACAATAATTGTTTTTTCTTTTTTTATAAACATTTCATTTTTCATTTTTAAAATAAGTGTTCTGATTGTTCCTCTGGTTTTTCTTTCATTTTTAATAATGAATATAGATTTGAAAGTATCAGAGTTGAAAAATCCTTTAACTTTGCCAATATTATTTTACATACTTACAGTTTTGCCATCATTTATAAATACATCTAATATTACAGGAAGTTTAATAATCAGCTTAAATTTTATAGCATTCCTTGTAATAGTTTTTATGTTACCTCTTCAATTAAAGAAATTTAAGGATATTAGGTTTTTACTTAACGTTTTTTTGTTCTTTTCATTAATTAATGCTCTACACGTAATTTTAATTGGATTAACGACTAATGACCGTTTCTTTGGTTTTGCAGGGGTTGTTTTTGTAGACTATGTCAATATTGCAATAATTATTAGTACAATCTTTTTGTTAGTAAGTAATAGAGCTAATAAACTTATTCACCTTTTATTGTTAATAGCATTTTCATTAGCATCTGTATTAATGCAAACAAGAAATGCCTGGTTGGCATTTGCTATTACAATCTTATTTTTAATAATCTTTATGTTTTTGAAACATAAAAGAATTGGTCTAAAAAAATCCAAATTATTTTTAATAACATTTACTATTATTGGTTTTACTTTATTTATAGCTGTTTGGGGGATACCCCTCAATATTCAGGTTCAGGAAAGAATTTCTGAATACACAAGACTTGAGGAAAAAACCGGAGAGGAAGTTTTCACTAGTTCCTTAGTGACGAGAATTTTGATTTGGGATACTGCCTTAAATGCTTTTGAAGCTCATCCAATTGTAGGTATAGGTTTTTATTCCTTCCCGCTTGAATCATCCAAGTATTATACTATTCCAAAATTTTTATATAATAAATTTGTAAAAAATCTATCTCCGCATGTTGGCTATCTTGCAGTACTTACAGAAACAGGAATTGTGGGTTTGATTGGTTTTTTAATATTTCTTTTTTACACATTAAAAATTGCTTATGATTCATTTAAAATGTCAATGACAAATAAGGAAATAGTATTTTCATTAATAATTCTCTGGTGTTTAGTCTATATAGTTTTTTCCCTATTTATGACTGATGCCTGGCTTTGGGGAAGTGGAATAATAGTGTGGGGAATATTTCTTGCCTTTAATATTTTTAATTACAAATCCTTAAAAGTAAAATATTATTATAATTAATGTCCTCTGATAAAAAAAATTCTTTTTGGCTAGCTCTTCAGTATATAATCGGATTAGTTCTTTCATTAATTGCTCTTAAATTGAACTTAACACATTTTGGTGAAAATGTGTTTGGAATGTGGCTAATTTTTATCTCTTTTTGGGGTATAGGTAATGCATTAGATCTTGGATTTGGTACTACGATTATAAAATTTGTTGCCGAAGAAAAGGAAAAAAAAGAATATTTAAAAATATCACAAATTGTTTCCGTTGGGTTTCTTTTCTTTATTATTACCGGTATACTACTTCTGATTTTAGGAGGCATTGCTTCATTTATCTTTTTTTTAGGGAATGAAAAAATCGTTTCTAGTAAACTTCTTTCGACTGCTCAAAACATTCTCTTAATTCTAGGATTTAATTTTTATTTCCAATATATCTCACTTTTTTTTAGATCAATATTAGAAGGTATGAGTAACTTCGTGGCATTAAGTAAAATTGTAATACTATATAATATATTAAACTTAGCATTAGTTATTGGTGTGACAATATTGGATTTATCAATTATTAAATTAGCAATAGGTATGGTAACCATTTCAGTTTTAACATCATTAGTATATTATATCTACATTAAAAAAATCTATAATAATATTCAGATAAACATTAAATTAATAAACAGAGGCACTATTAAAAATCTTTTAAAATTTAGCGTTTCAATTCAATTTTCAACAATTTTTTCCTCGCTTATTGAGCCTTCGATTAAATATATAATAGGTACTTATACAACATTGAGTTTTGTTTCGTTATATGAAGTTGGAAGACGTTTTGCTACTGCGGTTTCAGGATTATTTTCCAATTCTTTCAAAACTATTTTACCCAAAACTAGTCTATTAAAAAATCCAATTGAATATCGGGAGTTTTTATATAAAGATGGCTTAAATCTATCTCGCTTCGGGATTTTATACTCTGGTTTTACTTTTGGAATTGGATCATTTCTTTTTGGAATAATTATTTATTTTTTTTTTAGGAGTGATGGTATCCTAATTACTTTTCTAATCCTATGTTTACCAGAATCAATAAATAATTTCGGTTACTTGATGTACATATTTATAATAGGCATCGGGAAACCTCATTTCGTGTCCATTATCCAGGGAATAAACTTAATAATCATTAGTGCTTCTCTAATAATATGCTTTCAGTTATTCGATAGTATCTTAGGATTATTGGGTTATTTTTTAACCGTTGTTTTTGTAAATATTTTGATGTTGTTTTATGTAAAATATGTTTCCGATATATCAATTAAGAAATTTCTTACCCAGGCTAAAATATTTAAACTATTATTTCTAATACTTTTAATCCTTGTTGGGACATTTTGTTTATATTTTAATATTCTAAATCAGTTAGTCGTTACATCTTTTATATCCATTTTATCATTCTTAATTTTTAGGAATGATTCAATTTTTTACTATAAGAAATTTTTAAATTTTTTCCGGACAAAGTATGTTTAAAAAAATGATAAATGATTTTTTTAGGCTTGTAGGATACCAATTTATTCAAGTACCATATTCAAAGAGAAAAATCAAATCAGGACATTATAAATGGTTGGAAGAATTTGGAATAAATACAATTCTTGATGTTGGTGCAAATGAAGGTCAATTCGCAAAAATTATTTCCAAAATTATCCCGGGAGCCCATATTTATTCATTCGAACCACTAAAACACTCCTTTATGAAGTTAGAGAAAGAACTATCGTCCAATAAAAATATAAGTTTATTTAATTTTGCCTTAGGAAATGAAGAAAAAGAAGCTATAATTTATAGAAATGAATTTTCACCAAGCTCATCTATTTTAGAATTAAGTGAGCTGCATAAAAATGCTTTCCCATTTACAAAAAATGTCTCTGAAGAGAAAATTTATATTAGAGTCATGGACAAAGTTATACAGGATTTTAAGCTGAAAAAAAAAATATTAATGAAAATTGATGTTCAGGGATATGAACTAAATGTTCTTCAAGGTTCTTTTGAACTTCTTAATGATGTAGATATTGTCATTGTAGAAACAAGTTTTTATGAATTATATAAAAATCAACCCTTATTTAGAGAAATTTATGAGTTCTTGTTAAGAAAGAATTTTTATTTTTCTGGAAATTTAGAGCAAGTATATGATCCCTTAAATGGAAGAATACTTCAAGCAGATTCTATATTTAGAAAAGTAGAATAACAATGCAAAAAAATCCTTTAATTTCGATAATTACCCCAACATTAAATCAGTCAGAATTTATTGAGGATACTATTGAATCGGTAATGAATCAAAACTATAAAAATTTTGAGCACATAATAATTGATGGTGGATCCACAGATAATACAATTGAAATATTAAAAAAATATTCACATTTAAACTGGGTTTCTGAAAAAGATAGGGGACAATCTCACGCAATCAATAAAGGTTTCGCTAAAGCCTCCGGTAATATAATGGCGTGGATCAATTCGGATGATTACTATGAGAAAAATGTTTTTGCAGGAATTGTCAGCTATTTTGAAAGTAATCCTGACTGTATGGTGTTGTATGGTGATATAACTTATGTCGATAAATCGAAAAGTGAACTGTCAAAAATGAAAGGAAATGTTATTAATTATATGAGTTTAGTTAAGTGTCCTGATATTGTCCGACAACCAAGCACATTTTGGAGAAAGGAAATAATTTCTGAATTTGGAGGTATTGATGAACAATTTAACCTGGTAATGGATTTTGATTTTTTTTTGCGAATATCCAAGCGTTATTCATTTTATTATTATAATCGGAATATCAGCTATTACAGATATTACGATGAGAATAAGAGCCTTTCTTTAGCTAAAAGACAAATAAATGAAATTTATAAAACATATAAGAAGAATAACATCCCTTTTACATTTTCAACTTATAAATATCTATTCTTAAAGTATATACATTCCTTTGGTTTGAAAAAAAAAGTAAAGCGAGTATTTCCATTCTCAAACTGAGGATATTTGTGGCTTATGAAAAAGAGAGTATTATTTATTGACGAAGATCCTGGGAGAACTGGTTCCACTGTTAGTTTAGAGTATTTAGTAAAAGGTTTCAGTGAAAGAAATTGCGATGTATTTGTGCTTACCTCAAAAAAAGATGATAAAACAAAATCCAGGTTAAAAGAAAATGCCCAAATAATTGATTTACGAGCGGGGCCTATAAAAACATTAACATTAAACCTTTATTTTACCAATAGGCAATCCATACTTTCTTTAGCTGGTACACTTTCAATATTTAAGGAGATTATTAAGTTTTTTTTAGGAATTATACTATTTGCAAAAACTATTAAACTTATAAAGCCGGATTTAGTATATCTAAACGAGTATTCTGTGATTCAAGCATCAATTTCTTCTTACTTTATGAAAATTCCGTCAGTAATTCATATTCGAAGTCGCATGATTAGTGGTCTTTATGGAATCAGAAGATTCATTATTTCAAATCTTATCTTTGGTTTCAATAAAAAAATTTTTGCGATAACTGAGATAGAGGCTAGGCAGCTGAATCCTAATAAGAAGCAAATTCATAAAGTTTACGTAATCCCGGAATTCTTCCCCTGTTTAAGACAATCCTCGAAAAATTTAGAAGCAATTAAAGATTCTTTTAAATTGCCTCGTGGTAAGATTATAATAACTATGGTTGGTGGTATTTTAGATATCAAAGGTAGTAAAGACTATCTAAAAGCAGCATTAGAGATATCAAACAAACATTCAGAAGTGATGTTTGTTCTTGCTGGAAAAAATTTTGCAGATACCAATAAGAGATTGGAATATTATAATCAGTGTGTAGATTTAATTAATAAACTTAAACAAACCAGTTCTATTATTGAATTAGGGGAAATTACCAATTCGTTGGAGTTGATAGAAGCATCTGATATAATTATATCACCTTCTAACGAAACCCATTTTTCAAGGCCTGTTGTTGAAGCGTGGGGGCTGAGAAAACCTGTGGTGGTTGCAGAAACCGAACACGCAAAGAACCTAATTAAAAATGGTGAAAATGGTTTGCTATTCCCACCTACAAATCACTTTGCTTTAGCGGACTGTATTGTTCAATTAGTAGAATCAAAAGATTTACGAATGAGATTGGCAGCTAATGGAAGAAAGGTAGTAATAGAAAAGTTCAATGCTGAAAAGAATATTCAGGCTATATTTAAACAATGTGTCACATCAATTTCACGTAAGGTTACGAAGTAATCCCCCTGATCATGATAAATTTTTATAATTCATTTGGTAAAGAAAGTATTGCAGGTATAGTAGTTTTATATAACCCTAATGAGATTGTTAATAACAATATTAGTTCATACATAAATCAAATTAGTAATTTATTTATTATTGATAATTCCGAAAATCTCTGTGATCTTGTTAGAGATTTTTTTATAGAAAATAAAAAAGTTGAATATATATTTAATAATTGCAACATTGGTATAGCTGCTGCTTTAAATTTAGGTGCGAAGAAAGCTATCGAGAAAGGTTATTCATATATTTTAACAATGGATCAGGATAGTAAACCAGCGCCGGATATGATTAGTAAAATGATATCTACCTCTTCAGGGCTTCAGAATGTTGGAATAATTTCTCCTTTTCATGTTAATAAGTTTGAAACAAAAAAAATTCCTGAAGAACCATTTAATGAAGAGTTAGTTGTACAAACTTCAGGCAATTTATTAAATCTTCTTACTTATCAAACAGTTGGTCCTTTTAAGGAGGAATTCTTTATAGATTATGTTGATACTGAATATTGCTTAAGATTGGCTCAAAATAATTATAAAGTCATCAGGGTTAATAATGCTTTCCTTTATCATAATGAGGCTGATATTTCCGAAAAAAAATTCTTTAATAAAAAAATTTACCCTCATAATCACTCTCCTATAAGATTATATTTTAAAACACGGAACCGTTTATATTTAAGAGATTTATATAAAAAATTATTCCCGGAATATTTTAAATATGAATTTAAACTTTATAGAAATATGATTATTAAAATAATTTTTTATGAAAAAAATAAAATCAGAAAAATAAAATTTGCAATAAGAGGTTACATAGATTACTTAAGAAATGTAAGCTATTCTCCCTTTAAGGACAAAAATTAAATACTATATATTAAATACTATATAAAGAATGCGAAATAAAAATATAACAGATTTATGAAAGGAAATTAATATAGATGAACATTTTAGTAACCGGCGGAGCTGGTTTTATCGGTTCTCACGTTGTTGATGAGTTAATAGAACAAAACAACGATGTTATTGTATTAGATGATTTAAGTGGGGGCTTTCTTCAGAACATTAATACAAAAGCTAATTTTATTAAAGGAGATATTTGTGACTATGAATTTATAAAAAAAATCTTTAGCCAGAACCAGATTGATTATGTTTTTCATCTTGCTGCTTATGCGGCGGAGGGACTTAGTCATTTTATAAAAAGATTTAATTATAGCAACAACTTAATTGGGAGTGTCAACTTAATTAATCAAAGTATTATTCATAAAGTAAAATGCTTTGTATTTACTTCTTCTATTGCTGTGTATGGCAAAAACCAATTGCCCCTGACTGAAGAAACAATACCAATGCCTGAAGATTCTTATGGAATTGCTAAATATGCGGTAGAGCAGGAGTTGGATGTTTCACATAAAATGTTTGGTTTGAATTATATAATCTTTAGGCCACACAATGTCTATGGCGAAAGACAAAACATTGGTGATAAATACCGGAATGTAATCGGTATTTTTATGAACCAAATATTGCAGAATAAACCGCTTACTGTTTTTGGAGATGGAGAGCAATCAAGAGCATTCAGCTACATTGGTGATGTTGCATCTGTGATCGCTAAATCTATAAAAATTAAAGAAGCATATAATGATGTATTTAATGTTGGGGCAGATATACCATATACCATAAACCAGCTTATTGAAAAAGTAAAAAGTGTTATGGGGAATAATCCCGAAATAAAATATTTAGAGCCACGGAATGAAGTTGTTCATGCTTATTCTTCCCATAAAAAAGCAGAGTCTGTTTTTAATATCAATCATAAAACCGAACTTGAATCTGGTTTAAAGAAAATGGCTGAATGGGTTAAAGAGCATGGTGCCAAAGCAACTAAAAATTTCGATGAGATTGAAATAGCAGAAAAATTACCCTCTGTCTGGAAAGAAAATTAATGTGGATACAATCCAATAAAAATTAATCCCAATGAATTCAAAGTATTTAATAATTCTTCTCAACTATAATAATGTTGAAGAAACTCTTGAATGTATAGATTCGCTTAAAAAAAGTAACATTGAAGATTCATATATATTAGTAGTTGAAAATTGTTCTACAGATGATTCTTTTAAGATTCTTAAAACTCAATACCCTCAAGTTAACATAATTCAGGCTGAGCTTAATCTTGGCTTTACAGGAGGAAATAATTTAGGAATAGAGTATGGATTAAAGAGAGGGGTTGATTATGTTATTCTTCTTAATAATGATACTATGGTTACTAAAAATTCTATTCAAATTTTAGTTAGTGAAATGGATAAAAATCCTGAAGTAACATTAGGTACCGGCCAAATCAGATTATATCCTTCAATAGATATTATATGGTATGCTGGTGGTGAGTTAATTCCCTGGCGCGGCTTAGCTAAGCATATTGGTTTTGGGGAAAAAGGTAATGACACTTCGCTCAAACCTTCATATACTGATTTTATAAGTGGTTGTTACATGTGTATTAGAACTTCACATATAAAAAAATTAGGAATATTAAATGATAAATTTTTTATATACCTTGAAGATATTGAATATTCTGCCAGAGCAGTTAATAAAAAAATGAAGTTATTATATGTACCTAATTCAATTATCTATCATAAATGGAAAGGAGAAACAAAATTAAAGTACCGAACATTATATTATGTAGTAAGAAACAGGTGCCTGCTGATTGATCTTGCTTTTCCATCTTCAGCTAAAATATATTTTAAAATAGTTATTTTCTTAAAAATGATTTATTGGCTTTTAACAGATAAAGATTTATTTAAAGCTGCTAAAAGGGGGCTCGATGATTATCAGAGAAATTATTTTGGTCAGATAAGGCACAAAGTACCCAACAATTAAGAAATGAGTATAATTCTTTCAATAATTATCATTAATTATAATAGTAAGAAAGTTTTGTACGACTGCTTGAATTCTATTATACGCTGTAAAAAAACTTTTCAATATGAAGTATTTGTTATTGATAATTCTTCTTCTGAAAGTATAAAAGATTTGGAATCTCCCTTTCCTGAAGCCAATTTTATTCATAATGAAAAAAATGTAGGGTTTGCTGCAGCAAATAATATTGGAATCCGCAATTCAAAAGGGAAATATGTTTTGCTTCTTAACCCTGATACAATTGTAAATGAAAATTCTTTTCAGCCGATGATTGAATACTTTGAAAAACATAATGATGTGGGTATAATAGGATGTAAAATATTTAACGAAGAAGGTAAAATAGAAAGATCAACACATTCGTTTCCTACTTTGGCAAAAGAGTTTGTACATGCAAATGAATTCATAAAAAATATTATTGGATACGAAAGCAAGATTAGTTCCTTCCTTAAAAAGATTTTCCGGGTAAAATCATTAGAGAGTTATTGGGATCATAATAGTATAAAAGAAGTTGATCATGTAACAGGTGCTTGTATGATGGTAAAGAAAGAGGCCATAGAAAAAGCCGGACTTCTTGATGAAGCTTTCTTTTTATATAATGAAGAAGTTGAATGGAGTTTGAGAATAAAAAAGGCAGGTTATAAATCTGTTTTTATCCCTTATTCTAATATTATCCATCTTTTTGGTCACTCAACAAAGCAGAAAGTACAAAAACAAACTTTGAATGATCTACTTGTGGAAAGATATAGGGGGATGTTTTATTTCTTTCATAAGCATTACGGTTTTCTTAAGTTATTTTTGTTAAGAATTATTGTCTTACAAGGTTTTAGCTTAAGACTATTCTTCAATTATCTAAAATACTTAAATGTATCAAAAGGACAAAAGAGTTATATAGTTAAAGAAAGAGAGTACATTAAAAAAATATTGCAATTAATAAAATTAAAAAACTATGATTGGAGATTAGGCTCAAGGATTAGTACTCAAAATGTCTAGTATTATTGATATATATTAATTAACAGGAGGCAAAATGAGACATTTAAAAACACTATTTATATTGAGTGTTTTGGTATGTATATTTTATGGTTGCAAGAAGGATATTGAATTCCCTGTTCAGGGCCAAGAAAATCGAGATCAGGGAAGTCTTCCAAAATTTGCTTCAAATTTTTTTGTCAAAGATAATGTAGTGAATTTGTTAAGTCCACCTTCGGTTAACTATTTTGGTAATGATTATTTTAGAGCAGGGACGATGGGTACGGGAATTGTTTCTCGTAATTCGGATAGTCTTTCATGCACTGTTTCACCTTCCACCTCTATTGTTACCATTTCTGATGGCACTAGGCAAGCAGAAGCTTCATTGCCATTTGATATAATTCGAGATAAGTATTTTAGAATCAAAGGGGTACTTCGTATGAATGACATACCAGTAAGAACCACAGATCATCATTTCACAATACGAGCTGCTTTTTGGTTATTGGCGCCTCTTTATAGTGGTGAAGTATATAATAACGGAAGCGTTTTTGGGGTACAGAAAGAATTAGCACCACCATTAGAACCAGATGGAGTTGGTTTAGGTTTTGAAATATTTACGAGCCAAACTGACGTCGGTAAAATAAGGATTACAACAGGCGTAAATGATTATGGTGCATCTCATGAGGATCCAACTAATTTTTCAGTAATTGATTTAACAAAAAGTCAATTTGAAAGTGCATACAATAACACAGAATATGTCATTGACATAAATCCGAGATATATAGAATTAAAAATCGGTACTATTTTTACTAAAAGAATTGAACATAGTGCTGCAACTCCGACATATTGGTTCCCAGTTTTCTCAATATATTTTCTTCAGGATGACGGAGTTACCACTCCACCACAAAGTTATCATCTCGGTGCAACTAATGTAACATTCGAATCTTATAAGAATCCATATAACTATTTGATCTATCCGTTATCTTTAGGTGTGGTTAATTATAATGCAAAAAGATTTTCATTCGATACGAAAAAGAAAAATGTAAATCAAAACTATCCTACGTATACATCCGGAACTCTCGATGGCTTGACCGATAAATATTATATATACAACAATCTAGAAGATACTGATATCCCTCTGAGTAGTAAAAACTGTATCGGCTTTTATAGGCCCGGAACAAAGAAGTTTCATTTGGACACCAATGATGATGGTATAATTGATAGAATTTTTTCCGTTGGGAATGTAGGCGATATTCCAATTTTGGGTAATTGGTATAAAAAAATAATAAATGGAAAAATTAGAGCCACAGTAGGTGTTTTTCGTCCTAATGTAGGTCAATTTTGGCTGTTTGATGGTTATCCCGGTAATTGTTTAGGTATGATATATTATGGGCAGAACGGGGATATACCAATTGCAGGTGATTGGAATAATACGGGACAAGATTATGTCGGTGTATATAGGCCATCAGATGCTCGGTTTTGGACAACATTAACGGTATATGGAACTGCTGTTGCCTATACGTCTACAGTTTTTGGTTATTCATCACCCGAACCACCGCCCGGTTCTGATAATTATTATATACTTCATCATTTAATTGACTTTCCAATTACAGGAGATTGGGACAACAACGGTATTTCCGATGTGGGTGTTTACAGAGTTGCCGACAGACAATTTTGGTTTAGAAAGGGTGATGGCAGTGTATCACGATTAGATTTTGATGATGAGGGAACTTATCCATTTGTTACAAGAAATTAAACTTTTTGTGCTGAGTATTTATTGAGCCAATGGACTTTATATCTTTTATCTAAAAAGATTTGATGCGGATGATTATGATTCCTTTGTTGAAAACATAATCTCTTTGTTCAATGATGATAAATTTTATTGTTCAATGAAATCTAAAGCCCTTGAACAAGCAAAAAAGTTTACTCCCGAATTGCAAATGCCTAAACTTATCAACTTATTAGGCAGGATCAAATAATATCTAACAATATAAAGGAGTTATTATGAACAATATATATTTAATCCTATTAATGTTAAATACAATTCTATTTTCTGTCTTTGAGTTGAAGAGTCAAACTGTGCAGTTTCAGCAAAATGTCTTTAAACTGAATGGACAATCATTCTTTCCAATAGGGTGGTATGAATGTAATACGACTACACAACTCACAGAGGCAAAGAATGCCGGGGCAAACACCGTACTTGTGCTTTGGGATTTTTTTATTAGCAATAATGGTGGTAATTATAGTCCCAATGGATATTTGACCCCACTAATTACTTATTTAAATCACGCTAATTCAATAGGTATTAAGGTTATAGTTCAGCTTCCCTATAAAATACAGTTCTCTGACGTAACTAATCCGAATAATGCAATTACCAATGATTCCTATGTAAATACAATAGTAGATGGCGTCAAAAATAAACCCGCATTGCTGGGATGGTATCTAGCCGATGAACCAGAATTGGATAACTACTGGAATACCGAGCCTTACGCTCGCCTTCAAAGTTGGTATCAAAAAATAAAAATCAAAGATCTAAACCATCCTATATTTGTGTGTGTTTCAAATGGTTATTGGTTAGAAAATCAAACTGTTCTAGGAATTCAACCAAATCCTAATAATCCCTTTGTTATGCAAAAGTTCTTTGATGTGCTTATGGAAGATCATTATACTTTGTATGAAGGTGATCCTATTCCTAAACTAGCTGAGTTTGATGAATATCTTCTAAGTCTTTATCATTGTTTTGAAAACTATAATCTTAATGAATTACCTGTTTATTCAACAATGCTTGTTACTCAAGGATTTGGTGGTGATGATGGGTTTAGAGATCCTACACCCCAAGAAATTAAATATCAATCTTTATCATCCCTATTTTATGCACAAAATCATGGGTATAGTAATCCAACATCTGTTAATGCTGGTGGTATCTTATTCTGGCGGTATGGTGCAGCTGAATCAACGCTAAGAACAAGTATTAGTAATTTTATCAAATATTTTATTAATAATTCTTTGAATAATGTTTTAAGTTCAGATCGCGCTAATAACTTTGTTACTGATAATATTGCACAGATTGAGACATTTACAAGAATTTACTACGACACTCTATATTTGTTTGCTATAAATCGTTCTGATACAGGACCATTATCGGTACAATTTAAAATGCATATTTCCAGCTATACAAATTGTTGGGAATTGACTGTTCCAAATGGTTATGTTATAAAAACTATGACTAATTTAAGCGGAGGTTATAAAGGATTGAACGATACATTTCAGAAAAGAACAGCAAAAGTTTATAAAATAACAGGAATACCGCTTCTTCCTAAAACAATCCATAATCAAGATCAAATTGAAATAGTTCCTGCTGAATTTTCATTGAAACAAAATTTCCCAAATCCTTTTAATCCAATAACAACAATTTCTTTTTCAATACCCCAAAGCCAAAATGTAGAATTAAAAGTTTTTGATATACTGGGAAATGAAATAACTATTCTATTAAATGAATACAAACAAGCCGGTGAGCACAAGGTCGAGTTTGATGGAGGTGATATTTCCAGTGGAATATATTTCTATCAATTAAAAGCAGGAGATTTTATTCAAACTAAAAGGCTGGTTTTATTGAGATAACAAAGTGTTTGGCTATGTTTTTTAACTTTGGTTTTGAAGCTATTTTCATTTATCTTGAAGCCCTAAAATTACAAAAGACAAAAAGACAAAAAAGATACTATCTTTGTTAAAATTAAAAAACTATGATTGGAGAAAGACTTTATGAATATTGCTTTCATAAGCCCCCCATTCTTTCCTAAATATTCAAGAGGATCAAGAAGCCCAGCGGTTGCAAAAAGCGGTACAATATATTATCCAATATGGCTTGCCCTTTCGGCAGGTGTTGCAGAAAAGCATGGTCATATCATAACGCTTATTGATGCCCCGGCAGAACCAATCTCATCTGAAGAAACTTTTGAAAGACTTTCAGCATTCAAGCCTGATTTAGCCGTAATTGATACAAGCACAGGCAGTATCAGCAGCGATATCAGATTTGCTGAAGAAGCAAAAAGAAGATTCCCTGCGACTTTTGTTTGTATGGTTGGTAATCATGTTACTGCAGTTGATAAAGATACTTTGAAGCAATCGGAACTTATTGATGCTGTTGCCCGGAATGAATATGAAGTGACAATAACAGATTTAGCAGAAAGACTAGAAAAAAATGAATCTCTTGAAAACGTACTTTCTCTTACCTGGCGAAAAGGTAATGAAATAATAGCAAATGGTAATCGTCCTGCTTTAACTCCTGAAGAACTAGATCAAATGCCTTTTGCAAGTGAGGTATTTAAGAAGTTTTGTAATTCCAGGGATTATTTCTTTGCGGCAGGCAGGTATCCCCAGATTATGGTTTATACAGGTCGCGGTTGTCCATATCTTTGCACCTGGTGTATGTACCCTCAGAATTTTTATGGGCATACTTACCGACACCGTACTCCGCAAAGTATAGCTTCGGAGTTCAAATATATTGAAGAGAATTTCCCTGAAGTAGTAGAAGTTACAATTGAAGATGATACATTTACTGTTTATAAGAAACACACAATAGAAGTTTGTAAAGTTTTAATTGCACAAAAAAATAAACTAACATGGACTTGTAATGCCCGCGCTGATCTTGATGAAGAAACAATGCGCTGGATGAAAAAAGCAGGCTGCAGATTATTAACCGTAGGTTTTGAAAGCGGTTCAAATGAAATTCTGAAACTGATGAAAAAAGGAATGAGGATAGAGAGATTTACCGCAGCAGAAAATGCAAGGAAAACAGGTATACTAATACATGGAACTTATATGATGGGAAACAGAGGGGAGACTCTGCAAACCATGTATGAAACTTTGGAATTGGCAAAAAGACTTAATACCGATACCGCACAGTTTTATCCTTTAATGTTATATCCCGGTACCGAAGCTTATGATTGGGCTAAGAAGGAAGGATTAATAACTGCTAAAACATGGGATGATTGGCTTACGTCTGATGGGTTGCATAATAATGTAGTAGGTACTCATGATCTATCTCCACAAGAAATTGTAGATTTCTGCAACTATGCAAGAAGGGAATATTATTGGCGCCCGGCATATTTACTAATGAAAATCAGAACAACAGTAATACATCCTACAGAATGGCGAAGAACAATTAAAGCATTTTTTAATTTCTCCAAATATCTGTTTAATAAGGATAACAAAAAGTATCAAAAGAAGTTCAATGAGAAAATTGAAATTTTAAAGAAAATGAATTACAGCTTTACTAATAAGGATACGATTCCTCTTCAAAAAGAATCAGTCAGCCATAATAAAACTGAGGTAAAAGTATAAATTTATTATAATCAAATTAGATTAGCCTGCTGTAAGCAGGATTAAAGCCGGCTCCAAGTTCCGGCTTTTTTTTATTCTATTAACTAATCTAAAAACATAATATTGTGCTATATTTTACTTGTGTTTATTCAGAAACTTAATTAATGATTTTCCTTAGCAGTGTATGATAATTTTGTCCATCTTATTTTTTTCATCTTTATTTTTGCTTCTGCATTCTTATCTCTTATACCCTTTTTCCATTTGGGCATTATCTAAATTTGTAAATAAAAAATATTTTTCAGACAATAATTTTCTGCCTGAAATATCAATTCTTATTTCTGCATATAACGAAGAAAAAGTAATTGAAAATACGATTAGAACTTTACAAAAATGCTATTATCCTAAAGAAAAAGTGGAAATACTGGTAGGTTCCGATAATTCTCGAGATAAAACTAATGAAATTTTAGAAAAATTATCTCAAGAGTTTCAGAATATTAAAGTTTTTAATTTCAATCATCGACGTGGGAAACCTCATGTTATTAATGACTTAGTAAAAGAAGCTAAAGGAGAAATTTTGATTTTTTGTGATGCAAATACATTGTATGGTAAGGAGGCAATAAAAAATCTTGTAAAAAATTATAAGGATTCACGGATAGGGGGTGCGAGTGGAAAATTAAATTTAAGAGAGTTTGAAAAATCAAAAAAATCGGGCAGTCAGGAAAAAATTTATTGGGATATGGAAATCTGGTTAAAAGAACGGGAAGGCAAATTAGGAATTTTAATCGGAGCCAATGGAGGAATTTATAGTATCAGGAAAGAATATTTTGAAAAAATTCCAACAGATCATCCAGTAATGGATGATTTTTTTATATCATTAAAAATACTTGAAAAAAAGAAAGCCTTTTTATATTTGGAAAATGCTATTGCAGAGGAATTTATTGCTCCATCAATAAAAGCAGAATTTTACCGGAAAATAAGAAATAATTCTATAATGATGTCAACAATTAAAACCATAAAAGCCTTGTTGAATCCTAAATTGGGTTTGGTTAGTTATGCATTGTGGTCTCATAAGATTATTAGATGGTTTACACCTGTCCTTTTGATACTTATTTTTTTCTCAAACCTATTCTTATTAAATGAGAGCTTCTTTTTTAATATCTTCTTTTTAATACAAGTTATATTTTATTTATCAGCTTGTGTCGGATATTTATTTAAGAAATTAAATATTCAGATTACTCCATTACTAATAAGTTTTTATTTTGTAATGACAAACGTTGCTATGCTTATTGGAATAATTAAATTTCTCTTTAAAAAACAGACATCTTTCTGGCAATCAACTCCCCGGTAGAAGATGAACAAGAATGTTGAAAAATTTTTTATTCTTTTTACCGATTTCCTCACCATCAACCTTGCATGGATTTTATACTTTGGTTTAAGAGTGGAATCAGGTTGGTTTGCTCTTATTATTATGCCTGAATTCCTGATTCCGATGTTTGTTGTTTATTTCTATTGGGTTATCATTTTCACTTTTGTAGGAATGTATCGCACCTGGTTTGCTGCATCAAGGTTTGATGAACTTTCAACTCTCTTTAAAGCTTCTTTTGTTGGAATTTTTATTTTATTCTCTTTGATTTTCCTTGATGATTATATTAATAACGTCTCGACAGCTAATAGGATTCTTATCTTTATTTATTGGGGAATGTTCATTGTCCTGGTTGGCATTGGAAGATTATTCGTAAGAAGTTTTCAGCGTAAATTATTAATAAAGGGTATTGGGAGAAAGAATGTTTTAATTGTTGGTTTCAATCAAAAAGCAAAAGATGTTCATGATCAGCTGCTGCTGCATAAAGCGTTAGGATTAGATGTAAAAGGATATGTTTCTGCGAATGGTTATAACCCGGGAGAGAGTCATAAGAATATTCAGGTTATTGGTTCGGTCAGAGATATTGAAAGACTAATTGATGAAGCTAATGCGCAGGAAATTATTATTGCTCTTGAGAAGGATGATCATGATATTTTAATTCAATTAATTGCTAAGTGTGATCAGAAAAATGTTGGAATAAAAATCGTTCCCGATCTTTATGAAATCTTAAGTGGGCAGGCAAAGACTTCACAGATTTACGGTGTGCCGCTTATTGATATAATGCCGCAGTTAATGCCGGAATGGGAAAAGAAATTAAAAAGATCACTTGATATAGTTATTTCTCTTTTAATTTTAGTAATTACATTCCCCATTTGTCTTATAATTGCAATAGCAATAAAGATTGATTCAAAGGGCCCTGTCTTTTTTACTCAGGAAAGATGTGGACAAAATGGAAAAATATTTACAATGGTTAAGTTCAGATCAATGGTTGTGGATGCAGAGAAAATGTCTGGTCCTGTCTGGTCTCAGAAAGATGATCCGAGAATTACAGGATTTGGAAAAATTATCAGACAACTGAGGCTTGATGAAATCCCACAAATGTTTAATGTTCTTAAAGGCGAAATGAGTTTTGTTGGTCCTCGTCCTGAACGTCCCTTCTTTGTTGAGAAACTTGCAAATGAAATTCCATATTATAAAAGGAGACTTAAAGTGCGTCCCGGTATAACCGGCTGGGCACAGGTTAAGCATAAATATGATGAGACCCTGGAAGATGTAAAAGTTAAATTGAAATATGATTTATTCTATATTGAGAATATGTCTTTAAGAATGGATTTTAAAATAATTCTACGAACAATTTATGTGGTTCTGTTTGGAAAGGGACACTATAGTTAAGATGGAAGATGGAAAATGGAAGATGGAAAATTATGATGGAGACTTTGAGAATATGAGATTTTGAGACTTTGGGATTTGAACAGTTTAACAATTAAACAATTTTTATAGTTTTAGAATTAATGATTTTTCAAAAAAACTCTATGCCATATGCACTTTGCACTATGCAGGTGATCATTTATGACAGATAAAAAATCGCTTATCATAATTCCAACATATAATGAATTGGATAACATTAAAAAGCTTATACCCGATATTCTTCAAAGGTATAAGAATATGGATATCCTTATAGTTGATGATAATTCTCCGGATGGTACAGGAGATTATGCTGCTAATTTATCTACGATAAATTCCAGGGTTAAAATTATTCAAAGAGAAAAAAAACTTGGATTGGGCACTGCATACATTGCGGGCTTTAAATATGCAATTCAAAATAAGTACGATTATGTTTTTGAAATGGATGCTGATTACTCGCACGATCCCGCAGAAATAGAAAATTTTCTTAAAGCAATTGAGCATAATGATCTTGTTCTGGGAAGCCGCTATTTAACAGGAGTTAATGTTATAAATTGGCCAATGCGAAGATTAATTCTGAGCTATTTAGCTAACTACTACACTCGTTTTATTACCGGGCTTCCTGTTCACGATGCAACAGGAGGTTATAAATGTTTTAGGAGAGAAGTTCTTGAAGCTATTAATCTTGAGAAAGTTAAATCCAACGGCTATGCCTTCCAGATTGAGATGACTTTCAAAGCATGGAAAAAAGGTTTCCGGATAAAAGAGATCTCAATAATCTTTGTAGATCGGGTTAAAGGAAATTCAAAAATGTCTAATAAGATTGTACGTGAAGCGATATTCATGGTTTGGAAGCTAAGATTAAGAAGCATTCTCGGCTTTCTATAGGTAACTAGTCATTGGTCATTAGTAAAAAAAATACATTAAAATTTCTTGAACTTACACTTGAACTTGATCTTTAAGGATTAACGTGGACCTTTCTATAATTATTGTAAATTATAATGTAAAAGAATTCCTTCAGAATTTAATCCATTCCATTTATAAAGCAGTCGAAAATTTAAAGTACGAAATTATTATTATAGATAATGCTTCCGATGATGGCAGCGTTGAATTACTTCAAGAGAAATTTCCTGAAATAAAATTAATTGTAAATGATAAAAATCTTGGGTTCAGTAAAGCAAATAATATCGGATTAAAGTATGCTAAGGGGGAATACATTCTTCTTCTTAATCCCGATACAATTGTTCAGGAAGATACTTTTGAAAAGATGGTTAATTTTTTTGAAAGAATTCCTGATGCCGGAATGGCTGGATGTAAAATTCTTAACCCGGATGGAACATTGCAGCTTGCCTGCAGAAGAAGTTTTCCCGGACCCTGGACATCCTTCTGCAAAGTAACGGGGCTTAGCAATCTTTTTCCAAACAGCAGATTGTTCGCAAGATATAACCTCACATATCTTGATGAAAATGAAACTTATGAAGTTGATGCGATTTCCGGTTCTTTTATGATGCTTAAAAGAGAAGCTTATGAAAAAGTTGGAAATCTTGACGAACAATTTTTTATGTATGGTGAAGATCTTGATTGGTGTTACAGGATGCAGAAAACAGGTTACAAAGTTTATTACGTACATAATACAACTATCATTCATTATAAAGGAGAAAGCACTAAAAGAAGCAGCATGGATGAAACAAAAGTTTTTTATAGTGCCATGCACCTGTTTGTAAAAAAACATCTTGCAACTTCTTTAATAGTAGAATTTATTTTACGTGCAGCAATAGGAATAAGAAAATTTATTGCATTCTGGGGAAGACGAAAATTAATAGTCGTATCGGTAATTCTTGATTTTATTTTCTTCGATTTATCTTTGTTTGCAGGAGAAGAATTTTATGGTATTATTAGTAAAGAATGGCGCGGTTTTCATGAATATAATTTACTTCTTCTTTATACTGTACCGGCTATTATACATATAGTAATTTCTTCTCTAACAGGTTCTTATAAAAAAGACTCACTTTCTGTTCTTAAAACATTTTCCTCTATTATTATTAGCTTTTTTGTTATTTCCTCCTTAACATTTTTCTTTAAGCAGTTTGCTTACAGCAGGGCAGTAGTTATTCTAACGTATGTAATTTTATTCTTTGTTCTTTCCTTCTGGAGAATAATTGCTAAGCTTGTTTTCAAAACAGGAACGGATAAACCCGAAGTTGAAAAGAAAGTTTTAATTGTCGGCTTAAACGATTTTGTAATTCAGATTGCAGAAAAGCTTAAATCAAAAAGAACAGATATTTATTCGATTGCGGGATTGATTGGAATATCAAACCGGGATATAGGGAAAAAAATTGGTGACTTCGAAGTTGTAGGCAGCATTGAAAACCTAATTAATGTAATTCGTGATAAGCATATTAAGGAAGTTATCTTTTCTTCAAAGGAACTTTCTTACAACCAGATGATGACAATTGTAGCAAATTGCCAGAAGGAGAATGTTGAATTTAAATTGGTAGGTAATAATCTGGATTTTCTTGTTGGTAAAACATCAATTTCTATTCTTGAAGATATTCCTTTAATACAAATCAACTATAACATTTCAAACCCGTTATTAAAATTCATCAAATCTTCATTTGATTATCTGCTGGCACTCTTTGTTTTGTTTTTTATATATCCTTTGATATATTTCATTTTGAAAGTTAGTAATAAGAAAACTGATTTTAGAAAATTTATTTTAGGAGTTCCTAAGGTTTTAAGTGGAAAAGCAAGTTTTGTTGGCCCGCAAACAACAATTAATAATGAGAAATTATATTTGGGTAAAAGAGGTTTAACAGGCTTGTGGTATACTGAAAATGCTGACATAACAGACCACGAAAAGCTTGATATTTTTTATGCAAAGAATCAAAACGTCTGGCTTGATCTTGAAATACTGGGTAAGACACTGAACAAGATGTGGGAAACCAGATCGTAATATGGCCAAAACTATTTTAGATTTTGAAAAACCAATTATCGAGCTTGAAGCAAAGCTTGAAGAAATGAGAAAGTTTTCAGATGACCTCGATATTGGGAAAGAAATCCGGAAAATTGAACATAAGGTCAAACAGTTGAAAGACAATTTATATAAAGATCTTACCCGCTGGCAGAGAGTTCAACTGGCTCGTCATCCCGACCGCCCTTTTACTCTCGATTACATTTATGAAATGACAAGTAGCTTTATAGAGCTTCATGGTGATAGAAATTATAAAGATGATAAAGCGATAGTAGGCGGATTTGCCAAAATTGATGAATACAAAGTTTTAATTGTGGGGCATCAGAAAGGAAGAGACACAAAAAGTAATCTTTACAGAAATTTTGGAATGCCTAACCCCGAAGGTTACAGAAAAGCTCTCCGGATGATGAAGCTGGCAGAGAAATTTAATAAACCTGTTATTACTTTAATTGATACTCCCGGTGCTTATCCCGGTCTTGAAGCTGAAGAGAGAGGGCAGGCAGAAGCAATAGCAAGAAATCTTTTTGAAATGAGCAGGCTAAGGGTTCCGATTATTGTTGCTATTATAGGTGAAGGTGCAAGCGGAGGTGCTCTCGGAATTGGTGTTGGAGACAGGATTTTAATGCTTGAGAACTGCTGGTACTCTGTGATCAGTCCCGAATCCTGTTCAAGCATTTTGTGGAGAAGCTGGGATTATAAAGAACAAGCCGCCGAAGCTTTAAAGCTTACAGCCCCTGATCTTCTTGAGCAGGGATTAGTTGATCGTATTGTTCCTGAACCGGCAGGAGGTGCACATACTAACCATAAAGAGGCTGCATCCATATTGAAAAATATTTTAAAAGAAGAGCTTGCACAGCTTATTAAGATTAAACCTGATAAGCTTGTTGAAAGCAGGCGTGAGAAATTTGGTAAGATGGGTGAGTTTGTAGAATGAAGAAAAAGGATAAAAAATTTAAAGAATTAGTTAATGAATTAAGTAAAGTTCTTAAAGAGAAATATCCTGATTTTAAGGGAATCTATTTTTATGGTTCAAGAGCAAGAGGAAATTCTAATGAAGAGTCTGATTATGATGTTGTTTATGTTTTTGATAGAGAAGTAGATTGGCGTTTTGAATATGAAGTTAAAGATATTATTTATGATTACGAATTAAAGTATGAACTTTTCTTAGATAACAGAATTTATAATTATAAAGATATTCAAGATCCTTCCACGCCTTTTCGCATTAATGTGAAAAGGGAAGGTATTTTTTATGGGGTATAAAAAAGAAGATTATATTTCCTACCGCCTTTCCCGTTCTGAAGAAGCAATTAAGGATACAGAATTAGCAATTAAGAATAATTCTTTATTCAATGCAGAAAATCGAATTTATTATGCTATCTACTATTTAGTTTCTGCACTTGCTGCTAAAAATAATTATTCTACATCAAAACATAAGCAGCTTAGAAATTGGTTTCATGATAATTTTATCAGAAACGAGACAGTTTCTCAGGATTTATGGAAAATTTATAAAAAAGCTTTTGATAACAGGATTGCAGGTGATTATGATGATTTTAAAGAATTTAGTGATGAGCAGGTGAGAGTTGATTTTAAAGATTTGAAATTTTTCTGCCAGGAAATTAAAAAATTAATTTAATTTGCTTATCCTGCTATGCTTATCCATTCTACTGAAATAAGAGTGCGTTATGCAGATACTGACCAGATGCAATTTATTTATAATGGTAAATACCTTGAGTATTTTGAAGTCGGCAGAACTGAAATGCTTCGAGAAATTGGTTTACCTTACAGTGTAATTGAAAGAGAAGGTTATCAGCTTCCTGTTCTTGAGGCTCATATTAAATATCATCAGGCTGCATATTATGATGATGTGCTGATCATTAAATCTATTCTTAAAGAATATCCTGCTTTAAAAATTCATATTGATTATGAAGTTCTTAGAAAAGGAACAAATGATCTTATTGCTGATGGTTTTACACTTCATGTATTTATAAAGAACGAAACTAAAAAAGTTACACGACCTCCCGGAATTTTTATTAACTCAGTAAAAAAATTCTTCCCAGACAATGTTTGAAAAACTTAAGCAGCTTTCAAAAGACACGGCAATTTATGGTGTAAGCACAATAGTTGGGAGGTTTCTTAATTTTTTGCTTGTCCCTTTTTACACAAATATTTTCCTTCCTGAAGAATATGGAGTAATAACAAACATCTATGCATTCATTGCAATCCTTAATATCATATTTATTTATGGAATGGATTCAGCTTATCTCAGGTTTGCCAAAGATGAAGAGCTTGGAAATGAGAAAGATATCTTTTCAACTCCTTATTTTGCTGTTCTTATAATCTCCTTAATTTTCTGTCTTTTAATAATTTTATTTCAATCGCAAATAGGAAATTCTCTTGCTGTTCCTGAGAACTATAATTATTTATTCCTTTTTGTAGCATCCATTCTTTTGGCAGATGCAATTGCTGTTATTCCTTTCATACGATTAAGAATAGAAAGAAAAACCAAAAAGTTTGCTTCATTCAAAGTAATAAATATTGCAATAAATGTTTTTCTAAATCTTTACCTGATCCTAAAATTAAAAATGGGAATTGAAGCTGTCTTTATCAGTAATCTTGCTGCATCAGTAATTACTTTTATTTTAATATCTCCTTCTGTAATAAAATTATTAAACTTTACATTCAGCACAGCAATATTTAAAAGGATGCTGAAATTCGGATTGCCATATCTTCCTGCAGGACTTGGCTCAATATTAATACAGGTGATTGACAGACCGATTATGGAAAACCTGACTGATCTGAATACTCTTGGCATTTACCAGGCAAATCATAAGCTTGGAATTTTTATGATGCTTTTTGTAAGTATGTTCCAATATGCATGGCAGCCATTCTTTATGCAGGAATCAAAAAGTGAAGATGCAAAAAAATTATTTTCAAAAGTCCTAACATATTTTACATTGGCTGCAAGTGTTATTCTTATAGTTCTTTCTTTGTTTATGGATAACATTATCAGGTTTGAAATTTTTGGGAAGACTTTGATTGGTCCTCTTTACTGGAGCGGAGTTACTATTGTGCCGGTAATTCTTTTTGCTTATTTGTTTTATGGGCTTTATGTTGTTTTTACTGCGGGAGTTTATATAAAAGAAAAAAGTATTTACGTGCCTTTAATAACAGGAGCCGGTGCTGCAGTAAATATTATTTCAAATTTTATTTTAATTCCATTATTAGGAATGATGGGCGCTGCAATTTCAGTTTTAGCAAGTTATATAATTATGGCGGCAGGTTTATATTTTGTCACTCAGAAATTTTATAATATTAGTTACGAGAAGAAAAAAATTGCTTTGATATTTTTATTTATTCTTCTCTTTGGTTCAGTTTATTACTTTTTGTATTACAGTAATCAATTAATTTTGGTTTACAAATTTTTGATTCTTATTTTCTTTATAATTTCGATTTCCCTGTTTGTTCTTGGAAAAGATGAATTAAATTTTATAAAGAAAAAGTTGAACAAAAGGTAGTAAAAACTTACTCCTTTGTTAATTTGAGTTAATGGTAAAACAGAATATTTCTGAGAATTGAATTGAGGTGATATGAAAAAAGAATTAATTGCCGAACTTTTCCAAAAATTTGAAAATGCCTGTTATATCTATGAAGGAGTTGAATGTTGGAGTGCTAGAGAGTTACAGGATATACTCGGCTATTCTAAGTGGGAAAACTTTCTCAATGTAATTGAGAAAGCGAAAAAAGCGTGTGAGACCGCTGGGGCAGCACTTCCAGATCATTTTGCCGATATCAGGAAAATGATCGAAATAGGGAAAGGAGGGCAAAGACAAGTTGAGGATTTTGCTCTTACAAGATATGCTTGCTATCTCGTTGCTCAAAATGGTGATCCGGCAAAAACTGAAGTAGCTTTTGCACAAACATACTTTGCTGTGCAAACAAGAAAACAGGAAATTATTGAAAAGAGATTGCTTGATGTTGCCCGTGTTACCGCAAGAGAAAAATTATCTCACTCAGAAAAAAAACTTTCCGGTATCATTTACGAAAGAGGAGTTGATGAAAAAGGTTTTGCGATTATACGCTCTAAAGGTGACCAGGCACTCTTTGGCGGACTCAGTACACAGATGATGAAAAGCAGGTTAGACATACCGGAAGGAAAACCTCTTGCTGATTTTTTACCTACACTTACAATTAAAGCAAAAGATTTTGCATCTGAACTTACAAGCCATAATGTAATTGAAAAAGATCTGCACGGACAAGAACAGATTTCTGAAGAACACGTTGATAATAATCTTGCCGTTAGAAAAATACTTAAGGAACGTGGAGTTCAGCCGGAAAACCTTCCGCCGGCTGAAGATGTTAAAAAAGTTGAAAGAAGATTGAAAAGCGATGAAAAGAAAATTCTTAAAGAAATGAAGAAAAAAAGAAGTAAGAATAAATAATAAATTTGCTTATGGAATACTGTAAGAATGCAACGGATACTTCCCAAAATGAAGGCAAAAACTGGAAGTATATTTTAACTCCTCATAATGCTGTGCAGTTGAATATGAGTTTTGGGTATTTAGTAAAGCAGTATGAATATCAGTTGTTAGAATCTTAAGAGTAACTTTAACATATTTTTATTTCTTCCTTTTCAATTAATTTTGGTTTACAAATTTTTGCTTCTTATTTTGTTCTTAGTTTCGATTATATTTTTTGTTATAGAAAAAAAGGAAATAGAATTTTTAAAAAATAAATTTTCCCGATAATTCGGGATGTTCCAAAAACCACGAAATGATTTTATAAGAATGCCTGAGATTGTCCCAATCAAGATTAAAAGATTAAGTGAAGATTTTAAAGATATACCTCTCCCTTCATATTCAACATCAGGTAGTTCAGGACTTGACATAAGAGCTGCTGTTGCAGACGACGTTATTATTCCTGCTGGTGAATTAAGATTAATCCCTACAAATTTTTCAGTGGAAATTCCTGAAGGTTTTGAAATACAGGTAAGACCGAGAAGCGGGCTTGCCGCAAAACATGGAATTTCTATTTTAAATTCACCCGGCACAATTGATTCAGATTACAGGGGAGAGATAAAAATAATTTTGATGAATCTGAGCAAAGAAGATTTTAAAATTTTACGAGGCGACAGGATAGCTCAATTGGTGGTTTCAAAGGTTTATAAAGCAGATCTGCTTATTTCTGAAGAACTTGAAGAAAGCATAAGAGGAAGCGGAGGCTTTGGACATACAGGGAAGAGTTAATTGGATAAAAAAGATATATTAAACTTTATAAAAAATTGTGTTACTCAAAGAAAAATTTTATGGACTTATCATGTTAATATGAGGCTAAAAGAAAGATTTATCAGTCGTGAAGATATAATTAGTTCTGTCAATTCTTATGAAATTATTGAAGAATACCCCGATGATAGATATTTACCAGGTTATTTGGTTTATGCGCAAAAAAATACTACAATAGTTCACATTTTATTTGGTGTTGATTTGAAGAATGATTTTGTAGTTATAATAACAACTTATAAACCCACTACAGAAAAGTGGGACAAAGAATTAAAGAAAAGGTTATAACATGAAGTGCTACAAGTGTGGAGGGAATTTAAACAAGATTCTTACTGATATGCCTTTTAAAGTTAGCGAAACATCATTAGTAGTAATTAAAAAATTGCCTGTTTTACAATGCGATAATTGTAATGAATATTTAATTGAAGATGACGTAATGCAATCGGTAGATCAACTGTTAAATAAGATTGATGAAAAAACAGAGCTTGAGATTTTAAAATTTGCAATTTAAATAGAAATTTTTTAATGATAGTTCTTGAAGCTAAAGACATCAGTTTCGGAGTATAAGCAGATTTTTAGGTAAGTTCAAATTCAAGGTCAAGAATTAATGGGTGTTGAACTTACACTGAACTTTTATTTGATACTTACATAAAATTCTAACACTCCGAAATCCAAAATATATTATCCGAATTTTTTAAGAGAACTATGTCCGACTTTATTCATCTTCACAATCATACACATTACAGCTTGCAGGATGGAGCCTGTACAGTTGAATCTCTTGTTGCTGCTGCAAAGAAAAATGATATGCATGCCGTTGCTCTTACCGATCACGGCGTTATGTATGGGATTGCCGAATTCTATTATAAAGCTGTTAAAGAAGGGATTAAACCTATCATAGGAATGGAAGCCTATATTGTTAAGGAAGGCAGCAGGTTTGATAGAAGCAAAGTTGAAGAAACTAATCCCGGTAGAAACGGGACAGGCGGCAGAAAAAAATCAAAACATTATAATCATCTTATCCTGCTTGCAAAAAATAAGCAGGGATATAAAAATCTTAGTAAGCTTTCCACTCTTGGGCATACAGAGGGTTTCTATTATAAACCAAGAATTGATTTAGAGCTTCTGAGGAAATATAGTGAGGGATTAATTTGTTCTTCTGCTTGTGCCGGCGGAATCGTTTCTGTTCATCTTATTAATAATGATTACAATAAGGCGAAAGAAGTTGCAAGAACATATAAAGAAATTTTTGGTGATGATTTCTATCTCGAAGTTCAGGACCATAGTATGGACATTGAAAAAGCTGTACTTGATGGAATGCCTAAGTTATCCAAAGAGTTGAATATAAAATTAGTTGCAACAAACGATTGCCATTATATTGAACAGGAACATAGCATAGCCCATAATATTCTTCTTTTGTTATCGGATAAGAATGGTACTGATTACAGGCAGCTTCGGTATGGAACCACAGAAATATATTTTAAATCCCAGGATCAGATGAAGAAGCTCTTTAAGAATTTTAAAGGAGCAATTGAAAACACATTAGAGATTGATTCTAAGATTGATCTTAAACTCGATTTTGATGGACATTATTTTCCGCAATTTCCAATCCCGGAAGATTCTCCTGCAAAGAATGCTGAAGAATATTTTGATCTTCTTACAAGAGAAGGATTTGAAAAAAAATTTTCCCGTCCATCTCCTGAATTAAAAGAACGTTTGGATTTTGAAATTCAAACAATTAAAGAAATGGGATTTTCAGGATACCTGCTTATCGTTCAGGATTTTATTAATTCAGCAAAGAGAAGGGACATTCCTGTTGGTCCGGGAAGAGGCAGCGTAGCAGGAAGTTTGGTTGCATATGTACTTGGAATTACAAACATCAATCCGCTTGATTACAATCTTCTCTTTGAGCGTTTCCTTAATCCTGCAAGAAAATCTATGCCCGATATTGACGTTGACTTTGCAGATGATAAACGTGGTGATGTAATTGAATATGTTAAGAATAAATATGGAAGCAATTGTGTCAGCCAGATAATTACTTTCAACCGTCTCTCTTCAAAAGCTGTAATAAGAGATGTTGCAAGAGTTTTGCGGATACCAATTCCTACAGTAAATAAGATTACGAAATTTATCCCCTCCAAATTCGGAAAAGTTTATACGATTGATCAGGCTCTTGCCGAAGTGCCTGAATTAAAATGGGTAAAAAATTCAGACGATCCTTTGATACAGGATTTAATTAAGTATGCAAAAGTGCTTGAAGGAATGAATAGGAACGCTTCAAAGCATGCTGCGGGAATTGTTATCACTCCAAATGATGTAAGCGATTATGTTCCTCTCGCAACGGCAGTTCAGCAGAATGATATTGTAACGCAGTTCAATATGAAGGAGATTGAAAATGCCGGCTTGCTAAAGATAGATTTCCTGGGACTAAGAACTCTTACAATAATTCGTGATACAATTTATTTAGTTGAAAAGAGAAGGAACATAAAAATTAATTTAGATGATGTTCCCTTAAATGATGAAAAAACTTTTCAGCTTTTTTCAAAAGGACAAACAACAGGTGTCTTCCAGTTTGAATCTTCCCCGATGAAAGAATACCTGAAGAAGCTTAAGCCATCAAGCCTGAGTGATCTTTCTGCAATGAATGCCCTTTATCGTCCCGGTCCTATGGAATTTATTGATGATTTTATCGACAGGAAATTTAACAGGAAACAGATTGTTTATCTCCACCCGGTTCTTGAATCCATTCTTAAAGAAACTTATGGAATTATTGTTTACCAGGAACAGGTAATACAAATAGCAAATAAAGTTGCAGGGATGTCTCTTGCTGAAGCCGATATATTGAGAAGAGCTATGGGCAAGAAAGATCTTAAAGCAATGGGGAACCAGAAAATAATTTTTGTTGAAGGTGCAGTTAAAAATAATATTCCTAAAAAAGCTGCTGAAGATATCTTTGAAGCAATAAATAAATTTGCTAATTATGGATTCAATAAAAGTCATTCAGTTGCTTACAGCTATATTGCTTACCAAACTGCATATCTTAAAGCGCACTTTACTCCGGAGTTCCTTGCAGCAAATCTTACAAATGAATTTGGTAATTCAAATAAAGTTGCTTCTTTCCTTGAGGACTGCAGAAAACTTAAAATAGAAATTGTTCCTGCAGATGTTAATAATCCTTCAGTTGATTTTGATGTTGATGAAACAGGAAGAATAAGATTTGGAATGTCTGCAATAAAAAACGTAGGCAAAATTGCTGTTGAAGAAATTATGAGAATCAGGGAAAGTCTGGGAAGAAATTTTAAAAGTATTTTTGATTTCTGTGCAAACATAGATACAAGAGTTGTAAACAAGAGAACGGTTGAGAGTCTTGTGCTTGCAGGTGCTTTTGATTCAATTATTAATTCAAGGGCAAGATTATTTTCTGTTATTGAAGAAGCTCTTGATTTTGGTTCTAAAGTTCAAAACTCAAAGCTCTCGGAAGAAAACAGTTTGTTTGGAGGAATGCAGGAAGAATTTAAAATTTCAGAACCGGTTTTACCAAACATTCCGTTCTGGGGTCAGAAAGAAAGACTTGCTAAGGAGAGAGAAGTTACAGGCTTTTATGTTACTGGTCATCCTTTAAGTAAATATGAAGTTGACTATAAATCCTTTACAACAATTTCTCTGGGCGAAACAGAACAACTCGAAGAGTTGGAGGTTGTTAAAGCATGCGGGGTTATAACTTCAATTAAAACAAAAATTGATAAGAGCGGAAAGGCAATGGTGTTCTTCACACTTGATGATTTTTCCGGATCGTGTGAAGCAATTATGTTTTCTAAAATCTTCGATCAATATGGAAAATATATTAAAGAAGAGGAATGTGTTTTTATTGTTGGAAGACCCGAGAGCAGCGGTGATGCAATAAAGATTCATATTGAAAAAGTAATGCCTATTGAAGAAGCGAGAGAGACATATACTGAAAGCATAAAAATTCATTTAGATAAAAGAAAACATTCTCCGGAAAAAATTAATCTTCTTAAAAAAGTTTTAGAAAAACATAAAGGTAACCTGCCTGTTTTTATTTCTTTGGCTGATAATGGATCTAACTCAAGAAAATTCTCTTTGAAGGAATTGCGTATAAAAGTCTCTAATGAATTTATTAATGATATGCAGCAAACTTTAGGTGAAGACTCATTAGTACTTTTTAACAAAAGATAGTTTCCCCTGTTTGTATAACACTACGCTATTTCGTATTATTTAACCTCAAAATTCCAATTTAAGTTGAAGTTAAATTTCCATTTTTATGAGAGAAGAAAATAAAAAATACTGGGCGTTAATTCTTGGTGCTTCTTCAGGCTTTGGTGAAGCCGTGGCTGTTAAACTTGCTGAAGATGGATATAATATTTTGGGTGTGCATCTGGATAGACAAGCAACAATACCTAATGTTGAAAAGATTGTTAAACAGATTGAGACACTGGGAGTAAAAACAAAATTCTTTAATACAAATGCTGCAGATGAAAAAAAACGAGATGAGATAATAGAAGAACTAAAGAATTTATCGGGTGGGGAGTCAATTGTAAAAGTGCTTTTGCATTCTCTCGCTTTTGGAACCTTGAAGTCATTTACAAATCTGGTTGATCCTCAGCCAATTACAAAAGCACAAATGGAAATGACTCTTGATGTAATGGCTCACTCTCTTGTTTACTGGACGCAGGATTTGGTTACAAATAATCTTCTTGCAGGGAAAGCAAGGATATTTGCTATGACGAGTTCAGGCGGTCATGCAGTTATACCTGCTTATGGTGCAGTGTCAGCAGCGAAAGCCACACTTGAATCTCATGTAAGGCAACTTGCATATGAACTTGGTCCAATGGAAGTTGCTGTGAATTCAATAATGGCTGGAGTAACAGACACTCCCGCACTAAGAAAAATTCCGGGTAATGAACCAATGATGCAGGTAGCCCAAAGAAAAAATCCAAGAAACAGATTAACTACTCCAGAAGATATTGCTAAAGTTATCTCTATACTCTGTATGGATGGCGGCGAATGGATATCTGGTGGAATCATAAATGCCGATGGAGGTGAAGATATTGTTAACTTTGTTGGCCAGGGTAAAAAGCTAATTTATAAATAAAATTTTTTAATCATTATTATTAATAGAATAGGATAAAATGAAACCAATCACTTTTACAGATGATAACTTTGAACAGGAAGTGATTAAATCTGATAAACCTGTATTAATTGATTTTTGGGCAGTGTGGTGTGGACCTTGTAAAATTATTGCTCCTTTTGTTGAGGAATTAGCAAATGAATATGAAGGGAAAGTTAAAATCGGAAAGCTTGATGTTGATGTAAATCAGCAGGCATCAATTAAATATGGAGTCCGAAGTATTCCTACATTATTAATATTTAAAGATGGAAAAGTAAAAGATACGATAATTGGTGCTGTACCAAAAGCACAGATTATTAAAAAGCTTGATGCTGCTTTATAAAATACTATTCTAAATATTCTCCGAAATTAATTTCTGTTTATAATTGAAGAAATGAAAAAGATTATCATTACAGATGCAGTTGATAAAAAATGTGCTGGTGTTCTTGAAGCTGCAGATTTTGAAGTGAAATATCAACCTGGTATTTCACGCG
>CAZEWJ010000028.1:0-16639 GCA_964515875.1 uncultured Ignavibacteriaceae bacterium | reverse complement strand
GGTGTTCTTGAAGCTGCAGATTTTGAAGTGAAATATCAACCTGGTATTTCACGCGATGAAATTAAAAAAGTCATTCAGGATTATAATGGATTGATAGTAAGAAGTGAAACTCAGGTTGATTCTGAATTAATATCGCTAATGAATAATATGGAAGTGATTGGAAGAGCAGGAACCGGTGTTGATAATATTGATGTTGATGCTGCCACAAGAAAAGGAATTATTGTTATGAATACTCCGGGTGGAAATACAATTTCTACAGCAGAACATACTATGGCTTTAATGGTTTCAATGTGCCGAAATATTGCACAGGCAAATCAATCAATGCGTGCAGGTAAATGGGATAGAAAAACATATAAAGGAACTGAGCTTCACAGCAAGACGCTTGGTATTATCGGCTTAGGCAAAATCGGAAGAGAAGTTGCTGTAAGATCAAAAGCTTTTGGTATGAAGGTAATTGCATTTGATCCTGTTGTATCAGAAGAACTAGCAAACAAATTAGAAGTTGATCTTGTTGATTTGAATACAGTATTTGAAAAATCCGATATTATAACTCTTCATGTTCCTTTAAATGATGAAACAAAAAACCTCATCTCAGCAAGCACTCTTCAGAAATGTAAAGATGGAGTAAAGATTATAAATTGTGCACGCGGTGGAATTGTTAATGAAGAAGATTTAGTAAGTGCTTTAGATTCCGGCAAAGTTTCAGCAGCAGCTTTTGATGTTTATGAAACAGAACCTCCTGATTTTTCAGGCAAATTAATTAATCATCCTAAAATTGTTGCAACTCCGCATCTCGGTGCATCAACAGATGAAGCCCAGGAGAAAGTTGCTTTACAAATTGCAGAACAGATTATAGAGTTGTTTCAGAAAAAATCTGTAAGAGGTGTGGTTAATGCTGCCGCAATTGAAGTTGAAAATGATAATCAGCTTACTCCATATGTTAAATTAGCTGAGAACATTGGGATACTTCATTCGCAAATAATCAGAGGTCAGTTAAAACAAATTAATATTAATTTCAGTGGAGATCTTTTACATACGGCGGCAACTTTATTAACAACAGCAGTTTTAAAAGGATTTCTTTCGAGAAAACTTTCAGAATCAGTTAACCTTATTAATGCACCATTTCTTGCAAAGGAAATGGGTATAGTAATTAATGAAATAAAAACAGGAGCTAATTCTTCATATACAAATTTATTATCAGTTGAATGTGAAACTGATAAGGAGATAAAGTCTCTTGCAGGAACTGTTTTTGGGAATAATGAAATAAGAATAGTAAACATTGATTCATATCATCTTGAGTTAAAACCTGAAGGACATATGTTATTCTATTCTAATATAGATAAGCCGGGAATGCTTGCAACTGTTGGAAAAGTACTTGCAGATGCTAATATTAATATTGCCGGATTGTCTTTGGGAAGACTTGAAGCTGGAAAAGAAGCATTAACTGTTATTAATACAGATAGTGAAATAAATCAAAAAGTATTGAAAGAGATTTCAGCGATTAAAGGTGTAAAAGATGTTCAAAAGGTCAAAATTTAAGTTGAGTGGTTTGAAATCTCTTGACATTTTTGAAAAAAAACCGTAACTCCATTCTGTAAATATTAAGACTTTATAATACTTGACATAAAAAAGCTGTTATAGTATTTTGGTTTAGTGTTTTGATTGTAATATTAAAAAAATAAAAGAGTATTAATTTATTTGAGAATATTTTACTCATTTCTTTCAATAATCAAAGGAGAGCAATATGCAAAAAGTACTAACCATTTTATTAACCTTTATTTTACTATCCTCGTTCCAGTTTGCCCAGGAGAAAAAAATTCTGACCCCGGATGGTAAAATTACAAAGTACAATGGAGATCTGAAAAACTTCGAAATAATAAGTCTTAAAAAACAGAAATCAGGGATAGAAAAAATAACTCACGGGATTTCTGGTAATATTATTCCATTAGAGGGTGGAGCTATTGATACGTTAATACCTCCCGGACCATATGCTGCTAACAGTTTTGTTTTTTACGATCAGGATTGGATGGTACAATGGTATGTCTCACCAGCTAACATTAATATTAGACAGGTAGGTTTTTCATCTACAGGAAATGATGCAGGCACTACTGTAGAAGTTAAAGTTGTTAAATTAAACTGGACATATGAAGAACTTTTGGATGCCCCGGTTGTCAACAGGGGATATTATGAAGCTACAGGAAACGGATTTCGGGATATTACCGCATTTGCGAGCAACCCCGATGCTACGGGAGGATGGGTTTCTATTGATGGTTCACCCGAACCTTTTGCATCTGTAGATCTTTGGAGCGACGGAGGTTTAGGCTTTCCAATAGTCCCAACAGTGCAAACTAGCCCAACTACATATGATTGGGTGGATCTGAGTGTTTTAGGGTATCCTACTTTGCAATCTGGAGAAATATTTGGAATTGCACTTAAACATACCGGATTAATCTTAGGTAACACCGCAGCTGGTGTAACCTTCTATTACGGTGATATGGATATAGGAGGTTGGAAATATTATGCTAATGGCCGTCTCACTACTGATGACATAGGATGGTGGACACGTGAATTTACTTGGGATTTTGTTGCTGAAGTTGAATATACAAGCGACGTACCTCCAAGTATTAATTCAGTCACTGTATTGCCAAGTGGTACAGATTTGGGTCCTTTTCCTGTAGATGCTAATATTACAGATACAAACCCCATTGGAACAGCAGGTGTTGCTTCAGCATATATAAATTTTAGTGTTGATGGTGGTGCTACATGGGATAGTGTTGCTATGAGTGGTACAGAACCCCTCTTTTCTGGTCAGATTCCTGCTCAGAGTGGTGGTGTAAGGGTTGAGTACTATATTTCCGCTACCGATGTAGGCGGTCTCTTTTCATCATCACCTCATGCTTCATTTTATATTTTTGCTCCAACTCCCGGGGTAACAACCCTAGTAATCTATAACGGTTTCTCAGCTACGGAAGGTTATCCTCAGAATTGGTATTTCGGACCAGATATTCAGGGCGGTACTGCCGAATTTGCCCATGATTCATGGGCATATGGACCTCTCTCTGCAGGTGTTCTTGATACTTACACGGATGTATTTGAAATTTGTAACGGAGAACCGGCTGATTATAATGATGATGTTGTTAGAGCTTGGCTTGCAGCTTCTGGTACTCATAATTACTATCTTGAAGGTCAGGAATGGTTGGGTCTCAGGTATAGTTACGCAGATATGGATTTTGTGGCAGGCGATTTTGAGTTTGATATACTCGGTATTAACCACAGTTATAACGATGTCAGCTATGATGGCACATCCGGACAAGCTATACCATCATTAGTCTGGGCGGAAGCAGGGTCTTTGTTCGGTCAACCGCTACTTACACTATTCAATAGTTATTCTCCACTTCCGGATTCATTGATGTTTAACCCTACTTTTGAGGGAAATATTGGAGATCTGAACTGGATTGATGGTTACGAAGTTGAAAGTGATGTAGAGGTTGATGTGAGAGTTGAAACCAGAGGTGTTGGTGGTGTTGCAACTGTTGATACTTTCCCAACTGCATCACACCGTACATTATCAGCCGGGAATAAAATTTTCTTTGCTGCCTACTGGACTAATTATTTGAACACTGCAGTTAGTAATGCATATCCATATTATAATTGGGTAGGATTTACGAATGAAAACTCTCCATATCAGGCACTTTTGTGGTTTGGAGTTCCAATTAATCCTGTTGATGTAAAAGAAGTTGGTGGTAATTTACCGCAGGAATTTAGTATTTCACAGAATTATCCTAATCCTTTCAACCCAACAACAAAAATTAATTTTTCAGTTCCAAACACATCTTTTGTTAAGCTGAAAGTATATGATGTTCTGGGAAAAGAAGTTGCTACACTTGTAAATCAGGAAATGAATAGTGGTAATTATGTGATTGATTTTGATGCAAGTAGCCTTGCATCGGGCTTATATATTTATAAAATCCAGGCAGGTAGTTTTTCAACATCAAGGAAAATGATGTTAATGAAGTAAAATTATATATTCATATAATTTTAATAAAGCGGGCTAGCTACTTTAACTTTTAAGTAGCTAGCATTTTTTTAGTATTCAGTTTTTCTTTTTGTTTTCTTAGGGAGAAGAGATGGAAATAAAATACAAAATTAAATTATTCTTACTTCTTGTTTTACCCCTGTTGATTCTAAATTCATGCCTTGAAGAACCAACTATCCCTCCGGTACAAAGACCATTTTCTGTTGTGAGGGTTGGTAATTTTTCAATGAATATGCAAAGTTTCTCTGTTTTTATTGATGATGCACAACCAGTTGCTGCACTTTCTTCTCTTGGTAAAGGAGCAATTACCGACTACTTTGATGTTTCTTCCGGTAAAAGAACATTTAAAATTGTAGATGCTAACAGCAATACAATTTTTCAAAAACAGATAGATATTGCTTCTTTTGAAAGAGTAACTGTAATTTTCGCCGGGCATTACTCTACAGACGAACTTCAAAATACTTTTGGTAACTTCGAATTTTCAGGTGGTGAAGTTTATATAGACTATTCCCCTGCACCGGATAGTATCTCTTTATTTTTTGTTCATGCTTCCCCGGATTCACCAACAGACACTACTAAAAAACTTTCGATAACGGCAAGATATAAACCTTTAGGAGCCACTGAGTTTATAGATACAGCTTTAACACTTTCGACAGGTCTTTTGGAGTATTCAGAGATTGATAGCGATTCTTTGGGAAATTATTTTGCACCGGGTGATATTGTTCTGGAAGCATTATCTGAAGAAGGGGATATTTTAGCTTCAGATAGTTCAACTTATAATCCTAATATGATTTATTATATATTTTTATATGATCAGCCGGATAGTATAAAAATATCAAGAAACGAACTCGTTCCCCCCCCGGTTCGTTCAAAAAATTGAGAAAAATGTAAGGAGTAATAAAATGATAAATAGGTTACTGTATGTTTTAATTCTGGTTATAACCGGTTTTACTTTTGTAAGCGGTCAAACCGGAAAAATTGCAGGGAAAATTGTTGATATAGAGACTGGTGAAGCTTTGATAGGAGCAAATGTTTTAGTTGAAGAGACAAGTTTAGGAGCTGCAACTAATGTTGATGGTGAGTATATAATACTTAACGTCCAACCCGGTACTTATTCAATTGTTGCAAAATATATTGGATATCAAACCATTACAAGATCCAATATTAAAATATCTAGTAATGTTACTACAGAAGTTAATTTTGAACTGCCTTCTGAAGCTTATGAAATAGATATAGTTGAAATTGTTGCCCCCAAGCCATTAATAAACAAAAATCTTACTAATTCAGTTAATATTGTGCGTTCTGAAGATATAGAAAACCTACCTGTTCGTGGTATTAATAACATTGTTAGCACACAGGCTGGTGTTGTTAAACAAGGAAATGATCTGTATATAAGAGGAGGAAGAGTGGATGAAGTGGCTTTTTATATCGATGGAGTTTTAGTTAATAATCCACTTATGGGAGGAACAACAACAGAAGGAATCATTAACGCAGTTGAGGAGATACAGGTACAAGCAGGTGGTTACCCTGCAGAGTTTGGTGGTGCAAATGCCGGTATTATAAGCGCAACAACTAAAACAGGGGGGGAAAATTATAGATTTGGAGCTGAGGTCATTACAGATAATTTTTCTAAATTTGGTAAAGAATACTTAGGGGGTTACAGCTATGGCTATAGTGAATACGTTTTAACTGCAAGTGGACCTTTAATCCCTTCTTATGATGCCTTAAGGTTTTTTATTGCGGGTAATAATGTATTTAACAGAACACCTATAGGTTTTAACAGGGAGATTGAAATAAAAAATATTTTCGATCCTTCTCTTGGTTCGCAGGCAGACACGTTTGATTTAATTTATCCCGGCGGTTACAGGCTTAATAATGCAACCAATACATATCGCACGCAAGGAAATCTTACCTGGGATATGAACCCAATTACTTTCAGAATAAATGGAAGTTATGAAACTTTTGAACAGAGAAATGGAGTAGGTGTCTTTGCTATTAATAGACAAAATAGAGCTGGTTTAACGGAGGGAGAAACTATTTCCGGAAATTTTAAATTTACACATGTAATTGGTAACAGCGCCTTTTATGATGTTATATTTAATTACTTTCAGGATTATGATGTACAAATGGATCCTATTTTCAAGCATAATCTTCCCCTTTATGGTGACTCAATTGCAAATGCAGAGGTAGGCAGTACATTACTAAGTGATGGGCAGTTCTTACCAACAATAAATGCTTATGGATTAACATTTACAAGAAGCGAACGTCCTTTTAATGCTTATCAAAAGAATAAATCCAACTCAATGGGCGGCAAAATTAATCTGCTTTACCAGTCAGGTCAACACCATGAGTTTAAGTTTGGAGGCGAATTTACGCGATACACCATTAGAAGATATGTTTTACCATCGCCGATTGATTTGGCTTCAAACAGGATTTCTAATCCTCAAGGTGAATTCACTGATATATATACAAGATTAGATAATTATGGATATGATGTATTTGGAAATGAGTCCGATGATGGTCTTCTGGGACCTAAAAATCCAATTTTTGCTGCCGGATTTATACAGGATAAAATGGAATTCTCTGATCTTGTAATCAACTTCGGATTGAGATTCGATTATATTGATATTGATAGTAAAGTATTTGCTGATCCCACTAAAATAGTATTTGATGAAAATGATGAAATAGATATAAATTCTTTGGAAGATTCTGAACCTTTCCAGCAGGTCAGTCCAAGGTTAGGTTTTTCCTTCCCTGTTACTGATAAAACAGTTTTTCATGCACAATATGGAAAATTTATTCAGCAGTCACGCTTAAGAGATGTGTACCTTGGATATAACGTAGTTGCCGATAACATTAAAGGAGGATTTGCTATTGAGAGTCCGGTTGGATTTGGAGTCAGACCTGAAAGAACGACTCAATATGAAATTGGATTCAAACAACAGGTGGGTGAGAATTTTGCTTTTGATTTTACCGGTTTTTATAAGGATATAAAAGATCAGGTTCAGATCAGAAGTATTTATGCCGATCCTACTGCTAATCACAGACAATATTATGCTTTTGTAAATGGAGACTTTTCAACCGTAAAAGGATTAGAAATAAAACTTGACCTGAGAAGAACCGAAAGAATATCAGCAACTTTAGACTATACACTTTCTGACGCACAGGGAACCGGTTCAAATCCTTCAACCGGATTTCGTATGATCTGGCAGTCACCAACTTCGACACCATTCTTCCCACAACAAATTGCACCTCTGGAGTTTAACCAATCGCATAGGGGAGCAATAAATATTGACTATCGTTTTTCCGAAGATGATGGTCCATCAATTTTTGGCAACAAAACCCTTGAAAATTTTGGTATTAACCTCTTATTCAGTTTTGCCAGCGGCTTTAATTATACCAGATTTAATGATTTAAGTTTTGGAAATACCAGAACACCACTCGAACCATTAAACACTTCAACAACCCCTTGGACTTTTCAACTGGATTTACGTTTAGATAAAACCGTTACATTCGGTTCATTAGGGGCTAATGTATATATATGGGTAATTAATATTTTTAATACACAAAATGTAGTTGATGTTTTTCCGGTTTCGGGCGATGCGTACGATGATGGTTACCTTACAAGTCCTACTGGTTCTGCACAGGTTGAAGGTATTCGTAGACAATATGGGGATGCCAGGGCTCAAGAATATATGGATCTTTATAGAGCAACTAATTTAATGAATGATATCTTTATTAACGGTGATCACTTTGGTCCACCGAGGCAAATTAGAATAGGTTTAAGGTTAAATTATTAAGACTTAATATTGGATAATAGATAGCAAGAAAATACAGGAGTTTTAAAAATGAATAGAACTACAAAAAAGAAATTCATAATTTTTTTTATACTACTAATTGTTACCATATCATTGGGAGTTAAAGGTGAAGAGGGAGAAGGAAAAAAACTTAATAAAGTAACTAATAATGACTATCATCAGTATATAGCAATAAACCAGATACTGATGTGGATTTCTAATAATGGTGACGGCTCACATGATCCCCGAACGGACGGGAATGGATTTTATTGGCCTGGTGGAATAAATGCCGTTAAATCTGCAATATTTCAAGATGGTTTAATTTATGCCGGCAAAATTGGCCGTGAAGTAAGAATGAATGGAAATACTCATAGACAGGGTTTACAGGCTGGAAAAATTCTTCCTGATGGAAATCCCGACAATCCGGGTTTGGAAAAATACAGGGTTTATAAAATCAGGAAGGGATGGGAAGGTTTACCTGCGGGTACGGAAAAAGATGCTTACGAAAGAGATTATAATGAATGGCCTGTTGAGGACGGAGCTCCCTGGGTTGATGTTGATGGGGATGGTGCTTTTACATCTGGTGTAGACCAGCCTGATTTCGTTGGTGATGAAGTTTTATGGTATGTTGCCAATGACTTAGATCCTGCAAGATCAACTTTTACTTATGGAAGTCAACCACTAGGTCTTGAATTTCAAACTACGATTTTTGGATTTAACAGAACAGGGGCTTTAGGGGATATGGTTTTTAAGAAGTATAAAATTATTAATAAAGGCGGTAATACTATTCGCGATATGTATATTGGATATTGGTCTGATACTGATTTAGGTAATGCTTCTGATGATTTTACCGGATGTGATACAACTCTTAGCTTAGGTTATACTTACAATGGAGATAATAATGATGATGGGATCTATGGTACACCACCACCGGCAGTCGGGTATGATTTCTTTCAAGGACCAATAATTCCTGGCGATCCCACTGACAGTGCGAAATTTTTAAGTGAATGGAGACATGGATATTCAAATTTACCAATGACTTCATTTGCATTTTATATTAACGGTAGTTCAGTTTATAAAGATCCGGATCAAGGGGTATATACCGGCACATTAGAGTTTTACAATTATATGCAGGGATTAGTTTGGAATGGTGAACCTTTTATTGATCCACATACTCAGCAGGCGGTTAAATTTGTACTTACAGGTGACCCGGTTGCAGGAACTGGATGGTATGAAGGTCCTGGATGGCCTGGTGGACCAGCCCCTGACGACAGAAGACATCTTATGATTGCTGGCCCTTTTAATATGGCTCCGTCTGATACTCAGGAAATTGTTGTTGGTCTTGTAATTGCACAAGGTAGTAATAATCTAAATAGTGTTACTATCCTTAAAGCAAAAGATATTGCTGCTCAAATTGCTTATGATCTTGATTTCCAACTTACAGAATCTCCACCTAATCCTGTTACAAGTTATGCCCCTGGGGATGGAAGGATTACATTAGTCTGGCAGCCAAATGTTGAAAATTATGATGAAGGTGATCCACTTATTTTTGGCCAGGGGCTTGCGGATACAACATATTCTTTTGAAGGATATCGCGTTTTCCAATACCGTGATCAGACGGGGACGGATCCGGTCGAGTTAGGTGTTTTTGATCTCGAAAATGGAATTACAGATATTGAAGATGTTGTTACTATAAACGGCGTTGATATTATGGTTCCTATAATAAGAGGTAATGACCTTGGTGTTAGAAGAACTATAACCATAGAAGTAGATGCATATACCAATGGCGCCTTATATAATGGCAATCCTTATTATTTTGCTGTTACTGCCTATGGTTACTCACCGAATAGTGCACCGCTTTTTCTTGAGAGTCCGCCAAGAATAATTGAAGTTATTCCCGGCAGATCGAATATTGAAACCCAGTATACCTATGATGTAGGAGATAATGTGATTTTAGACCAGACCCAGGGTTTTAGTGATGCAGTGGTTCGATTTAAAGTAGTTGATCCTGAAAGATTAACAGGACATAACTATGCAATTGAATTTTACGGTCCCGATGATTCATTAAAATATCGGATTATTGATAAAACAACACAAGATACATTATTATCTGACCGAACAGAATTTGTTACATATGAAGTGGAGCCTGTTAATAACATAATATTCATTCCTGCTCAGGATACTTTAAATAACCCAGTAATTGATGGTTTTATGCCTTTGATCCAGAATATAGGCTCGGATAGTATCACATCACAGCCTGCAACTAAATACCGCGTTAAAGGTGTGTACGAAGTCAATGGTCCAAGTGGAGAAGTTATAGATGATCCAATAAATGTATTTGGTAATTTAAATTCTACTGGTGTCTTTACTATTAAAGCTGGTGGTTCTAGACAAGATCTAGTCTGGCAGGCACTGGGTGACCAAACTCTTGGATATAAAGATTATGAATTAAGATTCACAGGTAATTCCGGCTATTATATTAGCGGTTATCAGCCAGGTTTTACTGCACCTGTTACAAAAAATGATACTTTAAGTCTCGATCAATCAGGTAATCAAAATACAGTTCCCTTTACAGTTTGGGATATTGGTAGAACACCCGAATCTGTAGCAGATGATAAGAAATTAGTTGTAAAGGTACTTGATCGCATTTCTACTGATCCTACACAAACAATTCCTGATAGACTATGGAGTCAGTTACCAAGTGGAAGTTGGGAACAAATATTTGCATTTAATGCACCTTTCTCTGCTGATGAATTACCGTTTGCATCAGGTACTTCAACTTCAAAAGACTTTCCCTTCGGTGCATTTATAATTGAAGGTCAATTACCTGAAACAGGAACAGTATTAAGAATTGAATCATATAAACCTCTAACTGGTGGAGATGTATTTGAAGGAGTGCCTGTTGCACCCAAACCTAATAATGAATTGGCAAAAAATAGCATTGATAATATTACTGTATTCCCAAATCCTTATTTTGGAGCTAATAATTTGGAGCGTGATAAATATCAAAGATTTGTTCGTTTTACCCGGTTACCTCAAAAAGTTATTGTTAGGATATTTTCACTCTCAGGTGTATTTATTCAAAGAATAGATAAGGATGATAATAGTCAGTATTTGGATTGGGACTTAAGAAATAAGGATGGTCTCCCGGTAGCCAGCGGAATGTATATTGCTTATCTTGAATTGCCTGGAATTGGTTCTAAAATTATGAAAATCGCTGTTATTTTGGAGACTCAATATATTGATAGACTATAAATTTATTATTATAAATTATAACAGGAGATTTTGAGATGATTAAAAAATACATGTTATTAAAAATATTCTTAATCAGTATTTTGTTGATTACAGAAGCATTTGCCAGTGGGGGCAAACGTAATGGAACAGCAGGAGCTCAAGAGTTACTAATTCCAATTGGTGCCAGGGGATTAGCTTTGAACGGTGCATACACAGCTGGTCTTGAAGGACTTGAAGCTATTTATTTCAACCCTGCAGGTCTCTCAACCAGTCAATTTCAAACCGAAGCATTATTCTCTCATTTAACTTACATTGCCGATATAGGAATGTCTTATGCTGCTATTTCTATGGGGCTTGAAGGTTTTGGAACCATAGCCCTAAGTGTAAGATCACTTGATTTCGGGGATATTCCTGTGACTACTGAAGAAAATCCTTATGGTACAGGTGCCACATTCTCTCCAACTTTTGTAGTAGTTGGTTTTACATATGCTAATCAATTGACTGACAGAATTAAAGTAGGTGTAAATGCGAATTTAATTAATGAACAGATTGTACGGACTTCTGCTTTAGGAGTTTCTTTTGATGTTGGTGTTCAGTACAATGGCATAGCTGAAGTAGAAGGATTAAAAATGGGTATTGTTCTGAAAAATTTTGGTCCGAAAATGTCATTTGATGGGCCGGATCTTCTAAGGACTGCAGAAGATGTTGGTAGTTCAAGAGGAGATCAGTTGTATCAGATTGATGCTGCATCTTATGAACTACCGTCTCAACTGGAATTTGGATTGGCTTATGAGAGAAAAGTTACTGACGAATCAAGATTTATTTTTGCCACAGCTTTTCAGAATAATAACTTTGCTAATGACGAGTATAAGTTAGCAGGTGAATTTATTTTTAAAGAAATTTTAGCTTTAAGGGGAGGTTATTCAGTAGTTTCGGAAGCTTTTGATACGGATGAGGAAGCTGTATTCGGACCTACTTTTGGATTGGGATTAAATATTGATACAGGTGTTAAAATAGCATTCGATTATGCATACAGATATGCGCAATATTTTGATGCTAATCATGTATTCTCTGTAAAACTTACTTTCTAATTTATTTATTTAGACCAGTAGGCTGAGTAATTTATTACTCAGCCTTTTTTATTGCGAAGAGGATTTCAGTAGTTGTGAAGAATAAGAAAGTAACAAAAACTGCAAAACTAATATTTAATACATTTACCCCAAATGAATTCAAATTTCTTCTTTTGATTTGTTTTTTTGGATTCGTCATAAGACTATTATTTCTAATCGAAATTAATGATACTCCTTTTTTTCAAAATTTACATTCAGATTCAAAAATATATAACAAATGGTCAGATGAAATTGTAACTGAAGGGAGGTTGTATGGGGAACAGGTATATTTTATGTCACCTGTATATCCATACTTTTTTGCAGTTATTAAAGTTTTATTTAATGATTCTGTCCTAGCCATTCGCCTTATACAAATAGTTATAGGTACTATTAATATTATAATTATGTTTTTAATTGGAAGAAACCTCTTCTCTTCAACTGCAGGATATGTAACCGCTCTTTTATCAGCAACATATATTGTTTTTATTTTTTATACGAGTACCATACTCTCTGAAACTCTACAATTATTCGTAGTTTCTTTATTACTTCTGATGGTGAGTAGAAACCCACAAAATTTAAATCATAAAAATTGGTTTATTATCGGAGTATTGCTTGGTTTGGCAGCTTTATTCAGGGCAAACATTCTTATTTTTTATTTTCCTGCACTTATCTGGATTTTATTTTACTATGGAAGAAATCATCATTGGATTTTTATTAGAAGAATTATTGGGTTTTTTACATTAGGTTTAGTGTTGTCAATTTTTCCTGCCACATTAAATAATTATTTAGCGTCGGGAGATTTTGTATTGATTTCTTCAAATGGGGGGATAAACTTTTATATAGGGAATAATAAGGATGCTATAGGAATTTATCAGCCTCCAAAGGATTTTGACATTTTCTCCGACTTATCGGGAGAGAGATATGCTGAAAAAATTTCAGGTAAAATTTTAAGCTCATCTGAAACTTCAGCTTTCTGGTTTGAGAAAGGATTCGATTATATATTTGAACACCCGTTTGATTTTTTTTTACTAATGGTAAATAAAACAGCTCTTTTTTTTAGTCCAAATGAACATCCACAATCTTTTATAATGGATATTGATTTCTTTAAAGAGCAATATTCAACTGTACTAAAATTTCCTTTGCCGGGATTTGGATTTATTATGATCTTTTCAATTTTTGGTTTTGTTCTAACAATAAAAGATAAAAGTAAATATTCTTTAATATATCTCTTCATTTTCTGTTATATAATTGCAACAGTCCTTTTTTTTATTGCAGGAAGATTTAGAATTGCTATCACACCTGTTTTTATATCTTTTGCTGCAGTTGGAATTATTCAAATTTATTCTTTTATTAAAATAAGAAGATATAAAGAAATAATTGTAGCCTCTTCTTTAGTAATCATTTATTTGATCTCACAGAAATACTTGGTTAAGAATTATGATTTAAGTAGTTATGATGCTTTCCTGAATTTAGGCAATATATATTTTGAGAGAGGTGAATATCCAGAGGCGTATCAAAGTTATATGAAATCGCTAGAATATAAAGATTATTACCTTACATATATGATGATCGGGAATTTTTTTAATGCACAAAGAAACTTTCCGAATGCTTACAAGGCATATCAAAATGCTATTAAAAGGAATCCGAGGTCGGCAATAACATTTTTTAATCTCGGAACATTATTTATTAATGTAAGTAATTTTGATAGTGCATTGGTTAATTTTGAAAAAGCAATTGAAATTGATCCTTCATTCGCTGATTCATATAGGAATATTGCTATAATATATTATGTGAGGGGTGATTATAATAAATCGTTGATATATTTTGAAAAATATCTTGAATTATCAAATGATGAAAAAATAAAGAATATAGTTAAAAAAGATATAGTGGAAATAAAAAAACGTCTTCAAATAAATTAATTTTTCAGAGATTTTGTTTAATTTGCTTTTAGTTTTTGAATTAATCTGAAAAGGTGTCCATATTTGGGGACGCCTTTTTTATTTATTAATAATTTTATTTACTATGAAAATTTTATCTGCTCTTTTATTTTTTTCTCTTCTTTTCTTAACAAATGCACAGCAAAAACTAGATTTTGATTTTGATTATGCTCAGTTTGCTTATGACTCTTCTTCCAACTATATAGAGTTTTATTATTCATTTGGACAAAAAGGTCTTGCACAAACTCAAACGGACTCATCTATTTTCCTTGAAGGTATTCTTAATATAGAAATTACTGATACTGCAACCAATACATCTATCATTGATAGAGAATGGAAAATAAATCATGAGATAAGAGATACATCTGATATGAATAAAAGTCTTGTTGGGATAGTAAGTTTTATTTTGCCTGCGAGCGAATACGTTTGCGTTATAAGCGGAAGAAATTTTAATGATAGTTCGATTATCAGGACTTATAAAGAACCTATTAAGGTAGAACCATTTGTCGGAAATTCTCTTTCAATAAGTAATATTCAAATTGCGTCCAATATATTGCAGGAGAGTCCCAATAAGAACTCTGTATTTTACAAAAACAGTTTTGAAATAATTCCATTACCAACTTCAATATTCGGTGAAAACCTTCCTGTTCTTTTCCATTATTTTGAATTATACAATATGCAGAATGTAAAAAATGATTTTCCTCTAAAATTAAATACTTTGATATATAATAGCAGAGGGGAAATATTTTATCGCAAATCAAAAAATCTTACAAAAAATATTGATTCAAGGGTTGAGGTAGGAACAATACCAGTTAATAAATTTCCTACAGATACCTACACTCTTGCTGTTTCTTTAATAGATAGTGTGGGAAATTATGGTGTCTCTTCATCTAAAAAATTTTATGTATTGAACCCTTCTGTTGAAGTGAATGATTCTGTTTATAATGAAATTACAGATGTTTTTGCTACACATTTTGGAGCTATGGCTGAAGAAGAGCTTGATGATTTATTTCATAAGTCGAAATATATTGCAACTCACCAGGAGATAGAGCAATATAATTCATTAACCGGTAAGGAAGGTAAGCAAAAATTCTTATCTCAGTTCTGGAATGTAAGGGATACCGAACCTTCAACTGCAAGAAATGAATTTTATCTGGAATATCTTAAAAGAATTGAGATAAGTAATAATCAATATCCTGCTTTAGGTAAGAAGGGATGGCAAACAGACAGAGGTAGAATTTTTTTGAAATATGGTGAACCAGGTGAAATTGAAAGATTTCCAAATCAGATTGACACGAAGCCTTTTGAAATTTGGCATTATAATGAAATTGAAGGCGGGATAATATTTATCTTCGGGGATATAACAAACTTTTCCGATTATCAATTAATCCATTCTACTGCAAGAGGGGAACTGCGGGATGATAATTGGCAGAGAAGAATCCGTTCCATCTGAGAATTATCCCGGTTAAAAACTAGGCTAATATTTCCCAAATGTCTACGTGGGTTAATTATTTTCCTTCCTATTGTTTAAATTGCTTTAATCATTATAGCATTTAATGCAGAATATTTTAGAATATATTTTATTCATTACATTAAGTTATTTTTTTCGCTTCTGCGGATTGAATTTTTCAAGAAAATTTTCATATCTGCTGGCTTATTTGTTCTTTTATTTAATACCAATCCGGAAGAAAGTAGTATTTGAAAATCTACACAAAGCTTTTCCCGAATTTGATGGAGATAAAATTAAAAAAATTGCTTTTGGCTGTTATAGAAATTTCATTATAAGTTTTATAGAAATTATGTACATGCCGGATATGAGCAAAGAAGAAATAATTAATTTGCTTCCATTAAGCAATGCTGATCTGATTAAAAGAAAATATGATGAAGGAAAAGGTGTTATACTTTTATCTGGTCATTTTGGTAACTGGGAATATATAGCTGCATCATTAAGCGCCAGAGTAGATATACCATTTCATGTTGTTGTAAAATCTCAGAGAAATCCTTTTGTAAATAATTGGATGAATAAAGTAAGAACCAAATGGATTAATAAAATTATTCCTTTAGGTATATCTATAAGGCAGGTTTATAAAGAATTAATGAATAAAAATATTGTTGCGATGGTAGCTGATCAACGAGGTCCTTTTGAAGGAATCAGAGTAAAATTTTTTGGAATTAATACTGCTGTATATTCAGGACCAGCTATGCTTGCAATAAAAACTGAAGCTCCCATTATTTATGGTTTAACAATAAGGCAGCCGGATTATAGTTACAAAGTTGTACTTGAAGAAATAGAATTAAACAATCTTCCTGTAAATGAAGAGGAAAGAATTATAGAAATAAGCCAAAGACATACCTCATTCCTTGAAAAATTTATAAAGCAATATCCTGAACAATGGTTTTGGATGCATAAGAGATGGAAGTATTAAAAGCCTGCCCTGATGACAATCAGGGTTCAAGTTCAAGCCTGCCTGCGTGTAACTCTTCAGCATTTCGGTAACACGGAGTTATATTATTGATTATAACTTG
>CAZEWJ010000027.1:47438-50720 GCA_964515875.1 uncultured Ignavibacteriaceae bacterium | reverse complement strand
TTCACGCAAAAGATATTTTAACAAAATGTCCAAGTAAGTATGAAGAGCAGTTTGATGAGCAAAAGACGAAGACCTCTGGTATTTAATTCTAAGTAGGCAATATGTTGTTGGTAGTAGACAAAGCTGCTATTAATGATAACAAATGACCAGTGACAAATACAGTAGCAAGTCTTCAGCATCTGCAACGAGTAATTAGTATAAAGAAACGAGTAACGAATGATCGATAGTAATAGTTTAATAATAAATTAAGGAAGGATAAATTGAAAACTTCATTCAAGAACAACTTAGTATTTTTTGTTTTAGTGTTAATTATTGCAGTGGTTATTCATAGCTGCGATGATGATACATCAAATAATCCGGGACCTTCAACTTACAGCATCACTGGTACTATAACATTTAGCGGAACAAACATAGTAACTTCGGGCGGCAGTTATAATGTTTCGGCTTTCAACACATGGTATCCAACCGGAAGTCCTAATGGAATTGCAATTATGAATCCGGTATTAAATAGTGGAATTTATACCGCATCATATTCAATTGCGGGATTATCAAACGGGAATTATTTTCTGGCTTCTGCCTGGACAAAAGAACCATACGTAACGGGTGGGAACTATGTCCTGGGTACAAACGGTTGTGATACAATGGCGCTGGGCGGACCTTTTGCTTGCAGACCAGATTCGATTGTAGTTAACGGAAGCAACGTTACAAATGTTAACTTCATCAGTTACATTGATACTACAAATTCTTTAGTGGAATTTTAATTGAACCGAAAGTTATCATATATTTATTTTATAAAGGGGACACGTTTGATAGTCCTCTTTATATTTTTTTCAGCTTCATCTATTTTTTCGCAAAGCAGCAGTTTGAAGGGTTTGGTTATTGATTATAAAAATGATGCGGTTGTAAGTCAGGCAATAATTCAACTGGAAAGCACAAATCTTCCAATAAAGAAAACCTATGAAACGAATTCTGATCTCTTTGGAAAGTACAGATTCGAAACTGTGGAACCAGCAGAATATAAGTTAATAGTATCAAGATTAGGATATAAAGCAGAGGTTATAGAAAATATTTCCATATCTATTGGAAATTCAGTTGATATGAATATACTGCTTACTCCTATTTATTTAGAAATAGAAAAAATAAATGTAACCGCTTCTAAAACTGAGCTTACTCTTGAACAAACACCATCTTCAATTTCAATTATAAGTTCCGATGAGATCAAAAACAGGAATCCTCTTACATTTGATGATGTCTTAAGTGATGTTCAGGGTGTTACGATTTTTAAAACAAGTGAAATTAACGTTCAAAGTCTTTCGATACGCGGGTCTTCTGATGTTGCAGGCGGCGGCATCGGCAATAGAGTTCTTCTATTATTAGATGGCAGACCATCTTTAACCGGTGATTCAAAAGGAGCACTTTGGTCTTTAATTCCCTTATCAATTATAGATAGAACTGAAATTGTAAAAGGAGCTTTTTCGTCACTATATGGATCAAGTGCTATAGGCGGTGTTGTTAATGTAATTACTAAAAAACCAACATATAAACCATTTATAGGTGTGAATTTTAATTATGGTTTTTATGAGAAACTGAATGACAGTCTGAAATACACTGATAAGCTCTTATCTTTCAAAGGGGCGGATATTTTTTACAGTGATACATTTGAAAAACTCGCTTACTTGATAAACTTCGATTACAAACAAAATGACGGACACGCACAACAGAAAGATTATGAATTTTACAGCGGCCTTGCAAAAATGATGTTCGATGTTCTTAGGAACAGAGACCTTGAGGTTACTGTTCAATACACTAAATCCAACGGAGCTTTTCCACATTACTGGAGAAAAGATCCGGGCAAGTTAGCAGAACCTTTTAAAACTTCATCGCTATATCTCGGAGACAGGATAAGCAAAGAAACACAAAGTGCAGATGTTTTTTATACAGCGGTGCCAAGCTCAAACATAAAATATTCTTCCAGGTTTTATTATTATAAACTTTACAGTCTGTCATACTACAATCCTAATAATTTCGTATCACAGCAATATCCTCCCCCTGGCCAGCCTTTAGAGACAACAATAAAATCTTATAATTTTGGTAATATCACACAATTTGATTACCAGCTATCTAAACATAACTATTTAATTTCAGGAATTGATTTTCAGTGGAATGTGGTTCGCTCGAATCCGGAATCAATTCTTTATGGTAATCAACAAATGAATAATTTCGCAGTATTTATTCAGGATCAGCATAAGATCATTACTGATAATGGCAATAATACAATACTTTCAACTACTGCAGGTATCAGACTTGATTACAATAAATTCGTCGGGATGAATCAATTTTCCCAGGTAAGCCCCAAGCTTTCATTTTTGCTCGCACCTAACTTCAATAATGAATTATTAAAGAATACGTCCTTCAGGTTCTTAGTTGGCAGAGCTTTCCGCGCACCATCCATTGCAGAACAATATTTCAAGAAGGAACTTTTTGGAGGATTTGATTTTATTTTTAATCCAAACCTGAAGCCTGAAGAAATGATATCAGCTGAAGTAGGTTTCAGGAAGCAATACGATGAGAGATTTACTCTTGATTTTTCTGCTTACATAAATGAATACAATGACCTTATACAGTATGTTAATATAGGAGGTAATATAAATGGACCTTTCCAGGTTCAAAACATTGCCAAAGCCCAGATAAAAGGACTCGAATTCCTTATTGATTATAGATCAAGCTTCAATTTCATTAAGGAGACTCTGGGTTATAGCTTTGAATTTAATTACAGTTTAATTGATGCTCGGGATCTCTCTGATAATAGGGCTAATGAATATCTTCCATATAAACCAAAACACATTATTAATTTTTCAAGCGAGATTAACTATTCAGGATTTAATTTTAACATTACGGGAAAATATTTAAGTAAAGTAGATGAAGTCTTATTTTTCAAATACGAAGAACCGGATGAATATTTCACTCTGGATACGAAACTAAGCAAAAGGTTTTTTAACAAAGCAACAATATTTGTTGCGGTAAATAACCTTTTAAATACATCCTACCAGGAGCTTGAAAGGACTCAAGCACCTAACCGCAGCTTTAATTCAGGAATAAGGATAGAATTTTAGCAGTGGATTATATCTTTGACCAGCATAACTTTTACTGCATATTATCAACAATGATAATAGAGTAATCATAATTCTTATAAAAAAGAAAAGATTAAATAAATAATCATTTTTTAATAAATAAATCTTTTCTCATATAGTAATAGAAAAATTTAGATAAAAAATTCTCCGT
>CAZEWJ010000027.1:1522-47338 GCA_964515875.1 uncultured Ignavibacteriaceae bacterium | reverse complement strand
TAAATAAATCTTTTCTCATATAGTAATAGAAAAATTTAGATAAAAAATTCTCCGTTCAGTTAAGTTAAAAGAATGCTTTAAATAATTTCTTCAATTAATAGTGAGATGAGACACCACATAATGAAAGAAGAAAAAATACTTTTCCCTCATAAGCATGTTTACTTTGAAAATAATATTCTTTTTCTGAAGGCAATTGAATTAGAGAATCAATTGCGGTAATTTTTTGGTGTTATGTATTTAATAAACCTCAATCTTTAATGAAAATAAAAGATCTGGTTTCCAAAATTAGTCCTCCGCCTGTATGGAAATTTCCTGTAACTATAACTCTTGGAGCTGGTTATGCCTTCGCAAGAGATTATAATCAATCAAGAGGTCACTATTATGCTGTTAAAGATATAAGGCAGACTTTAAGAACAGGTGTACCACAACCTGCTGGACTTGCAAAAGTACAGATGTTCCGCGCCTGATGAATGAAATGGGCGTGGCAAATTTTTATAAAAAAGGCTGGAATGATTTGGGTGACCAGGTTGTAAATGCAATAGGCTGCCAGGATTGCAATGATCCTAAAACAATGGATCTTCGTATTGTAAGACCAGCATTGATTGAGGCTTTCCAGCGGCAGGGAAAAGATATTAAAGAGGTTACTCACCACCTGCGAGTCACGGTGCAGGTTTCCACGCACCTCTTGAAACTGCAAGGATTATTGGTACTTCAATTGAGAAAACTGAAATTGCGAGGCTTGAGCTGGACAGAATACTTAGAAGTCTTGATGTGAAGACTCCAATCCAGTATCCTGATATTTCAACAAAGGAAAAAGCACAGGAGTATCTTGGTTTAAATATGGAAAAATTTAGAAATGAGAAGAAAGAATTTCTGAATACTGTTGTGCCTAAATGGGATGAGAAAGCGAGGGAGAGACAAGGGAAGTATGGGAAAGCAGGCAGTATGCAGTAAACAGTATGAAGTCTTCATAATTTTACTTTATTAAAATTTGAAAAATTGAAGCGTAAGATTGATATAACTATTTTAATATTGAACAATAGGAAAAATAATGAGCACACTACCTCCTCCATCCACAAAAAAATTTCCAGAAGATTCTCTTGAATCACTGGTTTATAAAATTGTTGAAGATCTGAAGGAATACATGCCCGTTATAAATGATCGTAACCGGCTTGGGTTTAGTCTTTATCTATATGTAAAAGGGGAGGGGGATGAACCGGAATTTCTTATGAAGAATTTAAAATTAAATGTGCAGGGAATATCTTTGAAAGAACTTACTGAAAAGATTAAAAATGAATTGCAAAAGATTAAGAAGTAAATCCTTGTCTTTATCTATTTATAATTTGGATTAAAATTTCAAACAACAATTCACAAATAATAATCAATATTGAAATTAACAAAATTGGAACTTATTTGGGTTTTGTACTTTGTTTTTTGGAATTTCATTTAACCTATATCTCTTCTCTTGCCATAAACTCTTCAACCATTTTTACATCTTCTTCACTTCCAATAAAAATTGGTGTTCTCTGGTGAAGTGTTTCTGGTTTAATTTCAAGTAAACGCTTTTTTCCATTTGTTGCCCTTCCACCGGCTTCCTCAACAATAAATGCCATTGGATTACATTCATACATCAGTCTTAATTTTCCGCTAGGATTTCTTGAATCAGCAGGATACATAAAGATACCACCATAAAGCATATTCCTGTGAATATCTGCAACCATTGACCCGATATAACGTGAAGTATATGGGCGTTCAGAAGATATATCCTCTTCCTGCAGCCACTTAATATATTTTTTAAGTCCCGGATGCCAGTAAAGATAATTTCCCTCATTAATGCTGTAAATCTTTCCTTTCTTTGGAACCTTAATATTTTCCTGAGAAAGAAGAAATTCTCCGAATGAAGGATCTAAAGTAAAGCTATGAACACCATCTCCCGCAGAATAAACCATAATAGTGCTTGAACCATAGACAATATAACCAGCCGCAACTTGTTTAATACCTTGCTGCAGACAATCTTCAAGAGTTCCGGGGCATCCATCAGGTGTAACTCTTTTGTAAATGGAGAAAATGGTACCAATACTGATATTAGCATCAATGTTTGATGAGCCATCAAGAGGATCAAACAGCAGAACATATTTGCCAAGCCTGAATTTTGATGGTATATGAATTATATCTTCCTCTTCTTCAGAAGCCATTACGCAAAGATGGCCACCATGATCCAATGCATTAAATAACATTCTGTGAGCAAATATATCGAGCTTTTTAACTTCTTCACCCTGCACATTTATATCACCCGTAAAACCTAAAATATCTGCAAGCCCCGCTTTGTTAACTTCGAGTGAGATAACTTTTGCTGCTAAAGAAAGATCATGAAGCAGCCTGGAAAGTTCACCGGTTGCTTCCGGATGAAGTCTTTCCTGTTCGATAATAAAGCGTGCTAGGGTCATAAATTTAACTTTAGGCATGATGATCTTCCTTAGAAATGTTTTTTATTTTAGTGGTGTCCAAAATAATATTGAAATCAAGAATTCGTTTAGGAAATTAGTATATTTTAACTTTTTTACTAACATCTTGAACTCATCCCAACCCTTCTCTTGCAAAAGAGAAGGGCTTATTAATTCTAATGACTTGATGTAAACATTCTGTCAGAATATAATCATTATCGTTTTAATAGCAATAAGTCTCTCTCTTTGTAAGAGAGAGACTAGAGTGAGTTCTTTTTTGTTTTGGAAAGATATGTTTTGTTTAAAAAGTTTCAAACAGCTTTAACAATTTCCTGATCTTTATATTGAAGCTGGTATAATTTATAATAAATTCCTCTTTTTGCAAGAAGTTCCTGGTGCTTTCCAGTTTCACGTATTTCCCCTTTATGCATAACTATTATCTTATCTGCACTTTGAATTGTTGATAATCTGTGTGCTATTACAATTGCTGTTCTTCCGACCAAAAGATTCTCTATAGCTTTTTGGATAAGGATTTCTGTTTCGGTATCAACACTTGAAGTAGCTTCATCAAGAATAAGTATTTTAGGATCGTTTGCCAGTGCCCGTGCAAATGAAATAAGCTGCTTTTGTCCAACGCTCAAAGTTGCCCCTCTTTCTTTTACTATCTCATCATATTGAGCCGATAAAAATTTTATAAACCTGTCTGCACCAACAGTTTTAGAAGCTTCAATAATTTTTTCATAAGGAATTTCATCGTTAGCCATATCAATATTGGATTTAATAGTACCGGAAAACAAAAATACATCCTGCAGAACCATTGAGATATGTTTGCGTAATTCTTTTTTGTCAACCTGGTTAATATCTCTTCCGTCAATAAGAATTGAACCTCTGTTTATATCATAAAACCTTGTTAAGATATTTATGATGCTCGTTTTTCCAGCTCCTGTATGACCAACTATCGCAACTGTTTCTCCGGGATTTATTTTAAATGAAATATCCTTAAGAACATAATCTTCATCATTATAAGCAAACCAGACATTCCGGAATTCAATTTCTCCTTTTACACTTTCAATCTTAACAGGATTCTCCGGATTTTTAATTAAGGTTTGATTATCCAGCAGCTTAAATATTCTCTCCGATGAGGCCATTGCGGTTTGCATTATATTATATTTTTCAGATAGATCTCTTATGGGGCGGAAGAACATTTCTGTGTATTGAATGAATGCAAAGAGAACACCAATTGTTAATGTTCCCTGGATTATTTCTCCTCCTCCGTACCAAATGATTAAAGCAACTGCAATTGAGCTTAGTAATTCCACGGTAGGATAAAAGACAGCATAGTAAAAAATAGATTTAATATTTGCCTGGCGGTAATCATTATTTATATTTGAAAATCTTTTTAGCTCATCCTCTTCTTTGTGAAATATCTGGACAACATTTATCCCCGTAATATGTTCCTGCATATAAGAGTTTAATCTTGCAAGATGAAGACGAACATCTCTATAATTTTCTCTAACTTTTTTCCTGAAAAGAAAAGTGCCATAAATAAGAACAGGTAGAACAGAAAGAGTAACAAGAGAAAGAGACATATCCATGAAAAACATAAATGCCAGAATCCAAACAACAATAAAAATATCTCCAAAAACCGCTACAATACCGGAAGAAAAAAGTTCTCCCAAAGATTCAACATCATTAGTTACTCTTGTTACTAATCTGCCAATTGGGGTTTTATCATAGAATTTAAGAGCAAGTTTTTGAGTATGTCTAAAAAGTTGTGTACGAAGATCATAAAGAGTTTTTTGTCCGAGGTACTGGGTGTAGTAAGTAAGAAAGAATTGAATTGCAGCCTGGAAAATAAGCGTGGCTAGAAGAAGGAGGCTTATATTCAGCAAGCCCTGGTAATCGGATTTTGCAATGTATTCATCAATTGCAATTTTAATTAACAAGGGCCCCAACGCAGGTAAAGCTGCTACCGATATGTTTAGAATGATAGCGAAGATTACATATTTTCTATAAGGTTTAATGTAACTCAGCAAACGTTTCATCAAACGTGAATCGTATGCTTTACCTAAAACTTCTTCTTCACTGTGATAATCTTGTTCCATAGCTCAACTTAATTCTTCCAGTTCTTTTTCAAGCAGTTGTTTGAAATGCAGGTCAGCATAAATTCCACCAAGCATCACTAATTCTTCATGTATGCCTTCTTCGGCGATCTTTCCATCTGAAAGAACAATTATTTTATCAGCATCTTTAACGGTGGATATTCTGTGGCTGATGATAATGCTTGTTCTGCCTGTCCCGTTTGCGGGATCTTTCATAAAACCTTTTAAGCTTTTTAGAATTTCTTCCTCTGTATGAGTATCAACAGCAGAGAATGAATCATCAAGAATTAGAATTTTAGGATCAATTGCTAAAGCTCTTGCAAGGGATGCACGCTGCTTTTGTCCACCTGAAAGAGTAATTCCTCTTTCACCAACCATCGTTTCATATTTAAAAGGAAAGTCGTCAACATCTTTATCAAAGTGAGCTATTTCAGAAACTTCAATAACTCTTTCTTTATTTATTTCTCTTAATCCGTAAGAAATATTATTTGTAACAGAATCAGAAAATAAAAAAGATTCCTGCTGAACAAGGCCAACTTCTTTTCTTAAAATATCCAGTGGAATGTTCCTAATATCTTTTCCATCTATAAGAACTTTTCCTTCGGTTACATCATAAAGTCTTGGTAAAAGATTTATAAAAGTTGTTTTGCCAATTCCGGTGTAACCCATAATTGCAACGGAAGACCCTTGTGGAATTTTCAGGTTTATATCCTTAAGTATATAAGGATGGTTTTTATCATACCTGAAAGAGACATTTTTAAATTCTATTTCACCCTTTATTTCTTTAATAGAATAATCAGTTCTTTCTGAATCATCAATCTCATAAGGCTCAGCTAGAATTTTATTCAATCGCTTCATACTAGCTTCTGCCTGCTGAATAATATTTATTACCCACCCGAAAGCAATCATTGGCCAGATAAGAATACCAAGGTAAATTACAAATGCAGTCATCTCACCAAGGGTAATTTTACCTGAAATAACTTCACCTCCACCAATCCATATTACAAGGATGATTGATAACCCCGTTATAAGAAAAAGGAAAGGCATAATCGCAGCCTGTACCTTTACCATATCCATATTTTTTTTCAGGTATTCCTGACTTAGTTTATTAAAATGTTTTATCTCGCTTTCTTCACGTACGTAAGATTTAATAACTCTAATACCCGAAAAATTTTCCTGAGCTTTTGTGGTTATCTCAGAAAATTTTTCCTGAATCAGAGTAAATTTCTGATGGATTTTCTTACCTATTTTATACACAGTATAAGAAAGAAGAGGTAAAGGTATTAAAGAATAAAGAGTAAGCATAGGATCAAGAGAGATCATTATTGCAAGCACAGTAACCAACTGAATAAGAGTATCAGTTGAGTACATAACTGCAGGGCCAATAAACATTCTGACTGCATTAATATCATTTGTTGCATGAGCCATCATGTTTCCCGTGGAATTGTTTTGAAAGAATCTTAATGGCAATCTCTGAATGTGATTCCAGAAATCATAACGAAGGTCATATTCAATTTCTCTTGAAACTACAATGATAGTTTGCCTTATGTAAAATCTGAAAATACCCGCGAATAAAGATGCAGCAATAATTAGCAAAGCATAATTAATAAGCTGCTCTATAGCAGTGTTTCTTTCCAGTGCATTGATTGAATCCTTAATAAGTATTGGTACATAAACAGTACCTGCATTAGAAAGAAGAATAAATAGAAAACCCCAGAAGAGTTTTTTCTTATAACGAACAAAATATTTTTTTAGCGTGAGAAGATTTTTCATTTATAAATATATAACCTCACCTAAATCCTCTCCTTAGTAAGGAGAGGACTTTTTAAGAATTGCTTTGTTATCCTATTACTTTAAACCCAGTATATTTTTGCAAGACCTCAGGAACAATAACTTTCCCCTCAGGAGTTTGATAATTTTCCAGTAAAGAAACCATGAGCCTGCTTGTGGCAAGACCGGAGCCATTTAGTGTATGAACAAACTCAGGCTTTTTAGTCTGCTCATTTCTGAAACGTATGTTTGCCCGCCTTGCCTGGAAATTTTCAAAATTGCTGCAGGAAGAGGATTCAAGCCAACGGTTTTCTGCAGGAGACCAGGTTTCTATGTCATAGCATTTGGCGGCGGAGAAACTTAAATCACCGGTACAAAGTAAAATTATTCTGTAAGGGATTTTCAATGCCTGCAAAATATCTTCTGCATCTTTAACGAGTTTCTCAAGTTCATCATAAGAATTTTCCGGTTTAACAATCTTTACCATCTCAACTTTGTTAAACTGGTGAACTCTTAAAAATCCTTTTGATTCTTTTCCATAAGAACCGGCTTCGCGTCTGAAGCATGCTGAATATCCAACAAGTTTTACAGGGATGTCCTTTTCATTTAGAATTTCATTCCGGTAAATATTTGTAATTGGAACCTCTGCTGTAGGAATAGGATACAGCTCATCCTTTTCTATGAAGTACATATCTTCAGCCATTTTAGGAAGCTGCCCGGTTCCTCTCATAGAATCTTTATTAACAAGAAAAGGAGGAAAAACTTCCGAATAACCATGATTTTGAAGATGATAATCAAGCATAAAATTTATTAAAGCTCTCTCAAGGGTTGCTCCTTTTCCGGTATAAAGAGGAAAACCTGAACCGGAAATTTTAGCTCCTCTTTCAAAATCAAGTATTTTTAATTTTTTTCCAAGCTCAACATGATCAAGTATAGCTTCTTTTTGTTCAAATGAAAATCCATCCGGCAGCCATTGCCTCACTTCAACATTGTTCTCAGCAGTTTTCCCAACAGGGACTGATTCATGTGGAAGGTTTGGTATGAATAATAAAATATCTTCAACTTTTGTTTCAACTTCCTTTAGCTGTGAATCGAGATCGGAAATCTGATCTGAAACAGTTTTCATTTCCGAAAGAATACCGGTAACATCCTGCCCTGCTTTCTTCATTTGGGGGATCTGGGAAGAAACCCGATTCCTTTTATGCTTCAGTTCATCAGCTTTAAGAATTAATTCTCTTCTCTGCTCATCGTGCCTAAGAAGGTCATCAAGCCTATCAACTTCATTTTTATTCTTAACTCCCTGTCTTACAAGTTCGGGATTTTCTCTGATTAGTTTAAGATCAAGCATAAATTCCTTTTAAAGTTCGGGGTGAGTTGGAAGAATATTGCAGAAGGCTACTTCACAACCACATTATAAATTTTATTCTTTACAAAAATTTCTTTTACAACCTTATTTCCGTTTATATACTTCAAAACTTTTTCATCTTTGAACACAACAGACTTTACAGAAGCTTGGTCAGCATCAAGAGGCATTTCAATCATTGATCTCAATTTACCGTTTATCTGAATTGCAATACTTACTTTGTCTTCTATCAATGCTGCAGAATCTGGTTCATACCAAACAGGGTTTTCAAATATAGAAACTTCTTTCCCTAGCAAATGCCAGCATTCTTCTCCAAGATGAGGAGCTACAGATGAAAGCATAACAACAAATCTTTCTAAAACATAAACCTGAATTTCCTTTGAGCATTCATCTAAATTCTTTGTTTCATTTAATAATTCCATTAAAGAAGCAATCGCAGTATTGAACCTAATATTTTCAATTTCCTCTTCGAATTTTTTTATGGTCTGATTTGTTTTCCTGTACAACTTCTTTTCATTTTCGTTTAATGAATTAAGATCATATTTATTCTGTATAGTTGTTTCAGTGGCTATTCCTTTAAATTTTAAAAAGAGATCATAAGTTCTCTGAGCAAATCTCTCTGTTCCGGCAATTCCTTTATCACTCCAGTCACCGCCCAAATCATAAGGACCCATAAACATCAGGTAAAGACGAAATACATCTGAACCATATTTATCTGTAAAGTCATCCGGGTTAACAATATTGTTTTTTGATTTGGACATTTTTGCGCCCTGGTTAGTAATAATTCCCTGGTGAAAAAGATTCATAAAAGGTTCATCACTGTTTGTCCATCCAATATCTCTTAAAAATTTATGAATGAATCTTGCATAAAGGAGGTGCATTGTTGCATGCTCTACACCGCCAACATACATATCAACCGGGATCCATTTATCTGTCAGTTTTTTATCAAATGCAGCATTATTGATTTTAGGACTAAGGTAACGGAAATAATACCAAGACGAATCAACAAAGGTATCCATAGTATCAGGATCTCTTTTTGCATCTTCATTACACTTTGGGCATTTTACATTTATGAAGTCTTTATTTGATTCAAGAGGAGATTCTCCTGATGGTCTGAATTCCACTTCATAAGGAAGTTTAACTGGTAAATCTTTTTCATCAACAGGAACTTCTCCGCATTTTGGACAATGAATAATCGGAATTGGTGTTCCCCAATAACGCTGGCGGGAAATTAACCAATCTCTTAAACGATAATTTATTTTTCCTTTTCCGAATCCTCTTTTTTCAAGATAATCTATTATTCTTATTATTCCTTCTTCAGAATCCAAACCATTAAATTGATCGGAGTTAATCATAACTCCGGGATCAGTATAAGCAGAATGTAATTCATCATCTTCTTTTGTACCCGCTTTTAAGATTACTTTTTTTATTGGAAAAAGATACTTCTTTGCAAATTCAAAATCTCTTTCATCATGCCCTGGTACAGCCATAACAGCACCTGTTCCATAAGAGAAGAGTACATAATCTGCAATCCAAATGGGAATTTTTTCTGAATTTACCGGATTGATAGCATAGGCTCCAATAGGAACACCGGTTTTTTCTTTTATTGTTGATGTTCTTTCAATCTCGGTTAATAATTTTACAGACTCTCTGTATTTATCAACTTCACTTCTGAAGGAATCTGTAGTAAGCTTATCAACAAGAGGATGCTCAGGTGCAAGTACAACATAAGTTACACCGAAAAGTGTATCTGGTCTGGTCGTAAAAACTTTTATTATTTCATCACTTTTATCAACTTTAAAATTAACTTCAGCACCAGCACTTCGTCCAATCCAGTTTCTCTGCATCTGTTTAGTCTTTTCAGGCCAATTAATTGTATCGAGTCCTTTAAGTAATTCTTCTGCGTAATCAGTAATCTTAAAAAACCATTGAGTAAGATTTTTTTGAATTACAAGTGTTCCGCATCTTTCACAAGTTCCATCTGATTGCACCTGTTCATTTGCAAGGACAGTCTGATCTTTGGGACACCAATTAACAGGTGCATTTTTCCTGTAAGCCAATCCTTTCTTATAAAGCTGAAGAAAGAGCCACTGGTTCCACTTATAATATTCAGGTGCACATGTCATCAGTTCAGCATTCCAATCATACATGCATCCCATATTCTTTAACTGAACCCGGATGTCTTTAATATTCTGCAGAGTTGAATCATAAGGATGCACTCCGGTTTTTATCGCATAATTTTCTGCAGGCAAACCAAAAGCATCATAACCAATCGGTTCAAAGACATTGTAGCCTTTTAATTTTTTATATCTTGCCCAACTATCATTCGGTCCGTAATTGTACCAATGTCCAATGTGGAGCTTAGCGCCGGAAGGATAGACGAACATTACAAGGGAATATAATTTTTTATCAGATTTATTTAGATCAGTCTTGTCAACCTTTTTTTCTTCCCAGAATTTTCTCCATTTAGGCTCTATTTCTGCAAAAGGATAACGCATAATTTATTATAGGATTTCTTAAAAATGATGCTAAATTTACCCAAAATGAAAAGCAATTCAAATTTGAATTTGGTTATAGATTTAGATTTTGTTGCTATTTAAAGAAGAAAAAAATAAGTTACTATTGAGCGTTTGAATAGGTGAGAACAAACGATTAACACTGCGCTAAGATACCCATAGAAGTTAATAATAGAAATTTAATTTATTGGGAGGGTTAAATGAAAAAAATTATTCTTTTGCTTTTTTTGCAATTACCTTTACTTTCACAAAATATTCCAAACGGAGATTTTGAAAATTGGACTAATAGTAATCCAGATAATTGGTTAACAGATAATTCTCCTGGATTTGTAATTCCTGTAACTCAATCGTCTTCATCACATTCTGGTTCCTTTGCTGCAAGATTGGAAGTAGTTGACTTTGGAGGGAGCCCATACCCACCTTTTTTAGTTTCAGGTCAATTAGGTGAAGGATTTCCAGTTAATCAAAGATGGGAAAGTTTGATAGGTTTCTTTCAATTTGCACCTGTTGGAGAAAACTATTTTTCGGTTTCGGTATTAATGAAAAAGGAAGGCGATTTTATTGGTAGTGGATCTATTGAAATACTTAATGCTTCTTCTTCTTATTCCCAATTCTCACTACCCATTATTTATATTAACTCCGAAATTCCAGATACAGCTATTGTTTTTTTAATAATTGCAGATTCAACTAATAATGGGAATATTGGTTCTTTTGCATTAATTGATGACTTAAATTGGTATAAAAACCCTATAAGTGTATTATCTCCAAATGGTGGTGAAGTCTGGGGTAGAAATACAATTCAAGAAATTCAGTGGTCCGTTGATGAAATTGAGAATGTAAAAATAGATTATACAACTAATGATGGAACAGAATGGAATAATATTATTCCAAATATTAATGGAAACATAGGAACTTATAATTGGTCAGTGCCAAATACAACATCCTCCTCCTGCAAAATAAGAATAAGCGATATACAAAATTCTACTACATTTGATATAAGTGATAATTTTTTCACTATTGGTAAAACTGAGATCGAACCAAATAATACTACAAATACAGCAAACTTAATTGAATATGGTGACAGAATTTTTGCTTCAATTTCGCCATCGGGAGATATTGATTATTTTAAATTTAATGTTCCCAACATTGATACAATAGTTCTCTTTGCTGGTAGATTTAACAATTCTCAGCTTTCATTCACTTATACAATTACAGGTAATATAATTTCATGGGATTACTATGCTGATTCAATATATGTTATACTAGGTAGTGGAATATGTTATCTTAAATTTTCTTCTTCAAGTAATTTAGTAACAGCTAAAAATGATTTTAATAAAACAACTAATTATGATTCTTTTCCGCTCAAGAAAATTAAAGTTAAGGCCAGTTCACAGTCACTAAATAATAATCAAATTGAAACATCTTTTGTAAATGAGAATGATGCCATTGTTGATACAGGTGAATATCAAGTCATCCTTAAAAAGTTTATTCCTGGTAAACCGATTATTGATCAAAATATATTTTATGATAGGACTTTTGATGAATTATGGAATTCAGTTCGCTTTCAAGTATATTTTTATCCTAATGGGTCTAACACAAATATTAGATGGGAATATGGCACGGACATAAACTATGGCAATATAAAAGAATTCCCTGAAACTTTTACTGGTATTAAGGAATACTTTGCTATAACACAAGTAGCTGATTTAATTCCGAATACAACTTATCATTTTAGAATTCATTTAAGCAATTCATATGGAGATACTTATAGTGCCGATTATACTTTTAACACGCCTCAAACTCCTGATGTTGAAATTATTAAACCTAAATTTTTTATAAACTTCAGCGATACTTCATTCGAAGCTAGTGCTGGCGGAGGTTGGTATTACGTATTAGTCTCAATAGATCTTAATAGCATATCATTTAAGGATGATCTTAATGGCTGGATTGTAGGGGATCCGAAAGAATTTATCTATACAAGTGATGGTGGTAATACTTGGAATCTAAAAAATAGCCCTATAAACGGGTGGTGGAGAGCTAACGATATTTATTTTTTTAATTCCTTAAATGGCTTCTTAATAAGCAATGGAGATAGTTTAATGGTTTTTAATACTATTGATGGAGGAATTAATTGGAGTCAACTCTATGCTCTTTACACAAATTGTTCCTATGGTATTTCTGAAATAGATGGACGTTATATCAATTCTTCATTTAGTGATTTAATCCACGGGTCTATTGTTGGTTCTTTTGGTACTGAAAACCTGTGTAATAATTGGAATGAATTATTTATGCTTACAACTAATGGCGGTTTTAATTGGTTTCAACAAAATGAATTAGGTAACTATAATAGTTTTAATGATGTTGTACTAATTGATTCTTTAAATTGTTTTGTAGTTGGTAGAAATTTGGATGGAGGAAGAATTTTACACACGACGAATGGCGGAATAAACTGGGAAGAACAAAATTATTCATTAAATGGATTTTTTTCTGGGGTTTCTTTCAGCAATGCGTTACACGGTACAATAATAGGGTATGATTTTGATGAAGCCAAAGGAATAATTATTCATACTACTAATGGTGGAAATACATGGAATCTGAAGAACGATAATTTAAACAATTATAATCCTGTTTATTATGATATAGAGTTTTTAGATTCTCTGAGCGGAATTATAATTGGTAGAAATGGCTTAATTATTCAGACTTCAGATGGTGGCTTAACTTGGAATAAAAGAGAAAGCGGGACTAATAATGATTTATATAAGGTAACACTTTTAGGAAATAACAAGTTTTTTATCACGGCATCTTGGGAAACAATTTTAAAAGGAGATATCGTAACTTCAGTTGATGAATTTGAGAATACAATTCCAAACAAATTTGAATTATCTCAAAACTTTCCTAATCCATTTAATCCAAGCACAAAAATAAATTATTCTGTCCCGCAAATAAGCTTTGTAACATTGAAAGTTTATGATATACTTGGAAAAGAAGTATCAACATTAGTTAATGAAGAAAAAACAATTGGGAATTATGAAATAAATTTTGATGCGAATAATCTTTCGAGTGGAGTTTACTTTTACAGAATGCAAGCTGGAGAATTTAGTGAAACAAAGAAATTTATTTTATTGAGGTAGGATGAAATCTATTAAATAGTTTACCCCTCAGAATATTGAGTGATTAATGACTTTAAAAGAAGAAATAGAAAAAAAGCATAGATACCATAACTACTGGTATCTAATTAATAGAATTATTGGCCATTACTCAAAAGCTTTTAGTATCATTATTTCTATTTCAGTTCCAGTTATTTTACTTCTCGATACACAAGCTACTCAAACAGTAATAATATTATCTCTAATAGGAATGTTGTTAGCAATAATTCCACTAATTTTTCGCATTGATTTCCATATTTACTTTGACAAGGAAATAGTAATATATGCAAGAGATATAATCAGAAAATATGATAATAAAGAATTGAATGATAAAGATTTAATAAATGCATTAGAAAAAATTGATAAACTTGAACTAGAAGAGGTTGAACATTGATTTATAAATAATTCTGTGGAGGATATAATGTCAGAATCAATTTCAGATAAAATAAGAATTTTTATAGGTGTTGGTCTTTCCTTGGCAGTTTCAGCTGTGTCTATTGTTTTATCCAAAGATGAAATAAATTATATTATTAAAAATGATCCAATTTATTTGGTTTCAAAAAAACAGCAGAATTACAGAAATATACTCATATTGAAGAAGATGAACTTGATTCAACTTATCATCTTCCATCACACCTGCCTTATGTAGTACCAATTATTTTAGGTTTATTCTTTGGATTTCTGTTTGCTTCTTCTGTCAACATTCTAGCTTATATTATTCTTGCTATTTTAATTCACATAATCTGTTTTTATGCAGATAGTAATCTTGTTAAATTACTTTTAAAGAATCTATTTGATCCAATGCTTGCGGAAAAATTCACGGATGATTTATCAAAAAAACATAGAGAACAAATTTTTTATTATTATTTTCAAAATCTTTATTTTTTCAGGGAAGGCATTACAATTTCAATACTTTTCACCGCTTTATTGATTTATCATCTAAATATTCAATTAGGATTTATTACTTATCTGCATTTAGCTTACTTACTAGCTATTGTGGGTATTTCGTATAATGAAATATTAATATGGAGATGGAGAGGGAAAAGAAAAAAAATTACTCTTAAAGAATCTTAATAATGAATATTCCCCAGAAATTTATTTACTTACTTGATAGGTTAACACCATTATTTAAAATTCTTGAAACAAAACGTGCTGATTGGTTTGAAAACAAATTTGATTTAGTTAATTGGGTAAAGGAAGATGATTTTGTTTTAGATATTGGATGTGGGGTAGGTGATGTTACTATTAAAACATCGCAACATACTTCTAACAAAGTAATTGGTATTGATATAGAGGATTTTAGAAGGAAGGGGAATAAATCAAATGAAAAATTTATTTTTATTAAAGCCGACGTCTATAATCTACCTTTTAAGGAAAACTCCTTCTCAAAAATAACTGTATTCTGGACTTTACATCATCTTAACAATCCGATTATTGCTTTAAAAGAAATCATGAGAGTATTATCATTTAAAGGAGAAATAATAATTCTAGAAGACATAGTTGAAAGGCAAAATAGTTTTAAAACTTCATTTACAAAATTGTATGATAAAATTATAAATCTGGAATTTAATAGACATCCTCATTCAAACTATTCAATTAAAGAATGGGAAAATATTATATCAAAAAATTTTAATATTGAGATTTTAGAAACAAAAGAATATCCCTGGTTCACAAAATATAAACTATTGAAATTCGGATTAATACGATTGGAAAAACTCTTTTAATGGGATATTAATGTTATAACCTTATACTCATTCAAATTCCACACCTATATATTATTTTAGAAAACTAATACTTCTTTAATATCTTTAATAATTAAAATTATTTTATATACTTTAATCCCAAAAAAATTTCACTTTGATGATAGTTACAATTACAGAAGTTATATCAATAATTACGGTCTTTCAGCTTTTGCTTTTCTCGTTTTTTCTTTTAACGATAAAGAAAAAAAATGGGAACGGCTTCAAAATACTGGCTGCATTTCTTTTTGCTAATTCTTTATTCATAATAAATTTTATTCTGAATAACCTGGAAGAATTTTTTAATATCAGCCTTGTTGATTTTCGCTTTATCGGTTTTTCATTTGAATTTCTCTTCGTAAGATTAAAATCATTTCATTATTTTTAGATTGTATTTGTTTAATAATCTAAGACAGTTAAATGAAAAACTTTTTGCTTTTATTTTTAATTGGGCTGCTTGGTAACTTGTATTCTCAGGAGAGTAATATCGAGTTTTTCCCTTCTGGTTTAAATTTTATTCCTCTTAAAGCCAATAACCGCGATGCTAAAATTGGATTAATCTACATTCCGGAAAATAATAATATGAAGATTGATGTCGGGAATAATATTGATCTCATTGGTTTCCGGTTTTCAGATTCAGAAAGATTAACAGCCGGTGTTGAATTTCTTGCTTATGCTTTATCAAGAAGTTACCAGGGAAAGAGATTACAAATTGATGCAGTTGATGGCTTATTCGGTGGAAATATTTCTTACTCTAAGAAACTTGAAGATAATCTGTTAGCAGGAAGATTCAGCATAATTCATAACAGTGCTCATCTTGTAGATGGGCATTGGGATTTCCGTAATAATAGATGGATTGATAATTATAAACCTGTCCCATATTCAAAAGATTTTGCTGAACTTATAATTGCTTATAATTATAATGCGGATTTTGCTTCGATAAAAACCTACACAGGTTTTACATATGCATTTTTAATCTGGCCATCTGATATTAAAAGATTTAATTTTGACTGCGGGTTTGAAATTGGATTATCTAAATTATTAAACCCGATCTTTGCAAAAAGGATAGTACCTTTCTTTGCTCATAATTTTTCACTTAGCGGCACAGCAAGTTACAGGGGCAGTAATAATTCAATGTTTGGAATTAAATTCGGGAACTGGAATGAAAAAGGGCTTCTTATATTCATCTCTTATTACAAAGGATATGACGTTTTTCATTCCTATTATAAAAGAAGGGTAGAACGTTTTGGAATAGGATTCTCCATAGACTTCCTATGAACGTCAAAAGATTATATCAAATTTGTTCCTGATCTAAGAGACTTTCAGATAAACAAGATGAGAACAAGAATTATAATACAATATAATATGTGTACAAAAATTCTGAGATATAGTCCATCTTTCTTTTTCATATGCCCTCCCAATTTAAATCGGGAGAAAAATGTATGACAAAAAAATCGTTATGTCAATATCTAAACACAAATATTTTTAAATCCGGAAGAAATATCTTTTTATTTTAAGACGGTAATATTGAATTTCAGAGCCAAATCCACAGTTTTTTTCTAAAAGGCGCTTATTTTGAAGAAAGCAAAATTAATTGTTCAAAGAGGGGTTTTCTATTACTTCAGTTCTGGAATTAACTTGAAGCTTACTGTAAATAGTTTTTATGTGAGTGTTTATAGTTTCTCTATCTAAAGATAACTCATCAACAATCATTGAATAGCTTTTACCTCTTGCAAGAAGCTGAAGAACCTCAGTTTCTTTTGTACTTAAAGGAAAATAGCTGCTTTTTGGGGACGAATGAACAAGCATACGCGCAATATTAGAACTCATTGTTGCACCCCCGCTATGTATTTCATCTATTGCATCAAGAAGTTTTTTTGGAGAGACAATTTGTTTTAGATATCCGCCTGCACCGGCACAAAGAGCTTCAAAGAGTTTATGATCATCTTCGTGAAAAATTACAACTATGATATCTACTTTAGGCCGGATTTTTTTTATTCGTCTTATTCCATCAATACCCGGCATGCCGGACAGTCCGATATCCATTAGAATAATTTGCGGATCATCTTTTGAGAGATTTTTTAGTGCAGCATCAAAGGAATCGTAATGAGCAGCGCAGTTATATTTATCTGATTCATTAATCAGATTTGCAAAGCTTTCACGAATTAATTTGTCATCTTCTATAACTACAACCCTTAGCAGCTTCATTAAAATTAAAGAATGTTAATAAAATTATGCCACATTACGGCTGTAATCTAAATAATTAAATGGAATTTTTCCTTTGAATAAAATTTTTGTTCCTATGTTTGGCCGTGAATCTATATCTGCTATTCCATCAATTTTTTCTGCATGTTGTCTCATATTCTTTAAACCGTTTCCATCATAAATTTTTTCTGAGTCAAATCCTTTCCCATCATCAAAAAGCAAAATTTCAACTTCACTCTCATTCCTTATTAAAATTTCCAGAGTAACATTTTTGCATTCGGAATATTTCAAAGCATTATTCATTGCCTCTTTGAATATTAAATTAATATTTCTTTTCCAATCAACATTCAAATGAAAATTAAGACGACTTTCATCTATACCTTTAACAGTGAATTTAATATTACCGCTGCTTAATAGTTCATCGCCAAAATCTTTTATCCGAATGACAAGATCATATAATGTATTCTGCCCCGGATCAATTGCCCAGATGAAATCCCTTGTCCCTTCATAAAGGTTGTGTGAATTTTCTGAAATTTTTTTTAGAAGAGGATCAATATCATTAAATGTATTATGAAGTTTCTTTCTAATCACTTCACTTAGAAGAGAAATTCTTGTGAGCTTGTGTCCAAGTTCATCATGGAAATCAATTGCGGTCTGTCTTCTTATATTTGCAGCTTCTTCTTCTCTAATTTTTAGAACTTCAAAAGCCCGATTAATCTTTTCTCTTACTTTTAATCTTACAATTATAAATATCACAAGAATTATGAATATTACGCAAATAAGCTGAAACCACCATGTTTGCCAGAAGAAAGGAACTATAATTATTTTAAGCTCTGCAATAGAATTACTAAACACACCATCACTATTTGTTCCTCTTACTCTTAAAAGATATTCTCCCGGTTCAAGATTTGTATAGGTTACAGATTTTTTATTACCAGCATTTATCCATTTATTATCAACTCCTTCAAGCATATAAGCATATTTATTTTTTGAAGGATTTGAAAAATCGAGAGAAGCAAAATTTATAATAATTATTTTTTCAGAATTACTTATTTCAACTTCATCTGTAAAAGAAGTTAACAGAGAACTTTCTCCATCTGAGTTTATCTTTTTAATTGATGAAACATAAACAGGGGGATTGAAATCGCTGAATTTCATTTCACCCGGATAAATTATGGTACAACCGTTGTAACCTCCAAAGACAATATTAGTATATGCGCCGGCAAAACCTGCTGAAGGATTAAAGAGGTTTCCTCCAACTCCATCTGAAACATCATAATTTGTAAATGATCTCTGAGCATAAATGAATTTTGATAATCCTTTATTTGTACTAATCCATAGCTCTCCGTTAAAATCTTCTGTGATAGCACATATAACACTATTTGGCAGCCCATCTTTTTCAAAGAAATGTTCAAATGTAGAACTGCCGTAAATAAATCTGTTCAAACCATTTGCTGTTCCTACCCAGAGTTCTTTTCTGCTGTCTTCAAAAATGCTGAAGACATAATTGCTGCTTAAAGATGTGTTATCATTCAAATCATTTGTGTATGATTTAAATGAATTCCCTGTTTGATCGTACATCATCAAACCGCCGTAAGAGCCAATCCAGATTTTGCCCAGCCTGTCTTTATAAAGTGTGAGAATATAATCCGCCCGATAATTATTAAAATGTTTTCCTTCATAACTAAATTTTGAGAGAGAATTATTTTCTCTATCCAATCTGTATAAACCATTACTATAAGTTCCTATCCAGACTGTTAACGAATCAACAAGAAAAGCAGTTATGCGGGTTGAAAATAATCCTGCTTCCTTCAGTCCATTAAAATCAGGCTCATAAAAACTTCCGGAAGAAGGGTTGAATATTTTTAATCCTTCATAACTTCCAACCCAAATATTTCCATCTATATCAGCAGCTAATGCATTAATAATATTCTTTTGGGGAGAATCATTTGTATAAATACGGGTTACTTCCCCTGTTGTCGGATTATAATAATTCAATCCGTTAGATGTTCCGATCCAGACAAAATGGTCTTTCCCTTCAGTTAAAGAAAGAACATTATTATTACTTAAAGAACCGGCATAGTCAGGATAGTTTTCAAGCCTGATGAACTTATCATGAGTTGCTCTTATTGTTTTATTAATTCCGCTGTTGAAGGCATTTACCCAAAGTAAACCCGAATTATCTTCAATAACATTGTGAATATTATTTCCACTTATTGATGTTGGGTCGTTCGGGTTATGATAGAAGTGGGTGAACTGATTTGTTTTTTTGTTAAAATAATTTAAACCGTATTCTGTGCCAATCCAAAGCCTGCCATAACTATCTTCCATAATTGATGTGATAAAATTATGACTTAAAGAATTAGAACCAGGTTCTGAATAGTATTTTATAAAAATATTCCCATCAAACTTGTTTAAACCTGATGTTGTACCAATCCATAAATTCTTTTCACTATCTTCATAAATAACTTTTATGGCTCCTCGGCTTATAGTGTATCTGTCATCAGGATTATTTGTAAAATTTTCAAAAGATTTTTTATCATAGTTAAACCTTGAAAGTCCTTCTTTACTTCCAATCCAGAGATCACCTTTTGAGCTTAATAAAAGAGAGAAAATTGTATTGCTGCTTATACTGTTAGGGTTTGATTCATCATGCTTATATTGAATGAATTTATCTGTTTCAGGATTGTATTGATTTAATCCTCCACTTTCAGTTCCAAGCCAGATGTTTCCTTCTTTATCTTCACAAATTGCCCAGATAATATTATCATTAATACCATTAGGATTATCTTTCCGATAAATAAATCTTGCAAATTCTCCATTGTAAGGATTATATTTATTTAATCCGCCTCCATTTGTTCCTATCCATATATTTCCATTCTTATCTTCAAAGAGAGAAACTATATCATCAAAAGAAATAGATTTTGGATCTTCTGGGTCATTCTTAAAAACTGTGTAATCAGAACCTTCATACCTCGCAAGACCATACGTTGTACCGAACCATAAAAAACCTTTGCTATCTTTCATCATACAGTTTGTAAGATTATGAGTAACTCCATCCTGGAGTGAAAGATGTTCAAATCTTAAATCATCCTGTGGATAAATTATATTTGTAAGATATACGAGTATTATAGCAAAAAGAAATTTATTTTTAATCATAAAAATTTATTGGTTAATTTATCTTTTATAAGATTTTTTTAATCGCTCAACCGGGATGTGTGAAATTAAATTTTTTCTGAGTGTAAATTACAAGAATATAATATAAATATATAAGCAAAATCAGGGGTTATAATGAATAAGCAAAATCAATTTGAAATGGGGTAATAAAATTTTTGTTATGGATGTGAGAGTGAAGGTTTAGTCTAATTTTTAAACTTCTCCAATTTCACTTAACTTTACTTAATTCTTTTCCTAATCTATACAGGATCTTATGGATTACTTCAAATCCGAATATTTTACTTACGGTTTAGACCACTCTTTGTATTGTGATAAAGTATCTGTTCAGGAGATTATTAATAAAACAGGTACACCGGTTTATATTTACAACAAGAAATTTTTTGAAGACCGGTACAAAGAATTTACACAAGCCTTCCAGGAAGTAAAGCATAAAGTTTTCTATTCTGTTAAAGCAAATTTTAATCTAAATGTAATAAAAACTTTTTACGATCTTGGAAGCGGGATTGATGTAAACTCTGAAGGTGAATTCTTCCGTGCTTATAAAGCGGGAGTTGATCCCAAGAAAATGCTGATGACAGGAGTTGGAAAAACTACTGATGAAATAAGACTTGCAATTGAAAAAGATATGCTGCTGATAAAAGCTGAAAGTAGTGAAGAGATTGAACTGATAAATGAAATTGCAGGAAAAATGAAGAAGAAAGCACGGGTTGCTGTCCGAGTTAATCCGGACGTTAATCCCCACACTCATCCTTATATTTCAACAGGTTTATCACAAAACAAATTCGGAATAGATGCAGAGAAAGCAGCATCAATATTCAAGGACTACAAAAAATTTAACAATATCTCTTTTACAGGAATTGATATGCATATTGGCTCGCAGATAATCTCTGTTGAACCATTTGTAGAAGCAGTTGATAAGCTCTCCGAATTTTATTTTAAAGTAAAATCCTATGGAGTTAAGATTGAACACTTTGATGTGGGGGGTGGAATTGGAGTAACATATAACAGCGAAAAATCATTTGGTGTTACTGAATATGCAGAAGCAATTATTCCTAACCTGAAGAAACTTGACTGCGAAATCTTTTTTGAACCGGGAAGGTTTCTTACAGCAAACGGTGGAATCTTGGTTACAAAAGTTTTATACAATAAGAAAAACAACTTCAAGAATTTTGTAATTGTTGATGCAGCAATGAACGACTTACTCCGACCAAGTATTTATTCAGCATATCATCATATTCAGCCGGTTGAGATTTCCAAAACAAATAAAGATATTATTGCTGATATAGTTGGACCCGTTTGTGAGTCGGGAGATTTTTTTGCAAAGGATAGGAAAATTATACAAGCGGTTTCCGGAAAATACCTGGCAATTATGTCTGCAGGTGCATACGGAATGGTTATGTCATCTAATTATAACGCAAGAAGACGCCCGCCAGAAGTTTTGGTTGATGGCAATAAATTTAAAATCATCAGAAGCAGGGAAACATTTGATCATTTGTTGTATGATGAAAATTTATGAATAGTTTTTTTTAATTAGGTCTTTATTGATAGAAAACGAAAGTAGGAAAAGGTCGCCCCTATGGGGCTAAAATTGGTTTTCTTTACATATTTTTACAAACAGTTCGCACCTCCGGTGCTATGCAAAAACACATTAATATATTATAGTCTCTGTGCTAGATAAATTCCGTAGGAATGACCTGTTTGTAGATAGTAGATTCCCTAGCAGGAAAAAAGTCCCGTAGGGACGACCTGTTTTGATTTGTTATTATCTTAGGGGTTAAAATTGGCAAATACATATTCACAAATTTATATTCACATTGTTTTTACAGTTAAAGGAAGGCAAAACCAAATTCCAAAAAATATCAGGGAGTATCTTCACAAATTCATTACCGGCATTGTTAAAAAGCGTAATCAGAAGTTGTTAGCTATTTTTTGTATGCCTGATCATGTTCATATTATGTTGGGAATGGAGCCGGTAATTGCTCTTTCTGATCTTGTTCGGGATATTAAAGCCGGCTCATCAAAGTTTATAAATGATAATAAGTGGCTAAAAGGAAAATTTAATTGGCAGGAAGGCTTTGGGGCTTTTTCATATTCACGAAGCCAAATTGATAGTGTAATTAAATATATTTTGAATCAGGAAGAACATCATAAAAAGAGAACGTTTAAGGATGAGTATATTTATTTATTAAAAAAATTTGAGGTCGAATATGATGAAAAATATTTATTCGAATGGATAGAAAATGAATGAACAGGGTACAGGTCGTCCCGATAGGACTATAATTGTTTTCCTTTAAATTTTTTACAAACAGGTCGCACCTTTGGTGCTATTTATTTATGTCATCAGATAACTTTTAAAAACATGAAGCGAAAGAACTTTATTAAATCTTTATCTTTTGCTTCAGTGGTTCCTTTTCTTCCTTCAGAAAAGATTTTTTCATTTTCTTCAAAACAATATCAAATAATAAAACCTAAAAGATTGAAGAAAAGAGATACTGTAGGACTTATAACTCCCGGTAGTTACATCTCGGAAGAAGAACTTAAAGATTGTATTAGTAATCTTCAGATGCTTGGCTTCAAAGCGGTTTATAATGAATCAATCCTGAATAAAATCGGGTACTTTTCCGGAAATGATAAACAGCGTGCTGAAGAGTTAATGGAAATGTTTTCCAGGAAAGATGTTGATGGAATTATGTGTGCAAGAGGCGGTTATGGCTGCTCAAGGATTCTTCCTTTACTTGATTATGATGTTATCAAAGATAATCCTAAAGTTTTAATTGGTTACAGTGATGTAACGGCTTTGCTTTATGGAATTCATTCTAAGACAGGTTTGGTTTGTTTTCATGGTCCTGTGGGAATTTCTACTTTCAATGAGTTCAGCACAAATTATCTTAAGAATGTTTTAATCTCTCCTCATGATAATCTTCAACTTATAACTTCTCCCGAAGAAGATAAATCTGAACCTATAACAATAACCAGCGGCAAAGCAGAAGGAGAGCTTATCGGCGGAAATTTATCTGTTGTTGTTTCTTTAATCGGAACTGAGTATGATATTGATACCGCAAATAAAATTATCTTTCTTGAAGAAACGACTGAAGAACCTTACAGAGTGGATAGAATGTTAACTCAAATGTTGATGTCAGGTAAATTTGATGATGCTTCAGGAATTGCTGTTGGGGTCTTTGATAATTGTGAACCTAAAAAAGAAGATCCATCGTTTGAGAATTCATTTTCACTGATGGAAGTTTTATTTGACAGATTATCCGGTTTAGGTATACCTGTTGTTTATGGGCTTTCCTTTGGTCATATAAAAAATAAATTTACACTCCCATTCGGCATTAAAGCTGAACTTAATGCAGGTGAGAAAACATTAACATTGCTTGAGCAGGCAGTTATTTAAATAAATCATAACACAACTCTGTTGCACAAACTATGAGATGTCATTGCGAGTCCCGCCTTTGGCGGGAAGCGAAGCAATCTCAATATTATTATAGGTAATTTATTTGTGAGATTGCTTCATCCCACTAAAGTGGAATTCGCAATGACAAACAGAATTCTACAACAATTAGTGATAATCTGTGCTATCAAAAAAATAAGGAAATAACCAAATGAAAATTCATCTTTTAATAATAATGACGGCAGTATCATTCTCTGTCTCAGGATGTCTTACATTTCACAGGATCTCTTATGAACTACATCTCGAAGATGATCTTAAAGGTAAAGGAACAATCAGAATTTATGATATCCGTTCTGACGCAGAAACAGATGAAGAGCTTGAAGAGGATAAGACTACTCTTTTTGATTACATTCATAAAAGTGAAAAATTCATTTCAGACATGCAGAATGAAGGAAAAGATATTACATCGAGAAGACTTTATGTTAAAGATGATCTCCTTAATGGAGAAGTCAGATTTAATTTTGATGATATAAGAAAAGTTGAAGGAATTACTTCCGAAGAAGGTTTCTATTACATAACTATGGAGCTTGAAGACAGCATTTACTCAACAAATGGCGAGGTAATTTTCTCCGATGAATATAAAAGAATAGTCTGGGATAAGAGCACCATGACTTTACTCTTTGAAATGATTGCAACTGATTATGATGATAGTTATTACAAAGACCTTGCACCTTTTTATATAGAATAATAATGTACGCCGAATTAGTTTTTCCTCTTCCTTTCAGGAATACTTTTACTTATTCAGTTCCAAAGACATTAGAACCACTTGCAAAATCAGGAGTGCGTGCAGTTGCTCCATTTGGTAAAAGGACTCTTACCGGTTTTATTATTTCAGTTTCATCCATCGCATCAATTAAAGAAAAAATAAAGCCGCTGGATGATATTCTTGATTTAACTCCGATCTTCACACAAAAATCGCTTGAGTTCTACAAGTGGCTGGCAGATTATTATCTCTCTTCTTTAGGAGAAGCATTAAAGCTTGCTGTTCCATATGGACTTGATGTTGAATCTAAAAGAAAAATAATAAGTGATACAAATTTTGCATCAAAACTTCTTGAGAAGGAAAAAGATAAAACCTCATTAAAATCTAAGATACTGAAAATCCTTTCTGAAAAAGAAGAAATTAATTTCCCTCATCTGCAAAGATTAATTCAGAAGAAAAATATTTATTCAATATTAAGTTCGTTGGAAAAACAGGGTGCTGTTACAATACTGAATGAGATTGCCGGAGCTAAGGTAAAAATAAAAAAAGCAAAATTTGTTAAGCTTGCTAAACCTATTGGAGAAATTTATTCTCACTTTCCGGAAATAGAAAAGAAATCTTCAAAACAAGTTTCACTTCTACTTTTTCTTTCCTCATTAAAAAAAGAATCTGTGCCGATTGGATTTTTACTTGAGAAAACCGAATCAAAAATGTCTTCTGTTGATGGACTAGTTAAAAGAGGATTAATAAAAGTTTTCGAGAAAGAAATCTCGAGAGATTATATCGAAGCTTATACTGAAAAAAAGGTTGAGTTTCTTTTAACAGAAAAACAATTGAACATAATTGATGAGGTTTCGGTTTCAATTGAAGATGAAAAATTTAAACCTTTTCTTTTGCATGGTGTTACCGGAAGCGGCAAAACCCAGGTTTATATTGAGCTGACAAAAAAAGTTCTTGCAAAAGAAAAATCAGCATTAATACTCGTTCCTGAAATTTCTTTAACTCCGCAAATCACTTCGCGTTTTTATAATAACTTTGGAAATGAAGTATCAGTTCTTCACAGCAGAATGTCTCTTGGAGAGAGATATGATTCATGGAGAAAGATACTTAAAGGAAAATCCAAAGTAGTAATTGGTGCCCGCTCTGCTCTCTTTGCACCTTTGGATAATATCGGGTTAATCGTTGTGGATGAAGAGCATGATTCGAGTTATAAGCAGTATGATTCTGTTCCCAAATATAATGCAAGAGATTGTGCAGTTATTCTTGCACAGCATCATAAATGTCCTGTTTTGCTCGGCTCTGCAACACCTTCAATTGAAAGCATGTACAATGCTAAAACAGGTAAATATAAACTTCTTGAATTGTCCGAAAGAATTGATAATGCAAAGCTGCCTAAGATTCACCTAATTAATATTTCAAATGAAAGAAAGAAAAAGAAGATGGAACAAATCTTCTCAAAATTTTTACTTGATAAGATTGAAGACAGGCTTAAAAAGAAAGAGGGAGTTATAATTCTTCAGAACAGAAGGGGATTTTCAACACAGGTTTATTGCGATGATTGCGGTGAACTTGAGATTTGTGATAACTGTTCTGTGCCGCTTGTTTATCATATCAATCAGAATATTCTTAAATGTCATTATTGTGCTTTTACAAAAGATGTTCCGAAAGTCTGCCGTAATTGTGGTTCTTATTCATTAAAATATTTTGGAACCGGAACAGAAAGGGTTGAAGATGAAATTGAATATTTTTTCCCGAAAGCAAAAATAAAAAGAGTTGATTCAGATTCTATCTCTAAGAAAAGTTCACTTAGCAGAATACTCATGGATTTCAGTAAAGGAGAAGTTGATATTCTTGTTGGTACGCAGATGGTTTCCAAAGGTTTAGATTTTTCAAGACTCACTCTTGTAGGAGTTATTTCTGCGGAGACAACATTATGGCTTCCGGATTTCCGTGCAGATGAAAGAACCTTCCAGCTTTTAACCCAGGTTTCCGGCAGAGCAGGGAGGAGCAGAGTTGAAGGGGAAGTTGTAATTCAAACTTTTAATGAGCAAAGCTTTACGCTTCAAAAAGTTTTGCAGAATGATTACACTGGTTTTTATGAAAGGGAGATACTAGGCAGGCAGAATGCAGGTTATCCGCCATTTACAAGAATATGTTTAATTGAAACTAAAGATATGGATAATGATAAAGCAAGAGGTGCTGCATTTGAATTTCATAAAGAACTTATTTCCTACAAAAAATATTTACAGATTACTCCTCCTGTTACAGCATTGATTGCAAGATTAAAAGGGCAGTTCAGATATCATATTTTAGTTAAGAGCAGTAAAGAGACAGACCCGGGTGGAGGTATTTTAAGGAAAGCAGTATTAGATTCTTTTGCCGAATTCAATCGTAAATCCCGTTACAGAGATGTTAAAATATTTTTTGATGTTGACCCGCAGAGCGTGATGTGAAAAAATATAAAAGGTGAGACTCACCTTCGAGGTGAGTCTCACGTGAAAAATTAAAACAATGGCAAAAAAGAAATATTACATTTAAAATAAGTAGATATTATCATATCTACAATCGTGGTGCTAACAGAAATAAAATTTTCTTCGAGAAGGAGAATTATCCTTATTTTTTAAGGAAGATGAAAGAATACTCAAAGACTTATAACTTTTCTGTAATAGCACACTGCCTTATGCCAAATCACTATCATTTTCTTTTAAGACAGGATGGAGACATTCCTCTGAATATTCCAATAGCATATTTATTTAACACCTATGCAAAAGCAGTAAATAAAAGATATAATAGGACAGGAACTTTATTCGAAGGTCCTTTCAAATCTATTGAAGTTGAAGATGAAAAATATATGTTGGAACTGTGTAGATATATCCACAGGAATCCAGTTGATGATGAGATGGTAGCAAACATTGAGGATTGGGAGTTTTCTAATTATTTGGAATGGATTAATAAACGAAAAGGGAGTTTGATTGATTTGAATCTAAGGGATAAATATTTTCCCAATGGAAAAGGATATGAAAAATATGTAAAAAGTTATTTATCTGATAAGCAAGCAAGGAATGAGTTACGGAAATATTTATTTGAGATGAGATCCGTTAATAAATAATAAGTGAGGCTCACCTTTAAGGTGAACCTCACATTTTTACATTTTTTGATGTTGACCCAAAAGGCGTAATGGGAAGCTTAAACTGCAATTGCTTTTTCTTCAGTTACTTCAATTGTTGATTTGAGGTAAGCATTCGGGTCATGATAAAGAGCTCCTTTTGGAAGCCAATCCCAGAGAGGCCCCAGGTTTTTCTTTACCTGGTCTATATAGAATTGTGGAAGCTCTGTTGTTTCCTTTTCAAAATATTTCCGGAACTGCGGATCAGTCGTGAGCCTTCGCCTTACTTCAATATTATATCTTATCCTTCCAAATCCCTCAGATGATATAGCCCTTACTACATTCATCCATTTCGGGATTGCTGTTTTATTTGCTATAAGACGTTTAAATATTGCATTCCAGGAGTAGGTATACTTTTTTAAATCAATTATATGATCATAAAATTCAATCCATGAATAGTTTAACGGCTTTACATTCATTGCATGATTATTATCCAGGAATTGGTGTGGGAACGGTATTACCCTGTTTTCACGCTGGTACTCAAGATTAAGCGGTGCTGCCTGTCCAAAAGCAGAGAGCAATGAATATCCGGGAAAAGCACCCGGTGACATATCAACAAATCTTTTTGTAAGTTCAAAGGGTTCAGGTCCTTCATCCGAATCAAGCCCCAATACAAAATTAGTTTGTATGTAAGGAATGTATCGCTGGATCATATTAACATGTTCTGAAACTTCCTTTACTTTATTCATACCTCTCATTTGCCCGGTCTTAGATTTATTCCCAAGGTCATACCAGGATTCAATCCCCGGCAAGATAGCTTTAAAACCATTTCGCTTAAGCCTCTTAAGGTGCGGTTCCGAAAGAAGAGATAAACTGCTTTCGGCAATGAAGTCAATGCTGCCCGGTGGAACGGCTTCTTCTATTGCATCAAGAAATTCATTGAACCGGACACCGAAATTAGGATCGTGCCAGCCTACAAGAGGACGTTTATACTTTGTCAGCAGAAATGACAAATCATCTTTCATCACCTGCAAATCAAGCTGTTGATAAGGTACAACTGAATCTATACAAAAGCTGCAGGTGTAAGGACAGCCTAAACTTCCAATCATTGGAACTAATTTTATGATGGGAGCTTTTCGTAGGGTTAGTTCCACAAATTTCCATCTTTCACGGATTCCCGGGAGAGATGCGGGCTGCATCTTAGCACTAATATGCAAGCCTTCAGGTCTATGCTGCGAGCAGTCTTGTAAAATTTCCTGTATAACTTTTTTATCAGTGAAGCCAGTTACATAATCGAAGTATTTTTGTGCATCCTGTGGATAGCATCGTGCATGAGGGCCACCAATTACAGTAACAGCACCTCTTGATCGAAAAAGATTGCTTAATGCATAAGCGGTTTGAGCAGCTTCGCTAAAGGTGCCTATAAAAACAAGATCAACATTCTCGGGCAATTCTTCAATGAGATTTTCAAAACCGGTATAACATATATAGGAAATGTCATGTCCTTCTTCTTCACACCATGTTGCTATAACCTGGGGCATTATGGCGGCAAAATTGGCGTTCATAATTCTTGCGAATAGTGCCCTGATAGGCCCTTTGGTTACGAGATCTATTATTCCAATGCGTAGTTTTCTGATAACTTACTCCTGTCTTTTTTTATGCTGTGAGCGGATTATTAGTAAGAGAATTGTTGTAAATTCGCTCCTATTCTTAAATACCTTTAATAAAGAAATTACCAAACACTGGTTCAAAAAGTAATAGCTCCACAAGATGAAAAAGGGATTAATTCTTTTGATTGAGTAATAATTTTTTTGGTTGTTGAATATACAATTAAACAAGCCGGCGAAAACATACTATAGCAACATCATCGTTCCATTATAAGTTCAAGGTAAATTTACCATAATAATTTCAGAGATAACAATATTTTACACAGTCTATTTTCATTTCCTTTTATATATGTATTTGAATGTACTATGCTATTTACCATAAAACGATAGCGCAATAGGATGAAAATGGAACTGCTTCTTATTATGAACATTATCATGAGAAATTATTTATATTCAAAAAGATCTCATTTAATATTGATTGAACCCCAATCTTTTATATAACCTGATTTTAAGAAGGCTCAACATGTTAATTTTCTTAAACAGGAAACTCAGGATGGCAGTTATCAGAAAGATCTCGATAAAACCAATAATTGTGTAGGGAAGTAATAATCCAAGTGACCACATAAGGAGAAGTATAATGCCGGTAAACTGAAACATTAAAATTTCCTTTCTATATTTAAAGCATAGGATTCCAATATGGATCTTTCTAAATATTTGTTGTGAAATAAAACAGTCGCAGGTTAGCATAAAAAAGGCAGAAAATAAATCGGGCAAAAAGTACTACATCTTTTGAGCTTGTTAAGGTTATCTAAATAATATGGAAGTGAAAATCTGAAGTATAAATTTAATAAAAAGCCCCAGTTTAATTCTGGGGCTTTAAAGGATAAAAATGGAGTGGGCAATATTCTATCTCAGCAAAATTATTTTTTTATCTTCACAAATTTTCCCGCTTTCATAATATATAATCCTGCTAAAAGAATTTCTGCATTAAAATTTACTCCAATTTTTAGAAGCGCCCATCCACGGCTGTATTATTATAGTACCATTGAACGTCAACCCAGGCAGGATTGCCGGGGTTACCGCCGCCCCTGTTTACTATTAAAAGTTTGGAGTAATGACCGTCATGATCATAAAGAAACACATAATTTGTTTCGTCATCTGCCATGTTATTCGTCCACGTCCCGGAGCTACTTAGAGGTGAATCTTCTCCATCAAAAAGATTAGTTGCCGAACTAATGGAAAAGTCTGTTTCACGGATAAGCCCTGTAAAAAGATCAGCGCTTTGAACCAGAAACCCTTGCCCACCTGTTCCTGAAGTAGAATAATAAATATCTACAAGACCGCTTGAATCAGAGGTAACACCCCAGGCTTTTCCGCTGGAAAGATCCAAACCACTAGGTTCTGAAGCACCGGTTCCCACTGTTTCATAAATCCTTATGGGACCGAATAGTGTTGTCACAATATTCGAAACAAGCACTAAGTTGGTTACAACACTTGTTTGCCCACCAGCGACACTGATAGCGAAAGTTGTATCATTATAGTCCTGCAATTTTAAAGTTATATTATGTAATCCCTCGTCAACTTCTTTAACAGTATCCGGGGTTGTTTTTGATGTGTTTACTCCATCCAGCCAGATTTGTGCTCCTGCCGGATTTGATGCTAAATAAATATTGCCTTTAGGGGTTGGAGTTACGGGATCGTTACTCGAATCGCAGGAAGTAATTATTATCGCCAAAATCGGTATAACAAGTAATAGAATTAGTTTTTTCATTGTTGTTTTCCTTTATTTTTTGTTCAAGTTAAATGAAAATTTTGAGCCGTCAAGATCCATAGTAAAAGTACCTGAATAGTTATTACCATCTTCAGACAACTTTCCATTATACTTCCCCTGATAGCGGCTATGAAGCTGGTCAGTCATTAACATCTTCATTGTAGCTGGACTAAAAGTTCCTTTTACATCCTGGTTAATTGCCTCCCTATAACTGATGGAGATTTTCCCGGCGAAACTGCTGTCGGTTTGTTCGGTTATTGTCAGCACTGTTGATCTTTTATCAAAAGTACCTGTCCATTTACCGGTTATGTCGGCTACAGTTATTTTCTTTTCTTCAACCGGTTCTTGCACATCAGGTTCAGAACCGCGGTTAGTAGTATCGGGTGTTACACCTTCAGTTTTATCCTCGCCCTGAGGTTTTTCTGCTTTCTTTTCGCAACCGAGATAAACCATTGATGTAAGTATGATCAATATAGAAAAGAACTGTATAAGTGATATGTGTTTTCTCATTTGTAACCTTTATATTTTATTAACTATTGTTGAAATTGCCGGACCGGTAAAATTCCATGTACTGCGTAACTTGAGAATGTAACGTCTCAGAAAAATGATGCGAGATTTTATTTACAGATCGAACAGAGATTTTGCTAATTGAATTTTTGATCGAGTATTCCCTTGTTATTCTTTTCATTTTTCTTTTCTCTTTTAGCCGCCTTTTTTTCTTTCATTGTTTTTAGCGGTTCTTTTTTCGAACCTTTTTTAGCGTCCTGTCCTTTACTCATTTTATTTTCTCCTTTTGATTAGAAAGCATTAATTAACTTTTAAGTGTGAGACACCATAAGATATTACAAAAATATAAACCAGAAATAAATCCTGCGAAAGGATGAAAAAGGAACTACATCTTTTTTGTGATTTAAAATTATATAAATAAGCATTTGAGAGAACAGAATGGTCGTTAGAAAAAGTTGTTCCGCACTCATTTTTTTTATTAAAATTGATTGACAAAAACTCTTAGTTAAGTTCACCATTCTCAGCAGCCTCTTTGAGTTTTTCATTTGCAAAAACAGCAATCTCAACTCGTCTGTTCATGCGTTTTCCTTCATCAGTATCATTTGAAGCAACAGGTTCCTTTTCACCGAGTCCAACAACTGAAAATCTTGAAGACGAAACTCCCTGCAGTTTAGAATAATCTGAAACTGTTTTTGCTCTTCTTTCGGATAATGATTGATTGTACTCATCTGTTCCATCAAAATCAGTATGCCCTGTTACCAGAATATTTGTATCAGAGTATTTGTTAAGAATTACAGCAAGTTTTTCAATATTTGTTTTTGCTTGCGGTTCGAGCGTTGAGGAATTGGTTGCGAATAAGATTCCTGAATCGAAAGTAATTTTTATACCTTCGCCAACTCTTTCTATTTTTGCGCCTGCAATATCATTCTCCATTTCCTCGGCTTGCTTATCCATATAGTTTCCAATTAAAGCTCCGGCGGTACCACCAACAGCTGCACCTATTATTGCACCCAGCACCGTGTTACCTTCATAATGCCCGATTACTCCGCCAACTACACCACCGCCAACTCCGCCTATAACTCCTCCTTTAACAGCATTGCTTGTGCTGCAGCCGTAAATAAAAACAGACACAGCTAATGTTGAAATTATAATTAGACCTTTTATTTTTTTCATTTTGTTTCTCCAATAAATATTTAAGACGTTTCTTAAATAAACAACGCACAATTATTTTCTCTTATTCAAAGAAATACCTGATTCCCAGCCCGGCATCAATTCCCAGCCCTGTTAGCGGGGTAATCTGAAACACTGGTACTAACTCAACAAATACATCAATCGGAGTTGAATGCGGAAACCAGGCTATACCAAATACACCTCTGATACCGAATAAACCTTCATAATTTCCGCCGGTGTTAAATCTACCTCCGATTCCGTAATAGAAGGGTGTCCGAAGACACCCCTATAACCAAATTAAGGACAAATTACTTAATTCGTTTGAACTCAATTCTTCTGTTTAACCTCTTGTTTTCAGGTGTATCATTAGCGACTCTTGGATTCTCTTCACCATAACCAACAGCAGTTATTCTATCAGCAGAGATTCCTTTTGCAACGAGCCATCCTTTAACAGCATCAGCTCTGTTTTGTGAAAGTTTCTGATTTGAACTATTGCTGCCAACATTATCTGTATGACCACTGATTTCAACAACAATATCAGGGTAGGTTTGAAGGGTCTTAAGAGCATCCGACAGAACATTTTCTGATTCGGGAGTGATATTATATTTATTGGTTTCAAAAGTTATTCCTTCAAGAACTATTGGAACACCAATCTTAACTACATCATCATCTGCATTAAGCGGGTCTGTACCACGATTAACTTCTACATAATCATCAACCGTACCTCCATCAGTATCTATGTTTAATGGATTGGTCTTATACTTTAAGACTTCTTCTGAATCAGACAAACCTTCTGCATCTGTATCAGCAATTAATGGATCGGTTTTGTAATTATTGATTTCTTCTGCGTCATTTAAACCATCTTTATCAGTATCAGCAATCAATGGATTGGTTTTGCTTGTTACAACTTCATAACCATCATTCAATCCTTCTTTATCTGTATCAGCAATTAAAGGATCGGTTTTGTATTTGTTAAGTTCTTCGCCATCATTTAATTCGTCTTTATCTGTATCAGCAACTAAAGGATTAGTTTTTGTTGATTTAACTTCATCAGCATCGCTTAAACCATCTAAATCAGTATCAGCTTGAAGCGGATTTGTTCTATGAGTTAAATACTCTTCGCCATCATTTAAGCCATCGGCGTCAGAGTCAGGATTTTCCGGATCTGTTCCGATTTTTTCTTCTTCACATTTCCCAAGTCCATCCATATCATTGTCAGAATCGCAGTTATCCCTGGTAAATGTTAAACCTAACGATACATTATAATATGAATCCTTAACATCCGAGTCTGCGGTTCTATAACCATCAAGATCATATGAGGAGGTGATGGCTCCGCCGAGTTCAAAATCAAGCAGAACATGATCTGAAAGTGCAAATTCAGCGCCGAGACCTATAGGAAAGACAGCAACCCAGCCATCCTCATTGGCTGAGGTATTTCCAACAACTGTGGGTTTGGTATTAACACTAAAGCTCATAGCGCCACCACCAACATAGATATAAGGATTCCATCCACCTGCATCGAATGGAGTTACCCGGAATTGTATGGTTAAAGGAATTATTGTGGATTCGTATTCACCAAAGGTTGTAATAGTGGCGTCATCAAAATATGCCTTGCCGGCATAATTTCCGTAACCAGCGTTTAGAGATAATTCTAATGCTTCCGTTAATTCAAAAGCAAAGAAACCTTCCCCGAGCCAGGAACCTTTGAACCAATCGAATGAAGTATTGTTATTTCCATTGAATCCAAAATTTGCAAACTCATTTTCCGGAAGCAATAAACTTCCGCGAAAACCGAACTTGGTTCCCCAATCATTAAATTGAGCGTAGTTTTGTTGGCTAGTTAAAACTAAACCAACTAGAACTATCAGGTAGATTATTTTTTTCATTTTTTCCTCATTTTATTAGTGAAATAGTGTACAGGATATTACTTTTGAATAAAGTGCTCGTTTCAAAATATATTTTTGCCCTCATCAGTTATAAAAATTTTTCTGAACAGTTGCGCTGTGTTAGAGATGTTTTTCGGACATATTACAAGCTATGAGAAGGCGCAAGCCAAATCAATCGGGCAAAGGGATGAAAAAAGGGTTAATCATATTGGTTGAGAACAACTTGTTTTTCGCTGATAATTTTAGATAGGCTTAGCAAGATTTTATTAAAAGAAATAAAGTCGTTCAATCGGACAAAGGGATGAAAAAAGAACTACACCTTTAGAGTAAGTAAATAATCGAATAATCAGCAAGCTTAGATTTCACATAGGAAAATCTATTATAATTTTTGTTCCGTTTTCTGTAATGAGTTTAATATTACCATTAAGCTGGCTAACCATTAAATCTATAAGATTAAATCCTAAGCTTTTAATTTTAGCTATATCAAAATCTTTTTGTAACCCAATGCCGTTATCTTCAACTATCAATACTATTCTGGAATTTATTATTTTCAATTCTATATTTATTATTCCGTTATCAGAATAAGGAAATGCATATTTAATAGCATTAGATAATACTTCGACAAGAATCATTCCTATAGTAGCCGCATTTTTAATAGGAATAGTAATTTCTTCAATATATTTATTGATCGTAATGTTTTTTGAAATACTATGCATCGATTCAATTACTTTATTGCAATATGTTTTAAGCTGAACCTCATAAAAAGAATCGGTTTCATTCAGTAATGAATATAAATCAGAAATTGAATTTACTCTTAAGGTTAATTCTTCAAGGGTATTTTTTGTTTCTTCAGAATGAGCTGCACTGGATCTGAAACGAATTAAACTTGTTATAATACTAAAACTGTTTTTTGTCCGATGCTGTAATTCTTTAAGTAAAGCTCTATTTTTATCTATATTATCTTTGAGTGTTTTTTCATGTCTCTTTCGATCTGTTATATCACGAATATTGCATTGAATAACCTTTTCATTATCAACCAAATAAACATTACTCACAAATTCTACAAGTATTTGTTTTCCGTCAGAGGTCTCCAGCGGTAAATCTTCATAACGGACATACTCTTTTTCTTGTAATTCTTTATACAATTGTTTGGAATAATCAATATTTTTGAAAGCACTAATATCCCAAAGATTTTTTTCAAGGAACTGTTCTTTAGAATAACCCAGCAGATTAATTAAAAAAGGGTTAACGTCAACAATCTTTCCATTATCAGCATTAAGAATTAATATCCCATCCTGAGCCGATTCAAAAAGTCTACGATATCGTTTTTCTAAAACTTGCAATTCTTCCTTGTTGGCTTCAAACTTTGTCTTCTGATTTTTCAATTTCAGATATGCGTCATGAAGTCTAAATGCCATTTTAATAGAAGCATCAAGTACAGTAATACCGTCCTTAACAACATATCCATAGGAAGTTATATTCGCAGTTCTATCTACAATTTCCCGTTCTATATGATTTGAATGGAACAAAAGTGGGATATCGTGTTCTTTAAGTATTATTTTAGCTATTTCAGTACCATCTATTTTTTCACCAAGATTAATGTCCATAAGAATAAGATCAATTACAGTTTTAGTATCACTGGCAGCTTCAATCGCTTTTTGACCAGTTAGAACATGGACAACTTTATATCCATACTCTTTCAATTTCATAGAATCATTCATGGCGACGATTGCATTATCATCCACAAGGAGAATGGTTTTTTGTTTTTCACTATTCATTTTATACCTCTTAGTTAAGGTTGTATTTGACGTGAGATTAAAGTCGCCGTCGTGCCAGCACAGGTTACATTTACCAGATACAAATATGTACCTTGCAGTAAGGTAAATGGTGAAGTGGAATAGTCGAAGCTCCCATAGCCTCACTCGTGAATTATATAGTAGTAATTATCCTTTTCGTTTAAATTCGTATAAACCATTAAGAATATTAGGTTTTGTTCTCCTGAATTTCTTTTCGACTACATTACCAATTTTGTGTTTTAACTTCTGAGAATTTTTCTATCTCAAAAAGTTATTTAGTTTTATTCAGTTTCTATAATCAACAATTATGATGAAGTACTCAATCGGTCAAAGGGATGAAAAAGGAATTAATTCGTTTGGGTGAGTGAATAATCCGGTCAGGTTGTGTTTTGTTGATGTGATCAATTGCCAACCATCGAAATACTTTTAGTAATTGTCTTCAGAGTCTCCCCTGAATAAGAGTAATTTGCAATTTCCAGGCGAGTATGTAAGGCAAGTTTTTCCATAATATTATGAATATGACTCTTAACGGTATAAGTTGATATGCGGATTTTTTGACCTATCTCTTTGTTACTCATACCTTCGCTCAGTAATGCTATAACCTCTTGTTCCCGCTTTGTCATCCGAACCGCTTCTTTCAGCTTGGATTTACCTTCTCTTACCGCGTGATCAACAATCTGGGAAAAAAGGGAATCAACTAACAGCGACGGAAGAACAGTTGACCCTTCAGCTACTGTTCGTATCGTGATTAAAAAATCATGAAGTGATGCATCTTTAAGGATGAAGCCGTTTGCACCTGCTTTTACATACTGCAAGATATCGGCTTGAACAGGTGCAAGATCCATAACAATGACTTTTGCTTCCGGAAAATCTCTCTTCACTATTTCCACAACATGTAAACTGTTTTGACTTCGCAACCCCAAATCCAAAAGAATCACATTCGGTTTTAACTGCTTTATTTTTACAAGAGTGTTCTTACCATCTCCGGATGCGGCGATTATAACGATATCCTTATGAGGTTTAAGAATAGAAAAGATCCCGTCCCGAAGAAGACGGTTATCTTCAATAAGTAACAATCTGATACTTTTCATAGTATATTCTTAATGAATTAAAAAATTATAACGAAGCAATATGATTAATTGAGTAATTAGGTTATTCACTTACAACCAGAATCAAGATGCAACTATTTAGGATGTAAAATCAATCGGTCAAAAGGGTGATAAAGGAACTACATCTCTTGGGTGGGTAACGTTCAGGTAATTACTCGTTGATTAATGAAGTCGCATCGATTGCAGTTTTATATGAGTCAGAAATATGAACGTGTTTTGCAATCTGCACGCGTGTATTAAGCGACAATTTTTCAAGGATGTTATGAACATGACTTTTTACAGTGTGGGTTGAAAGATGAAGTTTTTGCGCTATATCTTTATTGGAATAACCGTCTGCAATCAGTTCGATCACTTGCCGCTCACGTTTCGTCATGCGAACCGATTCAGTAAGTGCGGATGGTGATAACCCATTTATTGCATGTTCAACGATCTGAGAAAAAAGCGATCCCGTTAAGTGCGGTGGTAAAACCTGGGCACCTTTGTAAACTGACCGAATTGTTTTTAAAAATTCTGCAACACTTATATCTTTCAACATGAACCCTGAAACCCCGGCTTGCACGAATTCAAAAACATCTGCCTGTAATGGGATAAGATCCATCACAATTATTTTAGTTTCTCCAAAATTCTTCTTAACTAATTTTACAATATGCAAGCTATTCTGACTTCGTAAACCGAGATCAAGAAGCACTATATTTGGTTTTAGCTTACCAATAATCGCCAAAATGTTTTCGCCATTACCAACAGTAGAAACAACATTCATATCGGACTGCTTTTTAAGCAACGCAGAAATGCCTTCACGCAGAAGACGGTTATCCTCAATAACCAGTAGCCGGATTTTTTTCATTGAACCAATATTTTTATAATCCAGTTTATACCTTTTAGAAAAAGGTTAGTATAAGATAAATAACAGCCGGAAATTATTCAATAGTTAGGTTTCTATACCGTAATAGGCTTTTTATCCGGTAAATCTGGTTTAGTTAGTTCTTCGCGTATCTTTTTATATTCTTCCCAATTAAATTCATCTAAAAATTCAGATGCAGCTTGTGCACCTCTTTTAAATAAATCTAATTTATCCTCATTACTTATTGAAAAATTTAACCAGTTATGTTCTCCAATATCAATCTTTGTAATCAGCTTTTCATAATCGGGGTTTGTTAAAAGAAATTGGTAATCCAGAACGTGGCGTGCACTGTTAAAAATTGCCATTAAGAATTTTGGAATATTGTTTACAGGACTTACTTCATGGCGGTCATCACCAAGCTTTACTCCGAAAGTAGGGAGACGAGGGACTATTTTATGATTATGAAAAACATCAATCGGAAAGTTGGAGAGAACACCGCCATCTACAAACACAGATTCTTCAGGAGGTTCACCTTTATACTTAACACAATTATACCAATCATCTTTATTCCTATTGCCTGTTTTAATTTTAAATGGATTAAAGAAGAGTGGAATTGACATTGATGCACGAACATAATCTGCAGGATTTACTTTTGTTGGCTCTTTCCAGAATAGGAAATTCATATCGGGAAATATCACCCTTGTTTCTGTAGTAATTTCGGCAGCAATAATTTTTAATTTTGGCTTCAGGCCTTCAATAGTTTTATCAACACCTCTCCTGATTTTAAGTCCTTCTGGTATTTGTCTTAAAGTTTCGAGATCTGAACTTGAATTAATATTATTCTTTTTCAGAATTTCTAAAATCCATTTTCTGAATTTCTCTCCTGGATTTAATCCCTGATGCTTAAAAAAATATTTAAGAGACCATAATCCCCACCAGGTCTTGGTAAAAACAGAGGAATTATCTCTGACTGCATTTAGAAATTTTTTCACTGAAAGCGGCCCATCAACAAAATCAAACAGGTTTTGGTTAACCATAAAATCAATTATCTCTTCAGTCTTTGGTTTTTGTATATTATCAACAGAAGCAAGAAGCATTGTATTTATTGCACCAGCGGAAGTTCCAGCAAGACTGAAGAATCTTATTCCCACCTGTTCAAGTACATAAGTATAACCCAGTAAAGCAATGCCAAGAACGCCACCGCCTTCCTGAACCAAATCAACGTATTGGTTTCCTTCTTCATCAAGAACATCAGAGATGATTAGAAACTTGGTTTTTAATTCCTTTATTATCTGCTGAACTTCCGGATCTTGAGTAAAGTATTCTGTTCCCATTTAAATTCTTTCTTCTATTAATTTAATTTTGAGGTAGCCGCAACCTTTAAGGTTGCGTTAAGCCAATTCCCGTCCCGCTTAACTGGACGGCTACCATTTGTTTTTTTAATATAACCACCGGAAGATTTATTTTTTTTCTTTATCCTCAGGAGGTTTTGTTCCTGTTCCTCTTAACTTTACAAGCTTGCTTAAGAGATCAAACCAGAAGGGTGCACCAAGTGAAATTGCCAGTGCTGTAACAAAGCATCCCAAAATACTATTCCATAATCCTTTAGTAAAATTATCCCATGAACCCCATCCTAAACCAATAATTTTATTTACAGGTTCTATATCAGTTATATAAAGTTTATGTGCTGTCATAGCCAGACTATCCAGACGCTTAACAATATTAGAATCTGATTCTGAAACCTGCCGGTCCTTAATATAATTCTCAGCAATATTCACTATCTGTTCCCGTGCAGCTTTATCTTTTGATAAAAGACTTACAATTTCAAATGTGTTTACATTAAAGCTTAATGCAATTAAAAAACCGGCTGCAAGAATAATAAGCTGAGTTTGTCTTTTATACCAGCCTGATGCTCTGTCCATTGTATCATTAAACCACTTTTCCAATTTCTCTTTAAATTTATCCAGGTCATCATTTGCATCTTTAATAAACGAGCTGATAAGTTTTATTGTATCGCTTTGCCATTCAGTTTCACCAGTTTTTTTCCCAAGTATTTCCAGGTTATTGTTAATATTCTGAAGTGGTTTAACACCTTCGGGGATTCCCTCTTCTTTCAGAATATCAATAAGAACCTTTGAAAAATTTTCCTGCGAGATATAAGATGGGATTTTGTATAAAATTCCGCTGCTCATATATTTAATAAGAGGATGATCAAAGAAGTCTTTAAAAAGTTTCTTCCCAAGCGGACCTTTTTTACTATTCTGTTTTGTAAAAATCTTAATAAAAAAGCTTTTAAATATATTTTGATTATCATCTGTAAGCATTCGTCTGATTGCATGTTTGAGCATCTGAGCCCGCAGATTAAAGACAGTAGCAATAACCTCATTTATAATTGTAACAAAGAGAGAGTAGATGCAATAAATAAATACAAGCCCAATAACTACATCAAGAACAACATTATCCAGCATGGGAACTCCTTCATTGTTATTGAGCGGTTTTTAAGATGCTGAAACGAGTTCAGCATGACATCTACTTAACCAGTCAATATTGATTTAATTTTTATTTCCTTTCAACAAGTACCTGTAAATCAGCTCTTGCTGCATCATCATTCCATCTTTGCAGCAAATTGTTATTTGCCGGCTTAAGCTTGCCTGAAGCATCTCTTATCAAATGTAAAAATGTGTAGGTCTTATCCTCTCTTACCTCTGCAGTAGAAGTTTCAATAACCGGAATCCAGGTTCCTGTATTATAAAATCTTTTATTGTCATTATTAATTTTGAACAAATATTCTCCCGGATTGTGAGTATGCCCCATTGTTATGATTTTATAATTGGTCCCTTCTAAACGCAGTTTTGCGAATTTATCAAGACTTGATGGTTCGCTTAAGTGAAACCATGCAACTAACCTTGACAGAAAGTAGGATGGTATTAATAAAATCAGGTTTATTGCAAACTCTAATACTTTGGCACCAATCCCACCACTTTCCTGTACTTTGGAAACTCCCTCTATTAACGAAGTTATTACCGGCAGATTGAAATAAATAACCAGGCCAAGAGGTATAAAGATTGCCAGTAGAAACCAGAACACTTTGTTAAACATAAAACGAACATACCGGAAATTAGTAAGTAATATTCTTATAAGAAGCGGGATATGCTGAAAAAAAACTTTTATTCCCAAGGCAAAATTTTCTCTCATTAGAATCGGAAGAACATTTCCAGATGGTCTTACATTATCAAGGAACGGAAAAAACAATTCTATTTTGTTTATTAGATACCTGTTAAAAAAAGAACCAAAAGGAATATTCATTTGCGTAGGATTATTTTTTAATACAGGTTCATTAAGTACCATGCAAAACTTATCGTACCTGTGGCCATGTTCAACATAAAAGTCTTTATCAATTTCCACCGAGTCATCTATGAATGTGATATTTGGAAGGATATTTCTTCTTAAAACATCTTCAATATTTTTGCTGCTTTCCTTTACAATTCCCTCAGCAATTATCAATCTCAGATAATTCCTTACCGCCGGCCAGTAAAGTTCAAGGTCATGATTGCCTTTCACAATTATAATTTTATTTCCCAGTTCCATCCATGAACTTAAAGCTTTAAAGAAAGCAGGATGCCCGCGTTTTATTTTAATTAATTTATAAATGGTTTTAAAATCATCAGTCCCGAAACCGTATTTTTTTTCTTTCTCCGAAATACTATTTTCAAGATCTTCTCTTGATTTTATGATGCCTATTTTTTCAAGCTCGTTCATCCATTCATCATATTCATCATCAACTATTTCTTTAGGAGGTTCTTTAGGGTTTTTCAGGATTTGCCCTTTTAATAAATATTTTATTTTTTTTACCGGACGGATTTTTTTTGATTTCCCCGGGTATTCCGTAACTCTTAGAAAATCAAAAATATCTCCATTAATAACGAGCAATGCATTGGCTGTTTTTTTAATTCCATCGGCATATTCAAGGAACCTGTAAAATTCAGGGTGACCTTCAAAAATTTTATCAACCTGGAAAACAGAGGCATTTTCGGATGTACGAAGTCCATACTTATAATTAATTTCTTTTGGAGAGATACTATATTTTATTTTTTCTTCATCAGTGGGAAAAACAAGCACTTGGAGGAAATCAAAAAGATCACCATTTATTATTAATAAAGAGGGAGAATTATTTTGATAGAACTGAATAAATCTTTTGAAGTCATTATCCCAGAAGAAATCTTCTGTTGCTGCCCAAACTCCGGTAAGTGGATCTTTCCCGCTTGTCATATGCAGGTCGGAAATTACTAGTATCCTTTTGTAATCCATAAATTAAAAAGCGATTTGTTGAAAATCTTGCCGCAATCAATTCATCAGATTAACACCGGATTGCCCCGCAGAAAGAAGTCTCAACTCAATGCAAAAACTACATTAGAAAAAAATTAGTGTCAATAGTTGTATTGGAGTAATGAAAATGTTGGAGATTATGTTATTCCATTATTCCATAACTCCATCATTCCGATTCTTAGGCAGATAATATTTCATCAATCCTTCTTAATTCATTATCATTAAAATTTAAATTCTGTAAAGCACCAACCGCATCTTCAATCTGAGAAACTTTACTTGCACCAATTAATGCAGATGTTACTGCAGGATATCTTAAAGCCCATGCTAAAGACATTTGAGCTAAAGATTGACTTCTCTCTTTTGCAAGTTCATTTAGCTTTTTTACTTTTTTCAAAACATCTTCTGTAATTCTATCGGGTTGGAAATAAGGAATATGCTCTTTACCAGCCCTGGAATCTTTTGGAATATCTTTTAAATATTTATCTGTAAGAAGTCCCTGAGCTAATGGAGAAAAAACAATACAGCCTATCCCTTCTGATTTAAGAACATCAAGCAAACCTTCTTCAATCCACCTGTCAAACATATTGTAATTAGGCTGATGAATTAGTAACGGTGTTCCTAACTCACTTAAAATACTTGCTGCTTTTTTAGTGTCTTCAGGTTTGTATTGGGAGATTCCAACATATAAAGCTTTTCCACTGCGGACTATGTAATCAAGTGCCCCCATTGTTTCTTCCAATGGAGTATCATAATCAGGGCGGTGATGATAAAAGATATCTACATAATCAAGTCCCATTCTTTTTAAGCTTTGATCAAGACTTGCAACCAGATATTTTTTTGAGCCGAAGTTACCATAAGGTCCAGGCCACATATCCCATCCAGCTTTAGAGGAAATAATTAATTCATCTCGGTAAGGTTTTAAATCTTTTTGAAAAATGCGCCCGAAGGTTTCCTCTGCTGAACCATAAGGAGGTCCATAGTTGTTGGCAAGATCGAAGTGTGTAATGCCGAGATCAAAAGCACGGCTAACCATAGCCCTGCAGTTTTCAAAAATTTCATATCCACCGAAGTTATACCAAAATCCAAGTGAAATTGGTGGAAGTTTTATTCCGCTTCTGCCGCAGCGTTTGTAGTTTATTTTTTCATATCGGGATGAGGAAGGAATGTATGACATAGGTATTATATTTTGTGATTAAAAAATGTGTAGCTCTATTTCTTTAACTTTATTAAAATCTTTTCATTGAAGGTTGCAATAATTGATACTTCGTTAATCCTATACTTAATATTTCATAGTCATGTATTTGCAATCCGATAGGCTGATATTTATGAAGCAAATTTTGAAATATTAAAAAAGATTCGTCACTTGGATACAAAATTGTCATCGCTTTTATGAAATCTTCAATTACAAGTAAAGCATCTTTTAACGATAATGGATTTTTTGGAATTCTGGTTATAACGGAAAGAAATTCAGATAAATTTTTTGATGTAGTATATAATTCAAATTGCCCGGAAAATAAATTATGAGTTCTTTCAAAATATTTTGAATCTTCATCAATAGAATAAATTAAAACATTGGTATCGAGTAACAGCTTACTCATAAGCTTTTTTTCGAATATTTACATCATCGAGTTGCCCGCTTAATTTAAATGTATGAATTTTCTTTTTTTGATTACCTTTAGCTTTAAGAGTATTAATGTATCTAAAAACTTTTTCTAATAATTCATTAGGCATTTTATCTATTTCTTTTTTAACCTTTTCTTTTGTAGTCATTTTTACCTCTTTAAGAATTAACTAGCTCAAATATAAGTTTTTTCTTAAACATTAAGTTTATTCTTCAAAAATGATCTGTGTTTACTCTCTGCGTTTTGGAATACGATGTTCAGTGGGTATTTTATCATTCAATTTTTTGAGTGAATCAATTGAGATTGAATGTAAATTTGTTTTAGAGGGTTTTCTATTAATTATTGCTTCCTTAATCAATTTGCCAGGCCCATTAAATATTTCTTCAATATATCCTTGGCTATCAATTTTGATCCCCTAAATAATAATCTGGAATATGATCACATGGGAATGTCAAAAAGTTTTTCATTGTAGCTTTAATTTGTACTTTCCTTTCTGTTCCATCCAGACAAACAGCGTCATGATGTTTCATAAGTCCATTAAACAGCCGGATTAGATAAGTTTCTTCTGCTAAAACCTCACCAATATCTCCTACTAAACGACCGTCTAATGTAAATTCTTTATTGGGATATGCAGTTTTTAAATCTTTGACGATTGAAAGTAATTTTACTACTGAGTCATTTATCATAAGATTAAATTTTCTAAGGAAGTTTTATTCCTCTTCTGCCGCAGCGTTTGTAGTTTATATTTTCGTAACGGGTTGAGGAAGGGACGTACTGCATAGGAATTTCTTTTTGATTAAAAAATGTATAATTCTATTTTATAAATTTATTAAAATCTCTTATTAACGTTTTGGAATACGCTGTTCTGTCTGAACATTATCATTTAGTTTTTTAAGGAAATTAATTGGAACACGAAACATGTTTATTTTATTTGGCTTTTTATGAGATAATTTATCCCAAATTATCTGACCCGGGCCATTAAAGACTTCTTCAATTTTACCTTCATTAGTAATTCTAATTCCCAGATAATAATCGGGAACGTGATCGCAGGGAAAGCCTAAATGGTTTTTCATTGTAGCTTTAATTTGTACCTTCCTTTCAGTCTCATCCAAGCAGACAGCATCGTGGTGTTTCATAAGTCCGTCAAATAGCCGGATTAGATAAATCTCTTCAGCTAAAACTTCACCAATATCTCCAACTAAACGTCCGTCTAAAGTAAATTCTTTATGTGGATAAGCAGTTTTTAAATCTTTAACTATTAAGAGTAATTTAACAATAGAATTTTTAATCATTACGATACTATAAGCTTTTTCACATTACAGAATTGCAAAAAATTACGATATTAGAAAAAGAATTTGTTATGATATAATTCGATTAATTGATAACCAATTATTTCATTCAGTTGGTGGACGATAACCAGTTTTACCAGCTTTTTTCATAGCTTCAACTCCATCTT
>CAZEWJ010000027.1:0-1422 GCA_964515875.1 uncultured Ignavibacteriaceae bacterium | reverse complement strand
GTTGGTGGACGATAACCAGTTTTACCAGCTTTTTTCATAGCTTCAACTCCATCTTCCATTGTAAGTAATGGGGTTGTTTTGCTTGATTTAAATGCGCCGCCTGCAGCAACAGCTAAAGAAAAAGCTGCGGCAGATATGTTGTCCGGCATTTGCATAATCAATACTACATCGTATTCACCGAATGAGATGAAACCGCATTCAACTTTTCCACCCAATTTCTCAATTACAGGGCGAACGACTTCAATCCTATTTACAGGTTTTTCAAGTAAAGCTTTCCACGACTCAGTTGTGAAAGCTCCCTGAAGAAGGAAATATGCCATGTTTTATTCTCCTTTCTTTATAAAGAAGTGATTGATAATTGAAATTAATAAAATAATTTTCTATTAAGAAATTTACTTATCTATTATTATCCGAACTTTCCGGATTGATAATCTATCATTGCTTGTTTTATTTCTGCGTCAGTATTCATAACGAAGGGACCATAGGAAACTACCGGCTCATTAAATGGTTTGCCATGACAGAAAATAATTATAGAGTCTTCAAGAGCTTCAATATTTATTTCTTCATCATTGTTATTGAATTCTACTAAAATAAGTTTGTCAGCAACTTCATTATTAACTTTTAATTTACCATCTACAACATATAGAAGAATATTTTTTTCCGTATCAACATTAACATTTAAAATCCCGCCTTGTTTAAATTCAATAAAAGAAGTAAGAACATCAGTTAAAGAATCAATGGCTCCCTTTGTATTATTCCATCTTCCGGAAACAAGATTTACTATGACCTTTCCATCATCAAATTTTAATTTCAGTATTTCATCTTTTTGCAAACCGATATATTTAGGCGGAGTCATTTTTAATTTAGCGGGGAGATTAATCCATAACTGCAGCACTTCTTCAATTCCTCCCTTTCTTTTAAATTCATCTGAAGAATTTTCCGAATGAATAATTCCTCTTCCTGCGGTCATCCATTGGATGCCCCCGGATGTTATTATACTTTTGCCTCCACTTGAATCACTATGAACGACATCTCCTTTTAGGATAAAAGTGAGTGTTTCAAATCCTCTGTGCGGATGTGGACCAAAAGGCAAACCACTGTTGTTTGGAGGAAATTCCTGCGGGCCATGATGATTAAGAAGAATAAAGGGATCAATATATTTTATGCTGTTATTAGGAAATGCTCTGTAAGTAGATAAACCATTCATTGGTTCATCTATTGCCTTATGGAGCTTTTTAATATTTCTCATAAAAGGTTACCCTGATTGTTTTAGCTGAATTGGATTCTTGATTAAAATTAAATTTCTCAAATCCTAAATCTAAATCTGAATTCGTAAATCATAAATCGTAAATCACTTTTTCATGTATTTCCAGTGTCTTGATTTTCCTTCAGACATCCATTCAATTGCTGTTGCTATTCTTT
>CAZEWJ010000026.1:0-51170 GCA_964515875.1 uncultured Ignavibacteriaceae bacterium | reverse complement strand
GAATACGAAAGCACAATTGAAAGTATATAATGTTTTAGGAATTGAAGTGGCAAACTTATTCAATGAGACCGTAGAAGCGGGTAAGATCTATGAAATTAATTTTAACGCATCTCAACTTTCAAGTGGTGTATATTATTACCAGCTTTCCGGGGATAACAAGACTGAAATAAAGAAGATGATCCTTTTAAAATAATAGAATTTCCCAGGTGAGGACTCCTTTTTTAAGTGAACCTCACCTTCTTATCAAAAAATTCAAAGAATATAATGCGATAAAAAAATTAACGGTTAGGACTATTTTGTAAAACGTTATTTTATAAGCATTGAACTGTTACTAAAGCTTTATTATCAAAGCAAAAAAAATTTATAGGAGAAAAAAATGGGAAAGTTCATATTATTAACTATCTTTTTGTTTATTCATACATATCCCCAAAAAGCTGGTTTTGAAACCTATGTACTGTTTGATACAAGAATTTATAGCCATCCAGATAAACATTCATTAACACAAATCATCTTACCAGCACATACGGCTGTAATCGTTATTAGCGCTCAGGGTGATTTTTACAGAATAAAAGATTATGGTTTTATCGAAAGATATACTGTATTCAATACTAATGAGTTATTATCCTTTAATAAAAAGATATTTGAAAGACAAAAAGAGTATAACGGAACTTCCAAAACATCGCCTTCGGAAATAAAAACAGGAAAGGTCATTTCAAATGAAATAACCACAGAACAAAAAGAAACAAAATATGTTGGTAGCAAAAATTCAGATAAATATCATTTAACTTCTTGCCGATGGGCCAATAAAATCTCACCTGAAAACCTTATTGAATTCAATTCAATTCAAGATGTTGAAGATGCAGGATATATTCCCTGCAAAATTTGTAATCCATCAACTCTTAAAGAGAGTACAGAAAGTATAAATAAAACCACAACTAATAATCAAACTATTAAGAGTGAAACAAATTCATCCGGCAGATGCTTAGCTATTACAAAGAAAGGAACTCAGTGCAAAAGGAATGCACAGGAAGGAAGCGATTATTGCTGGCAACATCAGGATTATAACAATCAGTAAAATCTTCCGGCTACACATTTGATAATAAAACAATTCATACCGGCCCGAAAGGTGGTAAGTATTATATAAATAGTAAGGGCAATAAAGTTTATATAAAGAAGAAAAAATAACGGTATAAATTTTTATCAAAATTTCTGGAAAAGATTATGAAGAATAAGAACTTGGACATTGATCCGCAAAGTAAAACCTTCTGAAGAAAGGGAATACTACTGCGCACCACAAATCCCTCAGCTTCCCAAATGGACGGATAAATTTTAATACTGTCAGGGTTACTAAGGGAGAATGATCCGGATTCTTACGCGCGCTTCAGCTACAATCCAGACTTACAAACTCTGGTCTCAACGGATAGCTCCAGCAAACGCCTGGAAGATAATTCATATAATGGAGAGTATAAGGAAAAGTAATTTATGAAATTTGATTTTATAAATTTTGAATGGGTGATTTCTGTAATTATCGTTGGATTACTAATTAATATTTTATCCAATGTTATCTTTCGTTTCTTAATTAATCGTTGGAGAAAATCAAGAAATAATAAATTAATTCTTGAATCAAAAATTCAAAAAGAAGCTGAGCAAATTTGTGAAAAAATGAAACAATTTCCAGCGTATAGAGAAATGAGATTATTTTTTAACCTGGGCTCTAAAATATTTTGCACCTTTACATTTTTATTTGGATGGTCTCTGCTGGGGGTAGTTTATTTCGCTGACTTCATTGTAATTCGAATAATTTGTAGCCTCTTGGCTATTATTTGCTTCGGCATGGTGGGTGAAATAATGTGGCAATATACAAAATTAGATCGGGCCATAAAGATTTATGACAAAGATTTATCCAAATCGGTTTACAAAGATTCTGAAGAATAAATGAAAAGGGATTTTGAATTAATAAAGAAAATTTTAATTGAAATAGAGAGTTTCAAAGATACACAGTGGCAAAGGATTAAATTTGATGATTATAAACAAAATGAAGTGGACTATCAGGTTATGCTTTTACAAGAACAGGATCTTATTGTGGCTAAAGATTTAAGAGATTCAACAGGAGACGATTGGCGAGTTAGTAGACTAACATCCGAAGGCCACGATTTCTTAGATGCTGCTAAGAATGATACCGTTTGGAAAAATGCTAAACAGATTATTGCTAAAAAGGTAAAGAAATTAGTTTCGAAGCTCTCAAAGCTCTTTTGCAACAACTATTGTTAAAAACATTTATAACTTAATATGAATTGAGAGAGTATAATTAAAAATGATTCACATTAATTAAAAACGTTGGGAGGGTTAAGTTTATGTCCAAGTTAAATTCAAAACTAACAGAAAGGTTGGTTTCCGGTATAAAGAAATTCCAGCCAATTTTGACTTCTGCAAAATCCAGGGATGTGAATGAGTCGGATACAATTATAATTATCACCGATATGCTTTCCTATATTTTTGGATATGATAAATACTCTGAAATAACATCTGAACATGTTATCAGGGGAACTTACTGCGACCTTGCATTAAAGATAAATGAACAATGTGAAATTCTTATTGAAGCCAAAGCCATAGGATTAGAACTGAAGGAGAGCTACGTAAAACAGGCTGTTGATTATGCGGCCAACAAAGGAATTGATTGGGTAATTCTCACCAATGGAATTTTATGGAAAGTATATAAAGTAGCTTTTGAAAAACCTATTGATCAGGAATTAGTAATAGATATAGACTTCTTATTGATCACACATAAAAACAGCCAGGATATTGAATGCTTGTTCTGTCTATCTAAAGAAGGGTGGGTTAAGTCTGCAATTGAAGCTTACCATGAACAAAAACAGGCTCTTAATAAATTTGTACTGGGAGTAATCATGCTTGATGATCCTGTTGTCGGAGTTATTAAGCGAGAGATAAGAAAATTATCTCCTAAAATTAAAATAGCAGATGAGCAAATCAGAAATGTCCTTGCTGAAGAAGTATTAAAAAGAGAAGTTGTCGAAGGGGAAAAAGCGGATGAGGCAAGAAAAAAAATATCCAGAGGAGGGAAGTCACATAAGAAAATCAAAAAGATAGATAAAAATGAAGCCGTTACCCCTATTCCCCCGATAGTTTGACAAGATAGGAGGTCCCAAGGGATACAAGCCAAAGAATGCCTGGAAGATAGTTCATATAATGGAGAGTATAAGAGAAAATATATAAAAAATTTGGGAGGGAAGTAAAATGGATGACAAAGAAATAGTTGCTTTAGTTGAGAAAAAGATATTACAAGCTAAACTTGATGTTGCAGATAAAAGATTTAATACTTTAGTAATTCTTGCCGGAGTATTTTTATCTGTTTTTACAATTATAGTTCCCATCTGGCAAATGAGCAAATCAGCGGATGAGGTTGATAAAGCCCTTCTGAAAGCAGATCAAGTAATTCAGAAAATGGAAGATAATTCAAGTAAGACTAATGAAGTACTTAATTCTATGGTTACAGAATATAGCAAGGTTAGTGAAAAACTTAACGAGAAAGGCATAAATATTTCTAAAGACATTGATCTTAAATTTGACAAAGCATCTGATGATAATCAAAAAGAATTAGCAGGTTTCTCGGACAGGATTGAAAAACGTATAGAATCTGCGTTGGGGGAAGCAACAAAAACCACGAAATTAAAAATAATGTATGGTCAAGACTCATTAAATGGAAAAATAATAGAAATGAACCTTAAGGAGGGCTCATCATTTGATCTCCAAAAAATTAATTTTTTAAACGCGGGCGATAAAGTTATACGAAAAGGAAGATACATTATTTCTTTTACTAAAGTGGTGGATAAATATGCTGGCGATCCTGTTGAATTTGTGCCTGCAAAAGGCTATGTAAAATCATTTAGTAGTCCGTTCCTTTTAGAATTAATGAGGGGCATTCCTGATTATTCTGAATTTAGTGATGTAGGTTTTGTTATGCATAACGATCAAACTGAAGTGGAATGTCAACTGATAGTATTTTATGAAGATTATTTTGAAGAAGTTGCAATATTTACTTTAAAACATAAAGAATAAAGCTGACGACTTAAAAGATTAAATCTATGAGTGCCTGGAAGATAATTCACATAATGGAAAGTATAGAAGGGAGAATTAAATGATTGATTTGGAAACTGTTTTTATAATTTATGCTTCCATCGTTTCAACATTTTCGCTCTTATGGAAAATTAGAGATGAAAGAAAAAATCGATCTGCAAATTTTCATATTAAGTTTGGTTTTAAAATTATTAAATCCGAAGAAAAAGGCGTTTATTATTTTGATAATATAAAAATCAGAGTAATTAATTCTAAAAATATAGAACGTAAAGTCAGAATAAACAGCATACAATATTACAATGTAGGATCTAATTGAATAAAAAATTTTAAAGATTTAGATAGTATGAAAACATATTCCGGAAGCTTAAGTAATTCAGAAGAACATTTGTTTACTTTTAATAAAGAATCTTTAAAATGGTTACGGCCCGATAATATTAAAAAAATGAGAATAGAAATTATCGATAATACCCAGAAAAAATACTATTCAAAATATGAAATATTTCCTGGAAAATGGAAAGTAGATTCAATAGGTTTTTATGATTCAACCATGTGGGCAGATTTATGAGTATTTTAATTAATATGGATCATCGTTTGTGCAGTAATCTTCACTGGCATTGTTTCATGATTGGAACGAAGATTTTAATAATAAAATAGATTATGAAAAAAACAAAAACCATCAGGGAGATAGTTCCATATATTGGAGAGATAATAAGGAAAATTAAATAATCAAATTCCCTATGATAAATAAAAATAAGCAACAATTTCTTTCTAATATTATCACCATTCCTGAAGGGAAAATATGTGATTATGTTGATAGTACTTTTAGGAATGATACGCCTGAAGAATATGTAAGACAAACAATTGAAAAAAGATTAGTAAATGAACATAAATATCCAATAGATCAAATTGAAGTTGAATTTACTATTAAGCAAGCAACCAAAAAGCCAAGGGTTGACTTAGCCATATTTCCGATTAATAAAACTCATTTACAAGAAAATATTTCAATAATAATTGAATGCAAAGAAGAAAGGATTTTGCCTTCAGATAGGAAAGAAGGTATCGAACAATTAAAATCCTATATGGCCGCCTCGGTGAATTGTGAGTGGGGAATGTGGACTAATGGGAAACACAAACAGGTATTTAGAAAAATCAGTGAAAATGATCAGTGGCAATTCAAAGAGCATATAGATATTCCCTCAACCGATACAACTTTAGAAGAAATTGATAGGCCTAAAAGGAATAATTTAAAAAAGGCTTCTGATAATAATTTACTTTTTGTTTTTAAGACTTGTCATAATCACATCTATACAGTTGATGGTTACCAAAAACAACAAGCTTTCTTTGAGTTTCTCAAAGTAATATTCTGCAAAATTCTTGATGAGCAAAATGTACCAAAAGGGTTAGAGTTTTATATAACCTCAAATGAATTAAATAATCAAGATGGACAGCTCACAGCGAAGAATCGGATTGAACAAATTTTTGAACGAGTAAAGAAAAAGTATCCTAAAATTTTTGATCCTGTTGATCGGATAAACCTTAAACCCCGGAGCCTTGCATATGTAATTCTGGAACTACAAAAATATAGCCTGCTTGAAACTAACATAGATATAAAAGGTAAAGCTTATGAGGAACTTGTAGGTGCTAATCTGAGGGGAGATCGAGGAGAATTTTTTACTCCCCGAAATATTATGAGAATGGCTGTTGAGATGATTTCACCTAAGCTAAATGAAAAAATTTGCGATCCTGCATGCGGAACGGGAGGCTTTTTAGTATTGGCAATGAATTATGTTACAGAGCAGTTATATCTTGAAGCTGAAAAAGAATTTGGAAAAAAAAGGTTTGATTGGAATGAATATGAAAAAGACTTAATGAAATCTAAGGTTACAGATATTGCTGCAAATAATTTCTTTGGCTTCGATATTAACCCCGACCTTGTTAAAGCAACGAAAATGAATATGGTCATGAACAATGATGGAAGCGGAAACATATTGCAAAACGATTCCCTATTGCCTCCACATGAATGGGAAAATGAATTCAAAGAGAAACTTGCAAAAGCTCTTGGTTTAAATTCAAAAGAAATAGTTAGTTCTAATAACATTGAGTTTTTTGATGTCATTATAACAAATCCACCATTTGGTAGTAAACTCCCTATTCGGGATCATCATATTCTTGAGCAATATGTTATTGGCTATATATGGAAAAATGAACAATATGAAATTAAAGGTAAAAAGCATAAAAGCGACGAGTGGTCAATTACTTCAAAATTGCAATCGTCTTCACCACCCGAACAATTATTTATAGAAAGGTGTCTTCAATTTTTAAAACCAGGTGGAAGATTAGCAATTGTTTTGCCAGATGCTATATTGGGCGCCCCAGGCTTAGGATACATTAGGCGTTGGTTATTACAAAGAACGAGAATTATTGCAAGTATTGACTTACATGCAGACACCTTTCAGCCGCGAAATGGGACCCAAACATCAATTTTAATACTTCAGAAAAAAAGTGAAAAGGAAATAGCAAAGGAAGAAAAACATAATACAATAACTGATTATAATATTTTTATGGCAATAATAGATAAGGTGGGTCATGATAAAAGAGGAAATCCAGTTTTTAAAAGGGATAAATTTGGTAACGAAATATTAATTCCCGACGATGATGTAAACATTATTGAAATGGGTCATACAAGTGATTGGAAGACAACCGTAAAAAGGGCTGCCAAAAAAAGAGTTTTGAATGATCAAACTCCTCTTATTCCAGAAATCTTTTCTAAATGGAAAAAGAATGAGGGAATTAATTGGTAGCACCAATAAGAAAAAAAACTGTCTCCCCTGAATTAGAGATTGGAGAAGATGTCAATTGGTCTTCGATTAAACTTTCAGAAATATATAATAAGAAACTAAGACTTGAAGCTTCTGTTTATGGTATTGATGGGAAGCATGCCAGGGAGTTGATAAATAATTGTCGGTGGCCTTCAAAAAAATTGTATTCATCAAGTGGTTTTATTTCCGAAGCTGTTTATCCAACGAGATTTAAGAGAATATATGTTCACAAAGAAGTTGGTATTCCACTTCTCCTCCCCTCACAAATTAATGAAATAGATCCTAAACCAACCAAATTTATTTCGCCTAATTGTGATAGTGATCTTAAAAATTTAAAAGTCAACTTAAATGAAATCCTTATGACTAGGTCTGGTACTATTGGAAACATTACATTGGTTTCTAAAACATTGCAATCAAAATATTTTTCCGATGATGTAATTAGAATCCAACTTTTCAATAATAGTGACCTTGGATATATTTATACATTTCTTAAAACTAATACCGGCTTAACATTAATAAGAACAAATAATTATGGTTCAGTAATAAGTCATATAGAACCTTCTCATTTAGAAAATATTGAAATACCTAATCCAAGCTCATCTATAAAATCAAAGGTTAATGAATTAATTACTAATTCATTTTTATATCGTGATGAATCGAATGAGAACTTTGAACAAGCACAAAAACTTTTAATTGCTGAATTAAAGTTGCCTCCCCTTAATGAAATAAAACCAGAAATTTTTAGAAGAGTTGACAGTTTAGAAGCTTTTTCAATTAAGTTGAAAAACTTAAAAGGAAGATTTGACTGTTCCTATCACAAACCTTTAATTGATGAAATAATAAAATTGATCTCAAAGACTTCTGATAAGATTTTCTGCTTGGGAGACCATTTAATTAGTAGTATAATAATACTCCCAGGTAGATTCAAGAGAATATATGTTGAAGAAGGTCAGGGCGTAATATTTATTGGCGGAAAACAAATTTTTGAATTGGATCCAAATGAAAAGAAATTTCTATCATTAGTTCATCACGCTGAACGCATTAAAAATCAATTAACGCTTATTCCTAATATGGTACTTATCACTTGTAGTGGCACTATTGGGAAGGTAACCATTGTTCCAAAACATTGGTCAGGATGGACTGCAAATCAACATATCATTAGAATAAATCCCAGCAACTCAAATATTGCAGGCTACATATTTGCTTGGCTTTCCACAGAATATGGGACAGAATTAATAAAAAGATTTATATATGGATCTGTTGTTGATGAAATAGATAATTTACAAATAAGTCAAATTCAGATTCCACTTTTGAAAAATAAAGTGGCTCAACAAAAAATTAATGATTTAGTCCTCAAGGCAAATGATATGAGGTTTGAAGCTTACAAGTTAGAACAAGAAGCAATTAAAATAGTTAACGAACAGGTGATATTTAACTCGGGGGATTTATAAAAACTTACTTGAATTAAAAAAGTCTGACAATTAATCAATCGCTACAATTAAAAACCTGTCACTTTTAAACTGTCACATTAAAATTTATGATATACTTGGAAATGGAATCTCTACACTTGTTGAAGAGAATCAGCCGGAGGGAGTTTATGAAATACTTTTTGATTCGACGGAATTATCATCGGGGATTTATTTTTATCAATTAAAAACAAAAAGTTTCTCTGCTGTAAAAAAATTGATCCTCCTTCGCTAAAGCTGCGGAGGACAGGTTGTTATGAAATAATTAATATTACTCAAGTTGACCGCTTGTTTTGGTAAACCCTGCCTTGCCGGCAGGCAAGCGTTAAAACCGTTAATAATTTGATTTTTTTTCTTAAATAGCCCACGACTTAAAGAGGCTGTGTTAAAATTCTAAATATATCGGTAGTCGCAACCTTCAGGTTGCGAAATAAAGCTGTTATCGCCCCGCCTAATAGCGGGGCGACTACCATCAATATTCTTGTTCTCACATAAGCTCTTAAGTCGTGGGTACTAAAAATAAATCTTAATGTTCTAACCGTTTCAGCGGTTTTTAATCAACAAAAATTTAGATGAGTAATATTAATTTCAAAATTTCTTTGCACACTATTAATATTAACTATAAATTAATATCAAAATTGTGTGTCTTATAAGTTTAATAATTAATTTCAATTCTAAATCATAATAATTAATTAAAAATCTGGAGTTCTTATGAAGAAACTATCTTTACTTTTTCTATTTTCACTTCTTTTTCTGCCTTTAAGTTTTTCTTACGGGCAGTTCTTTATCGAAAATTTTGATTTTCCGGCTGGCGATAGCTTAACTCAACATGGTTGGGCTGTCCATAGCGGTACTACCAATGCAATTTTTGTTTCTACTCCCGGGTTAGTATACACGGATTATCCATCATCAGGGATAGGTAATGCTGCGTCACTTACAAATACCGGGCAAGATGTAAACAGACAATTTTCAGAAGTTACCTCCGGGACAGTTTATGCCTCTCTTATGGTAAACGTAACAAGTGCTCAAACTCCGGGTGACTATTTCTTTCATTTAGGGCTGGCAAATACTACATCTATTTTTTATGGGAGAGTTTATGTTAAACTAGCTGCTAATGGTAATTTGGCATTTGGATTATCTAAGACATCTACCAGCGCTACGATATTACCTCTATATAGCGATTCAGTTTATAACACCGGAACAACATATTTATTAGTTCTTAAATATCAGTTTAATCCCGATGTTAATGATGATACTGTAAATCTTTTTATTAATCCTGTCATTAGTCCAACTGAACCTTCTCCTGACTTAGTACACGGTGGATCTGCAAATAACGATCCTGCTAATGTTGGAGGTGTTTATCTTAGACAGGGTACTGCTGCAAATGCTGCGAATGTAATTGTTGATGGAATACGTATTGCAACAACTTGGATAGAAGTTGTCGTTCCTGTTGAATTAACTTCGTTCTCAGCTACAACTCAAAACGATGGTATTTTATTAAACTGGACAACAGCAACAGAAATAAATAATTCAGGTTTTAATGTTGAGAGAAAACAGGAAAATACAAACTGGCGTAAAGTTTCATTTGTTAGAGGCAACGGAACAACATCATCAGAGAAAAAATATTCTTACTTTGATGGAAATCTTACTCCCGGAAAATATTTATACAGATTAAAACAAATTGATTTTGATGGTTCATTTGAATATTCAAATATTGTGGAAGTTAATTTTGAAGCTCCATCTAAATTTGAACTTTCTCAGAATTATCCTAATCCATTCAACCCCAGCACTACTATTTCGTATTCTTTACCAAAAGCAAGTCATGTATCTTTAAAAGTTTATAACACTTTAGGCCAGGAAATAGCTGTTTTGGTAAATGGAATTAAGGAAGCCGGGAATCATAAGATTGATTTCAATCCATCTAATCTTAACAGTGGTATTTATTTCTATAAGCTGGAAGCTGGAAATATAACCCAGGTTAAAAAGATGACGCTTATTAAATAATTCTATATATCTTTTCCATTCAACTTTAAGCCCGGTAATAAAAAGCCGGGCTTTTTTGTTTAGGATAGTATAAAATCCAACATTATTTTTTAATAAAAAATTGATTTTCGTTTGCAAGAAATTTTTTTTAAGGTTAAATTCGAAATACAATCAAGGAAACCTAAAATATTTAAAAAGAGAGGAACTAATGAAAAAACTATTTGTACCATTGATACTTTTGCTGCTGATTATTGCTAATCAGAATTTATTTAGCCAGACGATTACGATTGCGCAGGCTATTGAAGATCTCGATATGGATTTTGTTCCGGACCGTTTAGGCGATACAGTTACTGTTCAAGGGGTTGTGTTTTCACCAAACTTTCAAACAACAAATAATTCATTTTATATACATGATGGTACTGCCGGAACTGATATATTTATGTTCGGACCACCAGTATTCACCTGGAGTTTGGGAGATGAACTTACAATAACCGGTGTGGTAACCCAGTTTAACGGGATGTCTGAAATAGAACCGTTTGATTCTTCGGGGTGGGTGTTGAATAGTTCAGGTAATCCAACACCTTCTCCAATAGTTCTAACACTTGCTCAGTATAAAGCTAACCCCGAACTATATGAAGGATCATTGGTAGGATTTGTCGGATTGACAAAGGTCGGCGGTGCCTGGCCCGCAAGCGGCAGCAGTGCTAATTTATCCTTTAGTGATGGAGTCGATACAGTAGTTTTCAGAATTGACTCTGATACTGATATTGATGGACAGCCCGAACCGACTTGGCCCCAGGATATAATTGGCATAGGAGCTCAGTTTGATAATAGTGCTCCATACAATAGCGGCTATCAAATTTTTTCAAGATATTACGCTACAGATTTTTTACCAGCCGGAACAATACCTGTTGAACTAATCTCGTTTACTGCAACTGTTAATCCTTTTGGGGAGGCTGTTTTAAATTGGGTTACTGCAACTGAAATTAATAACAGAGGTTTCGAGATTGAGAGAAAATCACTTAATGGTGGATTTGCTATAATAGGATTTATTGAAGGTTATGGAACAACCTCTGAAGAAAAAACATATACTTATGTTGATAAAAGTGTAAACCCGGGTATATATGTCTATAGGTTAAAACAAATAGACTTCAATGGTCAATTTGAATATTCAGAAGCAATTGAACTTGAAATTTCACCACCATTAATTTTTGACCTTGAACAAAATTATCCGAATCCATTTAACCCAAGTACTAAAATTTCATATTCAGTACCAAAGTCAGGTTACGTCTCACTAAAAGTTTATAATGCATTAGGTCAGGAAGTAGCTGCTTTGGTAAATGGAATTAAGGAGGCGGGTAATCATAAAATTGATTTCAATGCATCTAATCTTAACAGTGGTATTTATTTCTATAAGCTGGAAGCTGGGGATATAACCCAGGTTAAAAAGATGACGCTTATAAAATAATAAAAGATAACAAATCCATTTCCTTGAGGAGTTGGGTTTGTCTCAGTCTGATAAATAATTAATAATTTTTTTATTTAATTTTCTAACCCCGATTAATTCGGGGTTTTTTATTTTTTATGTGACGCCATTAATCCCATAATTGCGTGGATTGTAATATTATGAAGTTGTATTTATCTTAATATTAAAAATATTAAAACTGGTAAAAATGTTTGGATTTGTTAATTATAGAAAGGAAACCAGAGGCTTGGGTGGCGAGGTTTTCAGGGCAAAGCAAAGAAAATATAAAATATTTATTGGTGTCTTGGGTGTTATTGGTTTTGCTCTCTTAAATTTAGTTCTCTATATGATGACTAAGATTAATATCTAATTCTGCTTACTCTCAATTCTATTGATACCCTCTAAAATTAGGCTTATATTTCTGCCTTAATAACTTTTAGTTTGATGGAAAAGAATAAAGTCTATATTGAAACTTACGGCTGTCAAATGAACCTTGCAGATACTGAGATAGTGCTCGGTATTTTACAGAATTATGGTTACGGCATTACAAAAGATTTAAATAATGCTGATGTAGTATTATTAAACACCTGCAGCATTAGAGAGAATGCCGAGCAAAGAATTTATGGGAGATTAGGAAACATAAAAACTTTAAAGAGAAACAATCCAAATCTTGTAATCGGGATTCTCGGCTGTATGGCAGAAAGGCTTCGTAAAGATCTTATTGATGATAAGAAAATGGTTGATGTTGTTGTGGGTCCTGATGAATACAGAAGACTTCCTGAACTTATTGATACAGCTTTTGGAGGTGAGAAGGGAATTGGTGTCAGGTTATCCAAAACAGAAACTTACGATGACATTATTCCATATCGTGAAGATGGATTAATGGCATGGTTATCTGTAATGAGAGGTTGCGATAAGTTTTGCACTTTCTGTGTTGTCCCTTTTACAAGAGGAAGAGAAAGAAGCAGGCCTCTTCAATCAGTTGTGGAAGAAATCGAACAGCTTTCACTCAGAGGATTTAAGGAAATTACTCTGTTAGGACAAAATGTTAATTCATATTTAGATAAGCAATCTGGCAATGGCGGAGATTTTGCTGATCTTCTTGCTGCCTGTGCCGAAGTTGACAGATCTATAAGAATAAGATTTACTACATCTCATCCGCAGGATTTATCTGACAAGCTCCTCTATACAATTGCAGCGCATCCTAATATTTGCAATTCTATTCATCTTCCTGTTCAATCTGGCTCTAACAGAATTTTAAAGTTAATGAACAGGACTTATACTATTGAGCATTATCTTAGTCTTGTTGATAAAGCAAGAATGATAATCCCAGGTGTAAGTTTCTCAACTGATATTATTGCCGGTTTTCCCACTGAAACTTATGAAGATCATGTTATGACTCTTGATGTAATGCGTGAAGTAAAATATGATGGCGCTTATATGTTCAAATATTCTCCGAGAGAAAGAACGAAAGCTTTTGAAATGGGAGATCATGTATCTGATGAAGTAAAAACTAAACGTCTCCAGGAAATAATTGAAGTTCAGCAGCAGGTTTCCTTTGAAATTAATCAGAAGCTTATTGATAAAGAAGAGATTATTTTAATTGAAGGTTTCAGCAGGAAGTCAGATCAGTTCCTGTCAGGTAGAACAGATGCAAATAAAGTTGTTATTATTCCTTTTGATGAAAACTTAAAACCCGGGGATTATACAAAAGTTAAAATTAACAGGGCAACTCACGCTACTTTGTTTGGAGAGTTGATAGAAAAAATAACTCCGGACAAAAAACTTGCTTTAACAGCATGAACCAATTTCGGATTTACGAATTACGAATTAAGAATTACGATTTGTCTATCAAAAGGGAACCAGCATCAAAAATCCAGCATCAAGTATCTGGCATCTGGTATCAATTATCGGGAATTAAGTATCTTTTTTTAGTGACTATGTTTTTCTTTCTAATCCCCACCTATTCAATTGCGCAGGATGTTGATATTGTTTCCTATCTTAAACAAATAGAAAGCGGTAAGAAAGAAGAAGTTGAAGAAATATTACCGGAACTGAAAAAAAAATATCCTAACAGTCCTTCCGTAATGTTCCTTGAAGGTGTGTTAACAGAGAATGGACAGGATGCAGTTTCAATCTATTCGAAAATTGTTAATTCATATCCTGCAAGTAAATATGCCGATGCTTCTTTGTACAGGATATATTCTTACTATTATGCTTTAGGATTGTATGAGGCTGCAAAAAATCACATGGACAGGCTAAAAAAAGAATATCCTGATTCACCATATATAAAAATATCAGACAAAAATATTCCTTCAGAAGATGAAATAACTGTTGTAAATAAAGAACAAAAAAAAATTCCAAAGACAAATTATAATTATAGAATCCAGGCAGGCGCATTTGGTAAACTGCAAAATGCACAATCACTAAAAAAAGATTTTGTTGATTCAGGTTTTAAATCGGAGATAAAAGATAAAACAATCGGCGGTACCGTTTTTCACGTTGTCTATGTGGGAGAATTCCTTTCCGAAGATGAAGCAAAAAATTTCCTGCAGGTAATAAATAAAGAATATAAGCTTGATGGAAGAGTGATAAGAATGGAAGATGGAAAATGGTAGATGGAAGATGGAGTTTAAGGGCAAGAGCAAGCTCAAGTGCAAGATCAAGATCAAAACATTCAGCCATTCAGTCATTCAAACACCAGTATGATTGAATGAGTGATTGATTGAATGAAGAAAATTTAGTTTTTAATTTATAATTGAATTGGTGGGATGGAATTAAAGTTCATTGGTACAGGCTCGGGGAAGACTTCATTAAAAAGATATCATTCTTCATTTCTAATTAACTCCGGTAGTTATAATCTTCTTGTAGATGCAGGTGATGGAATTTCACGTGCATTGATGAACCAGAAAATCCTCTTCAATTTTATTGATGGAATTCTGATTAGCCATCTTCATCCGGATCACTATACAGGTTTGCCATCATTAATTGTACAGATGAAAATGAATGAAAGAAAAAATCCTCTTTATATTTTTTGTGATGAAAGCAATTCAGAATTTATAAAAGAATTTATTTATCAATCATATCTGTTTGAAGACAAGCTGGGTTTTAAAGTTAATGTTCAATCATTTCAGCAGGATAAAAAATTTGAAGTATCTGATGGATTAAATTTTACTGCGCGGCAGAATTCACACCTTGAAAGGAATATTAACGCTGATAAGAGTAAAAGACTAAGTTTTTCCTGCAGCAGCTTTTTAATATCTGTGAAAGAGAAAAATATTTTCTTTACAGGAGATATTGCTGAACAGAAAGATCTGTATATTTTTCATGATATGAAGATTGATTTGATGATAAGTGAAATTACACATATAACCGCAGAAGAATTAATAGATGCGTTTAGAAAATTAAAGCCACAAAGACTATATATCACCCATATTAGTGAAGAGGACGAAAATAAAGTATCAAAGCTTTCCTACCAATTGCCAATTGAAGAAAGACGGAAAGTGGTTTCCGCTTTTGATGGATTGAGTGTGAAGATTTAAAACTCCTTTCTAAAAATACCCTTTAATTAAGTTTTTATTCTCATATTTTTGAGGCAGACAATTCTATATTTTAGTTTATTTTCTTAACTTTTATCTGCAAAGATGACAAGAGAGCAATTCAAAAAAGAATTTGGAATAATTGGCAACACTAAGGAGATTAATGACCTGGTTGATATAACTATGCAGGTCGCTAAGTCAGATATTTCTGTTCTCATATATGGTGAAAGCGGTGTTGGTAAAGAAGTATTTGCCCAGGCAATTCATGGTTTTAGCAGCAGAGCAAACAAACAATTAGTTACTGTAAACTGTGGAGCTATTCCTGAAGGCATTCTTGAAAGCGAATTGTTCGGACATAAGAGAGGTTCTTTTACAGGAGCTATAGAAAGCAGGAAAGGTTATTTTGAAATTGCAGATAACGGCACTTTGTTCCTTGATGAAATTGCAGAGCTGCCTTTGACTACACAGGTTAAATTATTAAGAGTAATAGAGACAAAAGAATTTATGCGGCTTGGTGCGGAGACTGTTACCAACGTTGATGTAAGAATAATTGCTGCAACTAATAAAAATTTAGAGAGAGAAGTTGAAGCCGGAAGATTCAGAGACGATTTATATTTCAGGCTTAAAGCAGTTGCTTTGAGTATTCCTCCTTTAAGAAAAAGAAAAGCCGACATTCCTGAGCTTGCCAATCATTTCATTAATTCTTACTCATCGGCGAACAGAAGAAAACCACCTGCCCTTACAGATGATGCTTTGAAAATTCTGGAAAATTATTCCTGGCCCGGAAATATCCGGGAATTAAAAAACACACTTGAAACAGCTATAGCATTGGATAATGATGGAATTCTTGATCCATCATCTTTTACATCTTTATATATAGCCCCAGAAGTTGAAATGACTCACAGGAATCTTCCAATCTTTCTAAAAAAATCTTCTGAGGAAGTTGACAGGGAATTAATGTACAGGGCATTGTTCGAAATAAAAAAAGATTTAATTGAGCTTAAAGATCTTTTTTATAACAGGCAGAATGAGGTTTACCAGGAATCAAAAAAAGCCCCGCAACAAATTGTTCCTCTTGATCAGCTTGAAAAAGAAGCAATTAAAAATGCTCTTGATATTACAAGAGGGAATAAAAGAAATGCAGCAAAATTTTTGAAGATAAGCGAAAGAACTCTTTACAGGAAGATAAAGGAATATGATTTGAAGTGAGTTCAGAAAGTATAAATGTCGTATAATTTCAAGCAGGCGTGATTTAAGAATTTAAATTGAATATAATGATTAAAAATACTGCAAAATCAGTAAGGGTAGTCACTTTCTCTCTCAGCCTATTATTGTTTATAAGCCTCAGCATAAGTAACTTTGGCTGTTGTTTTTATTCCTTTACCGGAGCTTCAGTACCTCAGCATCTAAAAACTATTGCTATTCCGGTTTCAGATGACAGAAGTGGATCTGGCGAACCCGGTTTAAGAGAATTGCTTACTGACCAGTTAACACAAAAGTTTATTGATGATAACACTCTCCAGGTTACTGAAAGAACAACGGCAGACGCAATACTTGAAAATACAATTACTTCCTTAACTGATGCCCCTGCAGTTGTTGCCGCCGGGGAAAATGTTGAAACAAGAAGAGTTACAATTTCTGTAAATGTTACCTATAGAGATTTAGTGCAGAGGAAGACAATTTATACTAAAAGTTTTTCTAATTATGGAGATTATCCTTCAGGTGGAAGTATAGCTGAAAGGCGAAATGCAATTGAAACCGCTGTTGACAGGATTACTGAAGACATCATTCTTGATACAGTTTCAGGATGGTAATTTTTTTTAACGATATGAGGTAAAATGAATTTATGGATGATATAGTGCTGATTGGCTATTTTCTTTCCTTAACTATACTGTTCATTTTTGGCTGTCACGGCTTTATAATGATCTATTATCATAGAAAATATAAAGGGGTAAATCCAACTTTTAATAATGAAATTTCAACCGATTCAATAGTTACAATTCAGCTTCCTCTCTATAATGAGATGTATGTTGCTGAAAGATTAATTAATGCTGTTTGCGAGATTGATTATCCTAAAGAGAAACTTGAAATTCAGGTTCTTGATGATTCAATAGATGAAACTACAAATATAGTTCATCAGGCTGTTGAACAGAAAAAAACTGAGGGATATGATATTATCCATATCAGAAGAGAATCAAGAAAAGGATTTAAAGCAGGCGCTTTAAAAGAAGCAATGAAAACTGCTAAGGGGGAGTTCATAGCAATATTTGATGCAGATTTTATTCCTCATAAAGATTTTCTAAAGAAAACACTCTCATTCTTTACTGATAAAAATATTGGTATGGTGCAGACACGCTGGGAACATCTCAATGGCGATTATTCCCTGCTTACAAAAGCACAGGCGCTTGCTCTTGATGGACATTTTGTAATCGAGCAGTCTGTAAGAAACAAAGCCGGCTTCTTCATTAACTTTAATGGAACCGGCGGTGTTTGGAAAAAGGAATGTATTGAAGATGCAGGCAACTGGAATGATGATACTCTTACTGAAGATCTTGATTTAAGCTACAGAGCGCAGCTAAAGGGTTGGAAGTTTGTCTTCTTAAAAGATTTTACTTCCCCGGCAGAACTTCCTTCAGAAATAAATGCTTTAAAGAACCAGCAATTCAGATGGACAAAAGGCGCAGTTGAAACTGCTAAGAAAATTCTTCCGAAAGTCTGGAAAGCAAATATACCTTTAAGAGTTAAGCTGCAGTCAACTTTTCATTTAACTAATAATTTAGTTTTCCCGTTTATTCTTCTTGCGGCAATTTTAAATGTACCTTTAATCTTTATTAAGAACAGCGGCTCTTATGAAGTTTACTTTGCTATAATGTCTCTCTTTGTGCTTGCATTTGTAAGTTCATTTTTATTTTATCTTTATTCACAAAAAGATATAAGAACAGACTGGAGAAAGAAAATAGTTTTATTCCCTCTCTTTATGGCAGGAAGTATGGGATTTGCAGTTAATAATTCCCGCGCAGTAATTGAAGGTTTGCTTAACAGGAAAAGTGAATTTGTAAGAACTCCCAAATTTAAAGTTATGAATGCAAAAGATTCCTGGACAGGGAATAAGTATCACAATACAAAAATTGGATTGTCTGTAGTCGTTGAAGTGATAATGGCTTTGTATTGCCTTGTAGGAATTGTATCATCAATATATTTTGTTGAGATAGCAGCATTGCCATTCCAGATTTTATTCTTCACGGGATTTTCTTTTGTTGCTTTTACTTCGATTAAACATGCATACCAGCCCCGAAGTTTTGGTGTAAAAAAGATAGGTTAAGTTTGCCGTCAAAAGCTGAAGATTTATATAAAAATAAAATCAGGCTGATATACGAGTATAACAGGAAATCACCTCTCTTTACCAGGATTGCAAACTGGGAATTAGAAAACAATAACTACGAAACTGCAATTGAAATTCTTGAGGGAGGTCTGAGAGAAAATCCGGACTTCCCGACCCCTTATTTTATACTTGGGAAAGCTTACTCAAAAATGAGTGAATATAGTAAAGCCCTTAAATGTTATAAGAAAGGGAGTGAGCTAATTCATTCTAAAGAAACTTATCAGTTTTATCTTCGCGAGCTTGAAAGCCTGAAAAACCTGAAAAACCCTTCTGAATTTCGTGCTATGCCAATTCATGTAGAAAGAAAAGAAAAAATATTTGAAGAAGAGAAATCATCAGCACTTGAAGATAATCTTGATGTTCTGGCAGAAAAAATATCGCATGCAAAAATCCCGGTTATCCAGGAAGAGAAAAGTTCTAAACAATATATTCCCAATGAAAGTTCTGAAGGCAGCATGATTGTTTCAGAAACGCTTGCAAAAATTTATCTTACCCAGGGTGAAATACAGGAAGCGATTACTGTTTATGAAAAGCTGAAAAAGAAAGAGCCTGCAAGAGAAGATTATTTTTCTCAAAAAATTGCTGAACTGAAATCAAAGCTGTAGGAAACAACTTACAAAGCTTATCGCAGTCCTCATTGTTAATGAAAAAGATCCAACCATTTAAAAAATTACCCAAAAATTTTTATACCCGCGATGTTCTTACAGTTGCCAAAGAACTTCTTGGCAAAGTTTTAATAAAGAACGAAGAAGGATCACTGCTTGCTGGAAAAATTGTTGAGGTTGAAGCTTATGATGGTTCAGTTGATGAAGCTGCTCATACTTTTATAGGAAGGACAAAAAGAAACGAGATTATGTTTAATGAAGGCGGATATTTTTATGTTTACTTTACTTATGGTGCACATTTTTGCTGCAATGTTGTTACAGGTAAAAAAGATCACGGTACAGCAGTATTAATCCGCGCAGTTGAACCATTAGCCGGAATTGAAAGAATGTCTTTAAATCGTTTTAATAAAATTTTATTATCTGATAAAGAAAAGCTTAACCTTACAAATGGTCCGGGAAAAATTTGCGAAGCTTTTGGTATTACAAAAAAACATTATGGATTAGATCTTACCGGAGAAAAAGTTTTTATACTTGACAGACCAAAACTTAAAAGCGAACAAATAGTAACATCAAAAAGAATCGGAATAAAAAAATCAGTTGAGCTTCCTTGGAGATTCTATATTAAAGATAATCCTTATGTTTCCAAACGATGATAAAACCTGAAAACCTGCTTATAGTAAGAACAGACAGAATTGGAGATGTAATTCTTTCTTTGCCTTTAGCAGGAATCGTAAAAAAACATTATCCAGAATGTAAGGTAACTTTTTTAGTAAGGGACTATACGAAAGAACTTGTAGAAAATCATCCTTACATAGATAATATTCTGACTTTAAAAGAAGAAAAAGGAAAAGTTAGTATTAAAGAAAATGTTTCAGTAATTAAGAAATATAATTTCGATTCAAGCATCATCGTTTATCCAACTTTTACAACCTCACTTATAATTTTTTTATCAGGAATAAAATACCGTATCGGGACAGGTTACAGATGGTATTCCTTTCTTTTTAATGAAAAAGTTTATGAACACAGAAAATATGCTGAAAGGCATGAGCTTGAGTTCAATGTTAATCTGTTAAAAAAATTTAGTATCAACCAACAAGTTACTCCGGCGAATGTAAAGTTTGATCTTTATGTTAATCCCGAAGCTAATAAAAAAGTAAAAAGAGAACTGCAAGAAAACAATATTGATCCAACCAAACTAATTATAATTTTTCATCCAGGAAGCTTAGGCAGCTCAATTGATTTACCAATTGAAAAGTTTATAGAACTGGTTCAGATTGTAAATGATAAAACCGGCTTTCAAATTATTCTTACCGGAAGCAGTAATGAAAGAGACCTTTGTGAAAAGCTTGTTTTAAATGATAGGATAAAAAATTTTGCAGGAAAATTCTCTCTTTCTGAAATGATAAGCGTAATTAATTTAGCGGAAATTTTTGTTTCAAGTTCAACCGGACCAATTCACATTGCTGCAGCATTAAATAAATACACTATTGGATTTTATCCTAAAATTTTAGCCTGTTCTGCAAAAAGATGGGGACCATACACTGAAAAAGCAATAGTTTTTAACCCGGGAACTAAATGTGAAAATTGTAACAGGGAACAGTGCAATAGTTTTAATTGTATGAGCAGTATCAATGTAATGAATGTATTTGTTGAAATTGAAAAAATTTATAAGTTGATTACTAATAACGGAGAAATTAAATGATTTTGCGTAAAGCTTTTATTTTTTTAATTGCTTTTATTTTAACCTCAACACTTACAGGAATTGATCTTGCCGGGCAGGATAATTTCCGGAAGATTGAGAACAAAGCTTTTAAAGAGGGTGAAAAATTAACTTTTGATGTTAAGTATGGTTTTGTCACTGCGGGCATTGCTACTATGCACGTACAAAAGATTAAAAGAATTTCAGGCAGGAATGCGTATCTGATATCTTTTGATGTTAATACTGTTCCAAGTTTCGACTGGGTTTATAAAGTAAGAGACCATTATGAAACTTATCTTGATGTTGAGGGGCTTTTCCCCTGGCGGTTTGAGCAGCATATTAGGGAAGGCAGCTTCAGCCGCGATTTCTCCGCCTATTTCGATCACAGAAAAAAGAAAGCAAAAACAAGTAAAGGTGAGTTTGATATTCCCGTTTATGTTAATGATATTCTTTCTGCTTTTTATATTGCGAGAACTTTTGATTACACCGATATGAAAGAAAATGATTTGATTCCTATGAAGAATTTTTATAAAGATAAAGTTTATGATCTTAATATAAAATACCTTGGTAAAGACCGTATTACAGTTGATGCAGGGACTTTTGATTGCATTGTTGTTGAACCTCTTGTACAGGAAGGCGGATTATTTAAAAGTGATGGAAGCATTGTAATATGGCTTACAGATGATAACCTTAGAGTTCCTGTAAAAGTTAAAACAAAAGTTGTGGTTGGCTCTATTGATGCTGAGCTTACTAAGTACGAGAAACTTGCAGGGAAGTTGACTTCGAAGATATAGAGTAGAGGGGAATTTTAAAAGTCCTCTCCTTGAAAAGGAGAGAGCCTGTCACGAACTTGTTTCGGGAATTTAGGTGAGGTTTGTTTCGCTCATACCTCAAAATTTTATTCCCAATGAGAAATAATGTACTTCATTCAATCTTCCAAAATCCTGGTAAGCATAATCTAATCCTACCTTAACGAGATTAACTATCCTGTAATGCAATCCAAAACCGGCTGTTAATCCCTTTTCAGAATCTTTTTCAAAAAGGGAATTATAACCCGCACGTACAAAAACAATTTCTTCCCAGGAATATTCCATGCCTGCATTTACATATTCGGTATGGTCATTCGGATGAATAGCATCAACTGCTAATGTAACTCTTGATTCATCACCTTTTAAAAGATCATTTGAAATTCCGAATCTGAAAAGAAGTGGAAGGTCGAATTTATCAAGCTCTAAATTAGTGTTAACTAAGTTTGAGCCTCCAGCTCCGGATTCAATAATTTTTGTAACATCTCTTCCGGCAAGCTGCATTTTTGTACCAAAATTAGAAATGCTGGCAGCAATTCTTAATTCATTAAGTATAGGCAATTTATACATTGTCCCGATATCTACACCAAAACCTGTAGCATTCTCATGCCAGATATATTCATTTATATATTTGAAGTTAAAACCGATTGCAAAATTATCTGTAAGATAACGTGAATAATTTAATCCAATAACAATAGCACCTGCATCAAAAAATTCTCCTGTACCTTCAGGGATTTCTTCTGTTCTAACAACCATTTCATCCATGGAAAGTACAGAGACAAAAGCTCCTATAGTTCCGAAATCAGAAAGATGGCTTGCGATTGCAGCATAGTCATATCCAATATCAGCATATAAAGAAGTGTGATTAAAAAAAGCTTCATTCATTTGTATATTGGCTGTGCCGCCGGGATTCCAGTACATTGCAGTAATGTCATCGGAAACGGCTGTGTATGCACCTCCCATACCGATTGCTCTTGGTCCTACATTAAACTTTAGAACCTGGGCGGCTGTTGTCCCTGTTTTTATTGTTTGTGAAAAAGAAGTAACAGAAGCAACTGTAATTAAAATAATTATTAAAATATTTCTGCAAAAAGATTTCATAAGTTTCTCCTGCTATTCGTTAACCGTTAATTGTTAATCGTAATCTTGTTTGTTAATTGTTATTCGCTAATTATTAATGCTTTCGCTTTTCTCATTTAACGCTCTTTTAAGATAATTAATGTAGCCATTTAAAATGCTTAAGGCCCGATCAATTTTCTTTCTGCCATCAATGTATTCTTCGTATGTAATAAAATTTTCATCTCTTGAAGTTATTAAATCATCAATAAGTTCATATAATGAACCTCTGCTGTGCCTGCAAAATTGTATGTTTTCTTTAAAGTGAAATCTTCCGTAACCTTCGGCAATATTTCTCGTAGCAGAATGTGATGCTCTTTTCATATTATCAATCAGATCATATTTCTCTGATGCAGGAAACTTTTTTATCATTACAGAAACATATTTTCTTACTTCCATACTTGCCTTCCAACATTCAAGGTCTTCAAAACTTTTTATTTGCTGCTTGTTTTCCAATTGTATTTTTTGTTCAAATAATTATTATTTCATACCCGATTAACAATTAACCATTAACGTTTAACTTTATTTTATCAAAGCAAATTTTATAAGCTTCTCACCTATATTAGGTGCTTCTATGTGAGCAATATAAATACCATATGCTACACTGAATCCGTCCCTGTTTAACAGATTCCAATACTCCCTTCCATTATCTACACCTTCATTATGTTCAAGAGTTGTAACCAACTCTCCACTTAAAGTATAGACTCTTATTGTACATTCCATCGGAAGATTTTCAAAATAAATTCTTCTTTCTCCTCTGTTCTGGCTTGGTAATTTATTGTCTGGTTCAAGAACGCTGGTACCAACATAAGGATTGGGCACAACGTAAATATTATCAAGAAGTGAAGCACCAGCCTGCTGATTTATTTCTCCTGCATTTGTTTCAAGAGAGAAGACGTCTTGTTTATTAAATGGTCTTTTAGTAGAGATTCTTAAAACATCACCGCTGCCAGGATAAACAGAATCTCCTGCTGTTACTTTGCTAATGGTTATCTCCCATGTAAGAGTATCTGTATTTACTCCTGATGAACCAGGTTTGAAAAGTATAATTCCATCGCCTCTTGTAAATGCCGAGTCGTTTTTCTCCTTTTCATTTAAAAAGACAATGATAGGCTGAGGTACGCCGGAAGTTACGTCTTCAACCTTAAAATTAACCGGTATATTAATGAAACCTGTACCAGTTACATTTTTAATCGCAGTGAACTCATTTTGATCTGAAAAAGTTATATCATAATCAGCGGGATAGAGCACTTTTCTATTTGCTGCGCCAATTGTTGAAAGCTGAGCGCTAAATGAAATTTCAACATCTCCGCCTATCCAGCTTGAATTCTCCGGATCATATTCAAGAATATTATAATCAGTTACTTTTAAAAGGATTCCATCAAATACAGGATTCGAATCCTCATTATGCAAAGCCTGGCTTTGATAAACAGAGTAGTAATGATAAGTGATTATAAACTCACTGTTGTTAGGCATTGTTGAACTGCTATCTCTTCTGATCTTACCCTGATTATAATCAATTATATAATCAACATCCTTCTGATAGATTACACCATTATTATCCTTTACTTCGATCGTTTCATCATTAATAATGAATTGTTTTGAAAGATTTGCAAACTTAGTATCAAAGAGGAAGAAAGATTCAGTTACAGATTTTTCACCTCTTATAGAATAATTTTTTCCTGCGACAAGTGAATCGCCAACTACTAATGAATCACTGAATGTAAGAGTGTATGTTTCATCTTTTATTTCAAGATCATTCAGGATTTGAAAATCAACATCCCCGTTACCTGTACCATTTGTTTGCTGAATGTCAATATTGGAAATTTCCGGTTCATTGTAACCGGATGCTCTTGGACCCGGTATTACCATAACTGTATTATCATCAAAAATAGTTTGACCGGTTATCGGATCAACTGTAATTTTTTTAGTTGTTTCAGATGGCGGAATGCCGAGAGAATCACCATGATCATAAGCTACAACTGCATAGTAGTATGTTTGCCCATTTATAACATTATTCGAATCAACAAATGAATGAATGAGTCCGGTATTATCACCAAGATAATAATGAAGTCCTCTTCCCTGGTAAGCAACAGGATGGTATCCTCTCCATTCATTGTTTAAATCAAATTTGGCTTCAAACCCGGCTAAATCTCTAAGAGGTTCATATAAAAAGCTTGAAGCATGACCATCTGTTATTACTTGTATATCTGCAAAATCAGGACGGGTGCTTCTGTAAATAACATAGCCTTCAAAATCTTTCCCCGTAATCGGATCAACACTTTCCTCAGATGATGCATCCCAGTACAATGTAACTTTTTTATCTTCAGGAACAGCTGCAACTTTAGGTAAAGTTGGTGGTTTGAAGAAACGATAATTTTTGTTGTATATATCCTGTACAGTTTCTGCAGTTACAAGAAGATCATTAAGATTTTCACCGAAGAGGAATGACATAGAAATTCTTTTTGTTTCACCCGGAGCTAAAGAGATATATCCTGACCCAAAAATAAATACAATATCTTCATCCTGTGTAATTGTACTAAAACTACCGGGCTTACATCTATTCCAAATATTTTCGTCCAGAGCTATTTTAAGATCGGAATTCCAGGCAGAGCTTTGAAAACTTGTTAATCCAATCTGATCGGATTCATCGAGGTCTGTATACTCAAAATTAGGTTCACCCGGAGATAGAGGATCAGGTCTCCCATCCGCTAATCTGCTCCCTCTTGTCGGTAGTCCATCTCCTTCACCGAAATCACCTGTATTTGGAATCCCATCAACACCGACATCATCTGTTTCAATATTCCAATCGCCATCATTATCAAGATCGTCATCCTGTCTTTCATCAATAATACCATCGCCATCATTGTCTATACCATCATTAGGATTACCCGGACTTTCGAGAAATTTACAACCCAAGTAACCTAATGGTAATCCTAAATCACCAATTCCATCAGGATCCCAGAAGTAAACCATATTTCTTGAATATAATGGCACCGTTGTATCGAAAGGTGAGATGAAGAAACCATTATCATCAGAAGGTTCACTTGTACCTCGTCCAAAATAGCCTATATCAGGGTCACCATAAATTCCAAAAAGAAGAGTATCAAGATTTTTTTCACTCACATTTGTTATTGACCATACAAAAAATATGGCATTAGCTGCGAGAGAATTGCTCCATTGAAAAGCTCTTCCATCAATCTGGATTCCCAAGCCTCTCCTTAGTGTATCATTCGGAAATGGATAATATTTAAATTCCCTGTTATCCCTGTCATCCATTGCCCAGAATGCTTCGAGGTCAGCGTTGTTTTCACCCTGTACCAAATACCCTGGCCAGACATATTCACCAAGTGTTGAATTGTACCATTCTCTTGGCCAGCTATCTGGTTTACCGTCACGGTTCGCATCAAAAGCAGGGTTTGAAGCTATGTAAGGCTGGTTAGGATCTGCATAACCGGAAAGAGGCTGCCATTGCCATTTCAATCCGGTAGCAGGATCAATTTCTCTAAGTCCTGCAAAGTCATAATCATTCATTCCATCCGAAATAATATGGATTCTTTCACCTGTTTCAGTGACTACTGATCCGCCGACGATAGGGCAAAACTGGAAAATGTATGGTGCATCCCGCCATACAAGATTCGTTATTTCTCTTATACTGCCAAAACCAGGGGCTATTCCACCATAATTCTCTATTTCTACGGCAACATTATTCCCGTTCATAAAATATGGTTTCCGGTCTTCATCACCTGTAATTTTCTGCAGACTTCCTTCGGAATACTTAAGCGTTTTATTTTTATTTGTACTGATGGGTGAATTTGAAAGCTTATAGTTGAGCAGGTTCAGCACTTCCTGGTGTTCTCTCTGTCTTCTTTGTTCGACAGATTCTTGCGCATTTATATTTAATGCAAGTATCAGGAATGCTATTGTTACTTTGATTAAACCGTTAAAAATAATTTTCAACATATTCATAACTCCATAGTTCTCATTAAAATTCAAGTGAGAGACCAATTCTTACTTCCCGCGGTGCAGAATAATAAGTAGGTCTGTTAAAATATTCAGTTGCGGATTTTATACCCGGGTATATTCCAGATATTCTGTTAACTGCCTGCGGGCCGCCTTTACTTTCTTCAAGCGAATAGGTCGCTCTTCCAGTATCGTCATAAACAAAATCTTCGTTACGGGTATCGAATAAATTAAATACTTTTACAAAAAGAGTAAGAAGAGTACCATAAATCGGGAAAGATTTTTCAGCAAGAAGGTTTAAGTTTGACTGAAGCGGTTTTCTTCCGCTGTTTGCCCTGAGATAAATTCCTTGTTCCGAAATTATAGGTGAATAAGGCAAACCTGATTCAATGGTTCCGACTACTGTAACTGTCCAGTCCTTATCTCCGCCAAAAGTTATTACTCCATTAAGAGTATGAGCTTGATCCCAGGCTAAAGGAACAGGAATCTTTTCACTTTGCCTTCCAGATTTAAGATCAATAAAGAAAGCATCGGCTCCAGTTTCATTTCCCTCTGCTACCTGGAATGTATAGTCTATTGAAGCACCAAACAGATCATCGGGCAGCCTTCTTTTTGTAAATGAAAATGTAATTCCTTTAATGTTGCCGTAATCTTTATTTACATACTTCTGATATACTGTGTTGCTGCTTATCCTTATTTGCTGTATAGCCAATAGATCACGAACATCTTTATAAAATCCTGTAACATTAAATGCAATTGTTTCAGACAACTGCTGCTGTAATCCAAGCTCGTATGTAACTGTTCTTTCAGGATTAAGGTTAGCATTTCCATAAACAGGTTCGACTGCAATATCTTCAAAATTTGGGTTGGTATATAAAAATCTGAAAGGCGGCAATTGATAAAAATGTCCATAAGAAAAATGAATTATTCCACGATCGGTAATAGGGAAAGAAATCCCCAGTCTGGGACTTACAGTATATTTTGCTTTGGCATCTATAAGACTATCCGTCGGTTCAAATGCGTCCGGGGCATAAACCGTATTAGCATCAAAATAATCTACTCTTACTCCTGCATTCAGCACCATACTTGCAAATTCCATTTTATCCTGAATATAGCCTGAGAACTGATTTGGCTTGCGTGTATAAACATCAATAGCTGCTATCTGGCTTGCAGGATCGGGTATTATAGGAACAGGATAATTACTTCTGTCCCTGAGCACTTCAAAGAAAACAAAATCCAGCTTATCCAGTTTACCTTTTAATCCGAACTTAACTTCATGCTGTGAAGTTACCTGGCTGGTTATATCAAAGTTTACTTCTGCAGTACGTGATCTTTGATAAAAATGTTCATTAAGTGTACCGCCGGAAACAAACGTATAAGGACTGTAACTTATGCTCTTATCATCTGGCTGATATCTTGGATCAGCCTGTAATCCAATTAAACTCATGCCCGGATTGAATGAAACCTCATTCCCCGATGCATCAAGTAATGGGAAAAGGTACCTTTTAAAATCATAAATATTATAAGAACCCTTTAGAGAGAAGAAAGTTGAGTTGCTTACTGTATGCCTATATTCGAGTGAATTAATCAAACCCCATTCAAAACGGTGGTAGTTTGCATCGGGATTATATTTAAAATCATGGTTATATGTCTGCCAATCGGCATTAGAATAAACAACATCGTAATTTATTTTTATTGTTGGAATCGGTTTAAAAGTAAGCTTGCCTGTAGCATTTAAATCTTCGCTTGGATTCATTGAAACTATTGAATTATCGCCTGTCTGTGCAAGATAAATCATATCAGGATTCGTTTGGTCTCTTGAAACCGAATCATAAATTGTATGTTGCCTGATACCGTATAAATATCCTCTGTCATTAGTATATCTGCCGGATAAGAAAAAAGTAACGACATCATTTGTAAATGGAATCGGACCCCCGATTGTTCCTTCAGCAACCTGGTTGCTAACAGGATCCAGATCATCAATATTAAAAAATGTTTCATCATTTGAACTTAAATAATCTCCGGTGTAATAAGAGATGCTGCCTTTATACCTGCTTCCACCTTCTTTGGTAACTGTATTTACAATTCCGCTGAGAGCATTTCCATATTCAGCATTAAATGTTCCGCTAACAACAGATAGTTCCTGAATCGCATTGGTTGATATCTGAACTGTTCTTCCAAAATCATAAGGGTTAATAGCCGAAACTCCGTTTACGTTATATGCAATTTCTGTAGATCTTCCGCCGCGGATATGCAGTTCTCCTCCGGCACCTTTTGTAATACCAGCCTGCAAAGACAAAATCTGATCAATGCTTTCTACAGGCAGTGATTCGATCTGGGTATTATCTATTGTTGTATGAGACGAAGTAAGATCTTTTCTTACCATAGGTTTTGTAGCTTCTACAACAACAGTTTCAAGACCAATTGCTTCTGAAGAGAGTTCAACATTAATATTTGTTGTGAAATCGCTGGATACAGTTACATTAGTAACAATCTTCTTCTGGTAACCCACACCTGAAAAAACAAGGTTGTAGGTTCCGGGGTCAACATTATTTATTATGTAAGTACCATCAAGCCCGGTTGCTGCACCTTGAGTAGTGCCTTCGATGATTATATTAATGCCTAACAAGGGTTCACCGGATTGAGCATCAATAACCTTCCCGGCTATTTTTCCTGTTACGCCTGCAAAAATATTTATAGAAAAAATAATTGTTAACAGAAAGGGAATAATAAAAAGTAATCTTCTGTTCATAGTAGCCTCATTAAATCTATAGAGAATGATCCAAAAGTAATAGTCTGTCATGCTGTCCGCCAAAGGCGGATTGTTTCAGCATCTGTCTTCCAGATAATATCGAAGTCCAAGATTCCGATCCCGACAAAAGTCGGGACGGAATGACACGCTCTGTTCAACCTCAAAAAGATGATAATAAAAGAATTAGATAATAGTGCAGTGTTAAAAAAGATTAGTCTGTTCATTGGTTAAAGCTGTAAAAAAAATCTTTAGTCTATCTCCTGATTATTTTATAAACGTAGCACAGATTATTAATCTGTGCTACGATAGCTACAATATGAAAAAAAGTCTCCCTTTAGCAAAGGGAGACAGTCTCAACGAAGTGGGGACAGAGGGATTCCCGCTAACAAATAATGAATAAACCTGTCATTTGGTACGTGCAACAAATCTCCCTTCCCGCCATGGCGGGATGTCCCTCTTTACTAGAGGTTGTGTGAAAAGTAATTTTACCGTCACACTGAGCGAAGTCGAAGTGTGAATTTGCTACAAAATGATAGTCTTCGACTCCGCTCAGACTGACAAATTTGAATATTCACACAGCCTCTACTAAAGAGGGACTTTTTTAAATTACTTCAGTAATATCATTTTCTTTGATGAAACATTATCACCAGCTTTCAACCTGTAAACATAAGTACCGCTTGCGAGATTGGAAGCATTAAAATTAACATTGTATGAACCGGCTTTCATTAATTGTGAATCAATCAAAGTCATAACTTCCTGTCCTAAAGCATCAAAGACTTTCAGCTCAACAGCCATTTCAGTAGTTAAGCCAAATTTAATTGTCGTTGAAGGGTTGAATGGATTTGGATAATTCTGATTAAGATAGAATTCATCCGGAATATTATCATCAACAAGTTTTACACTTACTGGGGTATGATTTATATCCAGAACTGCGACATCTGCAGTTGTATCATTAGATACTCCTCTTGTGTATCCCTGAGTATAAATTACTTCGTCAGAAGAATCTCCATCAACATTACCAATTGAAATAACATCCAGCTGGCCACCGGTTCCGCCTGGAGATGGCACTAAAAAGGAATCAATATTTGATGATACATAATTTGCAGAATCTGTATAATCACCACCTTGAAATTCAACGCGATACACTGAATTATTTGGGGTACTTGGAGGTCGTGTTCCAAAAACAAAATCCCAATTTCCGTCATTATCAAGATCGCCCTTAGCTGCACCATTCAGTCTTGTTGCACCAAGGGATGTGAGATTAGCAACCTCATAGGGGACTAATGTATCTGCAACCTGACTTAGTACTACAACTTTTCCGCCGGTAAACCAGCTTCCAAGAATAACTTCATCAGTACCATCATCATTAAGATCGGCTGTGACAGAACCCTTGAAAGAACCATAAGCAGCAAGACTGGTTTGACCAGGTAAAGATGTCCATGTTCCACTATCATATTTAACCGGGTAAACGATACCGCTTTGAGCAAACAGGTAAATAACATTATCAACTACAGCTAAATCCCACTTATTTCCGGTACCAGTTAAAATAGGATCACCGAGTCCGCTTGCTTCAACTGTCCAGGTTTCTCCACCTCCACCCAGATCGGGAATGTCATCAACAGATAGCACTCCAAAATGATAATCCACAGCCTGATCTGCAAAAAGTATTTCATCTGTTCCGTCAGAATCAATATCCAGCACTTTAGTACTAATAGATCTCAAATTAAAATTATCATCATCAACAATTGTAGTGGCTGCATTTGGGAGAAAACTTCCAAATCCATCATCAACCCCTAAATTATCACTGCCGTCACCGACAACTTCAAAGACTATGATACGCCATGGATCTGGATTAGGAATGGTTGGATGACCTGGAAAGTTAGGAGGACCCCAGATTATCTCGGGTTTTCCATCATCATCAAGATCCCCCCATGTAAAACCATGCCATGTATTTTGAGCTTGACCTGATATTGTAGCTCCCCAAACAGAATCCCAGGAAGCACCATTCCATTCAAACTTATATATCCTGGGAATTACTTCATTATCTCTGTCAATCATGTTTGTGTTGCAAAGGTAAATTTCCGGCCAGCCGTCTCCATCAAAATCAACCCCTGGAATTATACCACCGAATCCACCTTCTTCATATTGAGATGTTGGTATAGTTGATACTCTTTGAAATACATCTTGTGCATTAAGGCCTATTATTAATGACAAGAAAAGAAAAATGGTAAGATGTTTTCTCATAGCTCTCCTCGACTTTTTATGTGATTAACTAATAATAACAGTAACAAATTAAATTTTATTTCTTGCTTTTGCAACACCTTTTTTAGATAGGATTAATGGATTTACAGAAAATAATTTCAGTTTATTCTTTAAAACTCTTCTCTTCCTCAATATATTTGTGGTATAAAAATACAATCGGTAACGGAAGGGAAAGTATGAAACAGAATAGAAGAAATTTTTTAAAGACGAGCGGTTTGCTTGCCGGCTCTGCATTAACTGCTGGCTATCCACCAAATATTTTTTCAAACACAAAAACGGGAAGCGGGAAAATGAAATTAACTTTTAAACCTTATACTCTTGAGTTAAAACATGTTTTTACGATTGCAACGAGTTCCCGAACAACTACTCCTGTTATGCTTACAGAAATTGAATTTGATGGAGTGAAAGGATATGGCGAAGCTTCAATGCCGCCTTACCTTGGTGAATCTCAGGAGACTGCCGCAGCATTTCTTTCTAAAGTAAAACTTGAACAATTTGATAATCCTTTTGAGCTGGAAAATATTCTTGATTATGTTGATTCAATTGATGAAAAAAATACTGCAGCCAAAGCATCTGTTGATATTGCTTTGCACGATCTTGTTGGAAAGCTGATGAATAAACCCTGGCATGCTATATGGGGATTTGATAAAGAAAAAACTCCTTATACTTCTTTCACAATAGGAATTGATACACCGGATGTTGTTAGACAAAAAGTTAAGGAAGCAGAGATATATAAAATTTTAAAAGTAAAGCTTGGAAGAGAAAATGATAAGGAGATGATTGAAACAATCCGCTCTGTAACAGACAAACCTCTTACAGCAGATGCTAACCAGGGATGGAAGGATAAACAATTTGCACTCGATATGATCTATTGGCTTAAAGAAAAGAATGTTGAGTTTATTGAACAGCCTTTACCTAAAGAAATGATTGATGATATGGCATGGATAACAGAAAACAGCCCGATGCCAACAATCGCTGATGAATCTATGCAGAGACTTCCAGACGTTATTAAAGCCTATAAAGTTTATTCCGGCATTAACATAAAGCTGATGAAATGCACTGGGATGAGAGAAGCTAATAAAATGCTTTTGCTTGCACGTTCTCTCGGTATGAAGGTTATGATAGGTTGTATGACTGAAACATCATGCGCAATTTCGGCAGCTTCACAATTATCTCCAATGGTTGATTGGGCGGACCTGGATGGAAATCTCCTTATCAAAAATGATCCTTATAAAGGAACTGAAGTTGTTGATGGAAAGCTTGTTTTGAGTGATGCGCCAGGGATTGGATTAGAATAATTTCTATGCTGATTCTTTTAAAGGTCGAACCTTATTTATTTCTTTCCCTTTGTTCTTTAATACGCGATAAATGTCATATTGATTTTGCAGGTTAAGCCATAACTCTGCTGATGTTCCAAAATAACGAGATAATTTTAATGCAAGTTCTGAATTTAAATTCCTTTTTTCGTTTACCAGTTCATTTATAGTTCTAAATGGAATATCTAAATCTAAAGCAAGTTGAGTTTGTGAAATTCCAAATGGCTCCAAAAATTCTTCCCTAAGTATTTCACCAGGATGGATTGGATTTCTTCTTAATTTATGCATTATTTATTTTTATTTAATGATAGTCTATAATTTCAACATCATATGCATTTGATTTTTCAAATTTAAAAATAATTCTATATTGTTCATTAATCCTAATGCTGTATTTGCCCTTTAAATCCCCTTTTAAGGCCTCCAGTCTGTTTCCGGGAGGTACTGTTAAATCATTTAATGAAACAGCCGCATTTAAATAATCAAGTTTTCTTAAAGAAGCTTTTATTATTGAATTAGGAAATCTTGCCGTCTTTCCTGTAATATAAAGTTTTTCAGTTTCTTTATCGTAGAAATTTTTTATCAACTATAATTAAATAATAATTACTATAAAGATATGATTATTACTCAAAATCCAAAATATCTTAACACAAGATCCATAAGCTTATTTCGCTCAACATCTTTTGATATCGTCTCAAAAGGAAAACCTAAAACAACTACTCCATAATCTTTCTTGTAACCCACACTTGCACCAAAATGATTTTCAGAATACCTCAGAATAGTTTCACTTCCGTCAAAAGGATAAAGAGCATCGGGTGCTTCAACTGCATAAATTGTGTCATTCAATTCAGTATTATAGTTTATAAGTAAACTATCCTCAGTAAAAGATGATCGAACTGAATATACTTTCCCCAATCTATCCGCATAACCATTACTCCATTTAAATTTCAGGATATTCTTTGCAAATTTTATATCGCCTGAATCGGGAGATGCATTTGAGAAAAGATCGGTTCCAACATAAGAACCTGACATAAAAATATTCCCGCCGGATTTTAAATATCCTTCAATTACTTTCTGAAATTCTAAAGGAAAGGTTTTAAACTGAGTTCCATTAATTGAATCACCTGCAGGTTTCTGCCAATGGGTTTCTTTCTCTTCACCTAATATTAAATCTATAAATTTGTATTTCGAAATATCAATCAAACTATCCCCTACGGCCTCATCGCTGGAGGAGACAAATGAATATCCATTCTCTTTTATTGATTTTCCATGAATGTAAGGAAAATCAAAACTGTTACCGGCAATAATTTTAGTTTCATAATCAGAATGACTTGCACCATGACCCGGATCATCATCAGTTAGCCACTTAGAATCCGGTTTAAAGTTATATTGAGATCCAGTATAACTAATATTATATTTATCCGGAACACCTGCATCTATATTATCAAGAAATCCTGTGAAAGTTTCGGTTTCTATTGAGGCAGGTGCACTAATTCTGTCGAACCCATTGATTATAAGAACAGGTTCATCATCATTTTCTAAAATGCAGGCAGAAAGAATTTCTGATGGAAAACTTTCTCCTCCTTCATTAGCAGCAGAAACTTTAAAGCTGTAAATAAAACCCGGCTTAATATCAAAAACCGTAAACTCTGGAGTTTCAGTTATCTGACCATTATCAAAACCTCCATTATCTAATCTTGTGTAAACAACATATTTATCAGGAATGGCAGTTGGTTCCAAAGGATCATTTTGAGGTTTCCATTTTAGAATAATATTCATTCCATCTTTTATTTCAGCAGAGAAATGAGTTACAGGTAATGGCTGAACTACGTAATCAAACCCATATTGCGATGAAAGGAATTTTAACATTCCTTTATAGATTGACCTTGAGGCATCAAACCTGAACCGTGGATCGAGAGCAAATTTTGTATCAAGAAAATTTTGGTGAGAAAGAAGTTCAAGAAGAAGAGAAGGGAAATTTGGCCTTGTTGCTTCGCTGTATTTTGCATCCCATAAAAATCTTCTGTTCCATACAGGATCGTACTTAGCTCTGATATCCTCAACAATTTGTGTTTGCACAATATCTGCAAGATCACGGTTTGCATATCTTGAAACACCATCGGGAAATTTTAATAATGTATCTATTGATTCCGCACTGTAAATTGAAAGTGTTCCAACTGTTGTATCGTTCTTAGTAATTCCTGCATCTGTATGAAAGGCGAGTGAAAGATCAATAGGAATTCCAAGACCTTTTACGCTTCTATCTTTACTCGGCCCGTACGGAGCTCCATATAAAAAATTTCCATACTCAGCACGGCTTTGATAATCATCATTATAGTCTAATGTATCGTTATTCAGATTATAAACCAGAGTATCAGGCATACCAGCAAACTGCAGCCAGTATCTTGAACCTTCTGTAAACTTTGGTCGTCCACTGGTCATTCCGCCTCTTTCAATGACACCCATACCACCGCCAAACCTTACAGCATCAGCAGAAACGATTTTATCTTTCTGATTACTTTCATTTGTAAGAACAACTTTTCCTGTCAGCCAGTTTTTACCTTTTTCAAATTTAAATTTTCCAAGATACAACCAGGTATTTCCGCCAATCTGCTGATTAACCAAAAATTCTGTTGAGCCGCCAAGATGATGGACAGTATAATGCGCATTATCAATATTATCTGCCGAAGAATGATATGAAATGTAAACCGAATATTCTCCGGCTTCAGGGATATCGGGAACCCAATATGCTTCGGTAGTTTTTTTATTTTCCGAAAAAGTAATTCTATGCTTACCAAGCTTAAATGGATTATCCCCTGATTTGTATGGAAGTTTTCCAATTTCAAAAGCTTCACCTTCTCCTTCGCCCCAATAAACTGCACGTTGTTCACCGCCTTCAGAATAATTTTCAGACATATCATCAACTATAACTTCGTTGGTTTGAACATCTCTTTCTTTTGGTATAAAAACATTTGCACCTGCATTTTCAAGCATTGGAACTAAATAAGGAATTACAAAAGAAAATGGTCCCAAATCCTCAACTGTTTGAAATAACCTTGCACGCTGCCACATCCATCTCTCAGCCTTTTGGTTGTAATACCAGCCGTGACTTGGCCAAAGCAAAATATTTCTTTCATAGAGTCCTTTTATAGACGCATAAGGTTTGCTGATATTTTTTATTACAGCTTTGGGTCGTTCTTTTTTTATAGGAAGTCTGCTTTTATCATAGTCCGATGTATCATCTCTGAAGTAATTGGGGATTAGCTCTTCAATAGGTTTTTTAAGAGTTATGATTGAAAAATTATAATCTTTAAAATTCTCCCCATAAAAATTTTTAACCGCCGAGTAAATCTCCTCAACATTTTCTTTACGAAATGGAATGAATGAAAAATCTTTATTGAAATATATTTCTACAGATTTTAGCTGATCATCAATTAAAATCGTATCAACTTTTGATGAAGCCGTTAACGGTAATGAAAGATTTGTCTTATTAAAAACTTCCCTGAATTCGTATGACTTATCATATATTGTTATTTCGCTTACTGAAACACAACCTGAAATAAAGTTAATTAGAAAAAGAAGAATGAAAGAAGATATTGCCTGTTTCATTTTTAAACCAGATTAGATATGAAAGGATTAAATTAAACCTTCAGGATTGAAGAAACCCTGAAGGTTGAAATGAAAATTATTTTAATAAAATCCTCTCCCTTTTTAGTTACTTCAATAAAAGCATCTTTTTAGAGAATCTTACTCCATCAACATTTAAATGGTAAACATAACTACCTGAAGCAAATTCTGAAGCATTAAAGATAACCGAATAATTACCTTTGCTTAACTCTTCATTAACAAGGTTTGCAATTTCTCTTCCTAGCATATCATATACTTTAAGAGAAACAAACCCCTGTTGAGCAACTGAGAATTCGATTTCTGTTGTTGGATTAAATGGATTGGGATAATTTTGTTTAAGATCAAACTCAGTTGGAATTCCTTCCTTCTCTACATACGTATCAGTAGTAGTTTTAAATCCGAAACCTGTCGGCCAGAAACTTGTACCATAAGTATTTATTGCACTTGCACGCCAAAAATGATTTTTATTTGGTGTTAAAGGTGTAGTAACTGCAAAAGTAGAGTCGGTAACGGTTTCATCATAAATAATTGTAGTATCCTGAAATGAAACTGTTGTTGAAAGTTGAAATCTATATGATGTGGCTCCTTCTGATTTGAACCAATTAAATACTGGTGTCAATGGAACATTTAAGGTTGCATGAGGAGGATAATTTAGAACCGGAGGTAGCGGGATTCCTGATTGAAAGCTATGAACATCCGAAAAGTCACTTTCACCAACTTGACCAAAAGCTTTTACTTTCCAGTAATAAATATCTCCTGGAACAACATTCCTAAAAGCTAATTGTGTATTCCGATATTCCCAAATCCATAAAACTATATCGGAATTAAAAGTTGAATCTTTAGCTACCTGTACAATGTATCTTTCAGAATTTGAATCACCAGACCATACTAATGTTGCAGATAAACCCAATTCCTGGCTGCCATTGGAAGGTGTTACAAGTTGCGGTTGACCCGGAATTAAAGAAGGCAAATTAAGAGTTGCTGAATTACTAACCTCAGATTCGTTTGAATATCTGTCAATTGAGGTTACAACATAATTGTCCCCCGTGGTAACAGAATATCTTGCATCAGTTGTAGAAAGAAAAGTTGTACCGGTTAACCCAAAAATATTTGTTGAATCCTCAATATTGGGTGGGTTATTTTCAGACCTGTAAATAACATACGCAAAAGCAGTATCCCCTGATGGAGTTGGTGCAGGTTTATCCCAGTGTAATTCGTATTTACCCGTTGATGAATTAGTTTCAAATCTAAGATTAACAGGAGGATTCGGTTCACTATTTCCTCCTTCTATCCATTCCATTTTAGGTGTAATTGAAGGATGAGTAAAGTAATGATATTTTAGAGTATCATTACCATATCCTAAATTATTTGTTAAACTTCTAGAACTAAAAAAAACTCCACCTCTAACAGCAGGAGTATTTCTATTCATAGTAATTTCCCAGGTGAGTTCATCCGGGGGAAATTCAGCAAATCTGTATGCAGCTTGTCCAACATATAAATGTCTTCCGTTAAGAAAAGTTGTACCTGTCCACGTTGGTAATAGATTATTGTAACGTGACCAGTAAAGCTGCGGCATAATATAATCTATATATGATTCACCGGTATGAGATGTTCCTGTAGAGTCAGTATAATTTCCTGCCAACCAGGCAGCAGGATCACAATAAATTGTATTATTTACTGAAGGATTACCAGAAGGGCTTATGCCAAATTTAATCCAAGGTTTTACAACTTTTATACTATCATTTATCATCTTCAAAAGAAGATTCACATTATTTTTGCGCCATGCAGTTCTATCAGTAAAACCATTCGGATATAATGTAAATGTTGCATCATCATTGAATGCGCCATATTCCTGGTAAGGATAAAAATAATCATCAAAATGAATTCCATCTACATCATATCTACTTACAATATCCATAACTATTTGAACGACATATTCTCTTACAACAGGTAAGCCGGGATTGAGGAATTTGTACTGGCTTCCGCTACAGCTTATAATCCACTCTGGGTGCAGATTTATAACATGAGTTGCCGAGACCTGACTTCCACCTGATAATTCCGCTCTGTAAGGATTTAACCATGCGTGAAGTTCCATTCCTCTCTTATGTGCTTCTTCGACAGCAAATGTAAGAGGATCATAATCAGGATCTGAAGGAGGGGTTCCCTGGCTGCCGGTTAAAAAATTAGACCAAGGCTCATAGCTGCTTTTATACAATGCATCGCATATCGGACGCATATGTAGAAAGATTGAATTCAATCCATAAAGTCTATGAGAATTCATAATATTAGTTAGTTCACTCTTCTGGCTTGCAATTGCAGAGGCAGATGTCCCTGTAGTAGCTGGCCAGTCTATTCCAAGTGAAGCAATCCATACTCCTCTCAATTCTTCTTTAGGACTTGGAAATTGCGCACAAGCATCTAATGTAAGAATAACGAGGGAAAGAAAAGTTAAAAGTAAAAATCTATTCATAGAATATCTCTATTCTCAAATTAACTTCAACCAAAAAAAGAACCCCACCTGCCTCCCCTTTCAGAAAGGGGAGGCAGGTGGGGTTTTAAATTTAGAATGATTCTCCTTATTTCAAGAGCATCATCTTTTTAGATATTGAAACACCATTTACAGAAAGTGTATAAATGTATGTTCCTGATGCAAGATTGGATGCATCGAAATCTGCTGTGTAACCGCCTGATGGCATTTGCTCATTAACCAAAGTAGCAACTTCCTTCCCAAGAAGATCGTAAACTTTTAAAGTTACAAAACCTTCTTTGGCAACAGTAAACTTAATATCTGTTGTCGGGTTGAAAGGATTAGGATAGTTTTGAGCAAGTTCATAACCTGTTACAACAACATTTGGATCGGGTTTAACACCGGAGGGGCGGCTAAATTTTTCTACTACCGGCATTGCACCACCGGTTAATTCTATAGTACCTGTTCCAAAAACATCAACGTAAGCTACAGAACCATCATTACTGAATGCAATTCCTCTTGGTCTTTGACTCTGTGAATCCAAGGTAGTTGTTCCCCATAAATTCCATTCAATACTATCTTCAACTGCCCAGGTATCTGGATCATAAGACAACCATCTTTGCTGCCTGCCTTCAAATTGCCCTGTAGGAAGTCCGAAATGAGATCCTGTACTTAACCATAAATTACCAGTTATAGGATCCCATGCACCCGATTCGCAAACTATTCCGATAAGAGCAGAATCTTCAACGAAAGGATCAAATTCGGTGGCTCTGTGCCAAATATTCAATTTAAATGTCGTAAATCGAGGAGCATAGATTGTATTACCGTCTGCTGATACACCTACCCATCTTCCAAAATCATTTACTGCATCTACTGCATTTGCAATAAAATTAAGATCCGAATCATAAATTATAATAGGGCCTCCTGGTAATACCGGGGCTAAATAGACATTTCCATTGCCAGCTACGGCTGGGCTGCAAAGCGAACCCATAGCGGGTGCAACTCTTGCCATACCCTCGCCAGTTTGATAATTAATTTTATAAAGCACACTACCATCGCAGTACAGAATATTTCCATCTAAAGCCCGGGTTAATCCATAACCATTGCCATATAATGGATAAAATGTACCCCCTATTGTAACAGCTTTAATGGTATCCCAGATACTGCCATCTGCATTATAAACATAGACAGGAATTACTTTTTTATATTTGGAACTATCCGGCACGAAAATAGAATCCCCAGGCGTATTATGAGGTCCTAACCACACTTTACCATCCGGGTCAACAGCAACAAATTGTACCCCTGTCGAAGTTCTTAAGGTATCAGGTAAAGGGAATATACCTTCAAAAGTCCATTGCGTAAAAGCTTTTGTTGTAAAAAAAGCTAAGAACAATGCAAAAAATAATAAATGTTTTCTCATAGTTTCTCCTTTTTGTTTTGATTGTTGTGAATTAGTACTACCAGCTATATTGAAAATTATTTAACACCTTGTTTTTGAACATTCAGTCTAATTATTGTAGGTGTAATTTCATTTTGAGTTGAATCTACACCTGCTGCTCTCGAATAATATAAATTAGTTGAGTTATCCCACCCAAAAGATAATACTTCTGAAGTTTTTAATAAACCAGGATATAACGGTTCAACATCTTTATTAGGATGAATTATAATTATTTGTTGACTGGCATCTGTCGCAATATACAAATCTCCATCTTGAGCAAAAGTGATGGCATTAACTTTTTTCCCACTATAAGAATTAGAAAAATTAAAATATTCTTCCGGGCTACCCAATGAATCTGACAAAATATCCAGTTTCCAGACACCTTCAGTAGAGTTTTGTATTCCTCCAACATAAACCGAGTTATTAAAAACTTTAACTGTTCTAAGATTAGCATCAAATGGGAAGGCAGTTACAGACTTATCTGGTTTAACTTTATAAATATTTTTATTATTACCTACTGCAAAGATGTTTCCCTGAGAATCAAAATCAATTGCAACTATATTATTACCTAAACCGCTTGCTGCCCCTCCCACCCAAGGTGCGTTAGTTGGCTGCACCCCTTCAAAAATTTGCCAAATACCCTGAAGTTTTTTAGCGGCATATAAAATACCATCCGGACCAAACTTTAAACCGCTCCAGAATGTTTCAACTCCTCTGGGAGCGTAATCGGAATAAACTCCTTCGGATGTTATCTTTTTTATTCCATCCCCCAATCCTGAAACAACTAATGAAGCATAAATATTTCCCTGGCCATCACTTGTAATTGTTGTGGGGACATTATTTTGAGGAAAGGGATAGAGAATTGACACGGCAGCTAAAAGTTTATAGTCTATATTATTGCTAAATAATTCTGCACCTAATACAGCTATCTTAACTACTGTATTTTCAGATGTCATAGACTCATTTGGTAAGCCTGGTGATTTTATAATAAGCTGTGTGGGTAAGGCATTAAGGACAGTAGCTAATCTCCCATTAAAATAAATCAAATTTTCATTAGTTTTTGATGAAAAGTTAGAACCATTAATAGTAATTTCGGTTACTCCGGCTAAAGCTGAATCAGGAGATACGGAATTTATAACAGGAGTTTCACCAACGGGAGTAACAGGGATGTTATCGAATAATGTAGGAGCTGGTTCATCTTTACATCCCATTATTGTAAATGTAAAAACCAAAATAAAATAAAAACTTAATATTTTTATTATGCTAAAAATGTTTTTCATACTATTTCCGTATTTACTTTTTCTAAAACTTTAATATGCGAAGTGAATTGAAACTTGCTGCACTTTATTAAAAATTCCAAAAGAGGTATAAGCATAGTCAACAGCAAAATCAAATCCAGAAAAGTTATGCTTTAAACCTAAACCTGCGCTAATTCCTTTCTCGTCAGTGGGAGATTCATAACCCACGCGAAGAGATAACAATTGAAGAAAAGTATATTCGGCACCAAATGCAACTTGTTCCTGGTAATCTCTTGGATGTGATGCATCAATTGCTAATAATAAAGAATGTGTTTTTTTATCAACATCCAATAAATCCATTGCATTGAATGAAATGCCAATTTTAAATAATAATGGCAATTGAAATCCTTCAGATTTATAAACCACTTCTTGTGAAAAATTTCTGACACTCATTCCAAAATCCAAGCTTTTAAAACCGGTTTTGTATAATATACCAAAATCAAAGGCTAAAACATTTGCTTCATTAGTTTCTGTTTTTCCGCTGGCAAAATTACCGTTATTATCCAGGACAACATTTCCTACAATACTTTCCCCTAAAGATTGCCTGACATATTTTATTCCCCCACCGACAGAAAATTTATCAGATAAAGCTTTTGCATAACCAACTCCAAATGAAAATGCAGTAGGACTATATGTTCCAACATCCAAAAAGCCTTGTTCATTGTCTGCTCTTATAGTACCCATAAAGTCACCATAATCTACAGAAGTAAGATTAAATCCTATAACGCCATAATCTCCGTCAAATGGTGCAAAAGCAATACTGCCATACATATATTTAATATCAGCTATATAATTTGTTTGACCTAATGATACACTTGCAAAATTTTCCAACCGGGACATTCCCGCAGGGTTATAAAACATAGCCGATGAATTAGTCTCCAGAGAAGTTACAGCTTGGCCTAAAGAACTTGATTTTGCATCTAAAGATACCACAAGAAATTTCATTCCGGTTTGTGCTAATTTCTGCTGTTGAGCAATTCCTATGCTCTCCCCTAAAAACATTATTAGAGCAATTATTATAGATTTGTAAATATTTTTTTTCATTATAATACTCATAATAGTGTATGTTATCTGATAATTGCGAATTTAACTATCTTTCTTTCGCCTGTATCATTATTTTCAACAACGGCAATATAAATTCCACTAACTATTATTTGATTGGAAGAAGTAACTGAATCCCAATAATCATCTCCACTTCCATCAGTATGTTCAATTGTTTCTATCAGTTCACCAATTTCAGTATAAATTTTTATTGTACATCTTCCGGGAATATTAAAGAAAGCCAACCTGTTTACCTGGTCTTCACCAAATCCCAATTCTTTGGCCGCTGATATATTAAATGGATTAGGCACTGCTCTTATTTGATCCATACTCGTTCCGGCCTGCCGTTTAAGTTGTGCTGGGTCATAAGACTGAGTATAATATCTGCTGCTAACAAGGCTGCCGGGGGGAGTCATTGCTGATCCATTGTTAGAAGAGGCGCTTCCTACACTAACTATATAATAATAATAATTCAAACCACGGATCGGAGTTAGGTCATCGAAACTCCTTTCACTAGGATTAGCTGCATATAAAAGATGGTAAGTACTATCATACTGTCCTACAGCTCTGTAAATTTCAAATCCTTCCAGGTTCGGATCGCTTGCATTATAAACATCCCAAGAAAGAGAAATTCTATCTCCTCCTGAAGTTATAGTAAATAATTTTGGTGGTAACGGCGGTTCAGGTATATTATATCCTAACTGATAATTAGCAATTGCTCTGTTAAAGGTTAGGAAAAGTGAATCCATTCCAGTCATGACAACTTCATTTTTTTCTTGTGCTGTAATTGCGCCTTGTTTGTATTGCTTCCCCACTTCAGTAGCCATTTCCCGGTTAATGCCGGAAATTCCTTCAGCTAAAACAATATGTATACTCTGGCCTGGAGCTAAGTCATAGGGGCCAAATCCATTTGCAAACGAAAACCCACCGGGCGTACCTAATGACGGGTCTCCGGTTGGTTGAGTAAAATTACCACTTGGTTCTACCACATCTGCATGTCTTTGCTTATGACCCTGCGCCATCCAATTTTCGTATTCCTTAGTCATCTTTACAACATTATAAGCATCATTATTAGAAGTTTCAGGTTCATCCGATCCTACAGATGCTGTTGTGGTAGGTTGACTAAGATCATCAGCAGTATCTGTAGCTGACTTATCTGCGTGCAATGTAACAGTTCCTATAAATTGAATTGCACCGAGTCGCCCTACGGTATCACTCGCTGAAATATTTGTCGTCGGTGTCCAGATAGGTCCACCGATATTATCATAAGCCGTAAAAGGCGGGAATTTGCCATGCCAGGAAAATTGAGCTCTAAATTGCTGTCCGGGTGGATCAGGTTTCAATCCATCTCCGCGAACATCATTCATGGTATTAATACCCCATCTTGTTGCATTACCTATTTCATATCCGGTTTCAAAAACCACTGCATTTCTGTACTGCCAGAAGAAGTATGCTTCTGTAATAGTTCGATTTGGTAATTCTATTACCGCATCGTTATCTGTATTTCCTGTGTTTGTAAAAGTATAATCATATATGAAATAATTATCGTGATATTGCTGACTAAACTGCATTATTTTTCTGGTCATTGTTAACCCTAACTGGGTATTAACTACATTCTCAATCATTCGATCAAATTTCATGTCCGGATCAACATTGTCATTATCTGTAGGATTATTATATGAAGTGACTCCATCAACTGAAACAATTGGAGGATCAAATTTACTTGTCATTTCAAATTTTTGAGGGAAGAACTCACCCGCACCTGTAACACGGGGGCCTACATGTACAACTTTATAAGGATAAGTTACACTATTTTCATCGGTAAAATTTTTAGATCCTATCCAAAATGCCCGCGCTGCTTCACAATCCTGATACTGGTAAATTGCTGGCCACTGCATTCCGTCTTGCTGTTCTTTTATGCGTCCTTCTTCAATCTCTGAACCGATTTCAGAAAACCAGCTTTGAATTGAACCGATGCTCATCCATTTTATATTGTATTGAGAGTAGGTTTCATTTGAAATAAAAATGAACAGAGCAGCAATTGTAAGTATAAAATAATTTTTTATTATGGTACTAAATATTTTCATTTTTCCCTCTGCTGGAATTTGCTTTATCAAAATATCTCAATTGTTACTTTTAATCCCCAGAAAATATCTCTTGGATTGAGAAAAGCCAGGAAACCCTGGTTAGACATATCTATATATGATTTACTTTTCTTCCACTCTTCTTTTGTTGCTTCATCAGCATTGGGATCCCAAGCATGATAAGGACCAGTACGAACATCACCCGGTGTATCATCACCAAATTCATAAATTACTCCATCGGAACTATTAGAATATCCTACATTTATAGAACCATCCGGATTTTTTGGATAATCGGTGAATACATCCTGGGAAAAATGTAAAGAACGCATATAACCTAAATAATCATTAACATCAACAAACCCTCCGCCTGTCATATACTTATAATTGAGTAGATTTGTAATATCCATAAAGAACTGAATGTTAATGCTGCTGAATATTTTAAAGCTTTTGCTTAGCCTCATATCAACGTCATAGAAATCCTGCCATTGTATATTATTCTCCACGCCGGGAAGGGTGCCACCATTAGCCCAGGTAAAATAATATCCACTTTTCCATTGACCAACAATATTTAATCGCCAGTCGCCAAACATATTTACACCACCCAATGGAGGTCCAAATTCTTCCGGAGTAAATACATCAACACTTATCCGTGCATACGGACGAGCCAATGGTTTCTCCTGGTAATTAGAACGGGTTTCTCTTTCATATCTTCTTTGTTCAGCGAGATTTTCAAAGTAAGTTCCGAATCCAAAATTTCCGGAAGTTCTTACATCATAAGTATAATTAATAAAGCCCTGAATCCAGTCCCCTCTATTTTTTGTAAGAGTAAATTCAAATCCACGAATATCCGCATAATTATCAGGCTGTGTTACATCATAATTAACTTTACTATCCCTGCTGACATAGGTAACTAAACGGGATTGCAACGAAACATCCTTGTAATAACCAGCCAGATGAAGTAAAAATTGATCATAAATATTCTGCTCAAAACCTAATTCATACGCAACAGTTTTTTCTAATGGATTATTGGGATTGGCTAATCTTGTTAATGCATTATTATCTAAAAATTTTCGGATTAAATATAAGTCATCCGGTGTAGGTAATTGCCTGAAATGCCCGTAATTAAAATATAATTTACTATCATCTGTAATAGGAAATGAAATACCTAATCGAGGACTAATATCTAATTGTTTTTCTGTACTTACTAATACTAAAGTATCTAAAGTACCGGTAGAAGAAAAAGCTTGTGTAAAAGGGGTATAATCAAACCATTTCCCACCTGGATCAGAATAATCGAATCGAACTCCAATATTAGCAACCATTCCTTCAAACTCTAATTTATCCTGTACATAAAAAGCTCCCCGAAGAGGATATGTATGCCATAAGTTATGATATCTTCCGCTTGGCAGGAATACATCAATCGAAGCGTAGTTAACATAATTATCTGTATATGTAAATTCTAAACCTGTTTTAACTTCGTTATATTTATCAAGCTGACTTTGAATATCAAACTTTGCATTTATTGCAGTGATTTTACTGCTATCTCTCGAATTACTGAAACCAACACCCATTCGTAGACCGACAATTCCTGTTGAAGGAAAATCAGCAAATCCAAATGGAGCTTCATCAAGGCTGATACCACCAATTGTAATAATTTTTGAGGTATCTCTATCTCTTCCGGGGTTAGTGCTATACTCCGAAGTAAATCCGCTTAAAGATATTTCATAAAAAGTTGTAGGATTAATAACATGAGTGAATTTTGTCCCGTATGAATATCTGTCAATTGTGCTGGGGGCCCAATAATCAGGTGCAAACATTCGAGCATCAATATAACTTACTCTTGTAAGGGGACCTGTTCCATTAGCCTGGAAATTATTGGTTGAAAGGCCAACAAAATCTATCGGGTCTTCAAAAATTCCCGGCAAGCCGGCATTATTATCATTAGTTCCCTCAGTTCTTGCTCTTAAACCCTGAACCATTAACTTCATACCCTGACCAATATCTGAAGTTAGTTTTAATTGACCTGTATATTCATGCATACCATCTGTTGAAAGAGGGATTACATATTTTTTTTGAATCTGCCTGTAAGAAGCAAAGAATCTTAGGTCTCCTAAATATTTTCCAGCAAAAGGAAACGGTCCACCGAAGCTTGCATCTATATCGTAATCCGGCTTAACTATATCTAATTGTCTTCGATGTTCCCATAAAAATATTTTTTGAGCAGCCTCCGGGGTTAAATCATTAGTAGGATCATCGTCACTATTCCTTTTATTTGCAACTGCAATCCATCCTTCAAATTCAGGATATTGCATTTGTGTATATTCATCCCAGGCCCCAGTTCCTGTCCAGGCAACTTCGGGGTCTACATAAGGTCTAATCCAATATGAATCCTTTGATTGGGGCGACGAACCAAAATGTTTTGCGGATGCACCGCTATATCTGCCGATAAAGCTCAAATAATATTTATCTTTAGCCCCCTCCTTAGTAACGACATTTATTAACCCGGACCTAACATCGCCGTATTCTGCATTAAAGCCTCCGGTTTGTATTTGAACCTTGTCTACAGAAGTATAACTAATTCCGGTAAAAGGAGAATTATTTCTTTCATCTCTTAGTGTAATTCCATTGATCATAAAACCAGTTTGATTAGCTGAACCGCCTCTAATTATTAACCCCTCTTCAACACCAGCTTGAAGCCCTATAACTTCTTCAATACTTGATACAGGTAGACTTTCAATTTGCTCGACATCTAAATTAATTATGCTTGCAGAAACATCTTTTTGAACTATGGGAGTTTGAGCAATAACAACAACTTCTTCAGTCTCTATTGACTGTTCCTGCAAAGAGGCATCTATTACAGTGGTTTGATTAATATTGACTTCAACATCAAGAAAAGTTTTGGGAGAGTATCCGATACTTGAAATTTTAACATTATATTGATCAGGAGAGACGTTAATAATAACATAATATCCCTCAGTATTAGTAGCAGCACCCATTGATGTTCCTTCAATTATAACGTTTGCACCAATGAGTGGTTCTCCACTTGTTGAATCATTTATAGTACCTGTAATTTTCCCGGTTTGTGCTAAGGAAGGTATAATTAAAAGAAATAAAATAATAAATGAAGACTGTAACAATAGCCTCATATATGCTCTCCTTTTTATAATCTTACAGGAATAAAATCATTCTGCTCAAAAATGATTAATATTAATCCTGTAGTCTAAAATAATAACACAGTAAAAATCTAAGTAATTATTATTCTATTGTCAATAAGTTAAATTAATTTGACCAGGATCAAAAACTGTTAATTCCTAAATGGTTAATTGCTTTCCAAATTTTTTCTTTGCCTGGCAATAATTTCAAATGTTCTTAGCCTGTCTTTATATAAATTATTTGCATTCAATTTAGTTATATCAATTTGTGCATCTGTATTATCTTCCCATCTTCTGCAAAAATAAATTGGTTCATAAATTCTGCCTATCTGGTAATCCCGGGAAATTGCCAGCCCAACAGAATAGTCTTCTCCATAACTGACATTCGGAATTTTAATTTTTCTTAGCAAAGGAGTATAAAAAGCGCGTGGTGCACCCAGACCATTAATTCTTAAAGCATTATTACGTCCGTTATCCGGAGTCCATTCGCGGTGGTCAATTACTCCCGGGGGTATTTCTTCCAGGTTAAAATTTGTTAACAGGTAACTGCCTATAACCATCCCTACTTTCTCTTCTCTGAATTTATCAATAATCCTTTGTAAAGTATGTTCATCTTTATACATATCATCACTGTCAAGCTGAACAGAAAATTTCCCGCATTTAGGATTATGAACAGCTTCATTCCAGCAGCCGCCAATGCCAAGATCTTTCCTTTGTGGAATTATGTGATGTATTCTTTTATCATTTTCAGCAAATGATTTTATTATTTCAGCAGTGCCATCATCAGAATAATTATCCACTATTATAATATTGAATTCAAAATCAGTTACTTGCTTAAGAACGGATTCAATTGCATCGGTTAAAGTCTTCACCCTGTTTTTAATAGGAATAATTACAGTAGCTTCCACTTCAAAATTTTCATCTTCAAAAGTAATCTTTTTAAATTTTGGTTTAAGATAGGCTCTGATTTTTTTTAGATGCTGTGTAACCGCTTTTTCCATCTCAATCTGTACCTGCCTGTTTTTAGGATCAACATAATCAAAGTGTTTATCGGAAAGAGAACTAGAATCGGACTTAATAATAGTATACAAAAATTCCGGAATACGAATAACCGGATAGGATTGAGATATTTTTAATCGAAGATCATAAAATCCCGCAAACTTAAAATCTGATTTTTCCTGCTTAACAGCTTTCTTTAAAGCTTTTGTTTTTATAAAAAGAAGAGGACCAAAATCAAAGTCATCTCTAATACTGCCATGCTGGTAATCAATTACAGGATGATTTGTTCTAACTCCATCTTGCATTTCATAAAAATCTGAATAACAAATTCCCGCATTTGTATTTTCAGCAATGCTAAAGAATCTTTCAAGAGCAAATTGCCCGGGATTAATCGCTGCATCTTCGAGAAGAATAAGAGTGAAATCTGTTTTAGAATTTTCAGCAATCCGGTTAATAGTTTTTGAACTTTGATAATTTTTAATTTTTTCCGCCTTGGCGGAATCCCGCAATAGCGGTGATAATTTTTCATTATTGGTTATTGAAGGTAAATTTTTATTTGAAGTCAGAAGGAAAACTTTTTCAACTATTTCTGAATTGATAAACTCCAATATTGTTTTTTCTGTATGAGGTAATCCATTGTAAGGAATAAATACTGTAATTTTGTTTTTCATTCAGCCCTCTTGTACATTAATCTATCCGACAAAAATTTTTATTATATTTAATTCAAAATTATCTGCTTTAATGATGATAAAAAGAGAATTAAACTTAATGGAAAAATAATGAAAAAGATATTTTACTTCTATCTGATAATCATTTCTTTTCTGATTCCCGTTAAGGGACAATATAAAATCCTTAATACTGAGAAATTAATAGGTGAAGAAGGACAGTTTTTTATGTCTCCTGTATGGTCTCCAGATGGTTCAATGATAGCTTTCACTAATGCAGGATATAAAGGTTTATGGATAATTAATCTTCAGACTAAAAATGTTAAGTTAATTACTGATGAAACAGCAGCCGGATTTGCATTCAAATGGTCTGCTAATTCCAAAACAATTCTTACAAGAGTAGCAAGGTATGAAGGCATTCGTCGTTACAATGCTGTAAAAATTTTTAATGTTGAAACGGGGGAATCTATTCTGCTAACAGATTACAAAACAATGATGCCGGGTTTACCTGAATTTGCTTCGGAAGATGAGAAAGTCTTTATGTATGGTCAAAACAATCTTGAAATATTTGATTCAGGAATTGAGGCAGAACCGGATAGAAAACTCAACTCATCCCCAAAGATTGTTTATTTAAGAGATGATAAAATTGCTGCTGAAGATTTAACTACCAACCAGCTTGAAATTTTTGAACCGGTCAAAGGCGAACGCGTTCTTAATCTTCAGGTTTCACCTGATGGTAATAAGGTTGGTTTTGAAATAATCGGCGGGAATATGTATGTAATGAACATTGATGGAACCGGATTAACAAACCTCGGTCGTGGTTACAGACCCAAATGGTCACCTGACAGTCAATACATTGTTTATATGATAACAGAAGATGATGGACACCAGATTTTAGCATCTGATATTTATACTATTAAAACAGATGGTAATGAAAAAACAAATCTTACAAATTCAGATAATAAGCTTGAAATGAATCCCGACTGGAGTCGGGATGGAAAACAAATTGCTTTTGATGTTCTTGATGAAGGGGCTATTTATATAATGGAAGTTAGTCATGAATAGTCTTTGCGAGTGAGCCTGCCTATCGTGTACTACTTCAATAATTCGGTAACACTACAGAGGCGGTCTAAA
>CAZEWJ010000025.1:29894-53721 GCA_964515875.1 uncultured Ignavibacteriaceae bacterium | reverse complement strand
CTGAAGAAAATTTTAATAACTATGTTGATTACTCCCCTTTTGTTTATGTTGCCGAGGATGGCGGTAATGCTGAAGATCTTAGAAATATCCCGGTAAGAGCTTATTATGAAACCGATGTTAACTGGTTTATTGAGAATAGAAGACAGGATTATTACAGTATGAATTCAATTGATATGGCTGCATTGATTAACCAGTTGAAGCTTTTAAATAATGAAAACACTGAACTTTTTAGTACCCATCAAAAGCATAATGGCTTTAATGAAGGTTCTTCGCTTCATACAGATATCCCGCAAGGCGGGATTGATTATGCAGAACTGATGGATTGGTTTTTATCTTTTCAATATTAATAGCTTGCATTACAAACCCAATTTCTCCAAGAAATTGGGTTTGTTTTTAACATTTTGTGTAAAGTGATTTAATTAAGTATTAATAATGACTCTTAACGAATTCAAATCCTTCCTTAACCAAAACTCTCCTCCCGAAAATATTAATGATCTGCTAACTGCTCTCTGGTTTGATGCAAAGGGTAACCTGCCTGACAGCAAGGCAGGCTGGGATAAAGCTCATAAAATTACACAGGATATAAATGGAAAAGATGCCGCATCGGTTCATGCTTATCTGCATCGGAAAGAAGGAGATCCGGGAAATACATCCTACTGGTATTCAAGAGCAGGAAAATCTTTTCCTAATAAAACTCTCGAAGAAGAGTGGGAAGAAATTGTTAAAGCATTAATTGAGAAAGAGAAATGACAAAGAATAAAGCTAAAATTCCCAGGTGCGATGAGCACGAATATTTACCAAAGGATAAGGATTTCTGGATAATCATCGCTAAATAATATTGTTCATCTTGTTAATTAAAAGGAATTTAATTTTTATGGGCAAGCTGACTTTAAAAAAATTAATACAAAATTTAATACTACTGTTTATCAGTTGCTTATTTGTTGTTGTTATTCTTGAAGTAGCTTTAAGAATAATGAAAGATGATAAATACTATGTCTGGGATCCTCATTTAAAAGTAACATTTAAACCTTTACCTCAATTATTTCCGGGTGTTATTGGAGAAAGTCATTATTATGTTAACTCAGAAGGATTTCGTGCAGAAGAAATACCTGAAGTTGTAAAACTTAAGATAATTACATTAGGTGGAAGTACTACAGAATGTGTTTACCTCGATCAGAAAGAAGCCTGGCCTTATCTTCTTCAAAAGAATTTATCCGAACAATTAAATAACCCGGTTTGGGTGGGTAATGCCGGGAAAAGAGGAATGACAACATATGAGCATATTGTTCAGACTTCCATACTTCTTAAACAATATCCTGATATCGATCTTATTTTAATATTACCAGGAGTCAATGATCTCCAAAGAAGATTTGGCTCGAAGAATAACTACAAACCAAAAAAATTAAATCAGGATGTTTATTTAAAAGCATTTAACCGGACTCCTGATTACAATCCCAATTTCCCTTTTTATAAAAAAACTGAACTATGGCGTTCATTGAGTAAGCTTAGATACCTTTTTATAGATGCAAAAGGCCAGTTAGATTCTGAAGGGGAGATACTGCAGAAATGGAGGCAAAATAGAAAAGCTGCTAAAATGATTCTAAATGAACTCCCCGATTTGGAACAATCGTTAAATGATTATGGAAAAAATCTTCTGAAGATTATTGATATCGCTAATCAGCATAATGTAAGACTTGTTTTTATAACACAGCCTGTTATATGGTATAAGGATATGCCAAAAGAATTGGAAGATCTTTGCTGGTTTGGAGGTGTTGGTAATTACCAGAATGAAAAAGGGAAAGAATATTTTTCAATTGAAGTATTGGAAAAAGGAATGAGATTATACAATGCGAGGCTCAGGAAAATTTGCAAAGAGAAAAATATTTTTTTAGTTGATCTTGAAGATAAACTCCCTAAAGATACGACTGTTTATTATGATGATTGCCATTATAATGAAAATGGCTCACGGATTGTTGCGGAATTAATTTCTGCTGAAGTGGAGAAAATCCTGAAATAAATTAATACCTGTCGAGCTTAAATTTCTCACCAAGATAAAGTTTTCTTACTTCTTCATCATTGGCAAGATCTTCTGCACTTCCCTGTTTGAAAATTACCCCATTAATAAGAATGTAAGCTTTATCAACAATACTTAATGTTTCATGCACATTATGATCTGTAATTAAAACTCCTATTCCCCTGTTTTTAAGATTGGCAACAATATTCATTATATCTTCAACTGCAATAGGATCAACACCTGCAAATGGTTCATCAAGAAGAATAAAGTTTGGATCTGTTGCTAGTGAACGTGCTATTTCTGTTCTTCTTCTTTCTCCGCCGCTAAGCTGGAAGCCAAGACTTTTTCTAATTTGTGTAATAGTTAAGTCTTCGAGAAGCTTTTCACACTTTTCTTTTCTTTGCTGAGAATTCAGTTTCATCATTTCAAGCACGGCATTTATATTGTCTTCAACTGTAAGTCTTCTAAACACAGATGCTTCCTGCGGTAAGTAACCAATTCCCATTTTTGCTCTTTTATACATTGGAATGCTCGTAATATCCTGATCATCGAGAAAAACTTTACCTTCATCAGGTTTAATCATTCCGACGATCATGTAAAAGGTTGTAGTTTTGCCAGCACCGTTTGGCCCTAAAAGCCCAACTATTTCTCCTTTAGAAACCTGGACAGATGCTTTATTTACAACTTTTCTCTTCTTATATATTTTTACTAAACCTTCGCTTCGCAGAGTTTTCATAAATGTGAAAAGTGAAATGGCAAATGTCAAAAGGTAAAATATTAATTAGTTTTTTCCATTAGTTTAGTCAGCATTGCAAATATATGATTGACTAGATTACTTAAATCATTTATTGAATCATTACTAATATAGTTTAATCGTAAAGATATTTCTAATTGAGTATCCAATTCAATCAATGATGAACGGGATATTTCATAAAATCTTTTTCTTTCTATAGACGATTTTCTCGAAGCACCTTCAGCAATATTTGAAGCAACAGATACAACTGCCCGTCTCATTTGTGAAGTTAAAGCATATAATTCATCCTTAGGAAAGAGCTTTGTAAGGTTATAAATTTCAGAAATTAAATTCATGCTTAATTTCCAAACATCTAAATTTTTATGACCAAGGTTTAACATTTTTTCTCCTTTTAATTTTATTTTTTATTTCCCATTGCCTTTTACCATTTGCCATTTGCCTTTAAAAGTTCACTTTTAGTCGGTCTGTTATTGTAAAACTTAAACAATGGAAGAGTAAAAGTCCTCTCTTTTCCAACAACCTGGTTTTCAGGATAGAATTCGCTTGCAGGTGAACCATATAATCTCACTTCGCTTACTTCTTTCTCTTCAAAAACAATTCTTGCTGATTGAGAAGATGATCTTGATAAACCATTGGGTTCACTATCTTCAAACATATAATAGATGCTTAGAACTCCACCGTAAATTTCAGTACTGTTTAATTCACCTTCTTCAAAATGTAAAATAACTCTCTCCCCGCTGCTCTGATCAAATCTTTGAGGATAATTTTCATTCTGTGCAAGGATGAAAGCATTTGTAAAAACTTCAAGCAATCTTATCTGGTTCTCTCTTAAATAAATTTCAACAGAATCTCCTGTGAGCTGAGAATTCTCATACCAAAGAACCGGTTGATTAGAAGATTCACTAATCTTGTAAGTAATAATCTTCCCTTCATTTCGATGATAAACAGTAAAATCATTCCGGCTGGCAAAAAGATCTCTTACTATTCTTACTGAGTCTGTTGCTTTAAATAAATCAATCGTATCTCTCCACGCTTCCATAACAAGACTTCTGATTACCAAAGTATCAATCTTCATTATATCAGTTGTATCAATTTCTCCAAAGCTTAGCGTATCAACTCTTTCTGAATAAGAAGTATCAATCTGAATAAGCAAAGGATTTTTATCAATTAAGGAATAATATTTTCCCGCATAATCCTCAAGATGATCTCCAAATATCTGAACATTATTTTCAGGATTATAAATAGAAACATTATCGCTTGCAAAAGTAATTCTGGTTTCTCTGAAATATTCCAAGCTATCAGCGTGAATGATATTTCCTTCCTGAACGATTTTAACATCATCAACAGCAATCATCCTGTCTTCTTCTTTATAATAAGTTAATTCATTCGACGTCAACGTTGCAGTTGTATCAAAAAGTGTTACGTTGCTTTTAAACACAGCTTTATCTTCATCAAAAAAATAATCACCAGAATCTGCTGTAAGAATAACTTTCTGATCATCAAGTTTAACACCTGCATAGCTTGTAGCCTTTTTCTGATCACCAAAATAATGAGCTTCTTCAGTTGTTATAGTAAGGCTATCCTGTTTAGCAATAACATTACCAACAAGGTCCGCTTCATTTCTTGCAATGAACTGAATAGCTTTATTGCAAGTAATTACAACATCTCCTTGTGTGAGGACAACATTCCCATAAACTTCGCGAACTGTTTCGCCATTAATTACTCTTCCAATAAGGCTGTCACCAACAACAGTTATGTATTCATCCTGCTGGGAATAACCACTATTGGAATATACTAAGCAAAGTATTGTTATAAATAGATTTTTCATTTCTTGAAAGACTACACTTAAGTTCAAGTTCAAGATCAAGTTCAAGAAGAATAAAGTTCCAAGAAATTCTTGTTCTTGAACTTGAACTTACACTTGAACTTGAACTCTACAACGTGTCCCTTCTGGTAACATACGTAATATTATAAATAACGTAATTCTGCAAATGCTGATCAGACTCAAAGCCATAACCCTGAATTTTTTCTTTAGGAGAAATTATTGTAACAAATTTATCAGAGACAATTTTTTTATCCGAATTTCTCCATTTCAGTTCTTCTGTTTGGATTGAAGTACTGTCACTTACAACAACAACTCTATCCATAGCATACAGATCTCTTGTTGCATCATCAACTCTACCTCTTTCAGCGGTGAGAGTTGTTGTTTTTATTTCTTCTTCATTATAAAAATCTACTTTAATTCCCTTGTCAAGAAGAGTCTCCTGTCTTTCGCTAAACATACGAAGATGACCTGCTATAAGAATTGCAGTGGTTTTACCTGAATCTGAAAAGAAAACTGTGGCATCCCAGCTTTCCTGGGCAGGAAGCTCTTCAACATTAAGTGATGGGTCAATTGAAGGCTTTATTTTTTCGTCTGAACATGAAGTTAAAATTAAAAATGAGAAAGAAAGCAGAAGTATTCTCATCTTTGCCTTAGACCAAGATTAACAAGATCGTGCAGATGAATTATTCCAACAGGTTTATTTACACTATCAGTTATAATAAGTGTTGTGATTTTATAATTCTCCATCGTCTGTAAAGCAAAAGAAGCGAGATAATGATCCCTCATAACTTTAGGATTTTTTGACATAATATCTTTTGCCTTTAGGTCTTTAATATCCAAAGTTCTTTCAAGCAGTCTTCTTAAGTCTCCATCAGTAATTACACCTTTAAGAATTCCATCACTATCAACCACTGTAGTTGTTCCAAGCCTTTTTGAAGTTATTTCAAAAATAACATCTTTAATGGGAGTATCTTCTTTCACTACAGGAATTCTATCATCCTTATGCATTATCTCTTTTATTGAAAGTGAGAGACGTTTACCCAAACTTCCGCCAGGATGTAATACAGCAAAATCTTCTTTAGTAAATTCTCTCATCTGCAGTAAAACAACAGCGAGTGCATCGCCCATAACAAGTGCAGCAGTTGTTGATGAGGTAGGTGCAAGATCAAATGGACAAGCTTCTTCTTTAACACTGATATCAAGAAAAACATCACACTCAGATTCAAGCCTGCTGTTCCTGCTTCCTCCCATTGCAATAAGTTTAACATTCAGTCTTTTCAGCATTGGAATAAGATTAGCAAGCTCCTCAGTTGCACCGCTTTTTGAAATTAAAATTACCACATCTTCTTTTCTTACCATTCCAAGATCACCATGAAGTGCATCAGTAGGGTGAAGATAAATTGATGCTGTACCGGTTGAGTTTAATGTAGCAACTATCTTTCTTGCAATTAATCCAGATTTCCCCATTCCGGTTAAAACAACTCTTCCTTTACACTCAAATAAAATTTTTACTGCTTTAACAAACTCATCATCTATACTTTCACGAAGATCAGCAATGGTGCTTGTTTCAATCTTAATTACTTCTTTACCTTTACTTTTAATTTCTTCGTTAGTCAATTTTTACCTTTCCTGAAAAATGAAAAAAATTTCTTCTCTTTTTTTGCTGGTGAATCAATGGGAATTGGTTCCTTAATATTAATTCTTTTTAAATATTTATTATAACTAAGGAATGCAAGCTTCAATTCAACATCACTAAAATTCTTAAGGTTCTCAAAAAATGAAGACGGATTTAATGCAACCTTTGTATCCTTTATGCTGCAGACTCTCATTAATTCATTATAAAAATTTGAAAGCGGGATGAGTAAATTTATTCCACTTTTATATTCGTGCAGCCAGATTCTTTTATGATAAGGTGCAATTGCAAGAATATATTTGTTCTCAATAATTTTTACTTCCCTTACATAAGAACTGTCATTCGGAGCTTTATCGCCGGGGTTCCATTCGGAATAATTCCATCTTTTTATTTCTGTTAATGTTTCAGGAATTGATCCCTCCTGGTGGAACTGATTCATTATAGAAATATCAAATTCAATTTCATCATCAACTTCTTCGTGAATAGTAATATCAATAGTTCCTTCTTTATAGACGTTGGTACCGATTGCAAAGACCGGTGAAGAAGGAAATGATAAATCAGGTTGTGTATTTTCTTTTCCTAAGATAAAGTTCCCGCCGCCAAACCTGCCAAGTCCTGTAACAACCAAAGCTTTTATTTTATTTCTATAAGAATTATATCCTGCTTTGTTTTCTGGAAGAACAGAAAATAAAACCATATTTTCAATCGAAGTTAGACTGCGAGGGAAAGTTATTCCGTTAGTCATAAAAATTTTATGAATTGTTTTTAACTAAAGAATCAATCTCTTTAATACTTAAAAGAAATTCTTTCAGATCTTTTAATGGAAACTGGCTTGCTGCGTCGCTCAAAGCTTTTTCAGGTTCAGGATGAACTTCAAGGAACAAACCATCAATGCCAACAGCAGCAGCAGCTCGAGCCAAAGGTTTAATGAATTCGGGCTGACCACTTGTTTGAACACCTGCACTTGGTAATTGTACAGAATGAGTTGCATCCATAATTACAGGATATCCTAGCTTCTTCATAATTACAAGAGAACGCATATCAACAACAAGATTATGATAACCAAAAGTGGTTCCCCTTTCAGTTAAAAGTATCTTTTTATTTCCAGTTGAAGAAACTTTCTCAATTGCATATTGCATATCCTCAGGTGCAAGGAACTGTCCTTTTTTAATATTGATTATCTTACCACTTTTTCCAGCAGCAATCAATAATTCAGTCTGTCTGCATAAGAAAGCGGGGATTTGTAAGATATCAACTGCTTCATTCAGCTTTACTATTTCTTCAGGGAGATGGATATCCGTTAAAACAGGAACAGCAAATTCTTTTCTGATTCTAGTGAGAATATTAATTGCCTCATCATCTCCAATTCCTATAAATGATGAGATGCTTGTTCTGTTTGCTTTCTTATAACTTGATTTGTAAATGAAAGGAATTTTAAGTTCGGTGGTAATCTTCTTTATTTCTTCTGCTGTTTCAAAAGCAAGCTTTTCATTTTCAACAACGCAGGGTCCTGCAATTAAAACAAAAGTATTTCCACCGCCTATGTCAAAATCTTTTATCTTAATCATTTAAATTTCAATCTATATTAAATTCAGATGGATAAATATAAGAAAATGTATAATTTAGAATGTAAAACTTAAAATGCTCAAACGATGGAAGAATTAAAGAAAGAAAATTCCCATACAGATGATACACCGCCCGTTTTGGGTTCTTGGCGAAAAATTTATTCTTTTGTATTGATTGTTCTTATAGTATTAATAATCTTCTTCTACTATTTCTCTAAGGCTTTCGATTGAGTGCCGTTGACTGGATTTTAATGTGCGGCTTTATTGTTTTTGTTGCTGCATACGGTACCTGGAAAACAAGAAAGACAAAGGATATGGATGGTTATATCCGTGCAAACCGTTCAACTCCCTGGTATATTGTTACACTCTCAATAATGGCAACACAGGCAAGTGCTATCACTTTTATTTCAACACCGGGACAAGCTTATGTAGATGGAATGCGTTTCGTCCAATTCTATCTTGGATTGCCAATTGCAATGATAATTCTCAGCATTACTGCAGTTCCAATATTTCACAGGCTGAATATCTATACTGCTTATGAGTATCTTGAAAAAAGATTTGACTTAAAGAACAGAGTGCTTGGAAGTGTTTTATTTCTTACTCAAAGAGGACTTGCAGCCGGATTCACAATCTTTGCACCAGCATTAATCTTATCAGTTTTGCTTAACCTGAATATTACTATTGCAATTTTTACAATAGGGGGTTTGGTAATCCTGTATACTTCTATTGGGGGTTCTAATGCCGTTAATAAAACCCATATTCTACAGATGATAATTATTACAACAGGAATGGTTACAGCATTTCTCACAATAATTATTCTTCTTCCTGCTGATATTTCATTTAAGGATGCAGCTTTTGTTGCAGGCAAAATGGGAAAGTTTAATGCGATAGATTTTTCTTTTGATCTTTCAAACAGATACACATTCTGGTCGGGTATAATTGGCGGAACTTTTTTAATGCTTTCATATTTTGGAACTGATCAATCCCAGGTTCAGAGATATCTTGGCGGAAGCTCAATTACTCAAAGCAGAATGGGATTATTGACGAATGGAATTGTAAAGATCCCAATGCAGTTTTTTATTCTTTTAACAGGAGCAATGGTTTTTGTTTTTTTCCAGTTTGTTACTCCCCCTTTATTCTTTAATCCTGTACAGGAGGGTTATGTAAAATCAGGATATTATGCAGAGCAATACGCAAATCTTGAAAAGAAGTATGAGAACCTGAATAACGAAAAACAATTGCACATCAGGGAAATGCTTACATCCATTGATGAAAAAAAAGAATCACAGGTTAAATCAATTGAAACAAAAATAAATGACCTTACTATAGAAGAAAAGCAAGTAAGGAGTGAAGCAATTTCACTTATTAAAAAAACAAACCCTGGTGCCGATGAGAATGATACTAATTATATTTTTTTAAGTTTTGTTATAAATTATCTACCCATTGGGTTAATCGGACTTGTACTCGCAGCAATTATCTCAGCTTCGATGTCATCAACTTCCGCAGAGCTTAATGCTCTTGCCTCAACAACAGTAATTGATATTTATAAAAGACTTATTAACAAAAATGCCTCAGAATCTCACTATCTTAAAATTTCCAAAATTGCTACTGTCTTTTGGGGAATTTATGCAATCATATTTGCTCTTTTTGCAAATAGTCTCGGAACTTTAATTGAAGCAGTAAATATTCTCGGCTCACTTGTTTATGGAACAATTCTGGGAATATTTCTTGTCGCTTTTTATTTAAAGAAGATTCGGGGCACACCAACTTTTATAGCAGCCTTGCTGGCAGAGATAGTTGTTCTTTATTGTTTTATCTTTACGGAAATACCTTTTCTCTGGTTCAACCTGATTGGTTGTTTGGTTGTGATTATTTTTGCTCTTTTGTTCAATACTCTGATTACAAAATTTCAAAACTCCAAGATTGCAAGATTAAAAAATTGAGCCTTGTCAAAAAGTTTATATGTTCGGGCTAAAGCCCACTTAGGATTGATTTTGAGTAACCCCAGCCTTAAGAGCCTGTGTGAGAATAAGAATATTGATGGTAGCCGCCCCGCTATAGGCGGCGATAACGGCTTTATTTCGAAACCTGAAGGTTGCGACTACCGATATATTTAGAATTTTAACACAGCCTCTTTAGGCTGGGGTTAAAAAATAAACAAAGTCTATGGGCTTTAGCCCAAAATCTTTAGAACTACTTTTCGGAGTAAGCTGAAGATTGCAAGATTATAATTACCAATTTAGCAATCTTTAAATTTTTAAATGTAGGAATTTTCATGCTTCCCATCAGTGATGATAATCGAGACAGAACAACAACTCCTTTTATAAACTATTTATTAATCATTACCAACATACTTGTATTTTTCTTTCTGCAGGGTTTAGGTACAAATGAAATCTTCACTTATTCATTTTCTCTTGTTCCTGAAGAGATTGTTTCCGGAAAAGATATAGTAACAGATGATAGAATATTAGTTGATCCATTATCCGGTCAACAATTGCATGTTACTGGTCTGCAGCCCACACCTTTTTCTGTTTATATAACTTTTTTTACTTCAGTATTTATGCATGGAAGCATTGCACATATTTTTGGTAATATGCTTTTTCTCTTTGTCTTTGGTGATAACATTGAACACAGGCTGGGCCATATCAGGTATTTCTTCTTTTACATTCTATCAGGAATACTTGCTTCGGCAGCTCATATAATTGTTACATATGCTATCGGAGGAAATCCACTCATTCCAACATTAGGAGCTTCGGGAGCTATATCGGGTATTTTAGGAGCTTACCTTATTTTGTATCCAAAGAAAAGAGTACGTGTTATAATGTTTTATTTCCTTACTGATGTACCTGCTATAGTTGCAATTGGGTTATGGTTTGTTTTCCAGATAATAAGCGGTTTAGGTATGCTCGGCGGTGAGGAAGGTGGAATTGCATACGGAGCTCATGTTGGCGGTTTTATAGCAGGTATGCTAATGATAGGAATTTTTCTTATTGGAAAAAGAAGGACTTAAAGTCTTTCTTAGCGGTAGATCACTTTATGTTTGATAAGTAAAGCTTATATTCTAATTATATCTCTTAATAAGAAAAATAAAGGAGGAGCAAATGGCAAAAGAAAATGAGAGAATATCAGCTTTTTTAACGGGGTTCCTGGCGGGAGGATTAATTGGTAGTATTGTAGCTTTACTTTACTCACCAATATCCGGTAAAAAATTAAGAAGAAAAATCTCTAATGTAAAAGAAGATTTTGTCGATGAAGTAAATGAGTATTATGAAACCGGAAAAGAAAAAGCTGAGGAGATGATAAAAGAAAGTAAAAAGAAAGCAGAGCACCTTATTGAAGAAGCTAAGAAATTAGTTGCAGGTTAGAATTAAAAACCTGGAATGTTGGAGTAATGTAGTATTTGGAATGTTGTATCAATAAAATCTCCATTATTCCAACACTCCATCATTTCCACTCTTCCGGATTTACCTTATTAATTATTGCATTTCTAAATTATTTAAAACTCAATATTAGTTTTTAAATTTTTAATTATTATCTTATTCTGGTTATTTTAATTCAGGGTAAATGAGAGAGGGTTATTTTGGACAACGATCGTAAAACCCAGATAATAAAGACTGCCGCAAAACGTTTTGCCCGTCATGGCTTAAATAAAACAACACTTACTGAAATTGCCCGCGACCTTAGGATCGGTAAAGCAACAATCTATCATTACTTCAAATCTAAGGAGGAACTTTTCTACCAAACAATGGAATATGATGCGTCCCTGTTCATTGAAGACATCAAACAAATTTTTAATAATGAGCAGCTTTCATTTAAAGAAAGATTTGTTGAATATTTTAATTACAAACAGGAGTTATATAACAAATACAAACTGCTTTATGATGTAATGATAAGAGTTTTAAAAGAAGAGGGACTTGAAAAGGAACAGGAAATTCTTAAAAAACTTCTCCAAAATGAGGAAGAGGTTTTGAAGCTTGTACTAAGCACTCTTTACAACGGCAAAATTCAATCAATGAATCCAGACTTGCCGAAGTTTTTAGCTATTCAAAGCTGGGGAATTCTCTTTGGTAAAAAGCTTAATGATATAAGGAGTGATGGTACGATTCAAAATTCTAAAGATTTACTTTTCGAAAGCCTGAATAATATTATCAAATGAATTGGAGTTTACAAGGATAGCATATATAGTATAGATTATTTTCCCTATACCTTATACCCATATACCTTTATACCTATAACCTATTCTTCTTCATCCTCAGCTTCTTCACTGAACAAATACTTTTCATATTTATGCTTTACCATTCTCGCTTCAACAATAAAATACACATCTTCTGCAATGTTTGTTGCATGGTCGCCTAATCTTTCAAGCTGGCGGGAAATAACAAGTAATGCAACTGCAGTTTGTATATCATCAGGATTCTTTTTCATAATATCAATAAGTATCTGGTGATTCTCTTTATTGTGCTGATCGAGAATCCTATCAGTTTCAATAACTTTTTTAGCAAGCTGTGCATCATCCTGTATAAAGGAATCAATAGAGAGACGAATCATTTCTCTTGCAATCTTTGCCATCTCAGCAAAATGAGTTTTATTAATCCACTCAGGTTTCTTCTCGATAAGTTTTGAATTTTCTACAATGTTAACGGCTATATCCCCCATCCTTTCAAGATTTGTGTTGATGGTAAGGGCAGACATAATCAGCCGAAGATCCATTGCAACCGGCTGGTTTAATGCAAAAATTTTCTGGCATATCTTATCAATCTTAACATCATATTTATCTACCTTCTTCTCTTTTTCCATAATAATATCGGCAAGTGAAGGATCCCCTTCTTCTATTAATCTTATTGCCATCTCTACCTGTTCATCAACAAGCGAGCACATTTTCAATATTCTTATTTTCAGCTTTTCAAGCTGCTGATCAACTTGTCTTTCCATTTAATAACCTTGTAATTTCTTAAATGCTAAATTATAAATTAAAAATTATAAATTAAAAATTTATGAGATCGTTTTTTAATTTTTAATTTTTAATTTTTCATTGTAACTAACCAAACCTTCCGGTTACATAATCTTCGGTCTGCTTCTTTGAAGGATTAGTAAATATTTTTGATGTCTTATCATATTCAATTAATTCACCAAGATAAAAGAATGCAGTCTGATCACTTACTCTTGCTGCCTGCTGCATATTATGTGTAACGATAACTATAGTATATTTTGTTTTTAACTCGTGAATAAGCTCTTCAATTTTAGCGGTGGATAATGGATCAAGAGCACTTGCCGGTTCATCCATAAGAACTATTTCAGGTTCAACTGCAAGAGCACGTGCAATACAAAGTCTCTGCTGCTGTCCACCGGATAAACTAAGTGCCGGTTCATTAAGCCTGTCATAAACTTCATTCCATAAAGCAGCCTGCTTTAAAGTTTTTTCGACTGTTTCATCAAGCACTTTTTTATTATTAACACCGTTTATCTTTAAACCATAAATGAGATTTTCATAAACGGTTTTTGGAAAAAGATTTGATTTTTGAAAAACCATCCCGATCCTTTTCCGGAGATTTACAACATCAATCTGCTTATCATAAATGTTTACACCTTCAATCAATACTTCCCCCTGAATTTTAACATGATCAATCAAATCATTCATCCTGTTAAGAACCCGCAGAAAGGTTGATTTGCCGCAGCCCGACGGACCAATAAAAGCTGTTACCTTTTTAGCAGGAATTTCCATCGAAATATTTTTTAAAGCTTGTTTCTCGCCATAAAAAAGATCGAGACTATTAACTAATATTTTTACGTCTTTCATCTTAAAACAAATTATACTTTAATAAAATCGTAGCACAGATAAATAATCTGTGTTACGTGAAAGATTTTCTTCATAATCTTCCCAATATTTTTCTAAACCTGTACCTGAAGAGAATTGCTGTTATGTTCAGCAAAAAAGTTAATGCAATAAGAACCAATGTTGATCCATATTGAATCGGCAAAGATTTAGTCGGGTTTGATGACTGTGTTGCCAAAATAAAAATATGATATGCAAGATACATAAATTGCTCTGTAGGATTAATCATCGGGATGCAGTAATCACCGATACAAAGATCCACAACAGGAAGATTGGGAAGAAAGAAAGCTGCACCTAAAAAAAGAATTGGAGCTGTTTCCCCGGCGCCTCGGCTTATTGCCAGAATTGTTCCTGTTAAAATCCCTGGTCTTGCCTGCGGAAGTACAACATGTTTTATGGTTTGCCATTTTGTTGCCCCCAATCCATACGAAGCATCTCTATGTGTTTTGGGAACTGAATTAAGCGCTTCAAGAGTTGAAACAATTACAATTGGTAAAACAAGAACAGCAAGTGTAGCTGATGCCCATAATAACGCCGGCTGACCAAAGAGTAAACCTGTTTCCAAAACATCATCCAGGCTTCTTCCAATAAAAAGAATGAAGAAACCCAAGCCAAATAAACCAAAAACAATTGAAGGAACTCCCGCAAGATTATTTATTGATGTTCTAATTACTCTTGTGAAAAAAGTATCCTTTGCATATTCATTAAGATAGATAGCTGAAAAAACTCCAAGAGGAACAGCAAAGAGCACCATGATGAATGTTACGGCTACAGTTCCAAAAATAGCAGGACCAATTCCTCCTTCAGTCATATTGTTGCGGGGAGAATCAAAAATAAATTCTAAAGAGAGTATTCCGGATCCTTCAACAACAATTTGTCCTAAAAGTAAAACCAGTACAAAAACAAGAATAAGGAATATCAACCTTGTAAGATTTATAAAAATTATTCCCTGTATATCTTTATGTTTCTTCTTTAACTGTTCCATCTGCTAAAAAGTATTTTTCTTTCTCATCTTGTTAATAATTATTTCCGCAATAAGATTAAGAAAGAAAGTTATTGTAAAAAGAACAATTCCTATAAAAAATAAAGCATAATAATGATCAGAACCCTGAGATACCTCACCCATTTCCGCAGCAATAGTCGCAGTCATAGTTCTTATGCTCTCAAAAATATTTGCAGTAATATTTGCAGCATTCCCCGAAGCCATAAGAACAATCATAGTTTCACCAATGGCCCTGCCAAAACCAAGAATAATGCTTGCAGATACTCCGCTGAATGCTGCTGGAAGAATTACGTGTCTTATGGTTTGCCATTTGGTTGCACCCAATCCGTAAGAAGCCATTCGTAAATCATTAGGAATAGAATGAAGTGCATCTTCTGTTAAAGAAGCTATGATAGGAATTATAACGAAAGACAAACCGAGCGAAGCAATAAAAGCATTTAACCTGTTTTCAGGATTAAGAAGGTCATTAAAGAATGATGCACCAACAACAAGCATTATAAAACCTAAAACCACTGTTGGTATTCCTGCAAATAATTCAATCATTGGTTTAAGGAATTCTTTCAGGTTTGGGTTTGCAACTTCAGAAAGATAAATACCTGCTGCTACACCAAAAATTGTAGAAATTATTGTAGCAGGAATTGCAGTTAACAATGTTCCAAGAATTAATGGAACTAATGAAAACCTTGCTTCAACTGAAGTAGGATACCATTGATAAACTCTTTGAACAGAACCATCTGCCTGCACCTGATCAAAATAAATGAAATCAAGAAGCCCGATATGCTCAAGTGCTTTGAATCCTTCCTTAAATAAGAAAACAAAAATCAGTATTATAAATACAAGAGCCATTGCACCATTAATAGCAAAGAAGTATTTAATTACTTTTTCTTTAATGCGGGTAGACTTCTTTATCTTTTTTCCGAAGGAAGATTCGAAAGGTCTTTCAGGAGTTTTTGTATCACTAGTATTTGATTGTTCTGCTATCAATATTTTTTCCTAAATCTTCTCAATCAATTTTATATTTCGTCCCTACGGGACTTCTAATTCCACTGTGATCAAATAAGCTATAAATATTTTGTCCCTAAGGGACAAATCATTTTGAGTTGCTTATCTAAACTGTCCTGCTAAGGACAAAATATTTATAGATTATGTTACCCCTCGAAATTCCAAGTCCCTTTAGGGACGAAATAGAGGAACAGTTTTATGACAATTATCAAATAATTAAAAAAAATAATAATTTTTTTAATGAAATTATTCTGAACACCAGAATTTATTTTAATCATAAGATCAAAGAAAACTATAATAGAAAGTTATTCTGCCGGTAACAGAGGTATCATAATTATTTCCATCTAAAGATTCATAAGTTTCAATCAGCACATTAGGCATAAACGAAACTGCTGTATCCGGTTTAAAGACAAAACTGAGAATATAAAAATTTCTTGAATCACCGGTGAAATCAGAATCTAAATTAGAATCAAAATGATCAAACCTTACAACTGCTCCTGTCATTGATGAAAAATTATATGAACTAAAAACGGAAATACCAGAAGCATTTTTAGTTTGATAAAGTAAGCTTGATTCAGACTGTTCAATAAAACCATTTTCTCTCATTTGAAGGAAGCCTTCAATTCCTAAACTAAATTTATCTTTCTCACTATAACCTGCAAAAAGAGCTGTAGTAATATCATTATTATTTAAAGTAACAGAACTAACTATTAATGAAGGCCTGATTTTAAGATCACCATAAAGAGTAATATAAAAATTTGTTAAAGGTTTAAAGTAAAGATGTCCATAAAATCTTTTGTACTTATCAATCTCCGGAGAATTACCACCGTTATTACCAATCATAACCCAATAATTAAGATTACCGGAATTATCAAACATACCTTTTAAAGATACTGCGATATCACGCGAAGAAACTATTCCTCTAAGATCCATGATAGTTTTTTCCAACGGGCGGTAACCCCATATTCCTTCAGAAACTTCAAATGCGGGGGTAGGCTGTAATCCGATAATTAAGTCGTTGTTTGCAAATATATTTTTCCATTTCAGATAAGCATCCTTCAATGCAATACCTATTTTTCCATTACTTGTGTTGGCAATTTGGTCAGCTTCAAGCCTGAATCTTGTATCAAAAGTTTCAGAGATTTTATAATCATAAGTGAAGTAAATTCTTCTAAACTGAAAACCATTAAAATCTTTTTCCCCGGGAAGAGCGATATTACTTAAGGAATCAATTAAAGGATCCCTTGAAATATTATAAAAATAATCCCCAAACATATTTCCGGAGATCTTTCCGTTTTGCCCGAATATTCCTGTTGCACAAACAACAGAAATAAAAACTAAAAAATAGTGCTTCAACTCTCTCTCTCTTTCTTAAAACACTATCTTAGTTTTTCAACTAAGTTGTTTTATGTATGTGTCTCTACGATATTTTTTATTTTCTTTAGTTAAGTTTTTTTGTTTAGTTAATCTTAACACTAAGTTCAAAGCATGGTTGCATGACTGCATGGTTGCATCTCTTATATTTATACGTTCATACACCCATGCATTCATGCAAGGACTTATTTACTCGGTAGCGGAATATATTCCATTTGTTTTACTAATTCCTGTCCTTCATTTGAAACAATGAAATCAAGAAAAGCCTGAACTTCCGGTTTCGGTTTGCCATCTGTAAAACAATAAAGATATCTGGATATAGAATAAGTTCCGTCCCAGATATCATTGTAATTAACTTTTCCATCTTTAGCAGGATAGATTATTTCAGCATCTTTATCTGCCTTTACACCAATAATTTTAACATCATTTCTTAATGCAAAATAACCAACACCTCCATAGCCGATTCCTTTTACATCTCTTGCAACAGCTTCACCTAAAGCAGATGTACCTTGTAAAACCTGTGTGTTGGTAGCATAATCTTTTTGAAGTAAAACATGTTCTCTGAAAAATTCATAAGTGCCGCTGCTGTTCTCTCTTCCGTATAAAGTAATCGGGGCATCTTTCCCACCAACATCTTTCCAGTTTTTAATTTTACCTGTAAAAATATCTGCAACTTGCTGAACAGTTAAAGTGCTTAAAGGGTTATCGGTATGAACAATAACTGCAATTCCATCAAGAGCAACTTCATAAACTTTTGGTGTAATTCCTCTTTGAGTTGCTTGCTGTAACTCATTTTCTTTTAGCTCTCTGCTCGAATTGGCAATATTAGTAGTTCCGTTAAGTAAAGCTGCAACCCCGGTACCCGATCCGCCACCTGTTATCTGGATAGATACATTGGGATTTTTTTGCATGTAAACTTCAGCCCACTTCAGGGATAAGTTTACCATTGTATCAGAACCTTTCACTGTAATTACTGATTTTTCAGCACCTTCTTTCTTTTTGCAGCCCCAAAACAGAATACCTGCAGCAAAAACTATAATAAGAAGATTAAATAAATTTTTTTTCATTGTTTGCCCTCTGATTTTATTCACAAAATTTTTATCGAACTGTAAAATATATGTAGAATAAGAAACCGGATTTATTAACCAATGTTAACTTATTGTTAAGTTTTAAGTGTCATTCCGAACTTGTTTCGGAATCTCTGACACAAGAGAACCTGAAACAAGTTCAGGTTGACGAATAATCAATAAATCGCTTCCCTTATCCTTGCGCTTATATAATCCATTACCCAAACTACAAATGCAATCATTAAAATTATAAGACCAACTTCATGCCATCTTGCTAAGCCCTGGTACTGCATTAGCATTGTACCAATTCCACCGCCGCCAACAAGACCAATTATTGTTGCCATTCTTACATTTATATCCCAGCGGTAAATTGTAAAGGAAAGAAAAGGAAGCATAATCTGGGGAACAACTGCATACCACACTACCTGTATTTTATTTGCACCTGTGGCCGATATTGCTTCAACCGGACCTTCTTCAATTGTTTCAATTGCCTCTGAATAAAGTTTTGCATTTGAAGCAATTGTGTGAACAAGAAGAGCAATCATTCCTGCATAAGGACCGATTCCAACCCAAACAGAAAATATTATTGCCCATATCAATGGCTCAATTGATCTTACGAAGTTCAGGATTAACCTTAATACATAATAGATAGCAAAAGATATTTTATTATCCCGCATAAGATTTCTTGCTGTAAAAAAACTGAGAATAAGGGTTGGCGGAATAGAAATTAATGTCGCAAGAAGTGCAATGTAGATTGTTTCTATTATTGCAAATAAAGCATCATCAAAGATTCCCATTTCCGGTTGAAATAAAGCACTAAAAATTCTCTGTGCACCCTGAATTCCTTCACTGCTGAAGATATCTACAAGAGAAAGCTTTGTAACAATCCAGCCGGCAATAAAAGTAATGTTGAAGAGGAACCACCCGAAAAGTTCAACTGTCCATTTGGTTACTTTATTGTCTTTTGCAATTCCAAAAAGTTTGCAGGATAAGGAAGTTTTAGTTGAAGCCCAGACAATTCCAACTACAACACTGATAATAAAAACGATTCCAATTTCATTCCAGGAGAAAGGTAATTCACGAAGATCAAGAATGAATTTATAATAAATTGCACGCTGTAAAACTATGAGTGAATAAAAGACAAGAAAAATATCGAGCAGAATAGCTTTGACAAAGTTAAACTTATCTTCTCTCAGCTTATTCCTGTCAATAATTTTTTGGGGATGAATTTCAACTTCAGGTTCGGCTATCATCTTATTTCAACCTCTTCAGCTTCTTCACCATAAATTGTTTTGAACCATGTTTCATCAATCTCGTGAGGGAGACCTTCATAAATGATCTCACCATCTTTTAATGCTAAAACCCTGGTTGCATATCTTCTTACAAGACTTAAAAAATGAAGATTACAAATTACAGTCGTACCCAAATCTTTATTTATCTTTTCAAAATAATGCATAACAGAATTTGATGTTGCAGGATCGAGAGATGCAACAGGTTCATCTGCAAGAAGCAGTTTTGGATTCTGCATTAGACTTCTTGCAATCGCAACTCTCTGCTGCTGTCCTCCGCTTAAAGAATCAGCTCTTAATTTTGCTTTTTCGCTTATCCCAACAGTTTCAAGATTTCTGTATGCTTCATTAATGACTTCTTTATCAAATTTTTCAAGTATAGAATCAAATGTAGAGAGCGTTCCTAATTTTCCTGTTATTACATTTGTTAAAACAGATCTTCTTTTTATAAGATTGAACTGCTGAAAGACCATTCCAATCTGTGATTTTACTTTTCTTAATTCTTCGCCTTTAATATGAGTTATATCCCTATCAAGAAATTTTATCTTACCTGATGTAGGTTCAATCAAATGGTTTATACAGCGAAGCAGAGTTGATTTACCTGAACCACTGAGACCTATAATTACAAGAAATTCTCCCGCCTCAACTGAAAATGAAACACCTTTAAGTGCGTGAGTTCCGTTGTTATAAATTTTATGAAGGTTCTTTACTTCGAGTATCATTTCTTTATTAATAAAAAATAATATATATCTCTTAACCAATGGTCGTGTGAAAAATTGCTTTGTCCGTCACACTGAGCGAAGTCGAAGTGTGAATTCGCAGGGAATGTCAGTCTTCGACTCCGCTCAGACTGACGATAGAAAAATAACAATGCTAAGAGCCCTGATAATTTATAAATAATTTGTCTTTTTTTATTTCAAATATCATTTCTTTACCAGCTTCTCAAATGATATTCCCTGTTCCCTCAGCATATTTCTTAGCTTGTCATAATCACTATCTTTAGTAGGAATTAAATCAATAATATCATAAATCTCATACATAGCCTTCTGCCCTTTTTCCGTCTTCATATATTTTATGAGTCCGCCAATTATTTTTTCTTTCATCTCTTCATCCATATCTTTCCTGAAAACCCATGGATCGTTCGGAATCTCTTCAGTGAACCCGATTATTTTTACTTTCTTTTCAACATCAGGGAACTGTGTCTTAACCCGCATTCTTGCATCGAGTATTTCACCGGTTTCCGGATGAGGCGGAGCATAATATGTTGCACCAGCATCAACCTGTCTTTGATAAATCATTATCACCACATTATCATGTTTCATTGCAAAGACCGTTTCACTCGGTTTAATTTTCATCTTATCAAGCATAGCTTTTGGAAGTATAAAACCTGATGTAGAAGAAGGGTCAACATACGCCATTGTTCTTCCCTGGATATCAGCAAGAGTCTCAATTCCCGAATCAAATCTTGTTATGAACTGCCCCTTGTAATTTATTTCGCCGCCGTCTCTTACAATTCTTAGCTTAGCTTCAGCTCCATATTTTTCATTAGCCATCAGGTAGGAAAAAGTATTAATGCTTGCAATATCAGCTTTGCCTGTTCCGAACGCTTCAACTACTGCTATAAAGCTTGCAGGAACAGCAGTTACAAAATAATAGCCGGTTTCTTTCTCAAGAAAATCTGTAAGATCTTTTGCATTTGTTGTTATCCTTTGCGCATCTACAGAAGGAGTGAAATATAATTTTATAGGATTGGAAATTGTACCAAGCTCCCCTTCTCTTAATTCTCTTGCAGAAAGAATTATTATGAATGCAATTGTTGGGAGTATAAAAAGAAAGAATTTTAAGATCTTCATAGCAATAAGATTAAGGTTAAAGAAATATGCTAATAAGTTTAGTATCTGGCAAACGTAATAATTGTTTTAACATAATTTTAATTTGGTTATTGAATTAAAATAAATTATTAATGAAATTAAGCATAGGAAAATAATATAGAGTACAACCCGCACAATACAAATACAAAATAATACGATAGTAATTGACAGTTGTTTATAATTAAGTTAAAAGATAATAATTTTAATATGCAAAAAGATAAAACAAAAGAAATTATTGATGAGTTAAGCAAAAATTTAATTCGTGATGGAATTATTAAAACCAAAGGTAAAACAGATGAACAAATTCGACTTGAAATAAAAAATTATTTATGGAAAGACACTACCACAATATTAGATTTTGAATTATCATTAGATTTTACAAAGGGATTATTATTTAATGCAAAATATTTTTTAAATAATTCTGATTATCATTCTGCAATTGTTTTTTATGCTCTTTGGTTAGAACATTGGTTCAATAATATTATTTTAATATCTCTTAAAAGAAAAAATATTAACCTTACTTATTATCAAGATATAATACGCTCGACAAATTTAAAAAATAAGACCACCTGGTTATGGCAGCTTCTTCAATTAAGACCTTTAAATAATTCTCATTTGAAAGTAATCGAAAAAGTATTTGAAAAAAGAAATTCATTTATCCATTATAAGTGGAAAGCATATAATAATCATGAAATAAAGGGAATGATAAATGAGCTAGAGGATTTTAATAAATTTGCATTAACAATTGATAAAACTATTAGTTATTTAAAGAAATATGAAAACAAGAATATTTATTATAATAAGAAGAAAATATCAAAAAATGTAATTCTACCGCCCGTCTAAATAACATCGGGAAGAGAGTATTAGAGAGTTCTATATGAAAAAAATATTCGTAGTATTGTCAATTTTCACAGCACTAATTCTTCAAATTAATTGTTCTAATAGTATGTATAGCTTAAGCTATTCCCCTATTAATGAAGCTTATGCAGAAGAATTAGATAGAATCACATTAGGCATGTCGAAACAAGAAGTAAAAACGGTTATGCCGAGTCTTAGAATGCGAGGCCAAACTTATGTATCAGGTGAAGTAATAGAGGCTTTAGAGCTACAACATAATTATTGGAGTGGAGTTGGAGGATATTTAATTAAAGATTTCCTGTGGTTTTATTTTTACCAAAATAGACTTGTTAAATGGGGTAAACCTAATGATTGGCCAGAGAAAGCAGATTTTATAATAGAACAAAGAAATAGATAGCAGGATGAAATTATTTGATAAAATTTTTAAGCCTGACGAAATCAAATCAATTTTGAACGCTTTGGAAGCAGCAGAAAGTAATTTTAATTCTTCTGCATTTCATTTAATTAGTAATACTATTAAAGATGTTATATCGAAATCCCCTGAAAAAATAGTTTCTATGGTTAGGGAATCGAAATCAGTTCATCAAACAGTTTATATAATGATAGCTAATATCGCTGGCGATGAAGTTGAAAGTGGTAAACATCATATGTATAGGGGTGTATTAAATCCATTAGGTTATGGTAATGAACTACTGATTATTTATTATTTAGCCATAGATGAACTCTTAAAAATTGGATATATAAGTGAACAGAAAGCTGAGGAAAATAAAATAGGGATCCGAGAAAATATTAAAAATGTTGGCTAATACTTAAGGAAATTAAATTCAACTTTTTCTTATAAACCAATTCTCTCTTATCCTTTTACAAATCTCTGTTTCCTTTTTCATTTAATTTCCAAATTGTCCCTCAAACACTATTAAGGTTTTTATTTTTACGACTTAGTTCTTCTTTAAAATAAAAAAGCATCCCAATTTATTCGGGATGCTCTCCTTTCCTTTTTGAACTTCAAAGTTGATTCGTAAATTATTAAGGACTATATTTGGTCTAAAAAAGGACTTGGCAATGAAATTAAGCGAATCGGTAAAATCAATAAGCTATTTAAAAGCTAATGCGGCGGAGTTGATAAAAACTATTAATAAGAATCAAAAAACATTTGTTATAACTCAGAATGGAGAAGCAAAAGTGGTTGTACAAGACATAAAATTATATGAGAAAACACAGGAAACACTTGCTATGTTAAAACTTTTGGCAATGACAAGCGAAGAAAACCCTGATGCAAAAGGAATAAAAGAAACTTTTAGGGGACTTCGCAAAGAGCTTAATCAGATTTAGGTGGCTTTAAGCAACAATAATAATGAAATATAAAGTCATTATTGATCCGCAAGCTAAAGAAGATATGAGGGAAATATTCTTCTATGTTTCAATTAATGATTCTTTAGAAAAAGCAAATAAGCTATTAGATAAAATAGAAGAGACCTGCAATAAATTAGAAAGATTTCCAAAAAGAGGGCACATCCCGGAAGAATTAAGAAACACTGGTATAAAAAAGTATTTAGAAATTCACTATAAGCCTTATCGAATAATATACGAGATTAAAAAAAATAAAATTTACGTTCATTCAGTTCTTGATGGGAGAAGAAATATTCAAGAAATTTTGAGTAATAGGATATTAAGGTGATTCAACTTCTTCTTATAAAATAAAAAAGCATCCCGAATAAATCGGGATGCTTTAAGGGATG
>CAZEWJ010000025.1:0-29794 GCA_964515875.1 uncultured Ignavibacteriaceae bacterium | reverse complement strand
TTCTTCTTATAAAATAAAAAAGCATCCCGAATAAATCGGGATGCTTTAAGGGATGTGCTTTTTCTTTTAGAAATGAAGATTATTTATATAATTAACTATTTCTTCTCTGGTTTTTCCTGTTTTTTTCTGAATCCTTCCAAGAAGTTCATCTTCTCTCCCCTCTTGGTACATCAGGTCATCATCAGTTAATTGTCCCCATTGCTGTTTTATTTTCCCTTTTATCTCATTCCAGTTACCTTTTATTCGGAGCTTATCCATTGTATCCTCCTTGTATTAAATTATACATAACGTACATTACTAAAATAAAAACCATGGAAATAAAATTTTGTGAAGATTATCACATAGTATGTATGATGGAAGATGGCAGATGGAAAATGGGAGTGCAAAAATTTTTGCAGGAAAAGAATATCACTTAGCTGTGGTAAGATGTGCTTTGTAAGATTTTTTTAATAAAGATTGAAAATGATGAACCCCGGCTTCGCATTCAACTGAGAAACGGCCTTTGTGGTAAGCATTTGATTCAAGTCCCTTCTGTACATGTTCACAGATATGTATATCTTCCTGCTGGACTTTATCACTGTAATCAATATCAGTTTTTATTTTTTCTAAAGCATTTTCAGAAATATCATCATAGAGATAATCAAATATCACAAGCGATTTATTTTTTTCCAAAGGAAGAACTAAGTTTGTCTGCAATCTTCCCGGAAGAATGTTCAACATGAAATTAGGGTAAACAAAATAATAAAAAACACTTCCATCATTTTTATAAAACTCACCAAGCTCTTTTGTTAAGCTTCTTTGCAGCGAATGGTATTCCGCAGTTTCAGTTGTATATTCTTTTATATCAAGAATATCGCATAACTCCGGATGAACATAAGGGAGATGGTATCCTTCAAGATAATTATCTACATAAGTTTTCCAGTTGCATTTAACTTCATACTTAACCCGTGTGTAGATTTTTTTTTCATTTAGTTTATTCGGGGAAATTCTTTCTGCAATTCCATTAAAAAGCGAGCTTAAAGTTTTATCACCTTTTCCCAGCCTTGTAAAAATTAATCCTTCCCAGAAATCAATCTCAACAGGAATAAGCCCGTAATCTTTTTTATCAAAGAGATCAACTCTGTCAAATCTTGGAACTCCTCTGAGAGAACCATCGAGCTTATATGTCCATCCATGATATTTGCATTGAAGCATTTTGCAATTACCATCTTCAAAAGCCAAAGGTCCTCCGCGGTGCCTGCAGACATTATAAAACCCTCTTATTAATCCATCATCATCTTTTATAACTATTAAAGGATTGCCGGCAGCTTCAAGAAGAAAAAAATCTCCCGGTTTTACAAGCTGACTTATATGCCCCGCATATTGCCATTCATTCTGAAAAATAATTTCCTTTTCAAATCTGAAGAAGTCTTCATTTGTATAAAAGTTTGAAGGAAGAGTTTCAGATTTTTCAAGAGGAAGAATTTTTAGATCTTCTTTATTTACATGTGGGATATTCATGTATTAACTAATTTTTGATCTTTCTTTCCAATATCCAGGTTTTCGTGATAAATGAGTAATTGCTACAATAAATATTGCATCCTGTTTGATTTGATAAATGAGAGCAAAAGGAAATCGATTAGTTAAACATTTTCTTGTATTCTTAGACAGTATAGGGAAAGCTGCAGGAAATTCAATGATTCGCTGAATTGAAGAATAAACTTCTACAAGAAATTCTAAGCCAAGGTTTTTTTGTCGTTCTTCATAAAAATCAACTGTTTGATAGAGCTCATTCTGGGCTTCAGGATGGAAAGTAAATTTCACTTCTTAAATTTTGCCCTGATTTCTTTGAATACTTGTTCACCGTTTATGGCTTCAACCTTTCCATCTTCATAATCTTTTACACGTTTTTCAGCTTCCTCTGCCCATAACTTATCAATTTCTTTCTGAGTCGATGTATTAAGGCTTTGCAATAATTTTTCAACTAATTCTGCTCTATCTTCACGAGGAAGCAGAAGAGCTTCTTCTGCAAATTTTTTTGCTAAATCACTCATTTTACATTCTCACTCGTCTAATATTAATTTTAAATATATGTTATGATAAATCAAATTACAAAAATCATTGAATAATTCTGAGCAGCAAAGCCAAATAAATGAAATACCGGATCAAGTCTAGCAAAATGTACTCAATGTGTTGATGTTGAAAAATTAAAAGAATTATTATCTCTATTAGAATCAGGAATTATATCTAATCCTAAAATTAAAGAAACCGGATTAATACTTAATTTTTTTTTAATTATAAATGTATCCAGATTTTCCCAGATCATTGCAGTTTCATAAATCTCAATGGTTGAATTATCTTCACAAGTTATAGTAAGCTTAACGGGAGTAGGAATAATGCCAACTTTTTCAATAACTACTTCAAGTATTCCCTTATTATAATCAGCTTCTTTGATAGAAAGATCAGGGTAACCTCTTTCAAAAAACCACGGTTTCCAGTACCAGCTTAAATCTTTTCCGCTTATTTCATTAAAAGTGAAAAAGAAATCGTAAGGAATCGGATGTTTGCCGTTCCATCTTTCGATGTATGCGTGAATGCATTTATCAAACAACTCTTTACCTAGTGCGTCAAGGAGAAAATCATAAGCTAAACCGGGACGAGCATATATTGCCATCCTCTGAGTAGATCCTTCCATCTGATAGTTCGGAATCATCATAGGCAGTTCCATTTCTGTTCCGGCATTTCTTTCATAAAAACTAACATTACGAAGTCTTGGATTATATTCGCCTTCTTTCTCCTGGAAATCAAAAGGAAGAAATGTTGCCATACCTTCATCCATCCAGCCATATTTCTCTTCATTTATTCCCATGTAAAAAGGAAAATACTGATGAGCAATTTCGTGTGCAGTAACTCCGACTGTGCCCGATCTTCTTTGTGCAGAGCCATTATTAATTATCATCGGAAATTCCATTCCGCCGGAACCATTGAAGATTGTGAGGCAAGGATATGGAAAAGGAACACCCGGCAATTCATTTGAGAAATAATTAATTGTTTTTCTTGCAATCTTAGCTACTTCATAAAAATCTTTTGATTCTTCTTTATAAACTGCGGCTATATAAACTCGCCTGTCTGTATTTTTATCAACAACAAGACTAACTGCATCCCATAAATAATGATCGCTCATACTGAAAGTAAAATCCGGAATATTTTCTACTTTATATTTCCAGGTGTTGATTTTCGAATCAGACTTATAAATTTTACCTGATCTTACTTCCTCTTTTGTAATAATATTAATCACTTCATCTGAGGTCCAGGTTTTTTTATATCTTCTAAGGTATTCTGGAGTTAGAACTTCATCAGGATTCCGAAGTATTCCCGTGGCCCACACTCCAAAAGTATTCGGTATAGTAATTTCAACTTCATAATTTGAGAAGTCATTGTAAAATTCCTGCTCGCCGGTATGTGCAAGTATATCCCATCCATCTATATCATCATATACAGCTATCTGTGGAAACCAATAAGCAATAAAGAAGGAGGAAGAATCATAAGTCCCCATTCTCGGATTTCTTCCTTTGGGAATTATAAAATTCCAGTCTATTTCAAATTTCATATTTGAATTTGGAGGAAGAGGATTTTCTTCAATCTTAATTGTTAATAAAGTGCTTCTTCTTCTGACCTTCTCTTTATCTTCCAGAACTATAAGAGAATCGTTCAGTAAGAATTTTTCTATCTGCACACCTTCACTTAATGCTTCTCTTGAGATTGGAAAATTTCTTTCAGATTCAAACTTATTCAGATCCTGAATTATATTAAAAATAATTTCTTTAAGTGTATCGGGACTATTATTGTAATAAATAATTTTTTCACTTCCTTTAACTAATCTTGTTGCTGGGTCAACACTTACTTTAATTTTATAGTCAGCGGAATTCTGCCAGTAATTTTCTCCAGCAGTGCCATCAAAAGATCTTGTTCCTTTTTCATAAGCTGAAAGAATATTGCGGGGGATATATAAATTGCTTTGTGCGAGGTTTAAAGATGTTAATATTATTACGAAGAGAATTATTTTAAACAATTTTCCCATTATTAATCTAAATTTTTATTTAAATAAATTTATCTTATCCAATCCTTTAGATCTACGTAGCACAGATTAATAATCTGTGTTACGAAAATTAAATCAAGATATTAATCAAAAAGAGAATCTGTTTTACCGGTGAATTTATTTTTACCAAACCGTTTGTAAGCAAGATCTGTAGCTTCTCTTCCTCTCGGAGTTCTGTGAATAAATCCTTGTTGTATCAGGAAAGGTTCATAAACTTCTTCAATTGTCCCGGGGTCTTCATTAACTGCAACAGCAAGAGTGCTTAATCCAACAGGGCCTCCTCTGAATTTTTCTATGATGGTAAGAATAATATCTTTATCCATTTCATCAAGACCAAATTCATCAACTTCCAGAGCTTTTAATGCTGTTTTAGAAATCTCAATATCAATTACACTTTTATCTTCATAATCTGCAAAGTCGCGTGTTCTTCTGAGCAGTCTGTTTGCAATTCTTGGTGTTCCTCTTGATCGTTTTGCAATTTCCCATGCAGCATCTTCTTTAATTTTTATTTTTAAAATTCCAGATGAACGGGTAATAATTTTCTTTAAAGTTTCACTGTCGTAATAATCCAAACGAAACTTAATTCCAAACCTGTCCCGCAACGGAGAGGTTAGCATACCTTCTCTGGTTGTTGCACCTATCAAAGTATATCTTGGTAAACTTATTTGAATTGAACGCGCACTTGGTCCGCTGTCAATCATAATATCAAGCTTATAATCTTCCATTGCAGAGTAAAGATACTCTTCAATAACGGGGCTTAAGCGATGTATTTCATCTATAAAAAGAACAGATTTTTCCTCAAGGTTTGTAAGAATGCCTGCAAGATCTCCTGCTTTTTCCAGTACCGGTCCGGAAGTGATTTTTAATTTAACACCAATCTCATTTGCAATTATATAAGCAAGAGTTGTTTTGCCAAGCCCCGGAGGTCCGGTTAATAAAACATGATCAAGGGCTTCACTTCTTTTATTTGCTGCTGAGATAAATACATTAAGGTTATCAGTAATTTTTTTTTGCCCTGCAAACTCTTTGAGAATCATCGGGCGGAGAGTTTGTTCGAATTGTTTTTCCTCGATGCTTACTTCGCTATTCAATACTGCGGGTTTTGTCATTCGGGTTCTCAGGTAACTAATTGTTTATTTCTTATTTTCAATTTGTTTATTACTATTACCATTCCCACCATCAGAGAGATCATTGCGAGTGCGCCTCCTATTGTATTCCAAACGTTAAAACTCTTTTCAAAAAGCTGGCTAAGTCCGGGGTTCCATGCACTTCCATACAATATTGTGAGATGTACAATATAAATTAGCAATGTATTTCTGCCAATCAAAATTATTATACGGGGAATGTAATCAATACTTATGGAGATATATGAGACTAATGCATTCAGAAGAAGTACAAAACCTATTCTTAATAAAATTACATCAATGTATTCACCATCTGCAATATTTTTTCCATAAAAATAATTTTCAACAGGATATGAGAAAAAAGAGAGAAGAATTAAAATGGCCCCTATAAATGCCAGTCTGAAACTAAAACCTGATGTTCTAAATACCATCGGGTCCTTTGCTAAATAACTTCCAAGAACACCACCGCAAATCACAAAACCAGCCCAGGGAAAAAGAGGAAAGATAGACCCGGTACCGCTATAAAAATACCCGGCTATTGGTTCAGGAAAAATTTCAATCCAGTTTATCCTATCAAATAAAGGGAAAAGAAAAAAAAATAAAATTCCAATAACAGAAAAAACTATATAATCCGGCAGCCTGGTTTTTTCAGCAATAAAAGCACAGATAACAAGAAAAAGAATTCCAAATCCTATAAGCTGAAGTACATCAACTGCAAAAAATATATTCCAACTTTCCTGAGTTACCTCTGAGAAATCAACTATAGTTGGTGTGGGATACCTTAGCAAATAACCTAAACCAACCAGGAGGAGAAATCTTTTTATTCCTTTAACAACCCTCGGATTATTTTGAAAAGGTTCATTAACAAGCCTGAAGAGATAAGTAAAAACAGTTCCTGCTGTAAACATAAAAATAGGAGCTGTCATTCCTCTCATAAATAACCAGGCTGCAAAAAATGGAGAGTCGGGAGTTCTGTAATTATTTGAAAGCAGAACATCAACTGTATGTCCCTGAACCATCATCAATACAGCAAGAGCCCGCATTAGATCAATGAATATTATCCTGTTCTTCGTTGAGTTGTGTGTCATCTTTTCCGTAATTAAACCAAAAACTGAAGACAAAAATAAATAAAAGAGAAGAATTTAGAAATTAATTTTTATCTATCCTTTAATCTCATTTAATTTTAGAATTTTTAAACTTCCTGACTCAATCTGAGTTAATTAATGTTAGAAGAGTTTGAATAACACAGCTAAAGGATAAAAAATATTTCTAAATGAGAGTTATATCACAATATTTATAAAATATTTTGAGTAATTACATCACTCAATTATAAGTGAAGAAAACGTTTACATATTAAAATTATAAGTGAAATCCAATTTGTGGAAAAGATCCAAGCAGAGTTTAATTCAAAAAGAATTCCATATAACATTTAAAATAAATTTCCCTTAATAAAAATTACAATAGATGGTAAAGAAGAAAATTCTTATCGTTGAAGATAATATGATTATTGCCATAGATATCAAGGAGAAAATTAAAAACTTCGGATATACAGTTCCGGCAATAGTATCATCGGGTGAACAAGCGCTTATCAAAACGGAGGAATTAAAACCTGATCTTGTTATTATGGATATTGGACTTAAAGGAAAAATGAACGGAATTGAAACCGGTAAAAAGATTCGTGAAGATTTTAACATTCCTGTTATTTACATTACCGGCAACAGCAGCTTGCATAGAGAAGCAAACATAACTGATCCATGCATTGACAAACCCTTTAACGATGAAGAACTAAAAAAATTAATCAGTGAACAACTTAATATGGCCCTCCTTAGCCAGGATCCTGCAACAAGTATTCAGTAGTTATTTCAAAGTCGAAGTTTTTCTACCAAATTCAGGCAACCGATAAAATTCTGTTATCCCCGAATCTGTTTCACAATCAGATAGACCTGAAATTTTTTTAATATCATATACATTAACCGAAATCTCTGTGCTTGTTATTATAATTAATTCTTCATACGCCGATTGTGCAAAACTTTTAGACACATCAAATGTATTTATCTGATTTTCCTGATTTAAATTTATAAGCGATTCAGAATTTAAATGAGATAAATGAATATCTCCTGGTGAAGCTATAAGATAATTTGTAAACGGAGAAAGTGCAGTTATTGTTTGTTGATTACCGTTTCTGCAGGTAGAAAGAATTATTAAATCAAATTTCTCTTCCGTTGATGAGAAAGAATTTATTAATTCTTCAACGCCATTTGTAAATATTTCAATTCCAAATTCCTTTTCAGGATATGAAGAGTGATAAGCACTTTTCTGCTCAGGGATTTCATGTCCATAATACAATAAAATATTTTTAATCTCTTTAGTTTGAGATTCAGAATATTTTTTAATTAAACTTGCTTCAATTTCAAAATCCTCTGCTTCTTTTCTTGAATAAGATTCTTCTGAAATTCTTAAACCATTTCTGTAATAATAAAATTCCCCATCATCTTTTGGAAAGAACAAAAGAAAATTCTCAGCCGGCTTCTGATAAAAAATAAATGCTTCTCCCCTTCTTATATTCTCAGCTACGAATTCAGCTTGCTCTAAAATTCTTTCCGCAGCGTTAATTGCATTTCCTTCTTCATCGTGAAAAAGATAATTACCATCTCCATGAATTATATAAATAATTCTGAAATTTTCTGCCTGAGCAAAAGGAAATGAAATTCCCCAGAGCAGGAGTAATATCCAAAAAACGGATAAAGTATTTCTGCTTCTCATCAGAAAATCAGAATTGCAAGAATTATTATTAGAAGAAGAGTTACAATGCTTATTGTTATAGTTTGATCTGCCTGTTCAATATCCTGCAGAGAAAAATAAGCGAAATCATTTAACCTGTTATTAGGAATTTTTTCAAATCCATTTAACCCATTCAGCTCATTCTGCCTATCATTAATTTTACTCTCCAGGATATCAATTCCTTTATGATCTTCTTCAGGTACGATTGGAAAATTTTTTGCTGCTGCAAACGACTCCTTTAAATCTTCAAAAAGATCATTTAACATTTCTCGTTTTTCCACAGGATCCTCTGTTTCCCTTACTTCAGTTATAATCTCATTTATATATTTCTGAAGTTCTTTCTTTAAATCATCTGCTTTGGAAGTTTGAATTAAGAAAAGCGATAATAGAACTGTAAAAATAATTTTGCCTTTTAACATTCTGTTTCCCTTTCTTTTTTGAATTTATATACAAATACTTCGTAGATTATACAAAAAAATGTGAGAAACCTCAAGCAGGCTTAGGTATAGGGAATATGGTATATGGTATAGAGGTTAAGAGTTATTCCTTATACCTTTACGTTATACCTTATACCTTATACCTTATACCTTGATTGCATAAAATGGATTATTAATATATTTTCAGCCACAAGAGAATTTTTAAATATTTATCAGGAGGTGAGCTATGAAACGAAATTTATCTTTAATCTGTTTACTTATCCCATTTCTATTATCATGTTCAATCTTTGCACAGAGCAGTTCATCTACAGGATTTGAAAAGATCAAATCGCTTGCAGGAAATTGGGAAGGCAAAGGTCATGATAATCAAATGACCAGTGTTTCTTATGAAATTATTTCCGGTGGAACGGCAGTAATGGAAGTTTTAAATGAAGGTGAAGATGATAATATGGTTACTATCTATCATCTTGATGGAGATAAGCTGCTTATGACACATTATTGCTCATCAGGAAACCAGCCCAGGATGAAAGCTGAAATGAAGGATGTTAATAATGTTGATTTTACTTTTGTTGATGCTACTAATCTGGCAAAATCAACTGATGGGCATATGCATAAGCTCAGCTTTAGCTTTGCAGATAATAATAATTTTTCGCAAACCTGGACCTGGGCTGAAGATGGTAAAGAAATGCCTGCAACATTTAACTGGAAAAGAAAGAATTAGGAATTAAGATTTACGATTTAAGATTTTGGAGCTGATAGTTTTAATGTAGAAGATTTCTTTGCAACTAAGGCAGCATTAAACTTTGTGATGATGGGTTATAATCTGATGAGCTTATTCAGGCAAGCGATACTACAAACAAAAATTCATCAACAATTAAAAACGTTACGCTACAGAGTATTCGCCATAGGATCATACATAACAAAAAACGGTAATGATAGAATATTAAAATTATCGTTGGCAATGAAACGGCGAAGTTGGTTTGAAGGGCTTTGGTCAACTACGAAGCTTTTTAGCTGGCCATTTGTTCCATCTGAATAGAATTTCTAATGACAAATCTGGGATTATATAGAAATCAAATAAATTTAAATCAATAATTAGTCGGAATAAAAAGATGATTGAAAAACCTGGTGAAAATATTACCACTGATCAAAAATTCAAAAGAAAAAATTTAATCCTGCTATACAGTAAATACTTCATTTTTTCCGTTGTAATTTTATTGCTGCTTTGGTTTTTATTTGCACTTCCTAGAATACTTGAATATAAAGAATATTACTCGATTCTTAGGGAGACGAAATATAAAAATCTAATTATTTTTCCAGATACAATACCAAAGATCGGAACAATGCCCGATTTTTCTGATGTTGAATGGCAAAAACTTTCACATGAAGTGGATTCAGAAGGTGTGAAATTGAAAAATTATGACGATGCTGGAATTCGCGGCATCAGCGGATTACAAAAATATCCATCCACAATTGCTGGATTCGCAGAAAATCATCTATCTGAATATTTAAAATCAGGTAATAAAAAAGATCTCTTACTTGCACTAAGGCAGATAGACTATTTAACGAACGAGTTCAAAACCAAAATTATTAATGGAGAAGAGGTTGGATTATGGTATGTAAATTTTGATCTGGGATATCAATATAATGTAAAGGCACCATGGCGGTCAGGTTTTAGTCAGGCATATTGTCTCGAGTCCATGCTTTATGCGTATCAAATTACGGGTGATTTGAAATACCTAAATATTTTCGAAAAAGGTATCAGTGCTTATCGGTATAGTACCACTGAAGGTGGATTATCATATAAAACCAAAAATGGAGGACTTTTTTTTGAGGAAGTCGTAACTTCTCCTCCGCTCCATCATATCCTTAATGGGCATATGGATGCCCTTATAAAAATCTACAAATGTGCAGTTTTCACAAATTCTTCAAATGCAAAGAAGGTTTTTGATCTAGGTGTAATTGGATTAAAGGATATGCTACCTGATTTTGATCGTCACGGTTACAGTCTTTACAGTCTATCTCCGAACCCTTCGCTAAAAAACCATTTCAACATTGCTAGTCCGAAATATCACAACCTTCACATTGCCCAACTTAGGTCTTTAGCTGATATTACTGGTGAAAAAATGTTTCTAGAATACTCAGCTAAATGGCAAAATGAAACTGGTGGAGTCAAAGAATTTGTTTGGATCGCTGCATATGTGATGTTCAAAGATTTACTGCGAACTCTAAAATCGGTTGAACGTACAGTAGGATTCGATCTTTAGCGCTGGAAGCAGCTTTGATGTCACCAAAAGAAATTATAGATCATTTTATTGAAGCAGCGGATAAGTTTGGCGGCAGCAGGCCGCTGGATGATGATATGACCTTTGTTGTTTTAAAAATTTTCCATTGTGATAAAAATCTATTAAATATAATTCTGTAAATATTTTTTATTAAAACCTAAAACTTCCCTCTTTAAAAGAGAATAGTTATGCAAAATCATTTTAGTCATTATCATCATCAGCCCGGCAAAGAAAAAATGCACCACGAACATTGAATGATAGAAAAGAATCTCATAAAACTCATCGTGATCATAGTAAACACCATGGTCATATGGTTGAGGATTTTTTTTAGATGCAATTAGTCTTTTGTAATATTTTTTTTATCTTTGTTACACAATTATCAATCATTAAATCTTTGATTATAAAGTACAAAATATTGCCTCTTTTTATTCTTATTATTTACTGTGTTACTCTGTTCTCTTCCCAATTCTTCCATTCTCACGAAGAAAAGTACAATGAAGATGCTTCAAGTTTTGCTCTTCATTCTCACTATTTTTATCATTCAGGGAATAACAATTATTTTTCGGATAAAGAATTTTATCTTTCTGATAATAATTATTTCAGTGAAGATCATACTTACGCTAATATAAATATTAAGATATTTTTTGTTTCCTCTATAATTATTAATAATCAAATCAATCTTAATCTTGAGAATAATCTTTCTCATCATTCACTTTTCAATAAATGTATCTCACTTCCCCTAAGGGATAACTGCATTCATTCCGCTTCAAATACTTCACCACCTTCTGTTTAATTCTCTAATTTTTGGTTATTAAATGGTTCAGCACTGATGCCGACGTAAGAATGTTTATTACTCTTATTGTCATTACTGAAATTTTGTTTTAATAGTTCAATGGATAAAGACTATAACAATAAATGCTGAATCAATTATCTTTTTAGCGACAATAATGCCTTTATTAATTTATATAAGTAGATAAATCATGCTCAACAAAATCATAGAGTTCTCCATAAAGAACAAACTTATCGTAGGGATATTTATCCTGTTTCTCATAGGTTACGGAAGTTATCAGCTCACCAAACTGCCTATTGACGCAGTTCCCGACATCACAGACAACCAGGTTCAAGTCATCACTATCACCCCTGCGTTGGGTGCACCTGATGTGGAACGCCTCATCACTTTTCCGATTGAACAAGTTAACAGCAACATACCGGGACTGAAAGAAATCAGAAGTTTTTCCCGCTTCGGTTTGTCTGTTGTAACGATTGTATTTGATGATGATATAGATGTGTATTGGGCAAGACAACAGGTAACAGAACGATTGCAGCAAGCACAAGACCAAATTCCAGAAGGTTTTGGCACACCCGAACTTGCACCTGTTACAACAGGGCTTGGTGAAATTTATCAGTATACGGTTCGCACAAAAAAAGGATATGAAGATAAATATACGGCAATGGATTTACGCACAATTCAGGATTGGATTGTTCGAAAGCAGTTGTTGGGTGTAAAAGGCGTTGCCGAAGTAAGCAGTTTTGGTGGTTATCTCAAACAATATGAAATTGCCGTTGACCCAGCAAAGTTGAAAGCAAACAACATCACCGTAAACGATGTTTTCACAGCTTTAGAAAACAATAACCAAAATACTGGGGGTGCTTACATTGAAAAGGGTCCTACTGTTTTATTTATCCGCAGTGAAGGTCTTGTGAGTTCTTTTGACGACATTAAAAATATTGTTGTGAAAAATCTTTCTAACGGTACACCACTTTTAATTCGTGATGTTGCTAATGTTGGATTTGGAAGTGCGACTCGTTACGGTGCAATGACATATAATGGTGTAGGTGAAGTTTCAGGAGCAGTGGTAATGATGCTGAAAGGTGCAAACAGCAATGAAGTTATAGGCAGCATCAAAGAGCGCATCGCGCAAATTCAGAAAACATTACCAGAAGGAGTTGAGATTGACCCCTTCCTCGACAGGACAAAAATGGTGAACAGCGCAATCAGTACTGTAACGACAAACCTGATGGAAGCACTACTGATTGTGGTGTTCGTGTTGGTATTGTTTCTTGGGAATTTCAGAGCGGGTTTTTTGATTGCATCTGTTATTCCGCTTGCAATGTTGTTTGCAGTAATCCTGATGAACCTTTTTGGAGTAAGCGGAAACCTGATGAGTTTGGGAGCATTGGATTTCGGTTTAATTGTAGATGGTGCTGTAATTCTTGTTGAAGCCGTCATGCACCAGCTCACGCAAAGCAAGCATTTCAGCAGCATAAATAAATTAAGTCAAGCGGAAATGGATGGCAAAGTAGGTAAATCTGTGAGCCGTATTATGAACAGTGCTGTGTTCGGTCAAATCATCATTCTCATAGTTTATCTGCCTATCTTCGCACTTGAAGGTATAGAAGGAAAAATGTTTAAGCCCATGGCGCAAACCGTTGTTTTCGCTTTGCTCGGAGCGTTCATACTTTCACTCACTTATGTTCCAATGATGAGCGCATTGTTTTTGAGCAAAAAGATTTCGCACAAAAAAACTTTTTCAGACCGGATGATGGAACGTATTGAGCGCATCTATCAACACACGCTAGAAAGAGTTTTGAATTTTCCAAAGGCAATCATTATATCATCTGTCTTACTTTTTGTAGTTGCAGTTTTTATTATGACGCAATTAGGAGGAGAATTTATTCCTTCACTGGAAGAAGGTGACTTTGCTGTGGAAACCCGTGTGCTTCCCGGAAGCAATCTCAATACTTCAATGAATGCAGTATCTAAAGGTGCAAGAATTTTATTGGACAAATTTCCCGAAGTGGAACAAGTTGTAGGCAAAACAGGCAGCAGTGAAGTTCCCACTGACCCTATGCCTATTGATGCCAGCGACATGATGGTTATATTAAAAGATAAAAGCGAATGGACATCGGCTAAAACTTTTCCTGAACTTACAGAAAAAATGAGCAAGGAGTTGGAGGTCATACCCGGAGTAACTTTTGGTTTTCAGTATCCCGTGCAAATGCGTTTTAATGAGTTGATGACAGGTGCACGGCAGGATGTAGTGTGCAAAATATTCGGAGAAAATTTGGATACGCTTGCCTATTACGGAAAGCAATTAGGAGACCTCAGTAACACAGTTGAAGGCGCAAGAGATTTATATGTGGAATCAGTAACAGGTATGCCGCAAATCGTGATTGAATATAATCGTCCTGTTATTGCACAATACGGCTTAAATATATCCGACATCAACAATGTTCTGAACACGGCATTTGCAGGACAAATGAGCGGGCTGGTGTTTGAAGGAGAAAAGCGTTTTGATTTAGTGGTGCGGTTAAGCGTAGAGCAGCGTAAAGATTTACAGGATGTGCAGAATCTTTTGATACCAACACCACAGGGTACACAAATTCCTCTTTACCAGGTGGCGAAAGTTGAAGTGCAGGAAGGACCGAATCAGATACAACGGGAAGACGCTCAAAGAAGAATTGTTGTTGGTTTTAATGTAAGCGGTCGTGACGTACAGAGTATGGTTAAAGAGCTACAGCTAAAAGTGGAACAGCAAATAAAATTACCACCCGGCTATTATATTACTTACGGCGGGGCATTTGAAAATCTGGAAGCAGCAAAAAAACGATTAAGCGTTGCCATTCCTGTTTCGCTCTTGTTGATTTTCCTGTTGTTGTATTTCACTTTTAATTCTGTAAAACAGGGTTTGCTGGTGTACTCTGCAATTCCATTATCTGCAATAGGGGGAATACTTGCATTGGGATTGCTCGGAATACCTTTCAGCATTTCAGCTGGTGTTGGTTTCATTGCATTGTTTGGTGTGGCTGTAATAAACGGCATTATATTGATTGCAGAATTTAATCGCCTGAAAAGCGAAGGAGCAGACGATTTAAAAAGAATAGTTATCATGGGAACAAAAATCCGTTTGCGCGCTGTATTAATGACGGGAGCGGTTCCTGCATTGGGATTTTTACCTATGGCATTAAGTCATGGGGCTGGGGCAGAAGTGCAAAGACCATTGGCAACCGTTGTAATAGGTGGTTTATTGATTGCGACATTCCTCACATTGTTTGTATTACCTATTCTATACATAATTTTTGAAAAGGGAGTTTCAATAAAAAATAAAAGTTTAGGTGTAACCACCTCTGTTTTAGCAATTCTGTTCTTCCTATTCGCGGGTAACACACAAGCTCAGACTGAAATTTCTTTAAATAATGCAATTGATATAGCGCTTAAAAATAATCTTTCGTTAAGAAACGAAACGCTCAATGCAGAGTATTTACAAAAGATAAAAGGAACAGCGTGGGATATTCCCCAAACTACAATTACCGGAGAATACGGGCGCATTAATAGTTTATATAACGATAACAAGTTCACTATTTCACAAAGCATCAAATTTCCAACCGTGTATGCACAGCGGCATTCATTGTTCGATGAAGAATGGAAAAGCGGGATGCTGAATATTGCAGTAAAAGAAAATGAAATGAGAAAACAGGTAACACAAGTGTTTTACGACTTGCTGTATTTAAAGCAGAAACAAGCATTGTTGCAGCATGTCGACAGCATCTTTGCAACCTTTCTGCAAAATGCAGAATTGCGTTTGAGCAAAGGCGAAAGCAACATCCTTGAAAAAATAACTGCCGAAACACAACGTGGACAAGTAAACCAACAACTCACTCAGTTGCTGCTGGATTATTCTTTATTACAATTAAAATTTAAACTTTTGCTGAATACGAATACGGATGTTATTCCCTCAGAAAATAATTTCAAAATTACGTTCGCTGTTTTGACAGATACAACGGTAATCGAACGTCATCCATATATCAAACAATTGCAGCAAGAGCAGTTGATAAATTTAGAAAAAACATCATTAGAGAGATCAAAACTCTTGCCTGATATTTTTCTTTCCTACAGCAATATGAGCATGAGAGGTTTTGGCTCTGATGAAAAATTCAATACTTTGTCAAACCGTTTCCAGTCCATGCAATTTGGAATTGGTATCCCGTTGTTTTTTTGGGCGCAAAGCTCAAGTATAGAGGCAATGGGAATCAATGTGCAAGTTTCACAGAATAATTATTTATTGGGATTGCAAACGATGAAAACGCAGTATCAGCAGGCAGTTCAGCGGTACAATAAAAAACTTAAAATTGTAGAGTATTACGAAAGCACCGCAAATAAAAGTGCTGACACGATTGTTAAAATTGCGAACCTGCAATTTCAAAATGGCGACATCAATTATTTAGAATGGGTCTTGCTCACTAACAACGCCATCAGCATTCAAAGCGAATATATTGATGCAATAAAAAATCTCAACCAAAGCATTATCGAACTCAATTCATTCACTAACAAATAAAATCATCATATAATGAAAAATATAATCTTCATATCAATTCTGTTTGCAGCACTCACAGGTTGCAACAGCAAACAAGAAACAGAAAATAAAACAGAAGCACCGGCAAACGAAAACATCGTGCAGATGACCGATGCACAATTAAAGAATGCTGGTATTGTTACAGGAAAAATGGAGAATAAGAGTATCTCCTCCATTTTAAAGCTGAACGGAACTATTGATGTTCCGCCTGCAAATATTGTAAGCATTAGTTTTCCGTTAGGTGGATATGTGAAATCAACCAAGCTGCGTCCCGGAATGCGGGTGAAAAAAGGTGAGGCCGTTGCCGCAATGGAAGACCCCCAATTAATACAATTACAGCAGGATTATTTAACAGCAAAAGCTAAATTGGTTTTTATAGAGCAGGAATTTAACCGACAGAAAGAATTAAATCAAAGTAAAGCAAGCAGCGATAAATTATTTCAGCAAGCGCAAGCCGATTACACTTCGCAAAAAGTGCTGGTGAAATCACTATCAGAAAAATTAAAACTCATTGGCATCAATCCCGACAACCTTGATGAGAACAACATTTCACGAAGTGCAAATATTTATTCGCCAATTGATGGATTTATTGCAGAGGTAAATGTGAACATCGGGAAATATGTAAATCCGTCGGATATATTGTTTAAAATTGTGGACCCTTCAGATATAGATATTGTGCTGAATGTTTTTGAAAAAGACATCAATCGGTTATCAATCGGGCAAAAAGTTATTGCTTACACCAACATCAATCCTGAAAAAAAATATCCAGCTAAAATATTTTTAATAGGTAAAGAGCTCTCGCAGGACAGGAACGTTGAAGTTTATTGCCATTTTCAACGCTATGACAAAACACTCATCCCCGGTATGTTTATGAATGCCGAAATAGAAGTGCAAACCAACAATGCCTGGGTGTTACCTGCAGATGCTGTAGTAAGTTTTGAAAACAATCGATATATTTTTATTGCAAAAACTAAAAACGAATTTGAAATGCTCGGAATAAAAACAGGCACCACTGAAAATGGATTTACCGAAATCATTGCAGCAGATACTGCAACTTTACAACAAACTGCTTTTGTGACCAAAGGTGCATATTCACTATTAATGAAAATGAAAAATACCTCCGATGAATAATCATTTACTCTCTTCCCATTCAGAAAAAGAACTTTACTTATGAACTATTCACAAACATTTTTTTCGCACCAGTTCCTTTGGGAGATTGTACGCATTCTCATTGTCGGAATAGCCTGCTTGTTGTTCTACTTTAAATGTTATTCCCTTACTTGTTTTGCTGGCTGCCTTTATTCATAGGTAAAAACGGCAACACTGGATCTTGTAAAAGAACAGACGATAACCACAGAGCTTTTATAACGATTGCAGTTATTATTTCTGTAGTGGGTAAAAGAATATCTTGCCAGCACCTGAACGGGGTAAAGAGATTGAAGCACCAATGGTCCCGCCTATGGCGGATAATTCTCGGCGGCTTGTTTACTTCCACTACTTTAAATATGATTGTTGTGCCGAGCTTGTTTTATAAGTTTGGTAATGTAAAGAGGTAAGATTGCCTCGTAAAATTTCAAATATATTTTTTTTGTAAAAAGTAATCCAAAAGATGTTGTTTCATTAATAAAATTTGCAAAAGCAACTTATCGGAAAATGATTCAGAATTTAATTTGGGCTACAGGATATAATGTTGTTGCAATTCCTCTTGCTGCAGGAGTTTTATATTCGTCAGGAATAGTTTTAAGCCCGGCACTTGGTGCAGTATTGATATCTGCAAGTACTATAATAGTTGCAGTAAATGCAAAACTGCTTAGGATATAAGCTATCTAATGCAAATGCATTTGTTTTACGAAAAGATTATCGCTAAACACATTCCCTACATTCTAGTTTGCTGAATTGGCGGACACGGAACAGAGCCATAGCTGCAAAATACACAGCAATCACCCTTAAGCGGTTTTAATATTGTTTTGCAATTTTCACATTGATAAAAATATTGGCAAGCATCAGTAGGCATAGTTTCTTCTTTCTTGTGCCTACAATTTGGACAAGAGATAACTGATTGTAAAATTATTTCTCTTTTCATTGAATTATTCTTTTGAACAACAGCTTTTATCTTTTTTATCCTCTTTGCAGCAAGGTTCTTCTTCTGCTTCTCCATTACCATAGTAAAAGTTTTTAATTTTATTTGCTCTTTCTTTACCAACATGCTTTACAACAATATCATATATGTCTTTAAACCATCTGCCTTGTGTTTCTTCACTTTTAAGATTATCGTAAGTTCTAACCTGCACAAGTTCATTTTTAAAATAAGCTTCAATGTCTCCTTTGATTTTGCGAGATTCTTCTTCATTTAATAAATTTGCATCTTTTGCATCTTTCACAACAGATTCAGCAATTCTTCCGGATTCTTCAATGCTGAGCTGGTCCACATCCATGCCTTTATACCATTTTTCTTTTCCTTTTAAGCCTGCTGAGAGTTCTTTTATTTGAGAAACATCCGTTATCAATGATGCATCAATTGTATGCTTTTCAAAAAGTGGCTGAATAATTTTTTCACGATCTGCTTCATTACTCATTGAACCATCCCAAATAATTCCAATCACGGTACCTGGGCGGTTAAGCCATGATTCCTTTATTTCAGAAATCTTTTCAGTATCAATGAAAAGAGGTTTAACCCTGCTGCCACAGCCGATATCAGGGGCTGCACCACATACAAGAGGAACTTCATAAAATGAAATTATTTCAGTATCAATAATGTTGGCATTAGACCTACTCAGTGCTATTACAACTGTTATTAAACAAATTGGCAACAGCAAAAATAAAAAAGCTTTTTTCATATCATTACTCCTTTACTATGTTAGGTTAATCTTCAGTTTTTTAATAAACTTCTTTTGAAGGAAATCCTTCATCTTCCAGCAGTTGGATTAAATTCATTTTATTAACTGTTAAAGAATCATATTCTACTGTACCATTTCCTTCAAGGAAATTAATCTTTGCTTCCTTAACTCCATCAACATTTTTTAATTGAGTTTCTAATCCTCTGGCACAGGCTTCGCAATCCATATTATTAATTTTTAGTTTTACCCTTGTAAAGTTTTCATATTGCTTATTATTATTTTTTGCTGCTGAAGTATCAAAACCAAAATATGGAAAACTAATAAAGAAAAATACAGCAAATACAGCAAACCAAACAGCAACTTTATTCCATTTGCTAGCGCTTTGGAATTTACAACTGCCATCCTCGCACTTTACCTCTCTTTTCTTATAAACTAAATAAAACGCAGGAGCAATAAAAATAATCGCAATTCCAATTAAGTAAGGCCGAAGAGAATTGAACTCTGAAAAGAAAGCTGTGCTGCCGATTCCAAATCCAACTAAAACCAAAGGACCTACACAGCACAAAGAAGATAACAAAGCAGTTATTACAGAGCCGGTTGTTAAAAATTTATCTTTCATACATTTTACTTTTTAACAGGTTCTAAAGCTTTTACAATTGGACAATCATCTTTAGTTAATTTTTCATCCTTACAAAGCTGCACTAATTTTGCTAATTCATTTTTAATCTTTTTTAAGTCAGCGATTCTTCCATCTATATCGGAAATTTTATTTTCTGCAAGATGTTTTACATCTCCACACTTTGCCTCTGAGTCAATCTTAATTGAAAGAAGTTCTCCTATTTCCTTCAAAGTGAAACCAAGCTCTTTAGCACGCTTTATAAAAAGAAGACGTGTAAGATCATCTTCAGTATAGAAACGATAGCGGGACTCTTTCCGCTTTGGTTTCGGCATCAGCCTGATTTTTTCATAATAGCGCAAAGTTTCAACATTCAAATCGACTTTTTTAGCTATTTGACCGACAGAATAATAATCCATAAAAATCTCACGGCTATTTGTAAATATAAATACAGTAGTATAGTACGGAGTCAAGAGGAAAAATGAAAGACCTTGTTGCTCATATCTTGGTTCTTAACCACAGGTAAAGATATAGTTGCTGTAAACGCAAAGCTGCTAAAAGTTTAAAATAAATTTAATTATGAACATGATTATTTTTTTTCAAATAATAACATCCTCCTAAATCCTCCTTCAAAAGGAGGACTTTTTTAATTTTTGGATTTAGTCCTCTTTTCTTTTCGGGATTTATCCCCACTTCTTTTTTGAATTTATTCCCCCTTTGAAGGGGATTTAAAGGGGGATGTCATTAAAAGAGGGAATAAAGTGAAATGTCCAATTGCTAATTAATATTAATCCTCATAATTTTTAATTATGAGCAGAAACAGAATAATTCCTTATAATCCAAAACTCAGAACACTTGCCAGGAAATTACGGAAAGAAAGTACTCTATCCGAAATTTTATTGTGGAAAGAAATTAAATGTAAACAAATATTAAACTGTGAATTTCATAGGCAAGTGCCAATTGATAATTATATTGTTGATTTTTTCTGTCATGAATTGTTATTGGTTTTAGAAATAGATGGTATTTCGCATGAATCAAAAACAGAGTATGATGAGAAGAGACAAAAGAGATTAGAGTCTTTAGGTGTCAAGTTTCTGAGGTTTGATGACCTTGATGTAAAATTTAATATGGAAGGAGTATTAAAAATTATTAGTAAGTGGATTAATAATAATAATACAACATAATAACATCCTCCTAAATCTTCCTTCAAAGGAGGACTTTTTTAATTTTTGGATTTAGTCCTCTTTTCTTTTCGGGATTTATCCCCACTTCTTTTTTGAATTTATTCCCCCTTTGAAGGGGGATAAAGGGGGATGTCAGGGTACGAAGCGATCATTTCAAGCACAGAGTCAGTTACATCTTCTGTATCTTTTGAACTCAGCAAATGCCCATTCACTAAAAATGAAAACACAAGCTGCTCGCCATCGTCAGTAGTTACATAACCGGAAAGCCCGCGGACATTTGAAATTGTCCCTGTCTTAGCACGTACGTTTCCTTCAGCAAATGTTCCTTTCATTCTGTTTTTAAGTGTTCCATCAACTCCGGCAATAGGAAGAATATCTTTCCACACTTCCCAATACTTATGCTTTGTCATTCCTTCCATAATTTTTACAATTTGATTAGGACTAACATAGTTATACCTTGTTAATCCTGACCCATCCATAAATGCATAAGTATCAGGTTCAATTCCAAAATTATTCTTTAACACTCTTTCAACAACTTTTTTCCCATTTTGAAATGAACCAAGCCCGTATTCGTTCCATCCTAAAACTCTAACCATAGTTTCAGCATACATATTCTGGCTTCGCTTCATTAGACCGGAAAGTATTTTATTCAACGGAGGAGATTTATGAATTGAAAGCTGCATAAAATCTTCCGGTTTATGATCCCAATTTTCCATATCGTCACAATCAATAGCTTCACCCGTAATTTCTATTCCTTCCTCCTCTAAAACTTCTTTTAAAACCGTAACATAAAAAAGTGTTGGGTTAGTAAGTGATGGAGAATCTTCAAATGGCTGATCTCCAGTTTTAATCTGACCTTTGATAAAAATTGTATTCGTTCCAAAAGGGCGTTCAATAGATATTACACTTCTGCCCGTATCAATAATTTCTGTTTGATTTTTTATCTCATAAAATCCGCTTAACAAATTCGGGATAATCTGAAGTGAATCATTAATTGTCGCAGGCGGAATTATTTTCAGATCAACATAATTTTCATTTAGCTGAAGGGCACCAACTTCTGCGGAATACCACGCATCCAAACCATCAAAGCTCCAGCCATAGCCGAGATGGTTGTCATCAAAAGCGTTATCATCGCCAATAATATTTCCAGTGATCTTTCTAATTCCCAATGACTTTAGATCTTCAGACCATTTAATAAATACATCCTTCGGATTATTATTGAAGCGGTTATATAAAGTCGGGTCGCCGTTTCCAAAAACAATTAAATCTCCATCAAGTATGGAATCCTTTATCTCGCCGTTATATGTTAAATAAGTTTCAAAAGTAAAATCCGGACCTAATTCAATTAAAGAGGCAGATGATGTTAATATCTTTTCGTTTGAAGCCGGCATAAACATTTTATCAGCATTCCGTTCATACCAAACTTCACCTGTTTTTAATGATTTAATTAAAACTCCCCAGTGTGCATGCTGAAATAAACTATCATTAAATCTTTCGTGAATTATATTTTTAAGAAGAGCGAATTTATTTAGCTCTTCTGTCTTGCTAGCACTGCAGCCGGAGATTAAAAGTTGAATTAACAATATTGAAAAAGAAAGGAAGCAAAAAAAATTTTTCATAAAGAAGCTTTAAAATTTTAGTTTGGTAAAGCTATAAATTTTCTATGAATAATTATTTAAGTTGATCCCTTAAACCCTTTGAGATTGAAAACCGTTGAAACGGTTTTAAAATATAGGATGTTTTGTTAACCCACGACTTAAGAGGCTGTGTTAAAATTCTAAATATATCGGTAGTCGCAACCTTCAGGTTGCGAAATAAAGCTGTTATCGCCCCGCCTATAGCGGGGCGGCTACCATCAATATTCTTATTCTCACATAGGCTCTTAAGTCGTGGGTTAATGAGAATAAAATAAAAGCAGAATAACCGTTTTAACGGTTTATCGAATCCCTTTGGGATAAAAAAGGCTATGATTATTAATTATTGAAGATTTAGTGGGAAAACTAAAAGGTAAACACCAGTTTATAAATGAAAATGGAACTGTATTTAGTTTAAGCTTTCCGAATTCGTGATCCTAATCCTAACCGTAATTATACTCGTATTCTTAATCAAACTATCCTGTCCTCATTTCTCTTCTTCAATGTACTAATGAAGTAAGTTTTTATCATTAAATAACGAGAAACAGAAATGAAATTAAGAGTTGCTCTTTTATCTCTATTAAAAATCTATCTTATTCCTTTAATCGGATTACTGGTCATAACTTTCTTTTATGCAGGCTGCAATGAAGAAGATAATTCATACAATACGCCTCCTCCCTCTTCTAATCCAAATACTGTTTCAATCCTTTATTCCTCTTTTAATCCCGGCAACAAAACCGTTTCAGTTGGGACAAAAGTAACCTGGACAAACAATGACAATATTGCTCATACAGTTACAAGCGGAACTCCAGGAAATCCTTCTGGATTATTTAACAGTGGGAACATTGCACCGGGTGGAACTTTTGAGTTTACATTTTCCCAGGCTGGTGAGTTCAATTATTTCTGCAATATTCATCAATCAATGACTGCTAAAGTTACGGTGCAATAAGAAAATCAAATTTGAAATTATAAGATTTAGTGATATTAATCTCAGATAACTCAAAAGTAAATTTTCCTTGTATTCTTGCATTTAATTGCCTTGATGGTGAAAGAATATCAACAGAATTAAATTAATTCAAAGAATCTTCTGAATGAATTTAAATATCTTTTTCCCTTCTTTAACATCCCATAATTCCTTAATTTCCTTATAATTATGTCTCATTAATCACATCCATAAAATCATAAATCTTATAAATTAGGCGTAAATTATGTTGTACAAATAACGAAAAACCGGATTATGGATAAACAAACAAACATACTTATAGCGGAAGATGACCGCATTATTAGTCTTGACTTAAAAAAATCGCTTTCAGAATTAGGTTATAATGTATTTGAACCTGTAACTAATGGAATAGAAATAGTAAATATGGCTCTCGCTTTAAAGCCTGATATTATCCTTATGGATATTAAACTAGTGGGAAATGTTGACGGAATAGATGCTGCAAAAACTATTCAGCTAAATAGAAATATTCCTATTATCTTTATAACAGCATTTGGGAAAGAAAAAGCTTTCAAAAAAGTAAAGCATATTGATACTTACAGAATAATACAGAAGCCATATAATATTCAAGATGTTGATAAGGCTATAAGAGAAACTTTGAACCTGAACGGGAAAACGGATTCTTTATAAGTGGAAAAAATTATTTTCTAATTTCCCACAATAGATTCTAAAATATATTTGTTAGCAATACATCATTAATCAAACTTTATTTTAATAAAATCTCTATATACAATATTTACATTAAAGAAATATTGTTTTATTTTTAAGACTTATACATCTACTTTAAGGTTTTGAAGAGCGGAATGAGAAAAAGGAAGAATGAAAAAACATCTACCGTAAAAAAGTCTGCCGGTGAAAAAAGAAAAGTAAATAACGAGCCTGTTGCAATTGTCGGCATTGGTGCTTCTGCGGGCGGGCTTGAAGCTTTCTCACAACTTTTGAAAAATCTCCCTAATGATACCGGTATGGCATTTATACTTATTCAGCACCTTGAGCCAAAGCATGAAAGCCAATTGTCGGAAATACTTTCAAGAGTTGCTTCAGTACCGGTAAAGCAGATTACTAATAATATAACTATATCACCAAACCAGGTTTATGCAATTCCCCCCAATAAATATCTCGAAATAAAAAAGCGAAAGCTGATCTTATCCGAAAGAATAAAAACAGACGGCGTTTATATGCCTATAGATTATTTCTTTCAATCTCTTGCCGCAGATCAAAAAAATAAAGCTATAGGTATAATTTTATCGGGCACAGCTTCGGATGGAACTATCGGGTTAAAAGCCATTAAAGCAGAAGGCGGTTTAACTTTTGCACAGGATGAAGAATCGGCTAAATACCCGGGAATGCCCCATAGTGCGGTTGAATCGGGAAATGTTGATATCATCCTTCCGCCGGATAAAATAGCAAAGGAATTAATAAGGATTGGAAAGCATCCTTATATTGCTTTCTCCCAATCTTCTAAAGAGGAAAAGAGAGAGAAAGATGAAGAAAAAGATTTTGAAGATGCTAAAGAGGATTCACTAACAGAGATCTACAGGAAGCTCCGCTCGTCAGCAGGTGTGGATTTTTCAAATTATAAATTAAGCACCGTAAAACGCCGCATCAGCAGAAGAATGATTATAAATAAAATCCGAAAGATTGAGGATTATGTAAAGTTTATTAAAGAAGATAAAAATGAAGTAATGAATTTATATCATGATCTTTTAATTAATGTAACAACTTTTTTCAGGGATCCAGAAGTATTTGAAATCCTGCAGAACAAAATATATCCGAAATTAATTAAAAATATATCTAATGATAATTCTTTGAGAGTATGGATCCCGGGCTGCGCTACCGGTGAAGAAGCTTATTCAATCGCAATTTCTCTGCTTGAATTCTTAGATAAAAAATCAGCCAATATAAATATCCAGATATTTGCCACAGATATAAGCGAACCTTCAATTGAAAAAGCAAGAGCGGGGATTTATCCCGAATCAGTTATTAAAGAAATTCCTGTTGAAATTCAGAAAAGATATTTTGTAAGATATAACGGCGGATACCAGGTTAGTAAAACTATACGCGATCTTTGTATTTTTGCCAGGCAGAATCTCGCCAAAGATCCTCCCTTCTCAAAGATTGACCTTATAAGCTGCCGCAACCTTTTAATTTATCTTTCAGCAGAATTGCAGAAAAAGATAGTCCCAATATTTCATTATGCACTTAAGCCGGATGGCTGTCTGCTTCTCGGAACTTCAGAATCAATCGGAAATTTTGGAGAACTTTTTCAGCTTACAGATAGAAAATGTAAGATCTATGAAAGAAAAGAATACCAGAAACGGATTGATTATAATTTCGCTTTATCAAATATTCGGAATGAAAAAACCAATGAGAAAAAATATGAAGATTTTCCCGATGATCTGGACATTCTTAAGGAAGCTGACAGATTAATTTTAAGCAAGTATGCACCTGCTGCAATTTTAATAAACCAAAACCTTGAGATCATCCAGTTCAGGGGAAAGATAAATCAGTATTTAGCTCCGGCACCGGGTGATGCAAGCCTTAATTTATTTAAAATGATTAAGGAAGGTATAAACGTTGAACTCCACACATCAATAAGGAAAGCTGCTAACACTAAAAAGCCTGTTATTCTTGAGAATGTAAAAATAGACACAAACGGTTCATCAAAAAATATTGATCTTGAGGTTGTTCCTTTAAAAACATCCGCTGATTCCCAGGGAACATTTTTCCTTGTACTTTTTAATGAGAGGGATATGAGTAATAACCTGGGAACGAAAAAGAAATTGAATAAGGAAAAAGACGAAGAAACGGAAATAGTAAGTAATGCTGATTCACGTATAGAAAAATTAAAGGAGGAGCTAAGTATAACTAAAGAGCATCTTCAATCAATTATTGAAGAGCTTGAAGCCGCAAATGAAGAATTAAGATCAGCGCTTGAAGAGCTTCAGTCGAGCAATGAGGAACTGCAGAGCACAAATGAAGAGATGGAAACTGCAAGAGAGGAGCTTCAATCTACAAATGAAGAATTAATGACCGTAAATGATGAGCTTGAAAGCAGGAATATTGAACTGAATGAAGCCAATAATGATCTGAGTAATGTTTTAGCAAGCGTAAATATTGCAATTGTTATATTTGGAAAGGATTTAAAAATAAGAAGATACACACAGAAAGCAGAGGCTGTCTGGAACCTTATCTCAAGCGATATCGGAAGACCGTTTAGTCACTTAAAGCCGAATTTTGATCTCCCTGATCTGAAAGAAAAGATACTTGATGTAATGGATGAGCTTGAATCAAAAGAAATTGAAGTTAAGGATAATGAGAATAGATACTATTCGATGAAGATTCGTCCTTATAAAACGGCAGACAGCAAAATAGACGGAGTAGTTATTTCGTTATACAATGTTGATGTAATGAAAAAAGAAATGACTTCAATGACTACGGAGAAGGATTATTTTGAAGCTGTACAGAATACAGTAAGAGAACCATTATTAATACTTAATAAAAATTTGATAGTTGAATCTGCAAATAAATCTTTTTATAAAACTTTCCGTGTAAGCGAAGAAGAAACGGTGGGTAAATACATTTATGATATTGGCAAGAAGCAGTGGAATATTCCAACATTAAAAAAGCTTCTCGAAGAAATTCTTCCGCAGAATAATTTATTCGAGAACTACGAAGTTGTGCACAATTTCCCGGCTATCGGCAGGAAAAAAATGTTACTAAACGCCAGGAAAATAGGAGTAATGGATGGAAGAGAGGAATTGATTTTATTAGCCATTGAAGAGGTGAAGGAGTAGATGGAAAATGGAAGATGGAAAATGTTTCGAAGGGATTTCTTCGGAAGAATTTGGAATAGTGGAGTGACGGAGTTGGAGTGAATTGTCATTTCGATCCCGATTTATGGGGAGAGAAATCCTTTCGCCAAATAAGGCGTATAAGATTTCTCATTCCGAAGGCTTTGGGGATCCTTCGAAATGACAGGATGATATATATATTGTAACAGATACTTTATGAAAATAAATTATTCAAATATGAATAAAGCCGAACTGATCAAACGAATAGAAAACCTTGAAAAGGAAAGAAACGGGAAGAAAGATTTATCCCCTTCCAAAAAAAAACAACTCACACATGATATCCAGGAAAAAGATCTGCAGATTGCAACACAGAAAAATGAATTAATTGAGAAACAAAATCAGCTTGATGAATCCCGCGATAAATTTTCTGACTTTTATGATTATGCACCAACCGGGTATTTAACTTTAGATGATAGAGGCACAATCAGAGTGCTAAATTTAACTGCTGCGGAATTGATCGGGGTTCAGAAAAGATCTGTAATAAATACTCCATTCGTACATTTTCTTGTTACGAGTGATATGCGGAAATTCTATAAACTCCTTGATAATTGTAAACAGACTTATGATTTATTATCTGAGGAGTTTATAATTAAAAACGAAGAACAAGGGTATTTAAATATTCATTTAACTGCAGTTCCCTTCCATGAATACAAAACAAATAAAATAATTTTCAGTATTTACCTTAATGATATAACAGAACGGAAAAAGTCCGAAAGAATAATAGAGGAAAGTGAAAAACGGTTCAGGTTGATGGCAGATACCTCACCTGTTATGGTATGGATGACCGATGTTAATAACCGCCTTGAATATATTAATAAAACAAAGCTCGATTTTCTTGGGAAAAAATTTAATGAACTTACTAATGAAGCCTGGCTTGAAACACGGCATCCCGAAGAGCGGAATAAATTTTTAAAAGAATTATCCGATGCTGCAAAAGAAAAAAGAAGTTTTTCATTAGAGATAAGAATTAAAAATAAGGATGGAGATTACAGATGGCTTATTGATACTGCCGCACCCCGCTTTTTAGATGATGGAACTTTTATCGGTTTTATAGGCTCAGGTTTTGATATAACAGAGGAGAAAAATTCCAGAATAAGTCTTAAAAAATCTCTTAAAGAAAAAGAAGTTCTTTTAAGGGAGATCCATCACCGGGTAAAAAATAACCTGCAGGTAATTTCAAGTCTTCTTAATCTTCAAAAGAATTATATATCTGACCCTGCTATATTGGATATTTTCAGATCGAGTCAGAACCGGATAAGATCAATGGCTTTATTGCATGAAAAGCTGTATCAACAAAATAATTTAATTGAGATAGATTTAAGTGATTATATCCAGGACCTGATATCAAATCTATTTGATTCATATAATCTTTCTTCGCATATAAGCTTAAAATTAAATATAACCGATATTCATTTGGATGTAGATTTATCATTAAATATAGGATTAATAATAAATGAACTTGTCTCAAATGCATTAAAGCATGCTTTTAAAGAGAGAGAAAAGGGTGAAATATTTGTAGAGTTAATTAATGTGGAGAAAACAGATCAGCTTGAGTTAATAGTTACAGATGATGGAGTAGGTATCCCTGAAGATTATAATTTAAATGAAAGCAAAACATTCGGGCTAGAGCTTGTAAGTGCATTAATCCAGCAGTATGAGGGTTCAATGAAAATTAACCGTAATGACAAAACAGAATTTAAAATTTATCTTCAGTATAAAGAGCAAGATATTATTAAATGAAGTTGTGCAAGGATTAAATGAACGAAAAACAATTGAGGTTTTACCGAAGGAATCTTTGGATAACCCCATTGGATAGTTATTGATGGCTCTGGCATCTGGCAGAAGATAGTTTGGGATTGCTTCCCGAAATCATTAAAAACGGTAAGTTAGATCTAAGCAATCCGATTCGCTTAATGAATTATTCAGAAGATAAAAATGAACTGGTTTTGCAGGTAACAGATAATGGAATTGGTTTACCTGAAGCTTTTAATATAAAAGAATTAAAGTCACTCGTGCTTGAACTTGTTTCTTCCATAGTAGAGCAGTTAAACGGTAAGCTTGTTATTTCCAATAATGACAAGACAGAATTTAAAATTACCATTAACCCTAAGGGGAAGGAATTAACTCCCTCATAAAGGTGATTCTCTTCTACGCTTCCGTTCTAATTTAACAAATTTTAATTTTAAATTGCCACAACATTTATACCGAGGGTTTTAGATAATCAAAAGTATTTGGCTTTAACCGCACTTCTTAATTATGTCTGTGGGCTGAAGCCCTAATTTACTTTTGCTGTCTATTAATTCCACGACCTAAAAGTCATGGCATTGTTTATTCTCTCACAGCATTTATTAAAGAAAGGCTGGTGGTGAGGTCAAAAAAAAAAAAAGATTGACCGGCTTTTATAGATTTTACTCTATAGTTTACCAGTCAATCTCAAATTCCGGAATTTGAGTTAACAAATTCCGAAATGGGTCAACATCCGAAGACATTAACTTGAGGGACAATATATGTTATAAAATTGTAAAGTCAAGATAGTTAAACAGATTTTTTTATGGGTGTATTAGCAAGATAGAAATGTCAGTACATTCAGCAATTTAGAAATGTCAGTAA
>CAZEWJ010000024.1:31570-56796 GCA_964515875.1 uncultured Ignavibacteriaceae bacterium | reverse complement strand
CCCCGACACGTGGATTATGATTCCACTGCTCTAACCTACTGAGCTACCCCGCCCAAAATTCAGGCGGGAAATATACCCAGATTTGAAGTTATTTACAAAAATTGCTTTATCTTTTTGAAATATTAAACCTTTGATAATAATTATTTCTTTGGCAGCTTGTTTTTAATGTTGCTCAAATACTCGCTCTTATAAATTCCCTCCCCTTCACTTTTATAATCTTTAACAGTAATACCTGCATTTTGCAAACGAGTATTTGTAATAGATATCCTTTCAACAGGATCCGGATGTGTTGAAAGAAATGTAGCTACTTTATCACTCTTAGAACTAACCAAACCATCATCTCTCATTTTTTCAAAGAAAAACTTTACACCTCCTGGATAATATCTTGTATCTTTAAGATATTCGAATGATCGTTCATCTGATTGGCTCTCATCTGATCTGCTGTTGGCAAGGAAACCTAATCCAACAAAAAGATTAGCTCCAATTTCTGCAATCTGAGATGGGTTCTCACCAAGAACAATGCTTAACAGAATTGAAACTCCATAATATGATGTCATTCTTTCAGTAGCATGCCTTTCCTCAGCATGAGCAATTTCATGTCCCAATAATCCTGCTAAAGCTGCTTCAGAATCAAGATAGTTAAGCAGCCCTGTGTACACATAAATATATCCGCCCGGCAAAGCAAAAGCATTTAATATATCCTGATCAATAATTTCCAGTTGATAGTTATAGACATCTTTACTTTCAATTTTTGATGAAGCAAGAATATGCTGGAATATTCTTTCGTTGATATATCTTTTTATAGAAGGATCTCCTTTGAAGATTGGATACTCCTGCGGAGTATTTCTTATTTCTGCATCAAGGTCTTTTCCAAGCTGGGCATCATCCTCTTTGGAAAAAAAATTTACACCCGAATCGCAGGAATTGAAAAAGAAAGAACCGGTAAAAAGAAGTACGAATAAGCATCCTCTAATTAATTTCATAATCCCTCCTTAAAAAAGATTTCTTGGGAGTAATTTAGATTTAATAAAACAATGATAAAGTATTTCAAATCAAATGAACAAGTTCAAGTTCAAGTTCAAGATCAAGTTTAAATAATATTTAATCATGCATAAATTCAATCATGCATTACTCAATTCTTTCTTTAACTGTTTCCACAAATAATCAACTAAACTCTGCAAACCGTATCCTGTAACAGATGAAAAAATAAACACTGGTGAATCAGCATTCTCAATTTTTTTCTTTTGGATCTTCTTTAATTCGCTCTCTTCAAGAAGATCAGCTTTCGATAAAGAAACAATTTTTGTTTTTGCTGCAAGCTTTTTACTGTGTCTCTTAAGTTCATTAAGAAGAACATTATATCCTTCCTGGTAATTTTCAGAAGTAATATCAATAAGAAATAAAAGTATTCTCGTTCTTTCAATATGTCTTAAGAATTTCAGTCCAAGTCCTTTACCTTCGTGGGCGCCTTCTATAATCCCGGGAATATCCGCAACAGTAAAACTTTCAAACTCTTTGTAACGCACAATCCCAAGATTAGGTTCGAGAGTGGTAAAAGGATAATCTGCAATTTTCGGTTTTGCTGCAGAAATTTTTGAGATAAGGGTTGATTTGCCCGCATTCGGAAATCCGACTAATCCAACATCGGCAATAAGCTTAAGCTCAAGGATTAATTTCTTCTTCTCACCCGGTTTCCCATCTTCTGCGAACCTTGGAGCCTGGTTTGTTGGAGTTGCAAAATTGCTGTTCCCTTTTCCCCCTTTACCTCCTTTTGCAGCAACTATTTCTTTTCCATCTTCATCAAGATCAATTATTGTCTTACCTGTTTCTTTATCTTTAATAATACTGCCAACAGGTACCTTTATAATAACATCTTTCCCGTTTTTTCCATCTTTTAAAGAAGAACCGCCGGGGTCACCATCCCCGGCTTTATAATTTTTTTTATAACGGAAATCTAAAAGAGTTGAAAGATTGTGGTAAGCTTTAACGATAACACTTCCACCGCTGCCGCCATTTCCTCCAGATGGTCCCCCTTTAGGTACATATTTTTCTCTCCTGAAAGTAACTGCACCATCTCCGCCTTTGCCCGCTTCAACTTCGATCTCAGCATAATCTATGAACATCAATTACCCTGGTGAAAATAATTTGAAACAGCATTTGTAATTGAAACTGCTTCTCTCTTGTAAGGATTTACCCTGTAGGTGAAAAAAACAGATTTAAGAATTTCCGAAGCCTGTTCATAGTCTTTGCACTCAGATATTTTTTCCATCGTATTTGCAAAATCATCTTCATCATCATTAAAAATTACACTTACTATTTTATCTATTTCCTTCCTGCTTAAAAAGCTGAAAATATCTTTTTCTCTTTTAATCTCTCTTGCAATAGGAATATGCTCTTCGATTAATTCTTCGTTGTCTATTTTAGTTTCCATTTCTTGGTTATCTATAATTTCTTCTTCAAGAATCAGCTCCTGAATATCTTTCTCTTCAATCTCATCAATTAATAAAGTTTCGTCTTCAATGGGATCATCTTGTTTTTTCTCTGTTTTTAATTCGCTTATTTCAGATTCAATTAGTTCATCAAGCATTTCTTTTTCTTCTTTTGTTTCCTTTCCCTTCTTTAATTCCTTTCCCTTCTTTATTTCCATTTCCTTCTTTATTTCCATTTCCTTCTTTATTTCCTTTCCCTCTTTTATTTTCTCTTTCTCTTTTATTTCTTTCCCTTTTATTTCCTTTTCCTCCTTTATTTCCTTTTCCTCCTTTATTTCCTTTCCCTTTTTTATCTCCTTTTCCTTCTTTATTTCTTTTTCCATTTTTATTTTTTCCACAACTTTTCTTTTTTCCTCTTCAAACTCAATATTAGAAAAAGGCTCTGCTTCAATTTTTTGTTCAATTATTTTTTCTTCAGGTGGCTCTTGTTTTATTACGGACTTTGTAAAAAGAATCTTCTTTAACTCATCAGTCTGAACTTTCTTTTTATTATCCTTAACCTCTTTATGAAGCAGCTCAATCATTTCATTAAGATTTTTTTCTTTCAGATATGCTTCAATAAGAGCAAGCTGAACTGAGGATTTTGAAATTCCGCCATCATTATAAAAATCAGAAATGGAATTAAGAGCATCGGAAATGATATCTTCTTTCTTTGCCGTTAAAAGTTCAGTATCAATTTTATCTAAGATTTCCCGGAACTCCTCTTTTCCCAGGCTAATGATTTTTCTTTTGGAGATGTATGAACTGATAATTTCTTTTAAGTAATCATAATAGTAGATGAAGTTAAGATATACTTTTATTTCAGCAGTGTTCTTTGATTCTTCAGCATTTTTAAAAATTAAATTTGTTAATGTTGATTTAGGCTGAACGCAAAAGTTTGCATTAAACACAACACCTTTTTTTATGTAATCTTCAACTTCATTATAAGTAAGCTTTTTTGTTTTTTTTATTTCATTGGAAATAAGATTAAAGTATTCAGCGATCTTCGCTCCTGAATAATCAAAACGTGAGTTTTCAAGGAGAATTTTTCTTTCTTCATAGATCAATAAATCAAGCCCGCCGGAAATATATTTTATTAAAACGGGATGAAGTTCAACTCGGAAAAGCTCATCAAATATAAAGGATGAGCTTAAAGATTTTATCTTATTCAGATTAAAGTCTGTAATGAATTGTATCTCTTTTTCAAACATTTTTCAGCGTATAGGTTCTTTTTTCCTCATTCAAAATATAATGAATAAAGGTATAAGGTATATAGTTATATGGTATAGGGGTATAAAGGCTTATAGTAATTGTCAATAAAAAAATATCCTTTTCTTGATTGTAATCATTTTGCAGCTATTAAACAGTGAAGGAACATAAAAAACAATTAATAACTTACTAATTCGTTCAATTCACTAATTAAAAGATTTATATCCTTATATACCATATACCATATACCTATATACCTTATACCTTATACCTTATACCTTCTACCCGTAGTAGAACTTCTACACACAAATAGCAGTTTGTTCGATTGTCGTACTACTCTTTTTATAATAGTTTTACTTCCGTAATTATGGTTCGGGAGATTGAAATGATGATTACACTTATTGGAGTCACGATGTTTAGTCAAAGCAACTATGAAATTCAGCTTTACGATACTTGGTTAAGAAAAGTATGATGAGTGAAAGAATGATATGGTAAGATTCTGTAAGGAAAAATCGTAAAGTATTTTCTTAAGGCTCTGCAAAAAGTAATTCGTTTTTTGTACTTTTCAAACTGCCGACCGGATAACGAAGCTTTTGGAAGATGCAGAATCCTTTTTAATAAAATAATATTCTATGCTTAGTTAGAATTTCATCCTTGGGTTTTGGGAGAAATTCTGTGTCAGGAAAATAATAAATCATATAGGTTTAAAGGCTCTGCAATAAATTTTTTTGTTTTTCGTACTATTCTTACTGCCGATCGGATAACAAAGAAATTGGGAATAATTAACTCCCTACAAATAGCCATGCAGAGTCTTTTTTTATTTTACTGTGTGTCATTACGAATCCCGATTTATCGGATGAAGCAATCTTATAAATTCATTATTAATATTCTTAGTGGAGATTGCTTCGCTCGAAGACTCACTCGCAATGACTGCTCGCTTACTTGATATCAACTTCAGCCAACACAGGCATATGATCTGAAGGATATCTTCCATCAAAAGTATCTGTAATTATTTGATGCTTGATTACTTCAACATTATTTTTAATAAAGATATAATCAATTTTATTCCCTTCCTCCAACGATTTTCCGAAATCATTAAAAGTTATATTAGGATTTTCTTTAATGGTCTGTGCATCAAATAAATAATTTCTCCTGCCTCCTGTAAGAATTTTATATCCTTTGGATTCAGGTTTGAAATTCAAATCGCCTGTTATTACTGCGGGAGTTTTGCCAGCAATCTCAGCAACTTTATCATTAAGAAGATCAGCGCTTTCTAATTTTGCCATTTCTCCTAAATGATCGAAGTGAGTATTAAAGTGATGAAAAATCTTTCCTGTTTCTTTATCTTTGAACTTAGCCCAGGTAACAACCCGTTTATAAGCCGCATCCCATCCTTTGGAAGGTTTCCCAGGAGTTTCGGATAACCAGATTGTTGAATCCTCCAAAACTTCAAACCTGTTTTTATTATAAAAGATTGCCGAATACTCCCCGGCTTCATTACCATCATCTCTTCCAACACCAACCCAGGCAAACTCCGGAAGCAGTTTTGTCAAATCATCAAGCTGCATTTTTACTGCTTCCTGCAAACCAATAATATCTGCTTTGTAAGATTTGATAATTGAAGCAATCAACCCTTTCCTGTTATCCCAGGAATATATTCCTTCATCAACTGGTACACGTATGTTGTAGGTCATTACTCTAATCAAATCTTTATCATCTCCGGAAAGTGTAACAGGAATTAAGCTTAACGATAAAAGTATAAATAAAAAAATGCTTTTCATTTTCATTATAAAAAATTATTAGTTAATAGTTATTATTATAAAAAACTTTATTAAAAAAGTATAACTGTGTGAATGCTATTCGGTCCTCTGGTCACAACTTATAATTATGTTTTTATTTAAGAATAATTGAATACGTTGTTTATGCCTTTCGCATCGTCTTAATCATTTTATCGTATTCTGAATGAGTGCCTATCCAGAACCAAATAATTTCATCATCTTTTACAACGCCAATAGCACGATAATTTTTTGAAATCCTGACTGAGAATATAAGACGATTCGAATGAATTCGCTTAAAGTGCAAACTTGGGTAATAAGGATCTTTTTGAAATAATTGATATGTCTCTTTTGCTTTCTTCTTTATCTCATCAGGCAGGTCATCATAATTCTTCCAGAATTTGTCTGTGGTTCTTGATTTCACAAGCGGTTAAAATTCAACTGTCTGGTTTTTCTTTTTCTGTTGGCTTCAAGAGCCTCTTCAGCAAGACGATCCAGAACATCCTCTGACTCAGCAAATTTTTTCGCCCATTCTTTTTCAGCTTCAAGCTCTTCAAGCAGCCATTTTGCAACAGTGTTTTGCTCTGCCTCTGGAAGTTTCGATACTTTCTTGAAAGCTTTCTCTAATAATTTAGTCATCTTGATATCTCCATTTATCGTATAAAAAATATCCTATCTCATTAATAAATATAATATAACCATTTAAGAATCTGTAAGCTTGATTTTTATTTTATGTCTCAACACCTGTTACAGAAAGAAAAACTGTTAGCATAAATAAGAATTTATAAATTTTCAATCTCAATTATATAAAATCTGTTCATCAGTATAATATGTTATACGGTTCCCCAGGTTTTCCTTTTTGATAGTTCCACCTGTTGGAGAATGTTTTACTTTTGAATTATGAACTTTAAGAAAATCTCTTATCTCACCTCTGATAATATCAGGATCTCTTTTGAGAATCTCTTTTTCAGCATCTACAAGTATTTTGTTAACGCTGTTGTAAAGCTTTTCGGATATTTCGCCGGGAATTTTACCTGCTTTAGAGAGAGGATGAATTTTCGCCTCCCAAAGAATTTCATCAACGTAAGCATTGCCGATACCTCTTACAAACTTCTGATCAATCAGCAGATCCTTTATTCTTCTCGATTTATACTTTACAAATCCATTCTGCAAATATTCAAGATTAAATTCTTTTGAGAATGCATCGGGCACAGCGGGTGTTTCAGGATTGAACTTAACGTTAGCATACTGCTGCCAGTCAGTTACAACCAAACCGGTCTTATCTTCAAAGAGAAGCTCGATAATTTTATTCTTGTAGTTATTTGTTTCATGAAAGAAATGGAATTCCCCGTTAAGCATTAAATGAAATGATAAAACTTGCTTCCCATCGAAATTAAAAAATAATTCTTTTCCATTCCTTAAAATGTTATTTAATCTTTTCCCTTCCAGTTTGGATTTTAAAGTAGATTCAGAAACATTTACCTTGGTACTGTTTGCAACATTCACTCTAATTAATTTTTTACCGTCTAATTTCTTTTCTAAGTTTTTTCCGAATACTTGCAAGTCTGGCAATTCAGGCATTTTACACCTTATGGATTAATATCACCGGGATAAAATACTAACTGAACTTATTTCAGGCAATGAAGAAAAATTAATTTAAAAACAAAAAAGCCCCGATTAAATTCTCGAGGCTTTTACTTTATTGTCATAAAGTACTATTCCGTAGCATGTACAGGTTTCAATTCTAAATTCTCTTCTTTACTTAGCTGGTCAACTTCTTTTGAAACTTTTGTAAAGCGTGCAAGAAGTGTGTAAACCACCGGAACAATAACCAAAGTTAAAAACGTTGCTAAGAGCATTCCGCCTACTACAACTAAACCTAACGGACGCCGTGATTCTCCTCCAGCACCAAGACCAATTGCAATTGGTAATATTCCAAAAATGGTTGTAAGGGAGGTCATAAGTATTGGTCTTAGGCGGATGGTTGCTGCTTCTATAACAGCATCCATCAATGATTCTCCGCGTGCCTGTAACTGATTTGAAAATTCCACAATCAGGATTGCATTTTTAGTTACAAGACCAATAAGCATTATCAAACCGATCTGGGAATAGATGTTCAGGGTTTGTCCAAATATAAATAAGAATAATAATGCCCCGAATACAGCAAGAGGCACTGTAAGTAAAATAGTAAATGGATGAACAAAGCTTTCGAACTGAGCAGATAAAACAAGGTAGATAAATAGAATAGCAAGCAGGAATAATATATAAAGACTTGCACTTGAAGTCTTATACTCCAAAGATTGTCCAGCATAATCAGTTTTGATTCCCGCGGGCAATTTTGTTTGAGCGATGTTATCAAGATCTTCAAGCACTTTACCGAGGGTTACACCCGGAACCAGGCTGGCAGTGATTTTTGCTGAACGAATCCTATTGTAATGATTTAATTCTTTTGGTGCAACAGTCTTTTCAACTTTAACAACATTAGCAAGCTGTATTAATCCATCCTTTCCCCTTATATAAAGATTCTGGATTGCCTCTGGAGTAGAACGCAGCTCTGGCTTAGTTTGCAGAATAACATCATACTGCTTTGCACCGCGTTTAAAATTTGTAACCTGGCGGCCACCCAGAAATGTTTCGAGGGTGGAACCAATATCCATTACAGAAACACCAAGCCCGGAAGCCCGTTCACGATCAATATTGATATCAAGCTGCGGTTTATTAAGCCTTAAATCACTATCTAAGTTGATCAGGTATCCAAGTTTGGAAGCTTCTCCCATCATAACTCCAACACCCTCATTTAGTTCATCGTAGCTTTCCCCCTGCAATACATAATCAACAGGACTGGAAGTAAATCTCGCACCAATACTTGGCGGATTGATAACGAAAGCCAAAACACCCGGGATTGAAATCAACTGTGGAAATAGTTCCTGAACAATTTGCTGCTGAGATTTATCCCTTTCGCTTTGTGGTTTTAATGCTAAAAACATAAAGCTGTTAGTTACATTTCCGGGACCTCCAAAACCCAACCCTGTAGCAGTAAAAAGAGCACGGCGTTCCGGAAGAGCCATTAAACGTTTTTCTATTTCTCTTACATAACTATCTGTATATTCTAAAGTAGCTCCTTCAGGGGCAATCACTATACCAAAACCAATACTACGATCTTCAATTGGTGCAAGTTCACTTGGAATGAACATAAAAAGGACAAAACTTAAAACTATGAGTATGACTCCACCAGCAATCGTTAAACCCCGGTGAGCCAACGCTCCTTTCAGAATCCTATTATAAGTTCTATCAAGGGATTCGAAGAAGGCATCGAATGAACGGGAAGCCCAACTTTTGTTAGTGTGATGAAGCGGTTTAAGAATCTTCGAACAGATCATGGGGGTTAAGGTTAAAGCAACAAAACCTGAAATCAATACAGCTACTGCAACAGCTACTCCAAACTCATTGAATAATCTCCCGACTGTTCCAGTTAGAAATGCGAGGGGAACAAAAACTGCAACGAGCGAAATAGTAGTAGCAACAACTGCGAAACCAATTTCTTTACTTCCATCAATGGCAGCCTGCCATCTTGATTTTCCCATCTCCATATGCCGGTAAATATTTTCAAGCATAACAATAGCATCATCTACAACCAAACCAATTGATAGTACAAATCCCAGTAAAGTTAGAATGTTGATTGTAAAACCGGCAAAGTAAACCACTGTGAGAGCTCCAATAATTGAGACAGGGATTGCAATCGAAGGAATAAGAGTTGCACGGAAGCTTTTCAAAAAAGCTAAAACTATTAAAATTACCAAACCAATGGCTATGAGCAGCGTTTCCTGCACTTCATCAATTGATTCATTGATGAAAGTAGAACTATCATAAGCAACATCCAGCTTCATACCTTCCGGTAAAAGCTTCTTTAGATCATCTAAAGCAGCATGTATTTCTTTAGCCACATCAACAGTGCTTGCTTTAGATTGCTTGACAATACCCAAGCCAACAGCCGGTTCACCGTTGTAACGGGCAGCAGTGCGCTCATCTTCAGCACCAACATTCACATCTGCAACATCACGCAGCCGTACAATATCATTTTCTTTTTGTGAAACTATAATCGCTCCAAATTCTTCCGGTTTGGTAAGTTCCCCTCTCGTGCGAACTGCAAACTCCCTTAAATTTCCTTCAATTCTTCCACCGGGAATTTCCGCATTCTCGCTTAAGATTGCTTGTTCGATGTCCTGAGTGGTAAGTCCATGTGCAGCCATTCGGAGTGGATCAAGCCAAACCCTCATAGCATAACGGCGTTCGCCGCCGATAAACACTGAACCAACTCCCGGAAGCCGTTGAATTCTCTCTTTCAATACACGGTCGGCAATGTCAGTTAATTCCAATTCATTATGGCGCTCACTATAAAGAGCAAGCCAAAATATTGGCTGAGCATTAACATCAACCTTTGAGATAATAGGATCTTCAATCTCCTGGGGAAGCACACCACGAATACGTGAGACACGATCGCGAACATCATTAGCAGCTTCGTTCACATCACGGCCTAATTCAAATTCAATTGTAATTACTGAACCCTCCTCACGGCTCGAAGAGGTCATTGTTTTAACGCCCTCCAGGGTTGCAAATTGTTCTTCAAGAGGGTCAGTAATTTCTGTTTCCACAACACTTGGGCTTGCACCCCTGTATAATGTTACAACGGAAACAATTGGCGGATCAATGTCAGGATATTCACGAACCGGCAATTGAATAAAAGAGATGATACCAAATAGTAATATTGCAAGGCTCATAACAGTGGCTAATACAGGGCGTTGTATTGATATCTGACTAAGTTTCATATTTCTTACTCCACATTCTGAACAAATCTATACTCATTGTTTAGTTGGCTCTGATTGTTTTGTTGTATCTGAATTTTGAGTTGTAACCGGCATAACCTTAGCTCCCTCAAAAAGTTTCTGGTGGCCTGCTTTAACTACCTGTTCGCCTTGTTTTAGACCTTTAACAATTTCAACAACATCGGGTAATTGAGTTCCAAGAGTGATTTCTACACGCGCTACTGAGCTATCAGGTTTAACAACAAAAACAAAGGATTGACTTCCGCTTTCAAAGACAGCTTCACTTGGGATAGTTAATGCATTTAGGCGTTCCTTCAATACAACTGATACATTTGCCGACATACCGGGAAGAAATTTACGACCTGGATTTGATACACGAACAACAATCCTTGCAGTTCGCATTGCTGGATCCACAACCGGTTCAATAACAGATATTTTACCTTTTACTTTATGATCAGGATATGCACTTGTAGAAACTGTAACTTCAGCACCACGTTTTAGTTGGGACAGGAAACGCTCAGGAACAGATAAGGTTACCCGAATTTCATCAATGTCTGCAAGTTCAGTTATTATATCTCCAACTCTTAAAAAAGAACCAACACTTACTCTGCGTGAGCCTATCATTCCACCGAACGGCGCCGTAATGCGGGTTTTATTAAAATGTGCTTTAGCAAGTTCAAGATTCGCTTCTGCAACCTTTAAATCTGCTGCGGCATTGTCCAGAGATTGCGGTGTACCAACTTTCTGTTCAACAAGAGTTTTCATGCGGTTATAATTTGCCTGGCTTTGAGTAAATAAAGCTTCTGTCCGGAGGACTTCTCCATTAAGCTGAGAATCATCGAGTTGTGCAATTAATTCTCCACGCTTTATAAAGCCGCCTTCTTCAAAAGGAAGACTGACAACTACTGCATTTATTTCGGAAACAACAGTAATAGCTTCAATAGCTTCAATAGTACCAACTGCTTCAAATTGATCTGCAACTTTTTGTTCCTTTACCTGAGCAACTTCTACAGGCATTGGCGGCATTGAAAATTCCCCGCCTGGTGTTTCTTTTCCACATCCGGCGGAGATTAAAATCAACAATAAAGTAAATGTAACAGAAAGAAAAACTTTCAGAGATTTACCCGATATCCCGAATGTGAAGCTATTTCTTCTTTTAATCATACTGATTCCTTTATAAATAATTTCATTTTATATAACTCTGCAATAATTGTTTTGTTGAGAATCTATACGATAATATATCATATCTCAACTTTTTTTATAATTTGAAAGGTTGGCAACGACACCAGATTGATTAAATCAATCTTTTACCTTTAGGTAGCTAAAAATAAACAGTTGTTTATTAATAACATAGATAAAAAAAAATTTAATATGAAAAGTGATTAATAAAGCATGAGAATTCGTTCAGAATAATCATGCTTTATTTTTAAAATTTTCCAATTTGATTTAGCCTAAGATTGAATAATTTTCTTAAATCATCAATCAATATTAGACTAATAATATTCTTCATATAATTAATAAACCAAGCCAGCTTAGATTTTATTCACTAAAAACTTTTTCTTTAATTACGAAATTTTCCTTTCTTTGTATTGAAACCGGGTAAACTTTCTTTTTCTTATCAATACTTAGTGGACCTGAACCAAAATAAGCTATAATAAGTGCACCACCCAACATAGAAAGGTTTTTCATAAACATTGCATACTGCATTTGTGCCATCATTGGATCATTAATCGCCCAGAAATTATGAAATGTCAATGTAACAGGAACAAGAAACAATATTATAAGCAATGCACCCCACTTGGCTTTATAACCAAGGGCAATACTTAGCCCTCCAATAAAAGCTATAATACCTGAAAGTGGAACTGCGATTGAAGCTAAAGGAACACCTACAGCTTCTGAATATGCAATTACTTTTCCTGAAAAGTGTGAGGCAATTGATTGTATGAATATTATTGAATAAAAAATTCTTCCGGACAAAATTATATATTTCATTATTCTTATCTCCTTATTTTATATTATTAAATAATTAATTAAAACCGTTTTTTACCGGCAATTAGTATTTTACAATAGTTGTTTTTCCCAGAGGAACCATCGCCACCAATTAATAGAATCATTTTTGTTTTTCCTTTCTTTATTTTGCCTTGAATTACATATCTATGTATCTAAATATTGAAATATTTCGATATATTAGATAAAAATTTTTTATTTAACTGTTTCTGAAATCAAAGAACTAAATTCTTCTAAAGCTTTTTTATTAATTGTAACTATAACGTGCCTTCCATCTTTTTGAGCATTCAAAAGACCAGCCTCAGTAAGGATTTTCAAATGATGAGAGACTGTTGGTTGTGAAAGCTCAGCTATCTTTTCAGCATCTCCACAGGAAATGCTGCCCTTTTTGGCTATCTCTTTAAGAATCTTTATACGCGTCTTGTCGGAAAGAGCTTTGGCTATTTTTGCAATATTATCTTCGACTGTTTTCATATTTATATATCGAAATATATCAATATGTTAAATGAATGTCAAGTATTTTTTCACCTGAATTTTTAAGAAATATTAAAGTATTTCTAAATTTAATTTTTACAATTTATTGTTTAATAATTTATCTTTTACCATATTTTAGTGTAATCAATCAAATTTAATAACATTTCCCTTGGGAGGTTATATGATAAAATATCTAAGAGGGTTTTTATCCGTTTTCTTTCTTTTTCTTTTGATAAGCACTTTTGCTTCAGCGCAACAATGGTCTACTGAACAACTGGACGTTTGGAAAGGGGTACAAACTTACTGGGATGCCGGAATGTTATCAGATCCATCAAGTATGCTATCATATTTTGATGATTCATATTTAGGATGGTCTTATAATAATGAAGCACCGTCTACAAAAAATGACGCAACCAAATCATTAAATTATTGGTTTAAGAAAGGTAAAGAGCAGTATCATACAATCACTCCCGCAAAGATTTGGGTTAACGGCAACTTCGCCTATGTTCATTATTATTATATTCAAGTCAGGGAAAGAGCGGATGAAACTCCCGTGACTGAAAGAGGCCGCTGGACAGATATACTTATGAAGAAAGATGGAAAGTGGATGCTGGTTGGTGACCACGGTGGTGAAATAGAGGATGATTAGATCCTGTTGAGAAATTGATTTGGGTTTCCAGATGAAAGTTTTTCATTTCAAAATAGCCACGGTTTTGCTGTGGCTATTATTTTCTTGGATAACTAATTAATCCTTATTCCAAATGCTTTCTTTATAGCAATTCTAAAACTTCCCTTGCCTTCAGAATAATAACAAGCAAATTTCTAATTTGCTCTACAATAAAGTAAAACTATTTTTTGTTGTTCACATTTTTTGATAAGAATTATTCTGAACAAATCTGGTACAAAATATTTTCGTTTATATATCTTTATCTGAGAATCTCAAAGTCCGGCAGTAAATTCATAACTCTCAAAGCAATTCTTACCAGTAAATCTTTCCACAGAAATTTTTCATCTAAAGAAAAATAATTTTCCCTTTCACACAATAGGTGGCATATTATTTTCGGCAAACTACTTCAAACAATTCGTCATTTCAAATATCATTATGAGGCAAGATTAGTGAAAAGTGGATACGGTTTAAACAAGATTAATGAATGGGACGAAAAAGCAGTTGTTCATATTCTTTCAAGAACTCTGTTTGGTTATACACAACAGGACATTGACTTTGCTTTAAGTCTACCCCTCGATGACTTTGTTGATAATCATTTGTTGACAACAAGACCTGACCCAACCCCACCCTTTTGGGTTTACGATTCTTCATCAGATAACTCAACCGAAAGAACCCGTGAACTTACCTACTGGTGGTATAATGAAATGATCAGACAAGGTTTTTCATTCCGTGAAAAAATGATTTTATTCTGGCATAATCATTTTGTTTCTGAAGTTGACAAAGTAGGACTTCCACAAAGAATGTACTGGCAGAATAAGCTTTTCAGAGATTATGCTTTTGGAAATGTAAAAGAATTAACCAAGAAGGTTACCATTGATCCTGCAATGCTTATTTATCTTGATGGGAATAAAAACAGGCAAGGTGCACCAAATGAAAACTATGCACGCGAACTGATGGAGCTTTTTACAATGGGAATTGGAAATTACACCGAAACAGATATTCAGGAAGCAGCAAGAGCTTTAACAGGCTGGAGAGTTGAAGGTGTTACATCTTACTTCGATCCGGAAAGATTTGATGATGGTGAAAAAACAATTCTCGGTGAAACAGGAAATTTTGCTTATGAAGATGTGGTAGATATTATTTTCAGACAGCAGGCCACTGCTAAATTTTTTTGCAGGGAACTTTACAGAGAATTTATTTACATCACTCCGGATGAAAATTTTGTCAGCCAGCTTGCTGATCTTTTAAGACAAAATAATTATGAATTAAAACCGGTTTTGTCTGCTCTCCTTAAATCATCTTACTTTCATTCAGAAGAGATTCGTGGAGCTAAAATTAAAAACCCGGTGGAATTTATCGTTCAGACAATAAGGCAGTTTAATGTAACCACACCAGATTTTAACTATATGCGTCAGGTTGCCGAAGACCTTGAACAGAAGTTATTTGATCCGCCAAACGTTAGTGGTTGGGATGGAGATAAAAGGTGGATAAATACTAATACTCTACCTTCGAGAAATATTTTTACTGATTCCGTTGTTAACGGTGAAAAACCAAATGGTTCAGAATTAACATTCCAAATTGATCTTGTTGATTATGCAAGAACATTTCCCGATCCGGAAAGTGCTGAAACTTTGGTTATAGATATAGCTAAAATTTTTATTCAGTTTCCTTTGAGTGAAAAAAGGAAAAATTATTTGCTCGAAACTTTATTAGATGGTGCAGAAGTTTACGACTGGTCAACATTTGACCCGCAGGCAGAGAACAGGCTTAGATTATTCTTTAAGGTTCTTATGCGTTTGTCAGAATATCAATTATCATAACAGGATTTGAAATGGATAGAAGAAAATTTTTACGACACCTTGGATTACTAACTGGAGCCGGAACTGTCTCGATGACTATTGGAGACATTCCATTGAAAGCTTTTGCACAACCTTTTATTGGTGCAGATACTGTAAATGGGAAAGTACTTGTACTTGTACAATTAAGCGGCGGCAACGATGGATTGAATACAGTTGTTCCTTTCCTGGATTCAAACTATCATAATGCCAGACCTTCAATAAGGATTAGAGAAAACGATGTTCTTAGGTTATCAAATACATTAGGTCTTCATCCATCTTTAAATCCTTTTAAAGAATTATATGACAATGGTGAACTTGCTGTAGTTCAAAGTGTTGGATATCCAAATCCAGACAGGTCACATTTCAGATCAACAGATATTTGGTTGAGCGCATCAGATTCAGAAGTTTATGTTGAAGATGGCTGGGTTGGAAGATTCCTTGCAAAAGCTTTCCCTGAACCTGAAAATTATAACACAAACCATCCAATGGCAATTCAGATTGGTGCTTCTCAATCTATGCTTTTACAATGCACATGCCAGGGACAAATGGGAATTTCATTTGAAGATCCCAATCAATTTTATCAGCTTATTAATGGCAGCATTGGAGATAATGATCCGCCTCCAAATACAATTGCAGGTGAACAGTTAAGATTTATAAAACAAATTGCAGCACAATCAATCCAATATGCTCAGATAATCAAAGATGCTGCTGATACTGTTGAGAACAAAGTGCAATATCCCAATTCATCTTTGGGCAGGCAGCTTGCAATAGTTGCTGAATTAATTGCAGGTGGACTTGAAACTCCGGTTTACCTAACATCAGCTGGCGGTTTTGATACTCATTCAAACCAGCAAGGCAGCCATGCTAATTTGCTTCAAAATGTTGCCGGTTCGGTCTCGTCATTTATTCAGGATTTGAAATTATTAGGAGTCGCAGACAGAGTGGTAGTAATGACCTTCTCTGAATTTGGCAGGAGAGTTGAACAGAATGGAAGTGCCGGGACCGATCATGGCACAGCAGCACCTTTGTTTGTAATAGGAAGTAATGTTAAAGGTGGTATTGTAGGTGAAAACCCAGACCTTAGTGATCTTGACAATAATGGAGATTTAAAATATCAATTTGATTTCAGGCAGGTGTATGCAACTTTACTTCAGGATCAGCTTGGTATGTCTGCAGATAAAATGGGCGATGTACTCTTTAGGAATTTTGATACTTTACCGTTGATTGCAGTTAAGCATGCTGCCTCCGGAGGTCCCGTTTCTTTTTCTTTATATCAGAATTATCCTAACCCATTTAATCCTGCAACAAGAATTGATTATACATTAAAGATTCCGCAGTTTATACGGTTAGTGGTATATGATCCTACAGGCGCTGAAGTTGTTACACTGGACCAGGGATGGAAAGAAGCCGGTAGTTACTCAGCTACATTTGGTGATGGAAGGTTCCCGAGCGGTGTTTACTATTGCCAGCTTAATTCCGGTTCTTATAAGCAAACAGTAAAAATGATGTTGATGAAATAGATAGTTACCGATTCGTCATGCTGAAAGTTTCAGCATCTTTTTACAACATGCGATTCCGATCCCGATAAGTCGGGACGGAATGACAATTTCTAAGAAACAATATAGCCTATCTCACTCTTGCTCTCAATCCTATAAACAGAAGATTGAGAGCGAGAGACAATTCAATCAAAATAAACTTTCCTGAAAAACTCACTCATTCTTATTACAACCATTCTGCTTTCATCTTCAGAAAGTTTTGCCGGAGGAACATTTATTTTATTGTTAATAATTTTCCAATAACAAAATCCTTTTTCAGATTTTGAGCAAGGCATTTAATTACTATCTATTCCAATTGGTTATTTATATTTTGTTTAACTTCTGATCACTACTTTAAGAATTTATATAATGAAGATATTATACTCCTGTCTATCTCAAAGCTGGGGTGGGCTGGAAATGACTGCTATGCAAGGTGCTGAACAGCTCCAGAATAAAAACATTTTAGTTGATCTTCTCTGTTTCCCTGGTTCGCAAATAAACATTGAAGCTGAGAAGAGAGGAATAAATTGTATAACTCTTAAAGCTGCAGGATATATTCATCCATTAAAGATTAAAGGATTATCTTTATTAATTAAGGAAAATTCTTACAGTCTGATTCACTCTCATTATTCAAAAGATTTATGGATAGTTGCTCCTTCTTTGAATTATCTTAAATTAAAAATTCCACTTCTTTTAACTATGCATATGGAATCTTCGATTATTAAAAAAGATTTTTTACACAGGTGTCTATATAAAAGAATTAATTATGTTCTTGCGATCAGTAATGTTATTAAGCAGAATGTAATAGAAACCTGTCCCGTTCCTGAAAAAAAAGTTATTTTGCATTATAACGGAGTTGACCTGAATAAATTTGATACATCAAAAGCTGATGGAAAGAGGATAAGGAATGAGTTTAATATAAAAGATGATGAGACAGTAATTGGTATGCTTTCAAGAATAACTTATGGAAAAGGATATGAAGAATTTTTATATGCGGCAAAAAAATTAAATGAAGATTTTCCTAATCTTAAATTTCTTCTTATTGGTGAAGCAAGTTCTAATGAAAAAGATTATGAGGGAAAAATTAAAAGTCTTGTTAAAGATTTATCATTACAAGAAAAAATAATCTTCACAGGATTCAGAGAAGATACAGCGGATTTGCTCTCAGCAATGGATATTTTTGCTTTTCCATCTCATTCAGAATCTTTTGGCAACGCACTTATTGAAGCAATGTCAATGGAGAAACCTTCAGTAGCAACTAATTCACATGGAATTCCGGATATAATTGATGATAGTGTTACAGGTTTTCTTTTTAAAAGAAAAGATGAAAACGATCTTACAGAGAAGCTAAAATTTCTGATTAAATCCCCTGAAAAAAGAATTGAAATGGGGAGAGCAGCAAGAGAGCATGTAATAAAAAATTTTGATTTGGAAAAACAAACCCGGGAATTGATTGATTTGTACGGGAAATTAGTTTCTTAACAGATGTGTTTATCTAAAGAAAAATTTTTAAGCTCTTTAAAATGTGTATTAAAACCCCCCTGTGTCCCCCTTTCTGAAAGGGGGGACACAGGGGGGTTCAAATGATAACTGATTTAGCATTAAAATTTTAATCTTTCCTATTATATTTTTCACTCCTATTTTTAATAGATTTACAAACCGTATTTTAAGAACCTAAGTGAAAGAATAAATGAATTCAAATGACAAGAAAAAAGATTTAGAATTCCTTGGCGATATGCCTGCTGATGAATTCCGGAAATTCGGTTACCAGTTAATAGATTGGATTGCCGATTATCTTGATAACGTTGAAAAATATCCTGTTCTCCCTAACATAAAACCTGGAGACATAAGGAAAAAACTTCCCTCATCTCCACCTGAAAAAAGCGAAGGAATGGAGAAAATTCTTTCCGATGTTGATAAGATAATATTGCCGGGTGTAACTCACTGGAACCATCCAGGATTTATGGCGTACTTTAATTCATCTTCAAGTGGTCCTGGTATTCTAGCTGAGCTACTCTCCGCTGCATTTAATACAAATGGAATGTTATGGAGAACAAATCCTTCTTCTGCAGAACTTGAGCAGCATACTCTTCAATGGTTAAGAGAAATGCTCGGAATGCCTGAAGGTTTCTGGGGAATTATTTATGATACTGCTTCCACAGCTTCTATGCACGCAATTGCTGCCGCTCGCCAACATGCCGGAATCAAAGTAAGGGAAAAAGGTCTTGCAGGAAGAAATGATGTTGCTAAGCTGAGATTATACGCTTCCGAACAGGCTCATTCTTCTATTGATAAAAGTGCGATTACTTTGGGGATAGGCTTGGATGCACTAAGAAAAATCCCTACAGATAATGAGTTCCGTATGATTCCTGAAGAGCTTGATAGAGCAATACAGGAAGATAAGAAGAATGGCTGGCTTCCATTCTGTGTTGTGGCTACAGTAGGAACAACATCAACAACAAGCATAGACCCTGTTGATAAGATTGCAGACATTTGTGAAAGAGAAAATCTCTGGCTTCATGTTGATGGTGCGCATGGCGGCACTGCTGCTATTATTCCTGAGATGCAATGGATACTTAAAGGAACAGAAAGAGCAGATTCATTTCTTGTTAATCCTCATAAGTGGCTTTTCCATCCTGTTGATATTACAGCTTTTTATACCCGTAAGCCTGATGTTTTGAAAAGAGCATTCTCTCTTGTTGCTGATTATCTTAAAACATCGGAAGCAAATGATGTTGATAATTATATGGATTATGGAATTCAGCTTGGAAGAAGATTCAGGGCACTTAAGCTATGGTTTGTAATAAGATATTTTGGCGTTGAAGGATTAAGAAACAGGCTTCGTTATCATCTTTATCTTGGCAAAGAATTTACTAAATGGGTTGATGCACATCCTGATTTTGAAAGAATGGCTCCGGTTCCTATGAGTACAATTTGTTTCAGGCTTCATCCAAATAATCTTGATGACGAAAAAGATATTGAAGATTTAAATCTACGTTTCTTTAACGAGCTTGATACAAGCGGCGATATAATGGTTTCTCATACAAGGCTTAATGGGAAATATGTTTTAAGAGTTAATATGTCTGGATTAAGAATGGAGCTACGACATATAGAGAAAGCCTGGAAAATTATACGTTCAAAAGCAGAAGAGATACTGACGAAGGTATAGGGTATAAGGGGTTTGCGAGTGAATAATCTGTTTTATCTTTATAAATCAAAAATGTTTAATCTTTACTTTGAGATTAAAAAAAATTTAAGAACGATTAGTGATTCCAGATTTGTTTAATATTATAACCCTTATACCTTTATACCCTATACCTTTATACCGCTAACCTCCCTTTGCAAGTAACAGTTGATTTTACTTATTTTATATCCTGAAGGTTAATCAATAAAATTTTAATTTTAATTGGAGGAGATGAAATGGTTACAATAGTTTCTCTCTGGCTTCCCATCCTGCTTTCAGCAGTTGCTGTTTTTATCATAAGTTCTCTCATTCATATGTTCCTGGGCTACCACAATACAGATTTCAAAAAGCTTCCTTCCGAAGACCAGGTTATGGATAACCTGAGTAAGTTTAACATTCCACCTGGGGATTATATGATGCCTCATTCATCAAGCGGTAAGGAAAAGAATACTCAGGAGTTCAAAGACAAGTTGAACAAAGGTCCTGTAGCTTTTGCTACTATATTTCCTACGGGACAAATTACAATGGGAACCAGTCTTGCTTTGTGGTTTATCTACTGTGTAATAGTTGGAATATTTGCTGCTTACATTTCAGGCCATGCTCTCGGACCAAGAGCCGGATTTCTTGGAGTTTTCAAATTTGCCGGAGTCACAGCATTTGCAGGCTACAGTTTAGCTTTATTACAAAACAGCATCTGGTATAAAAGAAATTGGACTGCTACATTTAAATCAATGTTTGATGGATTAATTTACGCTCTATTTACAGCAGGAATATTTGGCTGGCTGTGGCCTGTGTAAAAATTAGCCTTATTCAGTAAACGCCTTTAATTATTTCCATTGCTTCTTTATTCGCATCGTTTACATTATCGAATATTTTATTGTAAAAATGAAAAAGAGCTATTTTCTGTTTTGGTAATTCTATAAAAATAAAATCATTCATATTGTGAAAAAAGTGAAAGTCAGGATTTGATGTTTTAAATACAACAAGAGAATTGATATTTTGAACTTTTGACTTAATTGTAATTCTTTTTTGGGATCGTCTTGTTTCTGAGACAACTTTACTTGGTGTATATTCTTTATTTAGCCTTAGTATTGAAATTGGAAAGTCTATCAAATAAGGAATAACTCCACTTTCTTTTGATTTAAGGAACCTTCGTCTAATATTCAGTATTTGAAACTTATAATCAATTATTTCTAACCACCTCACTATGTTTTCTAATTCCTGATTTGTAAAAAAGGTATTTGTTAAATCAGTAGCTACAAATAATTGATTGATGTATTTTTCTAAGTTGCTTAATAGATCGGTATTACAGATTGAGCATACGGGAATTGTCGTTCGATTATAAGTTTGACTTATTCCATTTACATTTGTTATAAAATGCTTTTTAGTACATTTCTCAAACATCCACCTTGGAATTACATGTTCCTTTGACAGGTTTTTAGTAGAACTACAAAACACGCACATATCTGGACCTTGATAAATCTTAGCTTTACCGTTTTCCCTTAGTATATGGTCATTAATAACTTTATCAATAATTGTTTTGGAATTTTTTCTTACAAGTTCTTAGTGATTGTAATTTTGAATTGATTATCACGATTTAACTTAAATTTATATAAGGTTCTACAAGTAGACTTTTAAAGATTAAACATTCATTTTGCCTTAATATTAACTATGAATTTGTCAACAGCACGTAAAAAATGTTTAACTTCTATCCGAAAACTTCCTTCACTTGTCCTTTTGCTATTTTTTCTATAACGTCTGCAAAGAAATCTATCTCAGAAATTCTTGTATAAACATTTGGGGAAATTCTTATTCCTTTAAATTCATCATGAATTATCGATACTACAAAAATTCTATGTTTATCAAACAACCAGTTTGCCAGTTTTTCAGGGTCAGTTCCTTCTATATGAATAGTTGAGATTATCTTTTTATGTGGTTCATCGGGTGAGCAGTTGAAGTGGAAGAAAAGTGAAGTAAAGTGAAGTAAAAAAAATTGGCTGGAGTAATCTCATCATTTTATTTGATTGTTTATGAGAGAAACTTGATTAAAAATGATTAGATAATCAAGAATTTAAAATAAAAAAGTGGAACCAAAGGATGATTCCACTTTTTATTTCTTTTAAGCCTTCCTTCGGTGAGGGTTTGGATCGAGTTTATTTCATTCCCACTTGAACCGGTTTACCATCACTATCTATTTCATAAATCTCATAACCCAGTTCTTTAATTCCGGTTTCAATTTTGCTTTTATCTCCAACCACAACCCATACAAGTTTATCAGGATGAATCAAATTACCTGCAACTTCTTCTATATCACTAAGCTCCATGTTTGTTACTTTATCAGCATAGGTATCAAAGTAATCATCAGGTAAACCAAAAGTTACTATTTCACTTAAGCTTCCTTCGACCGAACCATTTGTTTCCCATAAACCGGGAAGACTTAACGTTTGATTTGATTTTACCTTTTTGAGTTCTTCTTCTGTTGCCGGATTGTTACCAATAAACTCGGTTAATTCTTTCTGCACTTCCATCATAGATTCTTTTGTTTTATCTGTCTGAACTAATGCATAAAAGAGATAAGGACGTTGAGCTTTAGCATTGAAAACAAAGCTGCCTGATCCATAAGACCAGTGCTTATCTTCCCTCAGATTCATATTAATTCTTGAAGTAAAGGTACCTCCGAGAATGTTATTCATAGTTTCAACTGCAATATCATCAACTTCAGATTTAGGTGGGGTAATATGTCCTGCAAAAATAATTGATTGCTGTGAGCCTGGTCTGTCAATTAAATAAATAGCAGGTTTTGATTTATGCTCTACCTTGCTGATATTCTTTTTAGGAATATCCCCGCTCTTCCAATTCTTAAAAAGATTTTCAAGCTTAGGTTTAATTTCATTTAATGAAATATCTCCAACAATAACTAAAGTTGCATTATTTGGTTTGAACCACTTGCTGTGGAAATCAACTAAATTCTGCTTTGTCATTTTCTGAACTGTCTCTTCATAACCTGTGCCTGTAAATGGCGTACCGTAAGCATGATCATTCCCAAATAATAACTGGGGAAACACACGGATTCCCATTTGTATGGGAGTAACTTTCTCCCGCATAATTTGTGCGAGTCTTTGCTGTCTTAATCTTTCAAGTTCTTCTTCGGAGAATGAGGGATTTAAAATAATATCTGCAAAAACATCAAGAGATTTATCAAGATTTACTTTTAAAGAAGATAATGAAACATTGCACATATCGAGAGTAGACCAAGTACCTAAGTTAGCTCCAAGCTTGGCAAGTTCTTCACTGATCTGTAAAGCATTTCTTTTCTTCGTTCCTTCATCCATCATAGACATTGTCATACTTGCAGTTCCCGGAACAGCAAACTGATCTGCTGCATATCCTGCATCAACAAGAAGCCTGAAGTTTATTACCGGTACCGTAGTACGCTGAGCAAATAATATTTTTAGCCCGTTCGATAAAGTAGCTTTTTGAAAATCGGGAAAGTCCGGTTCAGGTGGAGTACCTGTCTCAGGAAGTTTTGTCCGATCAACTGTGGAAGTTGTTGTTGAATATTCAGGATAAGGATGAACTTCGAGAATATAAGCTCCTTTAGTTAACCATTTCTTTGCCGCATCTTTTAGATCTGAAGTTGCTGCATCTTCTACAAATTTAAGATTAGTTTTATAGTAATCCGGACTGCCGCCATAAACTTCACTTTCAGCGAGAATATCAGACTTACCTCCAAAGCCACCGATTCTCTCAACACCTCTTATGAAACCTGCGATGTGTTGTGTTTTTATTCTGTCTAACTCTTCTTGTGTCGGCCCCTCATTTAAAAATTTCGCTACTTCTTCATCAATTGCTTTTTCAATTTTGGTTAAATCTTCTCCCGGTTTAGCAGTAGCAATAATAAAGAATTGACTTCCGATCTCACCGCTGCCGATATAGCACCATACATCCGTTGCAATTTGGTCATCATAGACTAATCTTTTGTATAAACGTGAAGTTTTACCTGAAGCCAGAACATTTGAAACAAGATTAAGATGAGATAATTCTTTTGAGCCCCACTCAGGTATATTCCATACTTTATAAAGTCTTGATTGTGGAACTCTATCCTGTGCGACCTGTCTTTTTGTTTCCTCCAACGGAGCTACCCACACTTCATGTTTTGAAACGGGAGGACCTGAAGGAATATCTCCAAAATATTTTTCAACTTTTTCTTTTACTTCCTGAGTGTTAACATCTCCTGCGATAACAATAATTGCATTTGCAGCGCCATAATAAGTTTTAAACCATTCATGTACATCTTCAAGACTTGCAGAATCCAGATCTTCCATATAACCAATTACTGTCCAGGAATAAGGATGACCTTTAGGATAAGTATTATTAGTAATCAACTCTTCGCTTAAAGCATAAGGTTCATTTTCTCCCTGCCTTTTTTCGTTTTGTACTACACCTCTTTGCTCATTAAGCTTTTCCTGTGTAACAGCGCCCAATAAATGTCCCATCCTGTCTGATTCCATCCATAACGCAAGATCAAATGCAGATGTAGGAACATTCTGGAAATAGTTTGTTCTGTCATTGTTTGTAGTTCCATTCGCATCGGTTGCACCGACTCTTTCAAGAGCCTGGAAATAATCATCGTCAAAATTTTCACTTCCATTAAACATCAAATGTTCAAACAGATGAGCGAATCCTGTTTTACCCTGCTTTTCATTTTTGGAACCAACATGATACCAGATATTAACGGCAACTATCGGAGCTTTATGATCTTCGTGCACAATAAGAGTTAAGCCGTTTTTAAGAACAAATTTCTGATAAGGAATATTAATATCCGCTATACTTTGTGCAAAGGTTACTGCGGATAAAATGGAAACAAATAAAAGGAGTGTTTTAATTTTCATTTTTACCTCTTTTTTTGAAAACTTTTAAAGTTCATTAAGATCAGGTAAAATATAAAGATTTAATTGATGACCGGACATATAATTTTATAAATGAAAATTATATCGGCAGATAACAATGTCAAATGTAAAATTCCGGTATTAAGATTAGTCTTCCAGAGTGAAGCCTACTTTTATTGCAACCTGCCAGTGAACAACTTTTTGATTATCAATATGCCCTCTTGTTTCCTGGATCTGCAGCCAGCGCATATTTCTTACACTTTTAGAAGCTTTTTCTATTGCATTCTTTACAGCTTCTTCTATTGAATTAGGTGAGGAACCAACAAGATCAATGATTTTGTAAGTATGATCAGACAT
>CAZEWJ010000024.1:0-31470 GCA_964515875.1 uncultured Ignavibacteriaceae bacterium | reverse complement strand
TTGAATTAGGTGAGGAACCAACAAGATCAATGATTTTGTAAGTATGATCAGACATTATTTAACCTTTATTTTGGATGAAAAAAATTCTTTGCCGTTTCAATATAGATCTTATAAAATAAACTTATTCATAAATCATATCAATCTGTTAGAAATGATTTAATTATTAGTGATACAGGAATAAATTTTTTAAAAATCTTAATTTTATCTCATTCGCATTGTTACTGTCTAAAAACTTATTGCTTTTGATTTTTTCAAACCATAACTTCATTCAGGTTCGTTAACCAATCTTTCCAATGAAAAAACAGTTCAATAATATAGAGACATTTACTATAACCAGAAGGAATTTATAAGGTACAATTCAAGCAACAAAGAAAATGATCCTCCTTCGCTGAGTATCTGCGAAAAAGTTTTATTAAAATTATTAAAAGGAGTTGTAATTATGAGAACCCGAATATTTTCAATAGAGGTTTTATCAATTATAATATTTGCTTCTTCTCTAAGTCTTGCACAGTGGGAATCAACTTCAGGACCGGAAGCAGGACATATTACAACCATAACTAATTTTAATAATAATATCATCTGCGGAACTCAAACTGGTGATATCTTCAGTTCAAATGATGATGGCTCTTCCTGGATTGAAGCCGGATCCATTGAAGTTGATGTTAGTGAACAGCTTAACTGTATTGCAGGAAATTCAACTACTTTATTCGCAGGTACATTCACAAATCTATTCCGCTCTACAGATTCAGGTGTAACCTGGTCTTCACTATTAAATAATATTTATGTTGATGAATTAATTTCAGTAAATGAAAATATATATGCTGCAACTGGAAGCGGTGTTTATACAACAACTGATAACGGATTAACCTGGCAAAATTTAACTGCTAATTTACCCGATACAAATATTATTGCAATTGAATCATTTGGTGCAGATTTATTTGTAGCTGTATCAGGCCACGGCGTTTATAAAAGTACAAACAATGGTGTAAGCTGGGATTCAGCTAAAACCGGAATAACCTCAGATGAGATTAATTTTTTATCATCAGACGGAACTAATTTATATGCTGCTTTCTCAGGTAAAGCAGAAGTTTTTTATTCAACAAACAGCGGGCTTAATTGGAATAAAGCAGATTTAATAGGAGGAAATACTGCATTTGAAAGCGTACTTAGTCTTTCAGCAGCTTCATCCGGTATATATGCAGGAGTAATACTTCAGGGAAGTATTTTTTCTACCATCAGCGGTGGTGTGTATAAATCAACTGATGGCGGGGTAACATGGGCTCCTAATAATGAAGGACTTACAAATAGCTATGTGAGATCAATTTTATCTGCAGGTACTACTCTTCTTGCAGGTACTCAAAAAGGCGGTATATTCAAATCATCAGATGGAGGAATAAATTGGGAACCCTCCAACACCGGGATCAGAAAAGCAGATGTCAGGCATATTGCTTTTTCAAATAACGGAGCCGATTTTTTTGCAGGAGTATATGGTGGCGGTTTTTTTACTTCAAATGATAGCGGTAAAACATGGACACCAAATAATAATGCGATTGGATTTTCTGCTTTTCCAACAGTAACACAATTTCTTATCAAAGGATCTTTTTGGTTTATTGCCACAGATGGTGATGGAATTTTCCGTTCATCAGATAATGGGGTAACCTGGACTGCTGTTAATACCTTTCTTGATTTCCATGATATAATAGCTTTGATAGTGAGAGGTACAGATTTGATTGCCGGAAGCGGTGGCGGTCTCGATGGGATTTACAGATCTACAAATAATGGAGATATATGGACTAATATTGCAACAGGTACTTTTATTTTAGGTGTTGGTTCTCTCACTGCAGGAGGTGCAGGTACTATATTTGCAGGTACTGGTTTTGGCAGTGGTGGTGTAATTAGAACAACCAACAATGGTACTGCCTGGCTTTCATCCACAGGTCTTCCAAACTTTTCAGTAACTGCCTTACGTTTTGTTGATACAAAAATATTTGCCGGAACTTTTGGCGCCGGAGTTTACGTCTCTACAAACTTTGGAGTGGATTTTACACCATTAAATTCAGGAATGGAAAATTCCGAAGTAACTTTTATCGCACAGCAAGATACAATGAATATTTTTGCTTCTACAAGAAATCAGGGTATTTACAGATCAACAGATGGGGGCGAAACATGGCATCAAATAAATGAAGGATTGCCAACTGATGCGGTTTGGTCTATTCGTGTTACTTCAAGTCACATTTATGCAGGAACAAATGGTTATAGCGTGTGGCGTCGCGAACTTTCTGATATAACTACTGATGTAAATGAAGCTGATATTATATTACCTAAAGTATTTATGCTGGATCAGAATTATCCTAATCCCTTTAATCCTTTCACAACAATTAGATATTCAATCCCAAAATCTTCATTAGTATCTCTTAAAGTTTATAATATCCTTGGCAATGAAGTTGCAACTTTAGTTAATGAAGAAAAACCTGTGGGAAATTATGAAGCAAAATTTGATGCTTCAGGTTTGGCAAGCGGAATTTATTTCTACCAATTAAAAGCCGATAACTTTTCTGATACAAAGAAATTAATTTTCATGAAATAAGTTTGGAATTCTATGAATAATAAAAATGAATTTTGGAATTTCGAACACAAAGGATGGGAAACGGTAGCCCACAAATATGAAAATGTATGGTCACCTCTCACCAAAAAGTTTATCCAACCGCTGCTTATCTCAGTTGAAGTTAAATCTGGTATGCAGCTACTGGATTTAGCCTGCGGTCCGGGATATGTTTCTGAAGCTGCAAAAACATTTGAGGCTGTTCCAGCCGGAGTTGATTTTTCGGCAAAGATGATCAGGATTGCAAAAGAAAGAAATCCATTATTAGAATTTTTTGAAGGAGATGCTGAAGACTTAAATTTTGAATCAAAATCTTTCGATGCTGTCACCATGAATTTTGGAATGCTTCATATGTCGAATCCGGAAAAAGTTTTTAGTGAAGCGGGAGGGGTTTTGAAAAAAGGAGGAAGATTTGGTTTTACAATCTGGGCAAAACCTGAAATTAATCCCGGTGCAAAAATTATGGATGATGCAATTAATAAATTTGCCGATCTTAGTATATCTGTTCCCGAAGCACCTTCATCTTTTTTTTATTCTGATCCAGCCGAATGCCTTAAAGCTTTTCAATCCGCCGGTTTCAATCCTGATTCAATGAAATTTATTACAGCTAATGCTGAATGGAAAGTACCAACATCATCCTTCTTCTTTGAAGCAGAACTTAATGCAGGAGTAAGAACGTCTGCTATGTTAAAGAAACAAACCGAGGAAGTTTTAAGAAAAATCAGATCTTATGTGGAAAAAGAAGTTGAGAAATTAAAAAATGAAGATGGATATGTAATTCCTATGTCGGCTTATATAATATCTGCTGCTGTTAATTTTTAGTAATAATAAATTGTTTTTTTTGAAAATTATTGACAATGAATTTTTTTTGATTTATTTTCGGTTTAAGGGTCATTACCTTGGAATTCCGATTTTAGCCTATGACTTAGTGAGATTAGAGCTGAAGTTTATACAGCATCATGTTTTTTTCTTTAGAGCGAAATTATCCGAATTCTTTAACAATATTTATATTTTAAAAAAATTTATTAGGAGGTTCAAATGAAGAAATTATTCTTTTTACTATTTGCAATTGCTTCTTTTTGTTATTCACAAGATTCGCCAAAGGTTATGTCTGTTGAGAGCACACGTGAGGTGATGACCAAGTACCTTTACTCCGAACATTCAGATGAAAGTATGATGGCTGAAGATGTTGTCTTCACCATTATGGCTACAGGGGAAGAACATCGTGGACCTGAAGCAGTGCTGCAGATGCTCGATTACTTCTATAATGTCGCCTTCGATGCCGATGCTGAAACCCGAAGCGAAATTTTTGGTGAGGGCAAAGCCGTTTTTGAGGGAGACTTTATAGGCAAGCACATTGGTGAATTTGCGGGTATTCCGGCTACCAATAAGGATGTTCGCGTGCCTTTATGCGTTGTCTATGACCTGGAGAATAACAAAATAAAAAGAGCAAGAGTTTATTTCGAAATACCCGCACTGTTAGAACAGCTTAAGTAAATATTAGAAACCTTCAAGGTTTTTATACTCTCAATTCTTTTCTAACCTTGAAGGTTTCAGAAGGTTTATAAACCGGAATATTAAAAGAAAAAGTTGTCCCTTCCCCTTCCTTGCTCTCAACTTTTATCTCAATATTATGAACCTCAAGAATTTTTTTAACTATTGCTAAACCCAATCCGAGCCCTTCATTGTTTTTTATTCCTGTTCTGCTGCCTCTGTTGTATCTATCAAATATATGAGGAAGTTCTGAATCAACTATACCTTCCCCGCTGTCTTTTATGCTTACAACAATGTGTTTTTCTTCTTTATGAAGTTTAACTTCTATCTTCCCACCTTCAGGAGTAAATTTTATTGCATTTTCAAGAAGATTCTGAATAACTCTCTCCATCATACCGATATCAGCATAAGCCATTGGCAGGTCGTAAGAAAATTTTGTCTTTAGCTCAATTTTTTTTGCTTCAGCAAATATCAGGTTTTTTTGATGAACATCCTGAACAAGCTCTGCAATTGGAAATGCTTCCTTATTTGGTTTCTTCTCTCTCGCTTCAAGCTTTGATAGCTCAAATAATTCTTCAACAAGTTTTCTTAGTCTTTCTGTACTCTTAAATATAGTTTGCAAATATTTTTTCTTCTCTTCTTCAGACAGGGAATCTGCCTTCATCAAAATTGTCTCAAGGTAACCCTGAATTGTTGCAAGCGGCGTACGAAGATCGTGAGAAACATTTGCAACAAGCTCACGCCTTAAATTATCCATTGTCTTCAGGTCTTCCATATTCTGAACTATGGTGTCAGCCATCTCATTAAATGAATCAGCAAATTCACCAAGCTCATCTTTCCTTTTTTTCTTTATTCTTGCTGAAAGGTTTCCATTTTTAAAATCTCTTACAACACCTGATATTCTTTTTATGTTACCCATCATGAATCCAAGCGTAATCAATGTAATTATAACTGCTGCAGCCAAGGTAATACTCATTGATCTTAAACCAAGCCGAAGTATATAACTTCCAAACAGAAGTTGCATATTGCTTTCATATTCTTCGCTTGCAAGTATTACATAAATGTATCCCATCAATTTACTTTTCTCATAAACAGGTGCAGCAGAAAAAACCTTTTCTGCATCAGGGTTTTTAGGATCAACTCCCAAAACAAATTCTATACCTCTTGTTCTAATAAATTCTTTAATGTGTTCGAGTGGAACAATTTTTATTTTTATTTTTTTATCCGGTGCATAGTAAGTAAGTATCTTTCCTTCTGCATCAAGAAGATAAACCTCAATGCTCGGATTAATAATCATAACATCATGAAATACATTTTTAAGAATTTCTTCATTGGCCTTACCATCTATGAATGCCTGGTTTTCACTTGCAATATGAGGAGCAATTTCAGCATTCAGTTTCTGATTTGCTTCCTGAAAATACATCTCGGCAGTAAAGACAGAGATATAAAGATAAACTGCAGATAAGAGTATAAGAATAACAAGGAAGGTAATTCCGATTTTCCAATAGAGAGATTTTAAAAACCTGTTTTGTTTTTTCATTACTTAATTTTGAAAATTTTCAATATCATTAAACCTGTAACCAACTCCCCACGAAGTTAAAATGTAATTAGGATTTGAAAGATCCTTTTCAATTTTACTTCTCAACCTGTTGATATGAGAATTAACAGTATGTTCATAACCGTTATACTGATAACCCCATATCAAATTAAGAAGCTGCTCTCTTGTATAAGTTGTCCCCGGGTGCGAAGCAAGAAGAAGCAGCAGATCAAATTCTTTGGGAGTAAGCTCAAGCCTTTCTCCTTTTAATGTTACTCTCCGTTTTGATATTTCAATTACGATATCACCAATTACAATATCAGACCCGCTTTCAATTTCTTTCTGCATTGCTTCAGTTCTTCGGAATATTGCTTTTACTCTTGCAATGAATTCTCTTATGCCAAAAGGTTTTGTAAGATAATCATCTGCCCCGAGTTCTAATCCAATTACTTTATCAATCTCTTCAGATTTTGAAGTCAGCATAAGTATCGGAGTATAATCCTCTTTCTTCCTAACCTCCTTACAAATCTGAAGTCCATCAACATTGGGCAGCATTATATCCAACACAATTAGATCATAATTATTTTTAACAGCTAACTCAAGACCATCTTTGCCATCATAAGATTTTATGATATTGCAGTTAAGATCTTTAAGATGTATTTCAAGAAGATCCGATATTGAACGGTCATCTTCAACCACTAAAACATTTTTCATTTGTTTTTCAATTTTTAATTCAAAATATATAATTGAACTATAACAAAACTATCACGAAGGTAATAAAAAAAGGTAATTGGGGGAAGTGGAATTACTGGAAAAGGTATAGGGTATAAGGTATAAGGTATAAGGTATATGAGGATAAGTTATTCTGTAAAACCCATATACCTTATACCTTTATACCTTATACCTCTAATGATTACTTTACTCTCTTAAACTCTATCCTTCTGTTCTTCTGCTTGTTCTCAGGAGTATCATTTTGAACGATCGGCTGCTCTTCACCATAACCAACTGCAGTTAACCTGCCACCATCAATTCCGTGATTTACCAACCAGGCTTTTACTGCTTCGGCTCTTAATTGTGAGAGTCTCTGGTTTGATGAATTACTTCCTACATTATCTGTGTGTCCGCTTATCTCAACCTGTATCTCAGGATATGTATTTAACGTTCTTAAAGCTTTCTGCAATGTCTCCTCTGATTCCGGTGTAATATCAGCTTTACCGGTTGCAAAAGTTATTCCTTCAAGAATAATCGGAACACCAACTTTTACAACATCATCTTCACCATCAAGAGGATTTGTTTCTCTTCTGATTTCTATTCCATCATCAACTGTTCCTCCGTCTGTATCCGGATTTAGAGGATCTGTTCTGTGCTTATTAACTTCTTCTCCATCACTTAAAATATCGCCATCAGAATCAGACTTCATCGGGTTTGTCTTATATGTATTTACTTCAGAACCATCATTCAGTCCATCTCCATCGGAATCAGCTTTTACCGGATTAGTTTTGTTAGTCATTATTTCTGATGAATCACTTAAGCCATCATTATCGGTATCAGCTTTTAAAGGATCTGTTTTATGGGTATTTACTTCTTCGCCATCAGTTAATTTATCTCCATCTGTATCCTGATTTAGAGCATCTGTCATATAAGAATTAACTTCAGAACCATCATTCAATCCATCGCCATCCGAATCAGGATTAAGTGGATTGGTTTTATATTGATTAACTTCCTCACCATCATTTAATCCGTCACCATCACTATCAGGATTTAAAGGATCTGTTCCAAGCTGTTCCTCGTCTCTTCTTAACAATCCATCCATATCGTTATCATGGTTAGGTTCACCACCAAAAGTTAAACCAGCACCTAAATGAAAGAAAGCATCGCTGGCAGAAACATGTTTATCATAATAATTCAGGTTTTCCGTAAACGAATATCCAATTCCAAGAGCTAATTCAAACATAACAACATCAGAAAGAGCAAACTGAGCTCCCGTTCCGGCAGAAAATAACCCAGCCCAATCATCTTCATCAACAGGAAATTCATTTTTAGAGAGAGGCTTCTCTTTAACTTTATATTTTAAACCACCGCCGCCTGCATATATAAAAGGATTCCAGCCAGTCATATCAAAAGGATAAGCAATAAATCTTATTTCTACAGGTATAATTTCAGTTTCATATTTAACATCAAGAAAATCTTTTCCCGAATAAATTCCATATCCACCACTAAGCTCAAGCTGCAATCCATCAAGCATTCCAAATCTCAGGTAACCTCTGCCAAGATAGGAAAGTTCATAAGAGCCCGTTATATCTTCACGGCTGAATTCATTTGAAGGATAGAGAATATTTCCCTGTATTCCGCCCTGAACTCCTTCTGTGGAGAATTGACTATAAATAGTTGTTGAAAATAAAAATAAAAGAATCGTCAGCAGATTACTTTTGTATAACTGCTTCATAAAACTCTCTCCTTAATTGTTAGATTTAGTCGAATTCTTTTCATATCCGGAAATTTGATTTTAAGCCCTGGGACATTCACCGATATGAATTTTTTGAAAATGCTGACTTAATAATAAATGTAAGCAGTTTTAATGTCAATAAGTTGAGGTAATTTGTAACAGCAGGTTAATCAATTCAGATTAAAAATAATTGTAGAAAACCAACTTGGTTTATCTACAGGTAGAGCAGGTTAAATAATTAGTTAGAAATAATAGAGGAGCTTAAAAATTCATTGCTTCCTGAATTATTTTTATCTCAGATAAAGCGTTTATGCTCTTGAAATATTTCATAGCTTCATTAAAATAGATTGTGCTCTCTTTTCCATTACCCATTTCTTTGAATAAAAGTCCTAACTCAAAATTAGTTTCAGCAAAGTTTAACTTATTATGAAATTCTTTATTAATCCTTAAGCTTGTTAACAAATAATTTTCTGAGGTGTCATAATTAGATTTATTTCTTTGTATAATGCCTTTTATTTTATAGATATCTGCAATTGAGAGCTTGTCATTAGTCTTGTAGCAAATATCCATTGCTTTATCTGCAAAAGCTTCTGCTAAAGAAAAATCTTTCTTTAGAGTGTAAAGATATGCTTTACTAACATAGCTTATACCAAGTGTTGAAAGAGAACCAGCCTGGAGAGATACCGAAATGCTTTGATCAAAATTATTTAATGATAGTTCATACTTGTTAAGTTTAAGATAAGTCATTCCAATATTGTGCTTAATTTCAGCTATTCTCTTCAGGTTATTTAGTTTCTGGAAATTAAGCAAAGCTCTCTGGTAATAAGAAAGAGCAAGATCATAATTTCCCTGTATATTATTTATAATACCAAGATTAATTTCAATCTTACCTTTAAGAGAAATATCCCGTTTATTTCCAATTAACAGGAGACTATTTTCAAAATATTTTTTGGCTTTTTTAAGATCGCCTGTTTCACCATATATAGTACCGAGAAGATTTTCACATTTAGCTTTTCCATAAGAATCTTTTTGCTTCTCGAAAAGTTCTCCCGCTTTCTTAATATTGTTGAAGCTTAACTGCCAATGAGCCTGCCTGCTGTTCATATCTCCAAGTGCGAGATAAGCATTGGCAGTGATATCCAGATATTCTTTTTTATTCTTTGTTTCGTTTAGAAGTTTTTCATTTATATCAATTGCTAAAGAAAATTCTCCGGCAGTAATTGCCATCTGCCCAAGTGAAAGGAGTAATTCAAGAAATTTGTTTCGATTTAGTATTGATTCGGCGAAGGTTATAAGAAGATCTGTCTCTATTCTTAAACGGGGATCTTCCTGAAGGCTAAGTTCAACCTGCTGTTTACTTCTCTTACCTGTAACTTGTTTTGCAGTGTCACCAAAATTACTGAGATACTTTTTTGTAAACTCACTAGCTTCCTTACTGCTGAAGTAAATTTTCAGAATATCTTTTAGGAGAGTATTTTTTTTCTGGTCAAGTGTACTCATTTTTTTTCTTTTCTATTTCGGTTTTCGGTTAATAATAATTTTGCACTTAAACCTGTTTGAAATTCCTATCTTAGTTTTATCAAAAATCATGCTAAGCATTAGTTATAAATTATCTTGAAAATCCATATCTTGAAAAATGAAGTATCTCAGCTTCCTCTAATTCTATTTCTCCCTCTTCGATATCTACTTCAAGCTTTTCATATTCTACTGGAAAAAGGATTCCTAAAGGATCACAGTAAACAAAATCTATTGAATCCTGATCAATATCATTGTCATCGTCATTGTCATCGTCATTATCATCGTCATTGTCATCGTCATTATCATCGTCATTATCATCATCATTATCATCATCATTATCATCGTCATTATCATCGTCATTATCATCGTCATTATCATCCTCATTATCATCCTCATACAGATCAAGTCCTTCAAATTTAACATCAAGCTTGGCCGATCTATCAAAAGTCATGGGTGGTGAAAAAGTAATCGTTGCATTAGCATTATCCATAGTCATTGTTATATCTTTTGTACCCGAAAAAGAATTCTTTTTGAACTCTAACTTCACAAATATTCTAACTGTCCCATGAGGACCACCAGGATATTGTTGATCTATAATAAGCTCTCCACCCTCTTCCCCATTAATTGCCTTAGTTACAGAGAACTCAGTAGAAGTTCCACTGTTAGGGAGTGGTAAAGCAACCCAGATTGAATCTGAAGCCTCATTATTTTCAGGAGTAACATCAGGCGTAACAATATTGTCTTTATCGCTGCATCCTAAGAAGAAGGATATTCCAACTATTATTATTGATAAGAAAGTTTTCATCGTAGTATTCTTTTATTTTTACTTGTTATTTAATATTTATCTTGAAAATCCATATCTTGAAAAGTGCTCAATCTTTGCTTTACGAACACCTAAAAGCCCAGTTAGAAGGTTTATATCTATTCCTTCATACTTACAAGGTTTAACTGTTCCATCATCTCCTATATAAGCGAAGAAAACATTATTCTGATTGAAAAGGAGAGCAAGTAAATCAACACCTACATAAAGAAGATCCAGGGTCAGAGGTACATCAAAATCCATAGCAGGCTGACATATAATTCCCGGAGTTTGCCAATCAGCAGTTAGGGTTATATTCTTTGTTCCTTCAAAAGCTGCAGGTGGAATTGTTAATTTTGCATTTACAGTAATTATTCTTAAATCCAGACCAATGTATAAACCAATTAAATTTATAACCCCACCGGTTTTACCATTAATGCTTTTTGTTACAGTAGTGGGAGGATTATCATTCTGTAATTTTTTCCCTGACTTGTGCAGACTTGTATTATCCATCTGCGCAGTTTCAGGATTATTTAGTATTGAGTCTGAACAGCTTACAAGTGTAAAGGTTAAGATTAAAACTGCGAGTATTTTTATTTTGTGTAACATATTCTTTTCTTCTTAGTTTTTTAGTTGTTAACGTGAAAAACCATATCTTGAACCGGGGATATCCATAATATTATAATTGATTGATACATCCCTTACTTCAAAGTCTTTTAGCTTAAGTTCTATTATTCCACTTGGAACATCTACTTTTAAATCTTCGATTTCATCTATATCTCTAACAGTCCCATCAGGAAGAAAATCCTGGAATTTTACATCTGAAGGATTAATTCCTGACAAATCAAGCCCTTCAAGTTTCATATAAAACTCTTTAGCAGGTTTATTAAAAATTATAGCGGGTGAGAAGGTTACTGCACCGGTTTCATCATCAACAGTCATAGTGATATAATGATCCCCAGTGAAAGTATTTTTATCAAGTTTTAACTTGGCAATAACCTTTACTTCACCGTGAGGACCTGCGAAATAATGATCGTCAATAATTAATTCTCCGCCCTTATTACCTTTTATATATTCTGTTACGGAGAAAGTATTTTCAACCGAAAGACTTTTTGGTTGTGGCAGAGTAATTAAGCGGCGGTTTGATACCTCTATACTTTCGGGTTCAAGAACCTGGCTGTTTTCATTACATCCCATCAAAAAAAGGAATGCAGTTGCCAACAGCATAGAGAATGATTTCATTGTAGCTCCTCTTGTTTTGTTAATTGTTAAAATTATTTTTTTCATTTTATTACCATTCATATTAAAAACTGTTTTAGCTAAGACAATAGAAATGCCAGCATCTCACATGTAATTGTTACTTATCATTTATTATGGATTATTATCTTTGGAAATATTTACATGAGCATTCAGTAGGTGTTACTGTTTTATATAGAGCGGGTGTGTTTAAACGAAACAGGTTTTATTAAGCTTTAATAATTAGAAAAAAAGAGGGTTTTGTAAGAGAATGGACAAAATACTTTGGATTAAATAATTTCCTGTTAAAAAATGAAACAGGTGAAACGTCAAATCAACTCGGTTTTGGCTAAGCCAACCCTCTAGGATAACTGAGGGAATAAATGGCACTAAAATTCTTAAGAAGAGTCCTAATAGAGAAAATTATTGTTATATTCGCATCAAACAAAGTAAATAATTTCAAGGTTATCCAATATGTTAAATGATTTTATTCTGGAAATAGTTGAGGGAGTAGCAATTGAAAAAATAAATATGACGAGAGTAACAATAAAAGAGACTCAGGAATTTAAACAGGCCCTTAATTCTATAATTAAGACAGTTCATAACAAAATTATTATTGATTTTAGTGGATGTGATTATGTTGATTCTTCTATAATTGGCGTAATGGTGACCTTTGCAAAAGAATTAAGTAAAACAGGGGGAGAGATAAAGTTAATTATGCCGGAAAAAGGGAATGTTCTGAATATATTTGCTCAAACGGGATTAAATAAAATTTTTAGTCAGTTTTCAACAAGAGAACTTGCCCTCGCCAGCTTTAATTAACAAAATATAAACTGAACCTTAAGTTTATAAATTGCAGGGAATTTGAATCTCTAACCATTTTTAATGATTCTTAATCACATCGTTCCTATCAAATAAAACTTAACTTATACTAAATAATTTGAAAGGAAAAAGATGAGTTCAGCAACAATAACAGGTATTATACTGATTGTATTAGGAGTTTTAGGATTTTTATACAAAGGTATAACTTATACTGAGAAAGAAAAGATAGATGTGGGGCCAATTGAAATAGAAACCGAGAATAAAGAGACTATTCCTATACCTGAAATATTAAGTGGTATTGCTGTAGTGGGAGGAATAGTTTTAGTTGCTGTAGGGAGCAAAAAGAAAGGCTAAAATTTAGCTTTGATTAATTTAGAAGTTTTCTCAAAAGTCTGCTCTGTCATACCCGACTTGATCGGGTATCTATTTTCGTCATATAAATAAAGCTTTGAGATTCCGCATCAAGTGCGGAATGACAATTTTTTTCTTTGATGAAAAATGTTAAAAAGCGGTAGTATTGAAAAATTTTTGGGGAAGTGGAGGTCGAAACTTATTTCAATAATATCATTTTTCTGACTCTCACAACATCTGCGGTTTCTAATTTATAATAATATATTCCACTTGAAAGGCGACTTGCATTGAAATCTACCTCATAGGTTATTCCTGCTTCGGCAATATTATTGAACAACCTGGATACTTCATTTCCTAAAGCGTCATAAACAATTAATTTTACCTGTTCAGTTTTCTCAATCGCAAATCTGATTTTTGTAAATGGGTTAAAAGGATTAGGATAGTTCTGTTCGAGAATGAACTCTTCGGGTATATCATCAATGTCCACTTCAATGATATTGCTGTATTGGAATTGCCCATCATTATCAATTTGTTTTAATCTGTAATAATATTTCCCATTAAAAATATTTTTATCAATGAATAGATAATCATTATTGGAATTACTGTTTCCGCTTCCATTAACAAAACCAATTTTCTCCCATTTTCCATCTTCCATCTTCCATCTTCCATCTTTTCTTTCTATCTCAAAACCATAATTGTTTAATTCTGTGGCTGTTTCCCAATTAAGCTGAACTGCACCGTTAGTATAGTTACCTTGAAAGGAAATTAACTCAACAGGCATTGGAGTAGTTATTTGAGTTGTAAATACACCTTTACCATGAGTTGCTGCTGCAAGAGTGCCATCATTATTTCTCCAATCAATCATTACGCTAACTACATTTCCAATTTCTGTAACTGCTTCCTGTGTCCACACTGTTGACGAACCATTGAGCTCAGTTGTAAAATAAATTCCAACACTTGTTGCAATAAAATAATGTGGAACTCCACTCACATAAAAAATTGTTGCCCATCTTACAGATGGCCCGGATGTTCCGGCAAGATTGCCTTCAACATCTGTCCAGCTTGATCCGCCGTTTGTTGTGTACCACAAACTCTGTAGATTATAGTTACTAAAAACAACAAGAGCATTATTTGAATTTGTAGGATCAACAGCAATGCTGCTTACATAACCTGCAGGCAGCCCTGTAGTAATTGTAGTAGTTGTTGGACTTGAACCTGAATTTGCATTATCAACTCTTTTAACAACTCCAAGCTTTGTTCCGAAATAAAGAACATTCGGATTATTTGTTTGAGATAATCCTAATGCACTAATCTGATCAGAAGTTATCGAAGTTGAGCTCAATTGAGTCCAGCCGGATGCGGAAGTAGTTGTTTGAGGATTACATCTCCAGATTTTTGTAGTTGTAGCACTGCTTCCTGCAGCATAATACATAAGTGATGAATTATTGGGATCCAGGATTAAGGGATTAACAAATAAATGATTAGCTGAACCTGTAGGTGTAAAATCGGCTAGAAAAGATCCCGGGCGGGTTCTCCTTCTTAATCCTCCAAGCTGGTAGGCTGTATATAAAAGATCATCTGCTAAAGGGGCAACTTCTACAATAGTTCCATCACCTGTTTCCCTTTGTACCCAACTGCTTAAACCGGGATTAGTATTATAATAAGTGCCGTTATCCTGGCAGCCTCCCATCATAACATCACTGCCCGATTCAGGTGCTAAAGATATTGAATAAAATTGAGTTACATTATAACCATTGTTTAGAGATGTCCAGCTAACTGTTGATGCATTAATATCATTTGTTCTTTGGACTCCACCATCATTCCCCGAATAATAAATTGTATTGCTGCCAAGGAGAAAAGCTCCTGCATGCAAATCCGGATGATGATTTAAATAAACCGAATAATCTGATGGTCCGGCATAACCTCCGATTCTTTTATAGTTTGAAGTAGTTGAAAAACCATCTGTAGAGCGATACAAATTAGTGCTGCCTGCAATTAAAAAATCAGGATCAGTCGGACTAACCTGTAATGTCATATCATATCCACCCTGCGTATCAAAAGGGTCATTTCCTGCCGATCCACCTGTTTCATCGGGGAGGTTTCCTCCTCTGTTTTCCCAGCTTCCTCCTGCACCAGATCCATCACCGGAGAGGTATGTATATTTCCATAATTGATGTCCGTTCATATTTGGAGTAGTATTAGCCCCTTCTACCAGAAAATAAACTATGTTTTGATTTGAAGGAGCAATTTCAATTACAATCCTGGAATAAACAGTAGGAAAGCCTGCTGGAGTTATATTTGTCCAGGTTATTCCGTCTGTAGATCTTCTTATTCCACGAAAACCAGATAATCCATCACTACTGATTGCAGAATAAACCACGCCTGTAGAGGTAACTGCAACATCTGCGAAATCTCCGTTTAAATAATCCCCAAGGGAATTCTGCCATGTATTTCCGCCATCAGTTGATCTTTTTATACCACCAATAACAACAGCATAAACTTCATCCTGAGAAGTGTTGGAAGGATCAACTGCAACATTCCATACGTAATCAAAATCTCCATCCCAGTATTGGGGAGTTCCGGAAGAAGTTGAGGATAATAAGTCCCAGCTTCCGCCATTATCTGTGGATTTATAAATGCCATCTCCTCTGAATGGAGCATTTCCTCCGCCAGCACTGTTACCGGCTAATTCTCCTGTTCCCGCATACCAAATATCCTGTTTCCCGCTCCGCGTGTCTTGTGTAAGACATGAAACATTATGAAGTTGAGATGGAGATAAAGTTCTTGTCCAGGAAGATCCATCATTTGTTGAGCGATAAAGCCCGCCTGATACTCCCCCTGCTATAATTGTTACATTTGGAGGTGTAGTTGTTCTGATATCAATTCCGAGAGCACGTGTTCTTCCCCCGACATTATTTGGTCCCCGTTCAGTCCAGGTTAAGCTATTTAAATTATCTATCGTTCCGTTCTTATTTAAATTTTTAATTCTTTTAGGTAGGCTTGCTGCAAATTCCTGTTCAAGTATGTGTATTCCATCAGGGATTTTATTTGTAACAGGATCTCTCAACATCAGGAATTCCTGATATGCCCTTGCATGAGGATCATCTTTAATACCTTCGGAAAGCGGTATTTCTGAATTGGGATTATCTTTTATTTTAAGATTAACCTGAATAAGTGTATAAAATATTGCCAATACTAAAGAAGCAGCAATTATAAAAATATATTTAGATGTATACATATTTCATAATGGAATTAAAATCATGCCTGAAAACCAATTATTATACCACATTAATACAGGTAATTTTTAATAACTGAGAGAGTTGTCTTAGAAGATGCTTAAAAAGGAAGTAAATCTTACAGATTTAAAGGGAAAAGATAAGAAATGGAAAGCTTTTTTTATTTTAAGAAGAGCATATTAAACCCATTTTTTCCCTCGTACTATAGGCTGATAAAAGATTTTTTTTTATCATTACTTTACTTTTAGAATCCGCTCAACAAGGGATAATAATTCAGCAGTATTATAAGGTTTTTTAAGAAAAAAAATTATCTGAGCTTAATCTTTTTTTATAGTAATTCAATTCCACCATTCCGGCTATAAAAATTATTGGGAATTTATATTGATTCTGGATAGATATTAGAGAATGGAAATTAGATTTAGGATAACCTGAAAGAAGAGAAAAAACCATTAAATCAGGAATAGTCTTTTTCATAGCTATTAATGCATCATTAACAGAATGAGAAATGCCTGTTACAGAATAACTATTCGATTCAAAGATTTGTTTTAAATCCAATGCTACATTTTCTCTGTTTTCAACAATTAATATTTTGTAGTTTTTCCCTGACATAAAAGTGCCTCAAATTTAAGTGTAGAATAAAAAGAAAAAAATATGAAAAGCTACAATCCGGTTTTTGTTTTTTGAAATTATTGATAAGGCAATTCCCCGGATTTCAAAAAGCGATGAATCCCTCTTCTTTTCCTTTTAGAAAGAAGATGGGTTAGGTCTTTCATTCATATTTCTTTTAATGTTTCCTGATTAGCTATTTCAGTTACATAATTGATTTAATAAAATTTATTTCATCCTCATTTATAGTATGTCCCATATTTTTATAAATTCTTTTTGTAACAGATGCACCTAATTCTTCCATAACTTCAGCAGTTTGATTAACTCTTTCTTCCGGAATATGAGGGTCTATATTACTGCATCCTAAAAATATAGTGCAGTTTTCAAATGAACCCGAATATCTTCTTTTATCTATTTTATCACCAATTAATCCACCGCTTAATCCAATAACTCCTTTATATCTTTTTGCATTTCTGGCTGCATATTCAAGGGTAAGACAAGCCCCTTGTGAAAATCCCAGCAGAATTATTTCTTTATTTGGTATGCCGGAATCATTCAGTCTTTTAATTAGCATATCAAGCACTTCTAACCCAGAAGACAAACCAGGTTCATTATTTTCAATTGGCGACAGGAAACTGTATGGATACCAGGTATTTCCATTTGCTTGTGGTGCAGCATAAAGATAATTATTCTCAGTGAATTCTTTAGTTAAAGTTAAAATACTTTCTGCAGTTGCACCTCTTCCATGAATTAATATCATAGCAGATTTTGCTGAATTTACATTAGCACCTTCAAAAATTATTTCCTGTTTTTCGTGAATGTTATTTGACATTTTTTATTCAGGGACTTTTATTGGAGGAAGGAAAGCTTCGATTTCTGAACGAGAAGATTCTAACCAGGGAGGAAGCTTTAATGAAGAGCTTAGTGATCCTGTTTTTTCATCTACCAAAAATCCAGGTGGATCAGTTGCAATCTCGAATAACACATTCCCTGGTTCATGAAAATAAATTGATTTAAAATAATTTCTATCAATTACAGGAGTAACATCATAATTTTTATTAATTAATCTCTCTCGGGTTTTCAATTGTGTGGTTTCATCATCAGTTCTGAATGCAATATGATGAACAGCCCCAACACCCATTAGTCCTTTTGGCTGATTAGGCAATTGAAGAAGGTCTATATAAGAGCCGGGTCCCCCATCACCTGAAGTAAAACGAACTCTGCTTTCTATCTCTTTTAGTTTTTTAAACTCAAGGAGATCAGTAAGCAATCCTTCAGTGGGTTTTATATTTTGATGCCAGATTGTTGCACCCCAAAAACCTCTTATTGAATGTTCTGATAGCACATCATTAGATTTATAACCACTTCGCTTCTCTTCTTTATTTGCGACTATTTCAAGTTCAAATCCATCATAGTCCTCAAAGATTAAAACCTCTTCATCAAATCTTTTGGCAGGTCCGGCAAATTCAATATTATATTTCTTTAATCTATCAATCCAATAGTTAAGCGAGGAATAGGGAACTGAAAATGAAATCGCAGCAATCTGTCCGGTTCCTCTCTTACCACGAAAGCCTTGTTCAGTCCAGGGAAAAAATGTTAATATAGTTCCCGGGTTTCCAGTTTCATCTCCATAATATAGATGATAAGTATGAGGGTCATCATAGTTAATAGTCTTCTTAATGAATTTTAATCCGAGAACTTTAACATAGAAATCAACATTCTTTTGCGGACTTCCTGCAATTGCTGTTATATGATGAATGCCCTTAATATTTTTCATTATAATTCCGATTTAACGAATATAATCCCTCCATAAAATAAAGAATGGGATTCTATTTGCAAAAAATGAAAGGAAAAGACTTTAGCTATTTCAGTGTTGTCCAAAGTAATTTCAAACTCGTATCCAAAATTAGAACTAATTTTATTTTTTAACTATTTTTTGAATTTGAAACAACCATCCACATATATCGTCCCTAATGGGACTTGGAAATTATTGGAGATTAATTTTCTATAAATATTTAGTCCTTGACAGGACTATTAAGAGATTAAGTCAAAAATGAATGCTTTTATGTCCCGATAGGGACAGAATATTTATAGAAATACAAAACCAAAACAATCCAAAGTCCCTTAGGGACGAGATAAAAAATTATTTTGGACAAATATGAGCTATTTAACAATTTTAGAAATAGCTTTAAATTCTTCAGTTCCGCAAACATTAAGCAGCTCAAACAAAACAGCTTCTGAAGTTGTGATTTCCGCACCATTATTTCGCATTCTTTCAAGAGCAGTTTTGTAATCAATTTCTTTTCTTGAGGAGACAGCATCAGCAGCAACATTTATCTGAATATTATTTGCAAGCAAATCAAGAACTGTCTGCTGAACACATACATGAGATTCAATTCCTGCAACAACAACCTGCGAAACATTATTATCCGAAAGTCTTTTAAAAAGATCATCAGCTCCAAAGCAGCTAAAGCTCATTTTTTGTATTGGATTAAATCCTTCAAGCTCATTTGCAATTTGCTGTGCTGTTGAACCCAAACCTTTTGGATATTGTTCTGTATAAAAAATTGGGAGGCGTAATACTTTAAACCCTTTGATCAGTTTAATAGTGTTATCAACAACCATTTCAGGATTCTGCATTACTGCAAGAATTTTTTCCTGTATATCTATTATAAGAAGTGCCGTTGATTCTGCAGAAAGTATTTTGGGATTTCTTTTTATCTGGCTCATAAGATTTTTTATTTTTTTGATTCGTAATCATAATTGGGAGTAAAGGTATATAGGTATAGGGTATAGGGTATAGGGTATAGGGTATAAGGTATAGGGAATAATAAAAACTTTATATCTTATACCTTTATACCTTATACCTTTATACCTTTATACCTTATACCTTTATACCTCTATACCCTAATAAATAGGAACCATTCCATATTTACCGCAAGCGTACATCATTAATAAAGATGCAAGATCAATTAAAGCTTTCTTCTGGTCTTCTTCATAAATAACAAGATTATAAGTCTCAGCTACAAACTGCATGTCATCAAGAATTTTTTGGAGTTCCCTGTAAGTAGGGCTTCCATGCCAGTTTGCAATCTGCCTGACAAGAAGCTTTTCATGTCTTCTTAAAAATTCATTAAAAGAAATTGTATTCATTGATTGAGGAAAGCGAGGTCTGCAGATAGTGATCAAATCATTAAAATAAGTATCCCATTTTTGAGCAAGCGCTTTATTCCTGTCACGCATTACATATTTTGCTTTCTCAAGAGAGAATTTAGCTTTAGTTGCAGGTTTATTATTTGAGATAAGAGCATAACCATCATAGCTTATATCACCGGTTTCATCATCAATATATTTCCATCTTCTTGCAAGCTGAACGTGAGAATATATTACAATCACCTTGTCCAAAGCACTGTCTACTACAATAAATTTTCCACGCTGTTCGTTAATAACAGTTATCCAGTGTTCCCAATTATCAACACTGAGGATGCAGGGATATCCTCTTTTAAGATGAAAGTTTAAAATTTTTATTGCATCTTCAGCGGTTTCCCTTCTGAAATATTTCATCTTGCAGTCAAAACTTTTAGCTGCTTTTGCAAGACCTATTTCATCGGTTCCATACCACCATGTGCTTCCTGCTTTTTTGCCAATCGCTCTTTCATTTTCGAAACGACCAAGCATGACGAGTCCATACTTAAGAGCAAAAGGACCACATTGGTATTTATAAGGCTGGGGATAAAAGCTCATAAAAAGTAATTTTCTAACCTGAATAAAGATGTAAACATTGATGCTTAAAATATTACTTAAGAAAATAAAATTCAGTATATTTTGTAAAGATGGGAAGAAAAAAGATTAAAACAGCTATAGTTTTTAACGAGCCTCACCCGGAACTGTATATTAAACCTGGTGAGCTGAATAAGAAAAAGCTTGAATTTGTGCCTTATTTCGAGGTTGACAATATAACGCCAGTTGAGGAATACGAAATAATGGCTAAAAAACTTAAGGGGAATGGGGTAAATGCCTATACCCTGAATATCCGGGATGACATACAATCTATCCTGAGGGATATTAAAAAAAATAAACCCGATGTTATTTTTAATTTTATAGAGATTTATAAGGAAGATTCCCGCCACGAAATGAATATTGTGGGTATGCTGGAATTACTTAAAATTCCTTTCACAGGGGCACCACCAATGGCTCTTGCAAATTGCCAGAGTAAGATTTTTACTAAAAGACTTCTGAATGCTTTTGGAATTAAGACACCAAGATTTATAATCTTAAAGAAATTACCAAAACATTACAGGCACAGGTTAAAATATCCTTTAATAGTAAAACCTGCCTTTGAAGATGCAAGCGTAGGAATTGAAAATGAATCCATTGTAGAAAATATTGAGAAGCTTAAAGAACGAACAGAATATATCCTAAAAGCTTTTGCACAGCCTGCACTTATTGAGGAATTTATTGAAGGAAGAGAACTTAACATTGCAATCCTTGGAGATTATGATCCGACTGCCTTACCTATAAGCGAAATAGATTTCACTGAAATGCCTGATCATCTTCATAATATTGTTAGTTACCAGGCTAAGTGGGATCCTAAACATGAGGCATACCATAAAACAATCCCGATTTGTCCCGCTAAGCTTCCAAAGAGAATAGAAAAGAAAGCTAAAGAAATTGCACTTAAAACTTTTAGAGCAATGGGCTGCAGGGATTATGCAAGAGTTGATATGCGTCTTTCCAAAGATAATCATCTTTATGTTCTCGAAGTTAATCCAAATCCTGATCTAACCGAAGGTGCAGGATTCATGCGTTCTGCTGAAGCATCCGGATTAAGTTATGTTGATACTTTGAAAAAAATTATTAGTCTGGCATTGGGAAGAAAGAAAAAAGAAGTTGGCAGTCTTCAGTAGGCAGTTGGCAGTCAGAGAAAATAGTAGTTTGTCTGGCTCATTTAATTAATGATTTCAGAATAGTGATAACCTCAAACAAATTCTTTGCTTCATAATCAGGTTTCATTTTAACATCTGCAGGCAGTGGGAATTTTGTTTTACCTGTATAAACGAGTATTCCTTTACCTCCAATTTTTTGAGCAGCATTAATATCTGTTTCCAAATCATCTCCTATCATAAAGAAAGAAGAATTCTCATCTCCCAGCATTTTTAATGCAGTTTTAAAATAGATTGGTGAAGGTTTCCCTATTAGCAACGCTTCTTTTGCAGTTGCGTATTCAATTGCAGTAATGAATGAACCTGCATCAAGACAGAGAGTTTTACCATCCGGTTTCCAGAATTTATTCTTCTGCATCGCTATTAAATCTGCACCTGCATAAACCTCTCTGAAAATTTCATTCAGAATATCATAGCTCCATTCATCAGCAAGATCACCAACCACAACTGCTTCCGGATTTTCATTAACAATAAAATCTGTGAATAGCTCTTTGATATTTTCTATGCAGTAAACTTTAACTCTTTTATAATTATCAGCTACGTATTTTAATGCTGCTTCTGAAGCAGTCATTGAAGGAATATTAAATTCAATATTATTCTTCTTAAAAAATTCTTTTATATCGTCTGAGGTTTTTAAAGTGGAATTGCTTATTACAAATGCAGGTATATTTTTCTTTTTAATGAAGTCAAAAAAATCTTTAGTATCCGGCGCGGGTTTATTACCAAGTTTAATTACACCATCAAAATCAATTAATAGAGGGAGGTTTTTCATTTAAGCGTATTAATAAAAACCCCTCCTCACCTTCCCCTTTCAGAAAGGGGAGGACGGGTGGGGTTAAAATTCTTATTAGGCTTTTACTTTTTCGAGCTGAGGGAATTTTACTTTAGCTAATTCAAAAGCACCAAATAAAACTCCAGCAAAAAATAAATCACCAAGAAGTGTATAGTGGAAGAAAGGAATTGCAGCAGTAAAACAAGCAGCTAATCCTATTGTGGTTTTAGGATAAAGACTTCCCGTTAACCATAAAGCAAAATTTGTAATGATGAAGAAAAGAACCGCGGCAGAAACTGAAGCTAAAAAAATATTCCCTATTTTCTTTTTATCCCTTAAAGTCATTCCTATCATTACAATTAAAATAAAGCTTAAATAAACTGCATACATTCCTGGGTGAAATCCGATTATAATATCTGATAAAAACATAGCAGTTAATGGAACTATAAATGCCAAATTCTTTTTACTGAAGTAAGCACCACCAAATAAAGCCATTGCTCCTATTGCTGTAAAATTTGGCGGATGTGGAATTAAACGGGTGAATGCTGCAATTAAAATCATACCTGCTAAAACCAAATAGCGGGGTGTTAATTTATCCATTTTCATTTCCTTTCTATAAAACTTAATGTTCTAAAATAAAAATTAAAGACATAAACAAAAAGTGGTTAATTGATATAAATTATTTTAGCAATGTCATCTTTTTCATTTGAACAAAACTTCCAGCTTCAAGTTTATAAAAATAAACACCACTGCCAAGCTTATTTCCATCGAAATTAATTTCGTAAACACCTGCTGCTTTTTCTTCTTTTACAAGTGTTACTATTTCTGTCCCCAGTATATCATAAACTTTAAGAGTAACATAACCACTTGCTGGCTGATTCCATCTTATTTTTGTAGCAGGATTGAATGGATTAGGGTAATTTTGCATAAGAATAAATGAGTTTGCAGTAAGCAAATCTTCTTCAACATTTACAGAAGGACCATTGTATTTTAATAATATTCTTCTCGGTGCAATCCCTGTTGTATAGGTGTCTATAACAGTTCCGGTGCTGTCGTACAGTGTAAATGTGCCGTTAACAGTAAAATCTTTTGCATCCAAAACAAAATGTGTTTTGCTTATATAGTCATAATTATAACCGTAATAATAATTATTTGGAAAAACTGATGCTACAAAGCTCACTATATCTTCATTATCTAAATTATATTTAACAATATCATTTATGTAAGAAATGAAGTATAAATTGTTATTTGTTTTATCCTGAACCAGGTCTTTACCGAATCCAAAACCGGGTAAGCTTATGGTATCAATAAGCTGATAGGTTGAAGGATCGGCTTTAAATATTTTCCCGTTGTCACCATCACCTGGGCAGCCGATAAATAGAAATCCATCATTTGAAACAGATAATGATGAGGGATCTTTTTTTACTACGATTGTTGAAATTACCGTATCAAGAACAGGATCAATTACAGATACAGTAGAATCGGCATCTCCGCCAAATAAACTGTTGTTAGCCACAAAAATTTTATCATTCAATGATATTATTTCCTGCGGATAAACTCCAACCGCAATATTTTTTACAAATGATAAGTCACTTAAGTTTAAAACCGAAACGTTGCCTGTCGGACCATTTGTTGTATATATTTTGTTATTTGCGATTGCAAGCGAATAGGGATTTGTACCAACAACTTCTGAACTTACAACTAAACCGGTGGTATCAGTCTTATAAATTTTTCCGCTGCCGCCAAAACTTCCTTGTTCAAGCAAGTACAGGTGGTCTTCATAAAGAATAATTCCATCAGGGTATAATCCTAATTGGCCCGGATTAAAAATATCATCAGAGAAATTATTGTTTACAACATCAAGCATAGATAATTTTGATGTTCCCGCACTAAAGCCGCCCTCAGAAAGTATATACGCTTTACTTAACTGCTGCGGAAAAACAGGAAGCGAAATAATAAACGGAAATAAAAACAATAATAATTTTTTCATATGAACTCCTTTATTTAATAATTGATGAATAATGTTAATTGAAAATTTCTTAACGGCATTGGATAACCTGAGATAGTCTCATAGTCGGCATTTGTTAGATTATTAACTTCGAACTTGATTCCCGGAGTTACTTCCCAAATTTTTGCTGTGAGAGTGATATTGCCATCCAAAAGATTGAAAGGATCAATTACGTTCATGTTTTGAGTATCAGAATATCTTTTCCCGATGTGCGAGTAAAAAAGATTTATTCCCAGAAAATCATATTGAAACGAAAGACCAAGTTTTACTGTTTGCAGGGGCAGGTATATCATATATTTCCCTGTTGTCGGGTCGCCCGGATAACTCTCGCTTGTTTTTTTTGAATTAGTAAAATTTATTCCTGCATCAAATCTTATTGAAACATCCGGGCTGATAGATTTTCTAAGAAACCAATTCAATGAGACATTTTTTGAAACGGATTCAGCAATATTCTCAGGAGACCAATTGTGATTTCTTTGCGGTCTCCAGACAATTTTATCTTTCGCAAAAATATAAGTGTATGTTATTTCAAATTGCCCTTCTAAAAAAAAGTTAAATGAATAAAAGATCCCTCCTTCTGCATTAAATGAATTTTCCGGTTTTAAATTTTTATTGCCCAATTCTTTCCAGTAGAGGTCATTAAATGTCGGAGCTCTGAAATTTTTCCCGGCATTTCCTTTAAGGCTTAAATTAATACTGCTTACAGGCTGATAATTAATTCCAATCTTGTAGGTAAGAACATCTTTCTTAATATCCGATATATGATCATATCTTGCAGATGGAAAAATTCCAAGATGATCTGCAATGACGAAACCTGAAGATAGAAACAATGCATGCTGGTTTCTTATTGCACCATCTTCAACCTCGTCGCTTTTGAGATTTCCATGTGAGTAATTATATCCCGATATCAAATTAAAGTTTTCATCTTTCCATCTTAATTCAGATGAAGCAGCATAAACAAGATTTTTATAATAGCTTTGCAAAACAGGTGCAATCTCATATTTCATATAATTGTTCTGATAATTAAGATTTGTATGGAGAGAAAGAGTTGGAGAAAAAATATTTTCCGAGATAAGAATATTATTCCAGTTTTTATCTTTTTGTTTTGTTAAGGGAGGAGGAGTTCCTGTTTCAATCCCGGGAACTTCTTTATCCTGGTATGAATAAGTTGAAATAAACCTGATCCGGTTAAAGCCATCAATTATGAATTGCGAATTAAGCCCGGCATCATAAATAGAATAAGCTGCATTCTCTCTCTCTTTTTTTTCTTTTGTGATTCCATTGTTATAATAGTATTCATAGTTACCATCAGATTTTTCTTTATTATAAAAAATTCGGGCATCAAAATTATTAAGCTGTTTGTATAACCCTAAAGAATACCTGTTTGTGTTAAATGAGCCTGAAGACAAAGAGGCATTTAATTGCATATCTTTCCCGGAATTGCTTAAGGGTTTGCTGTTTGTTATAATATTAATAATTCCTCCCATTGCTTCGCTTCCGTAAATAGAGCTTCCGCCATTATTCATAATTTCAATCCGGCTGATATTTTCTTTAGGAATAAGTGAAAGATCAACTTGTGCATTTTGAAATGAGTTCAGCTTTACGCCATCAATTAAGATTAGTGTGTGTTCAGATCCAAGTCCATTTAATGACAACGTCTGTAAAGATGGTGTCAGTCCGTAAGATTTTATATAAACGGAGCCCGAGGTTTTTAATATTTCCGGTAAACGGTTCCCATTTGTGTTAGCGATTTTTTCAGCGTCAATAACCTCAACTTTAGTAGAAACATCTTTTATACTTGTCTCAAATTTATTTGCAGTTACAACGACATTGGAAAGTTCATACGAATTCAGGCTATCTGGCTTTTGTGCAGAATTATTCTGGCATAATGAGATAAAAGGTGTAAAAGCTATCAGGAAAAGAGCTTGAAGATATTTTATTTTTTCCAAAGAAGTTACTCTTGTAAAAGTAATTAAAAGTAACTTCGCGGATAAAGCTGAGATAAAACGATTAGAGAAAAGAAGACCATCGTTAATCTTACCTTTTGCGCGAAGGTGATTAGTTATTTCTTACGGCAGGTCTCCTGGCTTTCTTCAGTTGGCAGTCTGCAGTTAGCAGTCTGCAACTAAATTCACAGTTGCGCGACAGCACCGGAATTGATGAATTATTCCTTTTGTCATCCTGAACTTGATTCAGGATCTTCAGAGAAAGGATTCCGAAATAAATTCGGAATGACAGTATAGAAATTAATCACCGCACCGGACTTCCCTATAATTCCCGTTATCCCGATAAAGTCGGGACCGGGACACCGTAATCATAATTTTTAAGAACTTAAGCGAAGATAAATTTTATTTCTTTCAAAATCAAACATATTAAATACAAACAGGTTTAAAATTTTTGTTGTAAACTGTTTTAAGAAAGTATATATTTTAAGTATATATTATAGGAGATAATATGGATACAGCAAAATTATTCAATAATGGTAAAAGCCAGGCTGTAAGACTTCCAAAAGCTTACCGCTTAAAAGGGAAGGAAGCTTTCATAACAAAAATTGGTGATGCAATTATTCTTATTCCAAAGAAAGAAAGATGGAATACATTGATCGGAAGCCTGGACAAATTCTCAATTGATTTTATGTCTGAAAGAATTCAACCCGAATTAGAGAAAAGAGAAGAGTTGTTTTAATGAAATTCCTTCTTGACACAAATACATGTATTTATATTATAAAAAGAAAACCTGAAAGCGTAATAGAAAGATTTAAAAAACTTAAGTCAGGTAGTATTGCAATATCAAGTATTACAATAGCAGAATTATTTTATGGTGTATACAAAAGTTCTAAACCAAATGAAAATATGATTGCGCTCCAGGAATTTCTGGCACCACTTGTAAGACTTGAATTTAATAATGATGATTCTGTTGCGTATGGCAAAATCAGGGCACAATTAGAATCAAAAGGATTACCAATTGGAGCTATGGATATGCTCATAGCTGCACAAGCATTAAACCGGGAACTGATTTTGGTTACTAACAATGAAAAGGAATTCAACAGGATAGACGAATTAATAATTGAAAACTGGGTGAAGTAATCTCTTGTGAAGAAGAGTCATAACTTAAAAAAGACCTTCGAAGTCATAAGTGCACCTCGAAGGGTTTATCAATACAATTCTACCTCACTTCAAATTCCGGTATTCTTCCCGGTGTCCATGGTGCGTTATATCTCTCAAGATCATCCTCGAGATTTTTCAGATCAACATTATAAATTCTTTTTACTTCATCAAGAACAGGAGGAAATTCTTCTGCCAAAATATTATATGCATTCTTTTCATTCTGAGTAATATTAGAAGTTGAACGTGAGTGAACATATTGAAGTATATTCAGCCTTTCATTAAATGTTGGAGGAGAGGGAGGAGTTTCTTCAACGCTTGGGCGATCTGAATCTCTCGTAAACTTTAAGCTGATATCTTTTAATTGATTAGAAATACTGTTGGCTCTTATCATTAAATCTTCAGGGGCTTCCGGAGTATTAATCAACGCTTGCTTAATAATCTCAATCCTCTTCAACATATCATTTAAAAAATTTTCCGTTCCGTTTATGCTTCTTGCAATCTCATTTGCTTTCTTCTGAAATGCAATTAACTCATCATGCTTTTCCGCTGGTAAAGTAGTATTCTTAAGAAGTGAAGTGTTGAATTCAATTGGTCCCTCTATCTCTTTAATTCCATCTCTTGTTACAATTGAAAGTGAGACTTTATATTTTCCTGGCAATATCAAAGTGCTGCTTTTTTGTTCTTCCACAGGATTAAATTTATCTTTAACAGAAACAGGCGATGTGCTGTAATATCGTAAATCCCAAACAACTCTGTTTATTCCTTTCTCAGCAGACATTGTAATTTTTCTTATAACATTTCCTGCCTCATCTGTTATTGAAAAAATGAGATAAGGAGATTTTTCTTCTTTCTCTAATCTTAGCTCTTCATCGGTTGGCTGATAAATTGGTTTCCCTTCTTTGAATAATTCTTTTTCTTTATCCTTTCTAATCTCTTTAAGAGTTTTTGGAACTTCTTTAATATAATAAGTAAAGACAGCTCCAAATTCCGGGTTTGATGCTTTGTAATATGTTGAACCCTGTCCATATCTTGCCGGAGTTTTCATAAACATAAGAGCATCTTTAACGGGAAAAAAGTGCGATTCCTTTTTTAGGAGTTCGTCGTTTAAATCTCTTAAGGGAGAATAATTATCAAGTATATAAAATCCTCTTCCGAAGGTTGCAATTACAAGATCATTTTCCCTTTCTTGTATTGCAATATCTTTAACAGAAATTGTAGGCAAACCGGATTTCAACTGTGTCCATTTTTTCCCTCCATCAGTTGTAAAGAAAATTCCAAACTCAGTTCCCGCAAAAAGCAAATCGGGATTAATAAAATCCTGTTCAATAGAAAGAACTGTATGCTTATCGGGTAGATTTCCAGCGATCGAACTCCAGGATTTTCCTTTATCATTACTTTTTAAAAGATAAGGTTTGAAATCATCTCTCTTAATATTATTGAATGAAGCGAAGACAATATTCTCATCAAACTTTGAAGGACAGATATCACTCACATAAGTAAACTCAGGTACACCCGGAAATTCATCTGTTTTTCTCCAGGTCTTTGCATCTTCAGTAACCTGGATAAGACCATCATCCGTTCCTGCATAAAGTAGATTTTCTTTTACTGGAGATTCAGACATAGAAATAATGGTTCCAAAAAGCGAAGTTGATTTATCTTTTGATACTGCATCAATACTCCAATATTTTCCCATAACCTGCCATGTATTACGATCAATTTGTCTTGTAAGATCTTCACTGATTCTTGTCCAGGAATCACCTCTGTCGTCACTTCTGAAAACAAAATTAGCAGCAGTATAAATTCTTTTATTATTGTGCGGAGATATAAAAAGTGGTGTATCCCAGTTCCATTTATAAGTTAATTCTCCTTTCAATGGTTCAGGCCTTATATCAACAGCTTCGCCACTCGCCCTGTCATATCTCACCATATTTCCATATTGAGCTTCAGCATAAATTATATTTGGATTTTGAGGATCAGTATCTGTCCAGAAACCATCGCCAAAATTTGTGATGAACCAATCGTTGTTAACAATGCCATCTGTGTTGATTGTTGCAGAAGGTCCCCCCATACTTGCATTATCCTGCGTTCCGCCAAAGACATAGTAAAACGGATAGCTGTTATCAACATTAACTCTGTAAAACTGTGTTACAGGTAAATTCTCTTTGTGGTGATAAGTTTCTCCACCATCAAAAGTTTCATAAATTCCACCATCTCCGCCAATTAAAAAATGATCGGGATAATTCGGATCAATCCACATTGCATGATCATCAACATGACGGTTTTTTATTCCAATATTTTTCCAGGTTTTTCCGCCATCAAGAGTAACTTTTGAATAAACTTCCATCGAATAAACTTTATCAACATTTTTCGGATCACAGAATATTTCATTAAAATATTGTCCCGATGAAGTGTATTCGTTCATCCTTTCCCAGCTTGCACCCCGGTTTGTTGATCTGAAAAATCCTCCTTTACTCTCTGCTGCTTCCATTATGAGGTAAACTATATCAGGATTAACCGGAGAAACAGCAATGTCCATTCCACCAATATCAACTTTTGGCAAACCAGTCATAATTTTATCCCAGGTTTCTCCGGCATCCGTAGATTTATAAACTGCTGATTCAGGTCCGCCTGAAATTTTTGTAAAAACATGTCTTCTTCTTTGCTCAGAAGTTGCATACATTATATCAGGATTCCGTGGATCATAAATAATATTGTTAACACCAGTATGTTCACTTATCTCCAATACTTTTTTCCAGTTTTTTCCGCTATCAGTAGTTTTATAAAGACCTCTGTCACCTCCCGGTCCCCAAACAGATCCTTCGGCAGCAACAAAAACTATATTGGAATTTCTCGGATCAATTACTATTTCTCCAATCTGCCTGGATTCCTTCAATCCCATATTCTTCCAGGATTTTCCACCATCAGATGTTTTATAAACTCCATCACCAAAACCAAGTGCTCTCTGATGATTATTTTCTCCTGTTCCTGCCCAGACAACGAATGGATTATTCGGATCTATTGCTAAACATCCGGTTGCATAAGCCCCGTACTTATCAAATATCGGTTCGAAGGTTGTTCCGGCATTTGTAGTTTTCCAGATGTTGCCGCTTGCAACTGCAACATAATATTCATTGTGGTTGAACGGATTAACTGCAAGGTCCGCAATTCTGCCTGATGTAAATGCAGGACCAATGCTTCTCCATTTTAATCCGCCGAGAATATCAGAAAGAGTTGAGTCTTTTTTTTCTTCATCATTATCCCCATCTTCCTGGGCGGATACTGTTAAAGAAAAAAGCAAAATAAAAGATGTTAAGAGGTATAAGAATTTATTCATGGAAACCTCTGAAAAATTAATTGACATTAATTAGGGATTTAAATAAGATTGCTGCAAAAAAATAAGAGAATAAAAATGCGAAGCAATAAAATCAATAACGTCGATTTATTCACTTCAGCAGCAAATGAAAAATTCAGTAAACATATAAAAACTCAAAGTAAACAAGCCTTAGAGATCATTAACAGCAAAATAAACTGGACTAAGTTATCAAAACCAATAGAAGAAATCATTTCAAAGACAAAACAGAATCATTCACCAGCAGGCAGAAGAACATTCGACTTATTGGTAATTGTAAAATGCTTTATACTCCAAAGCATCTATAATCTTTCCGATCCACGTTTAGAAGAAGAAATAGTCCGCCTGAGGCGGATGAGTTTATAATGTGTGCCTTTGTTTACAACATCAGAAAACTAATAACTTTAACCACTTAAGTAAGTAAGAAAACTTGCAACGAAGAAAACTTTGAGTTTCATAATATCAATGAACAAAAATATTTCCAAATGGTAATATGAAGAATCTTAAAACATCGTATGAATAAATTATTCTTCAAAAAAATTTGATATAACTAAATAAAAAATAAAAAACTGAATTTTTCAGAAGTCTCTAAGAGCTATGCTAATAATTCTTCCGGGCATCAAAGAATAGTTAAACAACTATCA
>CAZEWJ010000023.1:30905-62239 GCA_964515875.1 uncultured Ignavibacteriaceae bacterium | reverse complement strand
CACCAAGAGTCGTTGCAGATTTAATATCAAGGAACATAAAAATTCTTTCCTCGGAAATTGGTCTTCTGTATTTCCCAAGAATTGTATTTATCAAAACTCCTTTGCCCAAAATCCTGTTTATCTGCCAGATAAAATTCATTAACAAGCTGCCGAAGATTGCAAATGCAAAGACGTATATGAAATCTGTTTGCAGGAAATTGCTTACATCTTTTCCTAATAAAGCTTCAACCAAGCTCATTTCATCTTCAAGACTTTCGTGAATAACAACAACCAAAAGAGTTGAAAATGAAATTGTAGCTATATAAAAAAGGGAACGGGCAAATAATTCAGAAATGAAACCTAATCTTTTTAGTTTTTTGGGGAAGACAAACATTTCTGCATAAGAGCTTAGGAAAGCAATTAAAGCACCAATCAATGTACCTTTTATTATTCTGTAGAATGTAAATCCAAAGGCAAGATTTGCAAAAACAATTCCGATTATTACACCTGCAAGTGTAACTATGAGAACAGTTTTAAGTTTATGTTTTGTACCGGGAGTTAATGACATATTAAATCAGTCAAATACCATACTGAGTGAGATTTAGTCACCCTTCGACTCCGCTCAGGGTGACTTACTAAGCGAATCGGCGTCATACTGAGCGGACTCGAAGTATGAACTGGGTTAGTTTTTATTCTTATAACTAGTTTCATTTTTACACTCTGCTAAAGTATGTAATAAATCAAAATCACCATTGATCAAAGCTTCTTTCTTTCTTCTGCTCCAACCTTTAATCTGTCTTTCCGCTGTAATAGAATCATTTATATAAGTAAGCTGTTGAGAGTAAACCAATTCAACAGGCAATCTTGTTGAAGTATAATTATCATACTTCTTAAAATTATGCTCCTGAACTCTCTGTTCCAGATTTGTTGTACACCCGGTATAATAACTTCCGTCAGAACATTTTAGAATATAAACCCAGCTTTGTTTCATTGTATAGTTTAATTCTGTCACCCTTCGACTCCGCTCAGGGTGACTATTCGTTTCTGCTTTTATTAACTAAATACACGATCTAAAAAGAGCGTCATACTGAGCGAAGTCGAAGTATGACAAAAAACTCAAAACATAAATCTTGTTAAAAAATAAAATACCAGAGTTTCTTCAGAATTAGCTAATGCAAGATTTAGATTAACAGTTCTGCTAAGATAAGAAATCCAAAATCCACCTCCGTAAGATGGATGCCATTTTTCAGTCCGCCGCGGCGGATCGTGCTCAACAAAAACTCTTCCTGTTTCGGCAAAAGCAAAAAATCCAAACCTGCCGTTTATAATTAGCTTTAAATCAGTAAGATAAAATCTTAACTCAGCCTGCCCGAATAAAGACGCGTCTCCTGAAAAACGATTACGATTATAACCTCTTAAATTATCTCCACCGCCTAAAAATGCAGCTTTAAAAAATGGATAAGTACCAAATAATTTTTCTCCGCCGCCTCTTAAAGCAAGAGTTACATCAGTAATAAAATTAGTTGTGAAATATGTTCTTGCATCAAAACCTGCTTTTGCAAACAGAGATTTGTTATCCATTATCTCAGGATAGTATGATCCTGAAAGTTTCAGAAAAAATCCTTCTAATGGATTTGCTGCAACATCCCTGCTGTCAAATTCAAGCGAAGTATGTATCCCGCCAAGCTTCATTGTATTAATACCATAGTTACTATTTCCAAAGCTGCTGAGAAGAGTATCATTTTCAAGAGATACATCAGAATAATTATAAGAAAAGCCGAAACCTGCTGAAAGATTTTTTACCAATGGAAATTTTAAGGATGGATATATAGTTAATATTTCCTGGTTCAACTGGTAATAATCTGCAGCTTCAAGATCTTTATCAAAGTCTGTTTCATTTCCAAAGCCATAATACTTTGTTAATGATAATTCACTCAGGTAAAAATCGAGATTGAGCAAAGCTCCTTTGATAAGAGAATAAAAATCACCATTGAAAGAAATGATATAACTTTTTGGATTAGTGGCATAAGCAGCAGAGAAATCTATACTATATTCCAGCGGATCCATTCTGAAATTATAGCTGTTAAGAGTAAGGCCACTGCCAAGAATAAAACCATCATCCGAGTTAAAACCAATAACAGTTTTGTAAATCAAATCGCTTCCCCTGTCCCTTAATTTAGGTTCATATTTTTCAAATTCATCTTTTGGTTCAGGATATTTATCATCATCCCAGCAGGTACCAGAACCAAATTTGATTTTAGTCTCATTTCCTTTATCATACATAGTGGCTTTATTCTCCGCATCGGATATAGGAGTAACAGATAAAAAATATCCCTGAACAATTGAATTATCTTCAAGCTCATCCTGACCGGATCCACCGATAACTCTTACCAAAGGGCTTCTATTTACATTTCCATTAACTACAACTTTATCATCTCCATCAAGAAGATTAATTCTGAATTCATCAGTGATATTGTTATCAAATATTTTGTAGTAGAATGGTGTCCGCCGCGGCGGATTCTTCACCCCTGAATCTTTATCAAGCTTATAAATACCAACTTCCGTTTCATAATCGCTAAGCCTGTTTACCTCAACATAATCATCTTTTTCACTGCAGAAAATTTCAACCACTTCATTAACAAATTCATAATAATCATTTGAGAATTCAAAAATCTTATCTCTTCTTGATTTTAATTTTGAAATTAATTCCTCACCTGCTTTTGCATAAAATTCCGGAGGAAGCTGGTTTACAGCCTGAACTATCAATTCATCTGTTAATTTACTATGTACAAATGCAGTAACTGAATCCCAGCTTTTTTTATCAATTTCAGTAAGGAATCTTCTGTCGAGGTATCTGCCGTTCCAGGTTATATCCTCAACCTGTGGATAGCCGTAACCAAAATTTGTTAGCTGTAGCGTAAGATAGGAAGCAATTGCAGGGAAAAAACCATCATACTTTGCAAATGCCTGATCTCTGTCTCTCGGAATTGGATACCAAATCTTATCCTCGCCTTTATCATATCTTACCCATCTCCATTGATCAGTATGCCTGTCCCAATCTCCAAGAAAAATATCTACAAGTCTTGCTTTCAGATATTCAGCTTTATTTACTCTGTGATCCCTTTTCTTCTCAAGAGTTTCAAAAAGTTTGAATGTACCTGAAACTTTTTCTGCCTTCTCAAAACTGGGGCTATCCTCATCAGGGTGTTCTTCAATCATCCCGAGTAAATTTGCAAAATCATTTCTGAACTCTCCGAGCTTTTCATCATCAGGGATTAAAACTAATGTAGGTCTGGATTGCAAAATGCCAACAGTATCAAGGAATGGAGCAACAACAAGAGGAGCCAAAGGATTTGAAGCGCTTATCTGATCCTGCAAAATATCGGCGACAATAGATTCCTGAAGTTCAAGGGGTAAAACTTTTTTAGGATCTTTATTCAATGATCTGAATTTCCAGATCCGTCCATCTTTTCCTTTAAACTTTAAAGATTTTGTCTGGTAGCCACCTCCCCTTTCAAAAGGGGTTAAGCCGCCGGCAAAATTATCAAGATCCAAAACTTCTGCCTGAACGGGAGTTGTCCAGAGTTCACGCCAATGAGCACCAAAGAAAACTCTATGAAGCCAGCCAGCTTCATATTCCTCTCCCGGTATAACTGTAACAAACTTTTTTTCATAATTGCTTTGAGGAATTAATAAAGGTGAAATGAGAAGAAAGAGAAACAAAAAAAGAAATTTATTTTTTTTCATTCTGTAAAAACAATCCAAAATGTTTTAATATTAAAGATTTTGTACTAGTTAAAAAATTTAAGAATTCTTTCCAATGAAACTTGAATGGAAATTAACAAAAAGTCCCTCTTTAGTAAAGAGGGACGATTTTATCCCGATTCGTCGGGATAAAATCAGGGAGATTCGTCTGTTGCGCATAGCAAATAAGTTTATTCCGAAAAATGACACGGAGACGAATCCCTCTGTTCTGAACTTCGTCAGAACTGTCTCCCTTTGCTAAAGGGAGACTTCTTTTTTATAATTTAATATTTAATTCCAGAGCTCTATCACTTACTGTTTTATAAAAATCTTTTTCAATCAATTCAAAATTGTTTAACACATTGAGATCATTATACCTTATTACTTTTAAGCCAAGTGTTTCTAAGTCTTTATCTTTGTTTTTATCATATTCTGTTTTTTCCAGATGACTGGTCCCATCAATTTCTATAACCAATTTTAATTTGGCACAATAAAAATCTACAATATAGTTCAACAAAATTTTTTGACGGTAGAATTGATAGCCTGATACTCTTTTATGTAAAAGTTCACACCAAAATTTACCTCACCTTTTGTAGAGTTATTTCGCATTTGTCTTGCAAATTCTTTTAATTCGGGATTATAAGGAAGTTCTCTATAATTGGTTATTAGTCTTTTGAATTTTATTCCAATAAAATTTAATAAAAAGTCCCTCTTTAGCAAAGAGGGACCGATTTTAGCGAAGCTAAAATCAGGGAGATTTGACTGTGAACATTAATGCTTACAGTGATAACTGTGTGCAAATTAATGCAAGAAATCCCTCTGTTCTGACTGGCGTCAGAACTGTCTCCCTTTGCTAAAGGGAGACCTTTTTAAGAAATGTTTATTACCGGAAACGGAAATTAAGAAAACATTTCCTATCACGGCATCAGCCAAGGGAAAATTATAAATCAGCCCACGGATATTATACTGTTAGGTTTAGCGCAGGTCATATAGTTTTTTTACTTTACTAAAAATTTCTGGAGCCATTTGGTTGATAATTCCATCTAAATGTTGCTTCACCGTAAGGAGTTGGAGTACTCGGATTAGAACTATCAGCATATGCATCTGTATACAATATTAAAATTTTCCCATGTTTGTTATCGACTGTTTTTACAGCCCATATTTGATTTTCTTTTACTGGCAATGCTAAATCCACATAATGGGAATCTGAAACTTCATTTAAGTTATTAAAAAATACTTCAGCAGAATCTTTATTATTAAATGTTTCAATCAAGTCAAAACTAGGTTTTAAAGCATCAGCAGAACTAAAGAATACACCTAATATATTTCCAAATTCATCAATTTGAACAAGAACCATAATATCGGGAATAATGTTCTGTGAATTTGGATAAATTATATTTCCCCCTTGTGAAAAAGAAAATCCAATAATTTTAAAATTGACAATTTTAGTATTGATTGTGTTTTCACCAAATGTTTTTGATTGTGTAGGTTCTATACTATTATCACAACCATTAATTAAAATGGAAATTAAAAATAAAATTGAGATTACTAGTCTATTCATATTTTTACCGCTTATTTTTTTTAACTGCATAACTATTACGCATTCTAAATTACCTGTTCTCAATTCAACTGTTATTTAAGAATTTTTTCCAAAAATATAGATTGTTAATTAATTTACTTTTTAGTAATTACTTTATCATCAAACAAAATAGTTGAGAAAGATTCTTCACAAATTCCATTTCCATTTATAATAAACACGGAAAGCCTTATCCTGTTATCTTTTAAAATATCCAATTGCATAAACCCGGGATAAAGTACAGAAAAAATACTTTTATCACCATAGCTTAAGGTATTACGGTGAGAGGCAGTTCCATAACCGCTTACTAAATAAACATTATTATTCACACCTTCAATAACCTGGAGAGAATGTTCGTGACCGGCAGAATAGATTACATTATTATACTTTGAAATTACAGATTCCATTCTTTCTATAAAATCTTCATAAAGAGAATTGGAAATATCCTGAGGATAAATTCCAGCCATTCTGCTTAATGGATAAATAGAACCAATTACAGGAAGAGGTATCCAAAGATATTCACTAAAATCCAATAAAGGAAAGATATGAGCTTTCCAGTCAAAGAATCCACCGTGAGGTCCATAAGTATTAAGTGGATGATGAGCAGCAATAAGCACTAATCTCTCTCCTGCTGTTTTTATCAGGCTGTCCACAGAATTTATAACACCCTCTTTGCTGATTGGATAGCATGAGCAGTTTAATGAATCCGGTTTATTATCATTATGAAGCCACCATTGAGTATCAATAAAAATGATGCGTAATTTATTTCCATAATCTCTCGCAACAGGTCCGGGACAACCGTTCTTAGGCAGCATTTCAATATCGGGTTTATTCACATCAATATATTTTCCCATCCGGCTTATTCTATCCCATCCATCAATTCCATCAGCTCCCCAATCGTGGTTTCCGGGAACAAATATTCCTTGAGTTTCACTATTTTTCATTATGTTTATCTGTTCATCAAGACGACTCTTTGTTATAGTGTACATTAGATCATTTTCTGCTTCCAGGCCAAATGGATATACATTATCTCCGAGGAAAATATTTATTGTTTTTTCCGGAAGTAACTTTGCTCTTTTTTCCATTGCATCAAGGACTGGCTCTTTGTAATCAGGAGATGGTTCACCTGCATCACCAATAAGTAAAACACGGTAATCAATTAATGAAGTATCAATATCATTAGCAGTTTTATCAATTCCTTCCCTTAAATAATATGAGGTTGAGCAGCCCGAAAGGAAGGCTAAAAGAGGCAGATAAAAGAAAAGTATTTTTTTCATAATCAAAGAAGTTTTAGGTATAAAGGTATAGGGTATACAGGTATAGGGAATAATTTTAATTTCTTTACTTTATACCTTATACCTATACACCCTATACCCTTAGTCAAGCGAGACCTATTTTCTTTATCAACTCCTGGAAACGAGAACCAGATTTAAGCTGAGACCTTATTTTTGTCTGAAGCATTTTTTAATTCATCATTACTAATTTTTCAATATTCAAAAATCGTAAAATATTTTAAGGATAAAAAACCATTAATTCCAGTAACAGTTGGCGGTTATTAGTTTCGGGCAGGTGGATGGTAATCGGTGATCAGTTCCTAAATCGATTACAGGTTACTGATTACATAATAAATAATGACTACAGTATGACAACGACAGATATGAGCTGAAGACTGCTGACTGAAGACTGAGAACTGATTCATTTCTGCGTCGCTTCAAGCATTAGCTGCTCAGCATTTTCTTTTCCAAGATAAAGATCAATTAAATAATGTATAACATATAAAAATGGAGTGAGAATAACAGCAACCGTAAATTTATACATATAGTTAACTATACCGATAGCCAGAACAAGCTTTATATCCCACCCGGCTCCTAAATAAAAAGCTATGAACAGAACAACAAAGCTGTCAATAAACTGCGAAACAAGAGTAGAACCAGTGGCTCTAAGCCATATTTTAGAATTTCCTGTTTTACTTTTAAAGAAATGAAATACAGTAACATCAACCAACTGCCCGATTAAAAAAGCAGTTATAGAACCGACTATTATCCAGAGTCCTTGTCCAAATATGGTATTAAAAGCCATGTCCATATTTACAATACCATTAGCAGTTTCCCGCTGAATCCAAAAATCTGCAGGTGTTAATCCCATAGAAAAATAAACCATAAGAAATGCGTAAACAATAAGTGCAGCAGCAGTAAAAGAAATAAATCTTACCCCACGTCTTCCATAATATTCATTTACAATATCAGTCATTATAAAAACAACAGGCCATAATAAAACACCGGCAGTAAGATTAAATGAAAGACTAAAACCAAAGATGTTAAGATTAGCAGGAGTAAGACTGAAAGTCTTTTCTAAAGAAAAGATTTTTACTCCTATAAATTCTGCGAGAAGAGCATTAGCAATAAAGAAAGCCCCAAGGATGTAGAAGAGCCTTACACTTTTTTCTTTCATAGATTCAAGCTTTTAATAATTAAAGAAATAGTTTCTCAAAATCTAAGAAAAAAACTTGAAGGTATATAGGTATAGGGTATAAAGGTATAAGGTATAGGGATTTAAGTGAAAAAATAATTTTTATTATTCAAGACGAAGATATTTCAAAGATAATATCATTTAATTGTTTATTTAATAAATTTCTGATGAAATAATTTTTTGTATCAAAGAATAAACTAATTAGCAATTATACTTTGTGAGGAATTTCTTACATTTCTGTAATGCAGTATTCCCGTTATACCATATACCTTTATATCTTATACCCAACTCAGAGGTAATCTTTAAATAAAATTTCTAGTCTTTGCAGCATATTTTTACTTAAAAGAAAAGTTACATGCTCGGCGAAGCTGTTTAATGTAACAACAGCATTAACAATTGCATCTTTAGATTTTATTCCTGCTAAATGTTTACAAACATTCTGGTTCAATAGTTTTATTTCTTCATATATATCTTTCAGATTTTTCATCTCCCAATCCGGCTCTCCTCCTTTTTTTGCTATGACATATTGTGCAAGCAGATACATTGAGAGAACTCTGTAATCGGTTTCTTCAAGAGTTGCAAAAGGTAAATGATATTTCATCATTGGTTTTAGCTTTCCCATTGTAGGGCAGTCATTCGCAACCATTACAATTCCTAACAAACTTCCCAAAGCATTCTGTAATGATGTACGTTTATAATAGGTTCTTGCATTTGTGCGGATTGTAACTTCAACCTGATCATAAGAATGAAACTCTGTAAAATCAGAAATTACATCATCCAGGTTTACGGCTAAAGGGCAGTATTTAAATTTGTCTTTATCTATAGGACAATGAGGACACTTAAAATTTGAAATCTCTGTCCACTTTGGAGGGACTTTTATTGAAGGACGAATAACGTTTAACGTTTTTTCATCTATTCTAACTCTAACTCTTTTTTCTTTACCATCTTTGAAAAGGAATGAAAATTCATATTCAAATTCAGATGTTATTTCTTCCACAAACCAACCAAATTTATTATTTAATGATTAAAGATAAAAAATTAAGGGATTTATGGAAATGACATGAAACAATTTATAAAATAAAAAGCGGCATCAATTTTTCAACCAATGCCGCTATTGGGGGAGAGAGATTATGGGAATTTATCGGTTTTTATTCTTGTTATTACCTGAATTATTTTTTCTTTCTACCTGAGTTTTGGTCCTGACAGTGTTATCGTTTCTTTTGATTTCTGTTTTGACCTGAGTTTTATTTTCTCGCTTTTGCTGTTCGAAAACTGTGTTATTTCTATTAGTATTTTCCTTTTTTACTTCAACTTTTCGATTTACTTCTGTATTTCTTTTTACCTCAGTCTTTTGAACATTTTTTCTTTCAACCTTTTTCTCAGGAATAAAATCATTATTCTTTTTCTTAGTTTCTATGTTACGTTTTACTTCAGTGTTTCTTTGAATATTGACTTTATTCTTTTGAACATCTCTTTGTTCAATATTTTTCTTTTGGATATCATTTCTTTCAACCTGCTTTTTCTGAACGTCTTTTCTTTCAACCTTTTTCTCAGGAATGAACTCATTGTTTTTCTTTTGCTCTTTCTTTATAGTTTCATTCCTTTTTATTTCAACTTCATTTTTTCTTTTAACATCTGAATTATTATTTCTTTCCTTCTTTATAACATCATTCCTGGAATCAGTATTCTTTTTTATTTCCATATCTCTTCCGGCAGAACGTTCCTTTTGATTTTTTTCAACTTTTATTTGATTATTATCTTCACGTCCTAATCTTACTTTAGAGACATCAAGAGTAGTTCTTTTATTCTTCTTCTCAATCTTAACATCATTGCTTCTTGTTTTAGTAATCTGCTCACGGGAAGCAACAAATGTTCTAACCACATCATCATTTTTACCTCTGTATTTTTCTACTTCTTTTACATTATTTACTCTTACGATATCTCTAACTCTGATATCCTGGCCAGAACGTTTTCTTACAAAATCTATTTCAACACCACGGTTAACAATTCTGCCATTTCTATAATCATAGTTGTCCCGGTATTTAGTTCTGTTATGAATTCTGTATTTATACTTAGAACCAACATAATAATTGTCAACATAAGGATCACAGAAATATTTATACTTTACATAGTGCCAGTTATTATAAGGAACGTAATAATTATTAGTGTAATATATTCCGGTATTGATTGAGAAAACAGCATAAGGAGGAAGCGGAGCCCATCCTATATAATCATCATCATATCTCCATTCTACCCAAGCAGGAGCCCAGTCATAATCAGGAACCCATATCCAGCCATAGTAATCATCATAGTACCAGCGGCCATAATGGAATACGATATAACCAAACGGTTCGTAAGAATCCCAGTACCAGCCATCAACTGTCCAGATCCATTGTCCATGCCTGTAAGGAGCCCATCCTCTTCGTACAATTGTTGGTTTCCATACAACGAGTCCCGCATCAATTTCAATCCAGCTTCCATATGGTGATAAATTTGAATAGAAAAATCCAAATTCAAATTCTGATTGGTAATGCGATTTAGTTTCTGATTTTATGGATGTAATAAATCCAGTAATCAGAACTGTTACGATGATAATTAGCTTTTTCATTTTGTACCTCAACAATATGTTTATTATGGTGAGCCAATGATTATGCCATAGGAATTACTTTATTTTGGTAAGAAATAAAAAGATTTCGAAAGGATTTTGTACAGAATTATAAACAGCCAGATAATAAAGTGGACAGGCAAATTATCTTTTTATTTTACGCTCCTTCCATTGATAATTTCCAAACATTCCTGCAATGCTGAAAATTATAATGTAGGGTATATGAAGGATTTCAGCTATAAGAAAAGGTTTTAGAAGTGTTTTGTCAAATAATAAATCAACACCTTTTTTAAGGATCGCATATTCCATAATTATTTTAATAAGAAAAGTGATTATGAATGTGAGAAGAAAAATTGATGAAAGGAATATCCCAAGTATTAATTGAATCAATAAAGAAAAGTAAAACAAGAAAATTAGAACAAGCTTTAGAATAAGAAGTTTATTTGTATAGAATAGTCCTTTACTTGCCCATCTTTTTCTTTGGTGATAAAAATCTTCCAAAGATTTATTTGGTAAAGAAGTAACAACAGCATCCCGGTTCATACAAAATTTGATTTTATATTTTCCTTTTCTCCAGATCTTTTGCATAAGGATTTCATCATCACCCGAAGAAAGATTGAGATTATCATCAAAACCATCTACTGATTTATAAGCTTCCTTGCGGTAAGATGCATTTGCTGCGTTACAAATAGCAGGTCTGTTTATGCCAATTAATCCTGCACCTGAAAGAATTAATCCTGCAAATTCAATTTTTTGTATTTTATTAAATAATGAATCTCCCGAGGCAAATTCAACCGGACCTGAAATGAATCCTGTCTCATTATCATATTTGCTCAAGAGAGTTCCAAGCCATTCATTTTTGTGGATACAATCTGCATCTGTAGTTACAATAATCTCACCTTTACAATTCTCAATACCAAATCTGACTGCCCTTTTTTTATGAGCATTGGGAAGGAAATTTTGAGGGAGTGAAATAACTTTTATGTTAGGTGATTTTTTAAATTCAGCAAGTTTTAATAGTGAATCATCAATTGAAGAATCATTAATATAAATTACTTCAAATTTATATTTAGGATAAGTTTGATTTTCTATACTTGCTAAACTTTTCAGAATATTTTCAGATTCATTTCTGAATGGGATTAAAACCGAGACAAATTCATTCAATACATTCGGATGAACAACCGACGAATGTTTACCCAGACCAATGTAAATTCCAGAAAGAAAATAAATATAAAAGACTAAAAGAAGCGTGAAGCCAATAAGAAGAAGTGGTTCAGGCATTATTTTTTCTTAAACAATAAAACTGATCCGATTAAAGCAGGTATTAAGATATTAATGAAGAATAGAAACAAAGATGCATTGAATGCTGAAGCTGCAGCAACTCCCATTTGTCCTAAGAAAAAAACAGAAACTCCTTCTCTTATTCCAAGCTCGCTTAAGGATATTGCCGGGAAAAAACTTTTTGCAAACATTATAAGACTCGCAGACCAGAAATAATCCTCTAAACTAATTTGATTGGTAAATGCGGAAACCAAGATTACAAATTGTATTACAAAGCAGAGATAAAATAAAAATGAGATTGAAAACATTTTTAGCGAATAATCCTTATCAAGGTTTTTAATAAATCTCATCTTGCCTAAGTATTTATGAAGAGATTTTGATTTCTTTAGCTTATTAAATAGAAAATTATCCCAGAATTCGGGATCAATTAATAGTTGAATTAGTAAATAGAAAAGAGCAAAGACAACAATAAATAATGCTGCTGTTAAATAAACTGAAACATTATAAAACACGTAAATAAATATGATGCTTGACAATGCACCTGTAAAAGCGACAATAACAAGTGGAAAAAATTTATCAATCAGAGTTGCGATAGTAACCTGGAGTAATGTTCTTTCCTTAAAAAGAAAAGCCCTTCCAAAATATTCACCCAGCCTGAAAGGAGTGAATGCGCCGGCAGCAAGTCCCTGAAATAATGAAAAAAGAATTTTCTTTTTTTCATCATAATCTAAAATTGATTTGCATGTCAGTTTCCATTTCCAGTATTGCAGAAAAATATTTGGAATTACAAGAATGAATGCAATGAATATTAAAAAATAGTTTGCACTCTCAAGTGCGTTTACTATTTCAGAAATTTTTATGGATGAAATGATATAAGAAATTAAGCCGCCGGCAATCAGAACTTTGAGAAATAAAAGTATCCTATTTCTGTAAGTTGATGTTATATTAACTATATATTTTTTAACTGCAGCTAATTCCACAAAAACTTTCAATGCTCAAGTTCTAAAATATTTATTTTAAGTCCTTCAGTACAATTGGTGCACATGCTCAATCCTTTCCTGTTATTAAGCACTCCCTGCCTGAAATTCTGGTAAGGTTCCGATAACCAAATTTCCTTCATTGATTTTTCTTTTAACTCACCCAATCTGAAATTTGCATCTTTATCAAAGCAGCAAGGTACAACTTTTCCATCCCAGGTAATTACAGAAGTTCTCCACAAAGCAAAGCAATGATTTTTTAATTTGTTTTTAATTTTAACTAATCCGTTATCAATAATATACCTGCTGTACTTTTGATTTGAAGGAAGAAAGTGCAAAGCATTTTCGTAAGATGAAACCTGCATTGTCTTGAAAACAACTTTATTTACACCAACATCCTTACCATATTTTTTTACATCATCAAGCAAATGTTCATTCTGCTTCATAACGATAAATTGAAATTCAACAAAAGGTTTTTTCCTGCCAAGCTCATTTCTTTTTTTAATAAGCAATCTTAAACCTTCATCTGCTTTTTTGAAAGAACCTCCCACTCTGTAATTCTGATAACTTTCTTCATCGAGTCCATCCATAGAAAAAATTAATTTATCTGGAGCACTGTTAAGAATGTTATCAATTGTTTTTTGATTAATGAAATGACCATTTGTACTTATTGATATATAAATATTTTTACTTTGAGCATATCTTATCATTTCAGGAAGATTTTTATTTATGTACGGCTCCCCCTGAAAATAAAGCTGCACATAAAAGCCGGAATCTTTTATTTGGTCAATTATGGTTTTAAAATCCTCAACCGAAAGTAAACCAAGAGGCCGAGTTAATTCTCCTAAACCTGAAGGACATTCAGGGCATTTTAAATTACAATGGTTTGTGGGTTCAATGGAATAGCTGATCGGCATTCCCCAAACTACAGGCTTGCGGACTAATCTGGATAAAGTAAAAGAACCAATTACCTTTAGAACATTAAATGCTTTAAGAGGTGTAATATATTTTAAAGGATTAAATTCCAAACTAAACCATTTTTTGTTTATGAAGATAAAGAAATATAAAAACCTATAAAAGCTTTAATTTTATTCTTTTAATTCTAATGCAAACTATTCCTCTTTTAGTCTCTACCTTTCATTCTCCGTGTAACTCCATGTCTGCTCTGTGGAGCTCTGTGTAATTTCCCATTTCACTGAGAGACACCGAGAAATCACTGAGTTCCACAGAGAAATAAAAACCAGATCAAAATTTTCATTTTTCATTTTTATATCGGAATTAAACAAATTTGTTAAGCATACCAGATTTTTTTACTTTTCTGTTAGAAAATCAAAATAATCGGAGAATTAATGCAGATTAACTTCGGAGATATTCCAGGACAATACAACCTCTTCCTTGATTACCTTTATGAATTTGAAAATGTGAAGAAATTTTATAAACATGATTTTCGAAATAAAGATGAATACCTGAAGCTGTTCAAATCAATCTCTGAATCAACGAGAGAATTCAGAAGCGACATTTCTAAAATCATTCATTCTCAATATGAGGGCTTTACTCCATCTCAAAAAACAAAAAACAATATTGATTCAGTGAAAGAAAAAAACACTCTTGCAGTAGTTACAGGGCAGCAGCTTGGAATTCTTGGCGGTCCTCTTTATACTTTTTATAAAATAATTACAGCAATTAAACTTGCTGAACATTTAAGAGAAAGGTATGATGCATACAATTTTGTTCCCGTTTTCTGGCTGGAAGGAGATGATCATGATTTTGAGGAGGTGAGATCTATGGGTATCCTGAATGATGCAAATGAATTGACAAAAATTTTTTATGAAGATGAAGCTCTTGATGATGAAACCAGGAGTAGTGTCGGATATTTAAAAATCAAAGATTCTGTCACTTCATTCTTTGATAATCTTGATAAAAATTTACGCAATACGGAATTCAAACCTGAGTTCTTAAAAAGATTAAAAGACATTTACTCAAGCGGAAAATCATTTAAGCAATCTTTTAAAGAATTAATCTTCTGGTTATTTGATAAATATGGATTAATAATTTTTGATCCCCAGGATATAATTATAAAAAATCTTCTAAAGCCTGTATTTAAAAAAGAGATAAATGATTTTCGTCTGCATACAGAAAAATTAGTTCAGACCAGTGCTACTCTTGAGGAATTATATCATGCTCAGGTTAAAGTAAGACCAGTAAATCTTTTTTACAGCACTGAAGACGGCAGATTTTTGATTGAGCCTGTTGAGAATGAATTCAGGTTAAGACGGAAACGGAAGAAGTTTACACAAGAAGAAATTATTGATGAAATTGATAACAGACCTGAGAATTTTAGTCCTAATGTTCTCTTAAGGCCCATTTGCCAGGACTATCTTCTCCCTACTGCTTTTTATATTGGAGGTCCTGCAGAGATATCTTACTTCGCTCAGGTTACTCCTTTATACGATTTTTATAATTTAAATCAGCCAATAATTTATCCAAGAGCTTCTGCAACAATTTTTGAAAAGAATCTTGAAACTATACTAGAGAAATATCACCTCTCCTTTGAAGATATTTTTATTAATTCAGATGAATTAAAAACAAGAGTAATTAATTCTATTTCCAAACATTCTGTGGATGATATTTTTGCAGAATCAAATAACCAGGTTGAGATTGTGCTTGACCGCCTTAAAGAAAAGCTTTTTGAGTTTGATAAGACTATTGCAGATTCAACCGGCAAATACAGGCAAAAAATTCTTAACTATCTTGATGAGCTCAAAGGAAAAGCCGTTGATGCGCAGAAGAAAAAGCATGAAATAACTTTACGTCAAATTGATAAACTGACCAACTCACTTTTTCCCAATAATACTCTCCAGGAACGTGAATTAAATTTTGTTTACTTCTATAATAAATACGGCGAGAAATTTATTGAGAGATTGTTTAACGAACTGAAGATTAATACTTTCGATCACCAGGTAATTCAATATTAATCAGCATTATCTGGATGAGAAATATTGAATAAGATTTTTTTATACCTTATACCTTTATACCCTATACCTTTGTCTCTTCATTTTACTGCCTTTTCACTCTCCATATCAAAAAAGTGAAGTTTATCCACATCGAGAAAAAGTTCCTTCATAGTTCCTGCTTCCGGCTCTACCCTGGCAGGAATTCTTGAAACAAATTGTTCACCATCAACCGGAAAGTAAAGAAAAATTTCATTTCCCATGGGTTCAACAACTTCCAGCTTAACATTAATTTTTGAAGAATTTTTTACTGAAGAACTGCTGGCAGAATCATAAATATCTTCAGGACGTATTCCCATCCATACAGATTTGTTTATAAATGGTTTCAGCTTATCCGAATAATTATTATTTAAAGTTATGGAAACATCACCAGCTTTACTCTTAAATGACACAACACCATTCTGAATAACTTTTCCTTCAACAAAATTCATAGAAGGACTGCCAATGAAGCCTGCAACAAATTTGTTATTAGGATAATTATATAAGTTAAGCGGAGAATCTATCTGGTTAACAACTCCATCTTTCATTATTACAATTTTATCTCCCATCGTCATTGCTTCAGTCTGATCGTGTGTAACATAAATCATAGTTGCTTCAAGCTTCTGATGAAGTTTTGAAATCTCAGTTCTCATCTGGACACGAAGCTTTGCATCAAGGTTGCTTAATGGTTCATCGAAAAGAAAAACTTTTGGTTTTCTTACAATTGCTCTTCCAACTGCAACTCTTTGCCTTTGTCCACCGGATAAAGCTTTTGGTTTTCTGTCAAGATAAGGTTCAAGACCAAGAATTTTTGCTGCTTCATCAACACGTTTTTTTATTTCTTCTTTACTAAATTTTCTCAGCTTTAACCCGAAAGCCATATTTTCATAAACGGACATATGAGGATAAAGAGCATAGTTCTGAAAAACCATTGCAATATCCCTGTCTTTTGGAGAAACATCATTTACTTTTTTATTATCTATAAAAAGTTCTCCGGAACTTATTTCTTCAAGACCTGCTATCATTCTTAAAGTTGTAGATTTGCCGCAGCCCGAAGGTCCGACAAGCACGACAAATTCTTTATCTTTTATTTCAATGTTCACATCTTTAGCTGCAACATTGCCGCCTTCATAAACTTTTGTAACGTTTTTGAGAATTACCTCTGCCATATTTAACCTGTGATTTGTTTTATCTGATTAATGAAATCAGGATTAGAAATTTTTACACAACTGAAATTATCAACTTTTCCTCCATCATTCAACAGTAAAGATAAAATACTGAAAGTCATTGCAATCCTATGATCCTCAAAACTTTCAAAAATTGCATTTTTATTTTTAATCTTGCCTGAAATTGTAAACCCATCTTCAAATTCATTAACGTCTAAACCCAATAGCTTATAGTTATGACAAAGAGAATTTATTCTGTCACTCTCTTTCTTTCTTAATTCATTAGCACCTTTAATTGAAAAATCACCTTCAGCAAACAGACCAGCAACAGAAAGAATGGGAATTTCATCAATGATATTCGGAATTATTTCTTCAGGAATTTCTACATTCTTTAACTGACTGCTTTCAACAATAATATCACCATAAATTTCCCCGCTGCTTACAGAAATATTTTCAAAATTTATTTTAGCTCCCATTTGCTTTAGTATTTTTAAATATCCTTTTCTTGTTTCATTAAGACTTACATTCTTAATTCTTAATGATGAATCTTTTGACAGGATTGTAAGAGCAACAAAGAAAGCAGCCGAAGAAACATCGGATGGAATAAAATATTCTGCAGGAATAGGATAATTTTTTTTAGAAACTAAAATTGTATTTCCTGATTCACTTTTTTTCACTTCAAGCCCCAGCATTTTTTCTGTATGATTCCTCGAAGGTATTTTTTCAACAATTGAGGTTATCCCTTCACAATGAAGTCCTGCAAGAATTATAGAACTCTTAATCTGTGCACTTGAAATTGGCATTTCATAATTAATTGGTTTTAGTTCTTTAGGTGGAATAATCTTCAAAGGAAGATTTTTATTTGCAGATTCAAATTTTGCACCCATTTTTTCCAGAGGAATAATCACCCTATCCATTGGTCTTTTAGATAATGATTCATCACCAATTAAAGTTGTTTCAAAATTTTGTGATGATAAAAGTCCTGCAATAAGCCTTGCTGTTGTACCTGAGTTTCCGCAATTAAGTGGCTTTTGAGATTTACTAAAATTTTTAGATCCTTTCCCAACTATAACAATTTCATTCTTTTCTTTTTTGATTTCACACCCGAGAGCAGAAAAGCATTTTATTGTTGATGCAACATCTTCTCCATCTGATAGATTTCTAATTACAGATTTTCCCTTTGCCATTGAAGAAAAGAAAACAGCCCGGTGGGAAATAGATTTATCGCCGGGAAGTTTTAGTTCACCACTTACTTTATTTATATGATTAAAGGATTGAACCATAGCTTTTATTATTGATGCCAGTCATTGCGAGTCCCGCCTTGCGGGAAGCGAAGCAATCTCAACTTTAGGTACCGGATAAAATTTGAGAGATTGCTTCATCCCGATGAATCGGGGATTCGCAATGACCTGATACATTACTTTTTATTTATCCACTCAGTTATTTTCATTTCAAGTTCCTCTTCAGGAAATTCCGATTTATCATACATTCCTTTAATCTTTCTCTGTCTCAAAGCTTCATACAAAACTACTGCTGCAGCGACTGAAACATTAAGACTTTGAACCATTCCATACATCGGGATAATAAATTTTTCATCAGCAATTCCTTCAGCTTCTTTAGAAACACCTCTGTGTTCATTTCCAAAAACAAGTGCCGATTTTTGTGTCAGGTCAAGATCGTAAAACATCTTTGAATCAGGATTAATTGAAGAAACAAAAATTTTATATCCTTCATCCTTAAGTGAAACTGCACAGTCTTTGATGCTTTTAAACTTTTCTCTTTCAATCCATTTATAAGCTGAAGCAGAGGATTTCTTACCTATTTTTGGAAACTTTTCAATGTTATAGACAAGAGAGATTTTTCCAACCCCAACGCTATCGCATGTTCGGAAAATAGCACTTACATTGTGAGGATCGTGAATATTTTCAATTACAACACGTAATGATTTTTGGCGAGTCTGAATAACAGATATAATTTTATTTTTTCTTTTTTCGGTTTTCACTCATATGTAAAAATTTTTTAACAAGTAGGGACAAGTTGCGACTTGTCCCTACTACAATAGAATTATTTATTAAAAATTAATTTGTAATTGGATTTATTTTTTGTTCCCCTTGCTTTATCAATTTTAAATTTCTCCTTTGAATTAATCTTTAGATAATAAGCTGCAAGATCAATAATTTTATTCACCACTGTATCCTCATCGTGAGCCCAGCACTCACAGCCTTTTAATGATGGAATTTCTGCGGTAAAACCGTCATCTGTTTTTTGGATTATTATGTCTAAAATCATTTCATCCTATACTAAATATTTCTCTGTGTCCTTGTGTCTCTGTGGTTGAAATTTTACCACGGAGGCACAGAGATTCTTAATATGAAGTTGTTCCCTTTTCTCCCGATACAATCTTAACACTAGCGCTTGCGCCAATCCTATCCGCACCGCTTGCAATCATAGCCTGTGCATCTTCTTTAGAACGAATCCCACCCGAAGCTTTAACTCCGATTGAACTTCCGACAACATATTTCATTAAAGCAATATCTCCAACCGTTGCACCGCCTTTACTAAATCCTGTTGATGTTTTAACAAAATCAGCTCCGGCTTTTTTGCATATTGCACAGGCTTTTATTTTTTCTTCATCTGTAAGTAAAGCAGTTTCAAGAATGACTTTACATATTACACTATTCTTCTTTGCAGTAAGCACAACCTGGTTTATATCGTTAAAAACATATTCATAATTTCCCTGCTTATGCTGACCCACATTCATTACCATATCTATTTCATCAGCACCATTTTTAATCGCCTGCTCAGCTTCAAATCTTTTAACTTCTGTTGTGGTTGAACCAAGCGGAAACCCAATAACTGTACAAACCTTAACTCCGGTTCCCTTTAATAAATTGCTGCATAAAGAAACATAGGCCGGATTAATACAGACAGTAGCAAATTTGAATTTTGCCGCTTCATCACAAAGCTTTCTTATTTCGTCAGGAGTTGCATCCGGTTTTAATAAGGTATGATCTATTTTACCAGCAAGATTTTTATCAGGCAAGACTTCACCAATGCCCATTCCTGCAGCAATTCTTGTTGCACCAACTCCCATAATGTTTTTAACAGTATTCGGCTGTGTTACAACGTTTGTCTCCCAGCCTTTACAGGATTCTTCGCGACAATAAAAATCACGCAAGGTTTTTTCAAGAAATTCCTGAGAAACATCTTCATTTGTAATTGAATATTTCATTTCATTCCTCAATTGTAAAACCTATTTTTTTCTTAGGCTTCTCCGGTGGTATTAAAAGCTGATTGATAACATCGAAGATTGCTTGTATTTGATGATCGTGAGAATCAATCTTTAATTCCAGCTCTTTTAATTTTTGTGCAAGTTCTTTATGTGTTGAAAGTATTTCCCTTAACTTAACAAAAGCCCGCATAATTTGAATATTAACTTTAATTGCCTTCTTACTATTTAGAACACTCGAAAGCATGGCAACACCTTGTTCAGTAAAGGCATAAGGAAGCGCACGTCTTGCACCACCCCAACTTGAAGTCACAAATTGTGACTTCAAGTTTTCAAATTCCTTTTTTGATAATTGAAACATAAAATCTTTTGGAAAACGATTTATATTTCTCTTTACTGCTTGAACAAGCACTTTTGTTTCAACTCCGTATAATCCGGATAAATGATTACTCAACATTATCTTTTGTCCGCGAAGTAGAAAAATACTTTTTTCAACTCTTTCAATTGGGATTAAACTATCGGTTGCCATTTTGTTTTTCTTTTTTATTTGAGGTCGCAATTTGTGACCTCAAAAAGTTACTTTTCATTCGCCATACATTAAATAAGCCTTATATGTATTCTTAAGAAGCATTGCAATTGTCATTGGTCCTACTCCACCAGGGACAGGAGTTATGTATGAAGCCTTCTTAGAAACATTTTCAAAATCAACATCACCGCAAATCCTGTAACCTTTTGTTTTTGATTTATCTTCTATCCTGTTTATTCCAACATCAACTACAACAACTCCATCCTTCACCATATCCTCTTTAACAAAATTTGCTCTGCCGATTGCAACAATTAAAATATCTGCCTGCTTTGTAAAATAAGAAACATCTTTAGCTGCCGAATGACAAATTGTTACAACAGAGTTAGCAAATTTCTTTTTCTGAAGCATAATGTTTGCGATTGGTTTGCCCACAATGTTGCTTCTTCCAAGAACAACTACATGCCTTCCTTCCGTTTCAATTCTATATCTTATCAGCAATTCCTGGATTCCGGCAGGTGTACAGGATGCAAATGTATCTTTTCCTATTACAAGATTACCAATACTCACAGGATGAAAACCATCAACATCTTTTTTGGGAGAGATAGCTTCAATAACTTTATCTTCATCAATATGTTTTGGCAATGGTAACTGAACCAGGATTCCATGATAATCAGGATTATTATTGTAAGATTCCACCAAATCAAGAAGTTCTTTTTCAGAGATTGCATCGGAATGTTTTTCGCTTTTAGTGATCATTCCGATTTCCTGGCAGGCTTTTCCTTTACTTGAAACATAAATCTCTGATGCTGGATTATTTCCAACAAGTATTGTTACAAGCCCGGGAACTTTCTTCCCTTGTTCTTTCAGTACATCTATTTTTTGTTTGAGCTCTGCTCTTATATCTCCTGCTATTTTTTTACCATCTAATAAGATCATAGCTCCTCTATATCTCTCTAACAGGTAGATTAATTAAGTGTATTTCCTGAACTTGAACTTGAACCCGTCTTCGCCAAAGCTTCGCCGGGCAATCTTGAACTAACACTAAGGTTTGAGCTTACAGCAATATTATATTTTACTCCCAAATAACTACTGAGTTTTTCATCCTTTAAAATTTCCTCTGTAAAAGGATTAGAATTCTGCCAGCCTGTTTTTCCGGTTTTCCTGAAATTATCCAATCGTCTTTTTGTTATTTCACAATAAAGAGGATCAATATCGCATGTATAACATTTCCTTCCTATTAATTCAGAAGCAATAAGTGTAGTTCCGGAATGTGCAAAGAAATCAAGCACAATATCATTTGCCTTACTGCTTGCCTGGATAATTCTTACAATGGCTTTTAAAGGTTTTTGAGCATAACATCCGTTTACATTTTCTTCCATCCTGTAAAAAACCTGCTGAATATCCACCCAAACATTCCCTGCTCTTATAAATTCAGATTTGCCTCTTTCAATATTTTCAGTCACTTTACCATCTACTTTTTTATAATAACCCCGGAGAATTTTTGGTATATCTGTATATTCAGAGTTGATATTAAAGTCTGGATTTCCCTTTGTATAATATAGAAGCTCCTGTCTTACAGACATCCAGTTTTTTTGTGTTCCATAACCTCTCTGGTTTCTCATTGTAATAAAGCTTCGGGAATTAAAACCGCTCTCTTTTATCATTGAAATAAAATCCGGTAATGGTTGAAAATGATTATTCTGATCTGCGCCAAGCCAAACATAAATGGAAGCATCAGAAAGCAGCGAATTATATGTATTCATTATCCATTGCTTACTCCATTCAATAAAATTTTTCAAATCTCTTTCATCGAAGGCAACGAAATTATAAGGAGGATCATGAACTGCGAGTGACGATTTTTTTCCGTTAAGTAATGAAGAAATTGCCCTTTCATCCGCAGCGTCCAAGCAAGCTATCTTATGTTTCCCATCCGGATCTTCCCAAATATCTCCCGGCTTAAAACTGCAATGTTTAAGAAGTAATTTGTGTAATTCGGGATCGGTATCAATTCTTGGTAAAGGAAAGTTTACCATTTTACTCATTAGACCTTTGTGGTAAAAGAAGGGAAAATAATTCTTTCAATCTCCGAAGTTTTACCAGAACTTATATCAATCTTCATAAAGACTGCACAAAGATGAACATCGTTCTGCGCTGTCTCATACTTTTGTGGAGTTTGATACAAAAACCTGTTTATTGCTGCTTGTGTCTTCATGCCAATAACAGATTCGTAAGGACCGCTCATTCCAACATCGGTAATGTATCCCATTCCCTGTGGAAAAATTCTTTCATCTGCGGTTTGGACGTGAGTATGAGTTCCAATGAACCCACTTATTCTTCCATCAAGGTAATTTGCGAGCGCAATCTTTTCAGCGGAAGCTTCAGCATGAAAATCTACAATAATAATTTTTGTTTCTTCTTTTAGTTTGGAGAGTATCCAATCTGCTGTTCTGAATGGACAATCAATAGTTGCCATAAATGTTCTTCCCTGTAGATTTATTACAGCAACCTTTCCTTTTTTGGTATCTGCTACATAATAGCCGTTACCATAAGTTCCTTTGGGATAATTAAGGGGTCTGAGCACTCTTGCATCTTCCCTGAGATAATCCTGGGACTGATGCTTATCCCAGGTATGATTTCCACCTGTAATTACATGCACTCCAAGTTCAAACAGGATTTTGCCTTCTTTACTTGTGCAGCCTTTTCCATCTGATGCATTTTCCCCGTTGGCAATAATAAAATCAGCTTTATATTTTTGAATTAATCCTGGAAGCCATGTTTGAACGAGATCCATTCCTGGCTTGCCAATAATATCGCCGACAAAAAGTAGATTTAAATTATCCATACTGACTTGCAAAATATATCTAAAAAAGGAGTAAATAGGAAAATATGATGAGGGTTAAAGATTGATTATACCAAAACTGTTTTTATAAAAATTCTAATTTATTTTTCATTTCTTCATCAGTAAAACTTTGTAAAAATCTTAATAATTTCTTTAAAGTTTCGCTAAAATTGAGTTGTTTTGAAACTACAATTCCATAATGATCTTTATTTTCTGCAACAAATTCTTTGTGAAGGATTATAAAATCCTTTATATTAAAAGTTAAAATACATCTTTCTTCTTTTACAGCTTCTAAAATTAATTTATCATCAGAGAGACCTTTTTTATTTAGCTCCTGGATATTAACTGCATCATAACCGCGTTTTCTCAGTGCACTGGCAAGGCTTGAATGAACATCTTCATCAATAAGTAATCTAATTTTTATCAATGGTATACAAGATTAAGGTTTTTGAGAACTGTATATTTTGTTATTTTCAAGAATGTCTTTATCAATATCCTTTTGGTGATCGAAATAATATGCTAAAGCAGAATGGACTTGTGCGTGAGTTAAATGAGAAAGAGTTTCAAGTATTTCGTCAACACTCATACCCATTTGATAATAACCAGCTATGGTTCTTACGGCAGTTCTTGTGCCGCTGATTATTGGTACTCCGTTTAAAATCTTTTTATTAAATGAAATATGCGGATATATTGTTTTTTTTTGGTGAGATTTTGATTGTCTTTTGTTTTTTTGTTTGTCTATCATTTATATCTCAATGTTTAATTTTGATTTTGGCGATTGCATCTTTCTTATTGAATTCAAGTGCTTCTTGTAATGTAACTCTAAGGCTTTCAATCAATTCATCATGTGTATGTTCCTGGCAATTTACTCCTGGTATTTCTTCAATCCATCCGATCCACCATTCACCATCCTGTTTAACAATTGCAGTGTAATCTTTTAACATTTTTTTATCTCCTTAAATTTTCTATTTGATTACTGAAAAATATAGTCGACAAAAAGTAGATTTAAATTATCCATACTGACTTCGATAATATATCTAAAAAAGAAGTAATTGGAAAAGACTTTTACTAGGTTTATCCGGTATAATCTATTAGTTATAAAACCTTGCGCAAAATGGAAAAGAAATTTCTAAAACAAAAATTGATTTAAGAACAAGGATTAGCGATTTCTGATTTTAGAAGTTAAAAATTAAAAAAAAAGGGAATAAGTTTTACTTAGAAGATAAATTAATAATTAAAAATCAGTCAAAAATCGTAATTCGTTAATCCTTGTTCTGAGATCAAAAGGTATTGGTTCCGGCTACGCTGGTTTATAGATTAAGATTAATTGCTGATCTGGATTTCTTTGACTGTAAAAATTTTAATCAATAAATTTCCAGTCATGATTTCAGATGATCTTTCAAACATTCTTTTTGATGAAGCAGAGTTTTCTGTTATTGATGTTGAAACTACAGGTCTTACTCCCCGCTACAACGGAATAATTGAAATCGGTATTGTAAAAGTTAAAGGATTAAAGATTGTCGAAAGGTATTCCACTCTTATTAATCCGGGAAGACCAATTCCATTTTATATTACGCAATTTACCGGAATAACAGATGATGATATTTTCAACGCTCCCTTATTTGAAGATATTGAAGAAGAAGTATCACAATTTATTTTGGGTTCTGTTATAACTGCACACAATTTATCTTTCGACCGCAGCTTTCTTAACAAAGAATTTTTAATGATTGGGAAAGAAAAGCCAGTTAATCCACAGCTTTGCACATTAAAACTTTCCAAAAAAATTTATCCTGAATTAAGAAGCAGGTCACTAAGCAGTTTAAGCTATTTCCTTAATGTAAAACTTATTAATGCACACAGAGCATTACCCGATGCAGAAGCTACAGCAGAAATTTTAATCAGGATGTTAAAGCAGCTTAAGAAAGCAAATGAAGTTAAAACTTTATCGGATTTATTAAGTCTCCAGGTTGTTCCTTCAGAGAAAGAAACAAGAATAAGAATAAGCAAGCATCTTAAAGAAGATGTGTACTCGCTTCCTGAAGCACCGGGAGTTTATTATTTTCTTAATTCTAAGGGAAGAGTTATTTACATTGGTAAAGCAAAATCATTAAGTAAAAGAGTTCGCTCTTACTTTCTTTTAACTGCACCAAGAAAAGCAAAAAGAATTGTCAAGCAAACAAAACGAATCAAATATGAAATTACTAATTCCGAATTAACAGCTCTTCTTTCTGAAGCGGAATTGATAAAACTTATAAATCCAAAGCATAATCTCCAGTTAAAGCACTATGGCAATAAATATTTTCTTAGAGTTAACAGGAACCATCCTTTCCCTGATATTGAAATTTCTAACAGGTTTGATTTTGATGGGAATGACTACTTTGGATTATTCATTACAAAGAAGAAAGCCGAAGTAATTTATGAATTAATTAAGAAAGCTTTTACTTTGAGAGAATGCAGCAGCCAGGAATTTTTGAAAAATAAAAGATGCTTTCTTGCCGAGATTGAAAGGTGTATTGCCCCATGCGAAATAAAAGATAGTGAACTGTATAATGAAGAATTAAATAAGGCTTACGAATTTCTTTATGGTAAAAATCAGAATATTCTTAACAGACTATTGAGTAAGATGAAATTATATTCTGAAAAACAGAAATATGAAAAAGCCGGTGAGATAAAGCAGTTGATTGATCTTGTACTTTCTCAGACACATAAAACTTCCATACTTAAAGAACCGGTTAATTCAGCAAATGTTCTTATTAAGATTTCTGAAAAGTTTGGATGCGATTATATATTAATGACCAAAGGAAAAATCTATATAAAAGAATATGCAATAAATAAGGCTAATGGATTTGATATTGCAATCGAAGACTACTATGCAGGAACAATTAATACAAAACCGTTGCCCAGTGAAGAAGATCTTGAAAAGATGAAGATAATCCTGAACTGGATTGTTAAAAACAGAAATAATGTGCGAGTATTTTATCTTAAAGATTATATGGATAAAGAAGAATTTTTCAGAAAAGTAAGTATGTATAAAACTATAGAGAATGAATCTTATTCAGAATCTACAATTGATGTAAACGATTTTGCCCCTGAACTTTTTTCAGAAACTTTAAGTTGAATCCTTCCGCAAAAAATAAGCTTAATAAAATCCTTACTGATAATAAATCCGGTTCAACAGAAATACTCCTGAAATTAATTAAATGGAGTAAATACTTTAGCGGAGATAAAGAAGCTCTTCTTGAAATGATTGATTCTGCAAAAAATAAATTAAATAATTTTTCGGCCATTCAATCATTTATAAAATATTTAAAAAATATTATTAAAGAAAGTGATAAACCAAAGGTTTTAGATTTCCTTAATGAACAAGCTGAAAGAATTGAGAATAGGTATTCAAATTTATTTGAGAATTCGTTTCCCTATCTGAGGAACTACAAAAGATTAGTAACTCTTTCCAATAGCAAAACTGTAACAGAGGTTTTAAAAAGATTAAACGAACAAAGAAAAATTTTTACTATGATAGGAGAATCAAGACCTAAGTTTGAAGGCAGGATAATGGCAAAGGAATTATTGAAACACAAAATAAAAGTTGAGATTGTACCTGATGCTGTTTTACCAAATGCTGTTGAAAAATCTGATGCTGCAATAATCGGTGCCGATATTGTTCTTTCAAATGGAGATGTGGTTAATAAGATTGGAAGCAGAAGCCTGGCTATTGCCTGTAAATATTTTCAGAAACCATTTTATGTGCTGGCAACCGAGGATAAATTTTCAAACAAGAAAAAATATTATCCTGAGAAGAGAAATGAAAATGAGATCTGGAATCATAATAATAGGTTGTTAAAGAGAACTAATTATTATTTTGAAGTTGTTGAAAAAAAATTGATAACAAAATTATTACAGGATTGATGGAATATTGGAATGATGGAATATTGGTTTTATAAAATTCCATTACTCCACAACTCCACCATTCCAAACTTCGATTTATAACTCGACCATTTGTTTACTCTTAATATTAAACCGGATAGTCAACATTGCAGCCGAAGCAGTTAATCCTAAAAGAAGCCCAACCCATACACCTTCAACACCAAAGTTAAAAGTAAATCCTAACAGATAAGCTATTGGAAGAGCAAGAATCCAGTACGCAATAAAAGTTATAAGCGTTGGAATTTTCACATCAGTCAAACCTCTTAAAACTCCAATACCAACTCCCTGAATTCCATCTGATACCTGGAATATTGCAGCTATAACTAATAATGAAGATGCAATCCTGATAACATCCGGATTATCAATATATAAAGTGGGAAGAAAATTATTTAATGTTATAAATATTATTCCTGCAGTAAACATAACAGAAGCACCCAAAATAATGGCAGTAAAGCCTGCTCTTCTTACTTCTTCAATATCCTGTTTGCCTACTGCATTGCCAACTCTTATTGCACCGGCAGCAGAAAGACCAAGCACAGCCATAAAAGAAATTGATGCAAGATTAATTGCAATCTGGTGTGCAGCAAGCTGATTAGTCCCAAGCCAGCCAATCATCATTACTGCAAATGTAAAAGCACCTACTTCAAAAAAATACTGGAAGCCGCTTGGTAAGCCCACTCCAAGAATTTTTTTAATAACCGGGAAATTAATATTCTTGAATTGAAGATTCAGATCATATTCTTTAAATGATTTTTTGCTCTTAACATAAAATATAATTGCTAAAACCATAAAAACTCTTGAACTGAAAGTTGCCCAGCCCGCACCATCCAATCCTAAAGCGGGCATACCGAGATTTCCATATATTAAAACCCAATTTACAAAAGCATTAATTATGTTTGCTATAATTGCAATAATCATAGCGGGCTTCATTATGGAGAAACCTTCAATAAACTGTTTATATGTGTAAAACAGCATTGCAGGTAAAATTGAAAATGCAACAATCTTGGTATAAGAAGAAGCCTGCACAGAAACATCATGAGGCTGATTTAAATATTCAAAAAAATCCGAGCAAAAAAAAGTAATAGACATTAAAACAAATCCAAGCGACATATTAACTATAAGCGACTGACTGAAATAAATTCCGCATTCAGAAAATCTTTTTGCTCCTACCAAAATAGCAATAAGGGGTGTAACAGACATTGCGACACCAAGACCCATAATAAAAATTAGAATGAAAAGACTATTTCCTAAAGATGCACCAGCAAGAGGAACAGCGCCAATTTCACCAACCATTATGCTGTCAACTACACCCATCATAATAAAACCAAGCTGCCCAATTATTATTGGATAAGCAAGATTAAATGTATTCCTTATATGTTCTTTAAATGCTTTCACTGGTTTTTAATTTTTAGTTTGGAAATATAACTGTAAAAGAGAAAAGAGAGAATTTATTTGGAGGGTTATTAATAACCAACGGCTTCACCATTTAAGGTAAAGCCGCCGGTATGGTGGAGAAAACGATATTAAATTTCTGCTATTTTATTTTTAGAAACGTAATCAAGATAAAATCCCGAACACATTTTCCTGACTCTTTTACTTTCTTCAAATCGGGCTGCCTGGAATAATGCATGAATTGACATTGGAGTTCCAAGTTTATAAAGAGCAAGAGCAGCAACTATTTTTGCTTCATCACTCTCTTCATTTCTTAACATTCTCATCAAAGGAATAACAGCACTTTCAATTTTCAATTCTCCAATCATATAAGCTGAACTTGTTTTTAATCCAAAGTTATCTGAGCTAAGGCCAAGCATTAAAGATTTAATCGTGTTGTTGAAAGAATTTTGTTTTTTAGCTTTAGGTGATTCTGCTGCTGATACAATCATTGGGAAAAGCACTATTACTAAAAATAAACTGATAAAAATATTTTTCATTTCTTATACCTTTTATTATTTACCTGGTGCTAAATTATTTTAATCTTAAAAAGTTACTAACGAATATTGATAGAAGGTATTAGAAGTTGACAGGAAGGCTTTAGGTAAAGTGGCTGGGAAAGTAAAAAGCCGGTAAGTTTAACTCACCGGTTTAATAATAGAGAATTGGTACCTATTTAACCAGCATCATCTTTTTAGTGGAAATAAAATCATTCACTTCCATTTGATAAATGTATATACTGCTTGGCAGTGATGAAGCATCAAACAAGATTGAATGAGCTCCTGCTTCCATTTTCTTATCCACTAAAGTAGAAACTACTTCGCCAATAATATTATGGATGGAAAGCTTAACATTTCCTGTTTCCGGAATTGTAAAAGTTATTTTTGTACTTGGGTTAAATGGATTTGGGAAGTTCTGAGATAAATTATACAATAAAACCGTTTGAAAATTAACTTCAATAATTTTTGAATATTCAAAAGTGCCGTCAAAATCAATTTGGTTTAATCTATAAGAATAAGTTGTATTGTTTGTTAGATTCTTATCAACAAATGAATAAAGACTTGTTTTGGCTATTGTTCCTTTACCTTCAACAAAACCAAGAACTTCCCAATTATTATTTCCGGTTGTTCTTTGAACTTCAAATCCACGATTGTTTAATTCACTTGATGTTACCCAATTAAGATTTACTCCGCCATCAACAATTTGATAGCTGAATGAACTCAATTCAACGGCAAGAATATCCGGAGAGGTAGTTATATGCAAATAAACTGAATCAAGCGTTCCGCCGTCTCCGCCTGCATCATCGCTGATAGTTAAAACCCAGGTACCATTTGGATCTTCACCTAAAAATGCGGCAAAAGATTCTTCTGATGCTAAAGGAGTTGCTGTTACAAGATTAAAATAAGAATGATCTGTAACCAACCCGCTATTATTTGTATAAGGTACTTGTCCAACAGGATTTGCCTGATCATCCCAGAATGTTCCCTTAAATACATCATTGTTTCCAGATCCATTATCAGTAGTCAACGTAGCAATAGTTCCCGATGGAGATTTTAAAGTAATATCTAAATCAGCAGCATAAGAATGTCTTAGCCATGTTGTAAGATCAACATCTATTAAATAATCAGCAAGACCGGAAACATTTATCATTACTGAATCAACAGAAACAATTGTTGGAATTTGTAATTCAACATTATTAATAAAAGTGCTGGTTAATAGTGTTGGAACTATAGAAGAAGTTGTAACTTCAATTGACCAGCCGCTTATAAAACCGCCATCATCATTCTGATCATCACTTATTGTAAGAAGCCACCATCCATTTGGGTTCTCTCCAATAAACAAAGAAAAACTTTCCTCCGGAACCAATGGCGAGGCAGTAGTTTGATTAGTGTACGAATGATCAGTTACCAAACCTGAATTATTTGAATAAGGAACTTCCCCACCCGGATTTGCCTGATCATCCCATATTGTTCCGTTAAAAACATCCTGGTTGTTAGTACCATTATCTGATGACATTGTAACAACTTTTCCTGATGGCGATCTTAAAGTAATATCAAGATCTGAACAATAAGAATGTGTTATAAGTGTCTGAAGATTCAGATCATACAACCAGCTATCAACACCAGATACTAAAATAGAATCTGAGACTGTAGAAACAAGATTAGGTATAACAACAGTGTTGCTGCTTGAAAAGGTTGTCGTGTTAAACTCATCAGTTGGCAGAAATGGAGATTTTCCATTGGGATGATCATATCCATTCACATTATTAAAATTTTCACAATACCATTGACCATCAAAGAATTTTATATCATTTACAAGAGGAAAAGATTTTTCCTGCGGGAATAAAAAGGATGAATAAAAGAAAATGATAGAGAATATTAATGAAACCTTGTATATCTGTCTCATCTAAAAGCCTTCTTTTTGTTATTTATTACTTGAATTTTTACTGTTTTAAGACAATAATCCTGCCATCAGCATGAATGATTTTTTTATTTTATTGAAAGGGTCTAAAGGTAAATTTTAGAAAAGAAGTAAAAATCTCTGAGGCAAAAGGCTGGAAGTTATGGTGAGAAAAAACAAGCTTCAACCAGCGGAAAG
>CAZEWJ010000023.1:0-30805 GCA_964515875.1 uncultured Ignavibacteriaceae bacterium | reverse complement strand
GAGGCAAAAGGCTGGAAGTTATGGTGAGAAAAAACAAGCTTCAACCAGCGGAAAGGGAGGGACAGACTACGCTAAAGCTTCGTCTGTTAAAATTCTTTTTTTAAGAATGGCTTTACCTGAACCAGTTTTAAAATACTTTTCTAATGATCTTGCTTTCTGTTCTGTTTTAACCGCAACATATGCTTCTAAAGTAAAAGGTTTATAAGGAGAAGTGGATTGAGAGATACCTAAATTATGTTCTTCAATTCTTCTTTTAAGATTATTAGTTGATCCAGTATAAATGAAATTACTATTTATACTTTTGATTATATAAACGTACCACATTTTTACCTCATTATAGTGTCGGGCGAAGCCAAACGAAGCCTTGGCGTAGTTTGGCGGAAAGAGAGGGATTCGAACCCTCGGTACGCGTTAACGTACACACGCTTTCCAAGCGTGCCAGTTAAACCACTCCTGCACCTTTCCCATCTGTTTTAATCATCCCCGCATTTCTCCAAAGAGGTTCCAAATATAAATATTTTGATTCTCTTACCCAAAGATAAAGCACCACCTCTTTGCTATTATTATTTGTAAAGAATTATCTTTGTTATTATGGTTCTGCTTATTCTGTTCAAATCATTTCTTGCATTGGTCTCTGCACTTTTGGGAGCGGGGTCAACATTCATTATTAAATTGAACCATAAAAAACTCTGTGCTTTGATATCTTTATCTGCGGGGGCATTGCTTGGTGCCGCTGCTTTTACTTTAATACCTGAATCTTATGAACAGCTTAGTATCATTGAACTTTTTTTAAGTGTATTATCAGGTTACTTAGTCTTCTTATTGATTAGCAGATACTATTCTCATGTTTGTCCAGCTTGTTCAGCTTCTCATTTTGATGAAAAGACTACTAAAAAATTTTCCGAAATATTTCTTACTTTGTTTACCGCTCTTGCTTTCCATTCACTTTTAGATGGTGTAGCAATCTCTGCTGGTGATTTGCATAATCATGATGGGCAAAGCTCTATTTTTCTGGCAATATTAACTCATAAATTTCCGGAAGGATTAGCGCTTGCTTCTCTTATGTTAGGTGCAGGATTAGCAAAAACTAAAATAATTTTGTACACAGCATTGGTTGAAGCAACCACTATATTAGGATCAATTACAGGAATTTTTCTTTTAAAGGAAGGGGTTTCTTTCTTCTGGATAAATATCATGATGGCTCATATTGCAGGAGGTTTTATATACCTTGCAATACATGCAGTTTTGGGTGAAATGTTACGAAACCACAAAGCTCTTGTTGTTTCATCCTTGCTGTCAGGATTTTTATTAATTCTGTTGGTTCGAACAATGATTGGCTGAAAAGGATTTATTTAATTAAAAATGGGACCAACTATTATTCTTGATAAATCAAGTCTACAAGCTTTTTCTAAAAAGGAATTAGTATTATTAAATAAATTATATTATTTAAATATTCCCCCCATTCTAATAACAGAGATTTTAGCTGATTTAAAAAAGGAAAAGAGTACTGAATCTTTAAGTAAAGATAAAATAATTGAAATTTCTAATAAATTAATTCAGAGAGATAATGCTATAAATGTACATTATAGAGATGTATTAGTATCTTCTTTAATGGGAACAGATTATATGGGTCGTCGTAATCCTCTAGTTGCTGGAGGAAGAAAAGTAAGAAATAAGAAGGGTAAAATAGGTGTTTACTTAGTTGAAACAGAAGAACAACAGGCAATTAGAAATTGGCAAAAAGGAAATTTTAGTGAAGCTGAGAAAATACTGGCACAAGATTGGAGAAATTATACAAAAGAGATTGATCTAGAAGAAAACAAAAAACGATTTTCATTAGTTAAAAAGATATACCCCACTTGTAAAGATTATTTAACGCTAATTAAAATTGTTGAAACATTGATAGATGCACCTAATATTCAAAATGATTTATTATTTGAAATTATAGAAGGATTGCAACTTAAACAAAATTTAGCAAGCGCAGTATTCTATAGATGGGAAACAGATAACCAAAAACTTCTCAAAAGTTTTGCACCATGTTTATATTTCTTTACTAAGATTGAAAAAGCTTTTAGATTAGGGATAGTGTATGAACTTATTACAACAAGGCCTACTAATAAAATCGACTGTGAGTATATTTATTATCTCCCTTTTTCTAATATCTTTTCATCAAGAGATAATTTTCATAAAAACTTCGCTATAAATTTTCTTGAAGCAGATCAAACTTTTATTGATGGCGATTTGTTGAAGGATGATCTAAGAAATATAATTTTACTTCTAGAAAAAGAAGATAAGGAATTAAATATTGATTGGGACACAAGTTTTAGTATCGAACCTCCAGCAAATGAAAATTCGATAACGTATAAGATGTGGAAAAAATATATGCCTCTTTGGACACCGAATTGGTTTTATAGAAAAAATGAATATCCTAAAAAAGATGAAACGGTTTCTAAAGGAATAGATGAAGAAACAAATACCTTTGAATATTTAGACGTTGATCCTTTTGAAAAATTTAAAGATGAAGATCATGATTTTATATATATGGAAAGGTATATTACTCTTGAAGACCAGTGCCCTTGTGGTAGTGGAAAAAAATTTAAAGATTGTTGTTATGAAAAAACAAAATAAAAATTTGATTAGAATTTGAAAATAAAGTCTTTGAATTTTATAATTTTTAGGAGAGATGCCAGAGTGGTTGAACGGGGCGGTCTCGAAAACCGTTGTGGGATGTATGTTCCACCGAGGGTTCGAATCCCTCTCTCTCCGCCAAACGAAGCCTTGGCGTAGCTTGGCTTTGCCAAATTTTTACTGATGTAGGGAAACTCTTTTATTTATCTTCCTTTGAAAAGGAAACTTCCTTTTTATTACAGCACATTTGGGTGCTGAAGCAAAAAAGTAGATAAATATCAGAAAAGAAAGTAATGTAAATGATCCGTAAAAAATTAAAATGTAAAGCATCTCTGCCTCTGAATAATGTATAGAATTTTAACGCACATTACAGAGTTTAACAATTAAAATGCCATTTGAGGGTTAAGAAGGTGAATTGCTAAAAATGCTTTTTCCAGTCAATAAAGCGGATTGAAATCCCATCAGATTCGAATATCAAAGCCCCATATTTATCTGTCCGGTAAATTTCTGAACCAAAATCTTCCAGTCTTTGTACAACTTCTGGTGAAGGATGATTGAACTTATTCAATATCCCTGCACTAATTATACTTTGTTTGGGAGTAACAAAATTCAGAAACTCAGGTGTGCTGCTTGTTTTGCTTCCGTGATGAGCGGTCTTCAATAAATCAACATCTAAAAAAGATTTATAATCTGAAGCATAAATTTTTTCAACTTTTTTCTCTATATCACCGGTAAAGAGAAAAGATGTTTTACCATAAACAATTTTCATTACACCACTCTTATCATTAGAAGATAACTGATGATTCTTAAGAACATTTTCAGTGTTAAGAATATAAATTTGAACGCCATCAATTATAATTTTCTCTTTTTTATAATATTCAACAGGTAAATGATTCCTCCTTAAGTATTTTTCAAACTTTATATCTTTCACCAAAGAAGTATCAATCCCTGGCTTTATTATTTTTTTTATTAATCCGGCTTTAACGAGAGAAACAAATCCTGCATAATGATCCGCATCAAGATGAGATACAAAAGCATAATCAATCTTTTTTATTCCCAGGTGCTGAAGCAAGGGTAAAATTATTCTTTCACCGTTGTCAAATAAAAGTGTCGCATCACCGGCATCAATTAAAGCTGTTGAACCTTTTGGAAATTTTAATAAGATTGCATCTCCCTGGCCAACATCAATTGCAATAACACTAAATTTATTTTCAGAGAGAAGATTTTTATCATCAAGTGAAATAAGATGTATAGTATTAAAAAGAATAAGGATTATAAATATGATTTTAACAAAAGGATGAATTAATTTTTTATAAAGCAGTATCATTGCAATCAGGGACAAATAAAATATTACAGCATCCTGAACTGAAAAATGTCTTACCCAGAAAAAAGAATATTCAGGATGTCCGGCAATATTTACAATCTTAAAAAGAATTAAAGTCAGCAGATCATTTGATGCACCATAAAAAATAGCTATGGAGGGCAGAATTAAATTCATGACTAATGAGATAATACCTAATCCAACAATAAATCCCGTTAGTGGGATTACAAAAAGATTTGCAACAATCGCAACCAAAGAAAGTTTTCCAAAATACAACAAAGTGAATGGCAGCGTTCCAAGCTGTGCACTAAAAGAAAGAGCCATAAATAATAAAATATACTTTAAGGATTTCCACTTTATTTTTAATGAATTAATCTTTTTATGAAATGCCGGATATAATGCACCCATTGCAAAAACTCCTGAAAATGAAAGCTGAAATCCCGGGTTATATAATTCCCAGGGTGATACTGTAAGAATAATTAATGCTGAGAGTGCTAATGAATTATAAATATTTGCTGAACGATTGGAAAGAAAAGCTACTATTATTACGATTCCCATTACGGAAGCGCGGAACATAGCCGCCGGGTTCCCGGTAATCATCATGAAAAAAATTATTCCGGCTATGGTTATCAACGCTCGTAAATAAATATTAAATCTTCCAAAAAGAATTATAAATATCAGGATAACATATCCTACATGTAATCCTGAAACTGAAAGAACATGAACAACTCCCGAATTTATGAATTCAGTTTTAGTTTCATAATCCATTTCTCCCCTGTCTCCTAAAAGTAATCCTTTTAAAAACTTTGCTGTTTCAGGATTATGCAGAATTTTAATTTGATTATCTAAATGCTTTCGTATTTGAAATATTGCAGTTCCATAGAGGTCATTTTTATTATTTATTATTTCAAGATCGGATGTATTATATGCAATCATTATTCCACTGAAGCCCAAGGAATTGAGGTATTCATTATAATCAAACTCTCCGGGATTCCTCATCTCCCTTGCTTTGTTAAAATTACCTTCAATTGAAATTACATCCCCGGGAAGAATTTTATTATAAACTGTCTCCAATTTTTTTCTGCTGATGTCTCTAAGCTTGCATACAAGTTTAATTTTTTTGTTCAAAAATCCATTTGCCAATTTTAAAGAGTCTACATCAAGATTGAAGATTATTTCTTTTTCACGGATAAGTTCAATGTTTGAAATAGTTCCATATGCTTTTAAATTCTTGTATTTATAAATTTTAGGTGATAATAAAATTTCGTCCTGTTTATTAACTACCGAAACAAAACCTCCAAGCAATATGAATATCAGATATATAAAAACAGAAATAACTATACTGGTATTATTGTGCAATTTTAATTTTAGAACGATAAAAAGAATTAATGTAAAAATGAGAATCGTTATAAAATAAGTTGCAGGAGAGAATGACAAATACTTTTGAATGATTATACCACAAATAAAAACGAAAATAATTTTTATTAATGGATAATTTTTCATTTAATGATATTGATTATTGCCGGTTTTATCTCAGCTATATTTTTAATGCTTTTAAATAACTGCTCTGAATATTTTCCGGCAGTTATTGTTAATGCAGGATTCAATGTATGTGTTTTAACAGAAAGATCTTCGAAGTTACCATGATCAGAACAGATTATTAGAGATAAATTTTCATAGTCCATTTCACTCAATATAGTAAAAAGAAAAGCATCAAGAGTCCTCATGGTTGATTCTGTTTCGCCATCATATCTTCCATGACCAATATGATCAGTTAAAAAATATTCAAAAAGTGTGAATTTATTTTTGGAAGCAATTTTCAATAATCTTCTTGCTGCAGTTTCAGGTTTGATTACTGGCAGATTATAACCAAGCTTAAGATTCCATCGTTCGTTGGTTATCTCTGCGGTTAATGCATTTCCTGTCCGCACATCAACGGATTTGTTTAGTCTCATTTCACTTAAGCGACAGCTTAAAGATGTTACACTTAATCTTTGTTTTCCTGAATTTATGTAATCAAAAAAAACTTTGGGATAAGCATTTGCAAAAAAAGCTTTCTGTTTTTTCTTTAAGAAGTGTTTAAAAATATTTTTCTCTTTAATTACAGGAATTAAAGTTGAATATGGATAAGGACCAAAATGTTTTCCAATTAATTCAGCAGCATTTATTCCGCAAAAGATTGATGTTTGCCCCGTTCCGCTTTGAGGTAATCCTTCAACTCCTAATGTTGCATCAGCAGGAAAGAGAAACCTGCTTTTATTTTTTAGTAAAGTATTTTTAAGTGATGGGACATCACCAAACAATTCACTGAATGATTTGAATCCGTATTTAAAAAAAGGATTGTATTCATAATCCTCTTTCCCAATACCAACACCATCTATGAAGATCATTAGAATGTTGTTCACTTCCACCCTCTATCCCAACCTAACCTCCCCTTTATGAAAGGGGAGGAACGGAGGGGTTTATTTAGATTCAATTATTATTGTAACCGGCCCATTATTAAAAATTTTCACCATCATCCTAGCTCCAAAAATTCCAGTCTTTACTTTAGACTCACCAATATTTTCTTTTACTCTTGCAATAAACTTTTCATAAAGTGGAATGGCTTCATCGGGTTTTGCCGCATCTGAAAAACCCGGACGGTTTCCTTTTTGTGCATCCCCATAAAGTGTGAACTGAGATATAATGAGCATCTCCCCATTTATATCTTTGATTGATAAATTCATCTTATCATTTTCATCTTCGAAAATTCTCAGGTTGCAGCATTTATCTGCGAGAAAAGTTACATCTTTTTCACTATCGCCTGTTTTTATTCCGAGTAAAACTACAAGTCCTTTTCCTATATTTGCCTCATAATTTTCTTCAGGAATGGAAACACTTCCTTCACTTACTCTCTGTACAACTACTTTCATTTTTTTATTCCTGAAACTACACGATCAATTTTAAGATAATCTTTAACAAAGGCTATTTCTGAAAAATTGTTTCCCGATAAAATTTTCCCAACATCATCAGACTGACCTTGTCCAACTTCAAAAAAAATTTTCCCATTATTCTTCAGAATATTTTTTGCTTTTGCTGATATTATCCTGAAATAATTTAACCCATCGGAAAAATCTGTTAAAGCACCTTTGGGTTCATAAACTTTCAGTTCGTCCTTCAGGTTTGGAAATTCTTCTTTAGAAATATATGGAGGATTAGAAACCACAATATCAAATTCTTCATTCAAAAGCTCATCTGAATTAATATCGTGTTTTATAAATTTTATTCTTTCTGAAACATTATGCAGTTTTGCATTTGCTTTTGCAGTTTCAAGTGCAGATTCGCCTGTGTCTGTTGCGGTTATTTCTGCATTAGGTAAATGCTTCGCAAGAGAGATAGAAATATTTCCGCTTCCAACACCGATATCCATAATAGTAATCTTTTCATTTTTATTTACAGAATTTATAATTGTCTCAACAAGTATTTCGGTTTCCTGCCGTGGAATAAGAACTGATGAATTTACTTTAAATTCCAAACCATAAAATTCAACCTTCCCGATAATATATTGCAGCGGTTCCGATTTGCTTCTTCTTCTTATAAACTCACGATATACATTAACTTCATCTTCACTCAATGGTCTGTCATAGGTAAGATAAAGATCAAGCCTCTTGCAGCTTAATGTATGAGCAAGAAGTAGTTCTGAATTCACTCTTGGTGATTCAATCTCTTTTTTCTCAAGAAATTCGGTTGAAAGGATAATTGCCTCAAGGACAGTCAGCATAAACTTTTATTTGTTTTGAATTACAATTTAATTTTTGTGAGTTTAATTTCAAAAATTAATAATGACTTCAAATTAAATGAATAATATTGTAAGTTGACACCCGATAAAATCAGATTTAATAAACTAAATAGGAATGGAATGGCTATTGGACAAAATAAAGTGGTTACTATGAATTTCACTCTGAAAGATGAGCAGGGAAATTTAATTCATACAACAAATAACGCTGAACCATTTCAGTTCATGCCGGACTTGATCCGGCATCTCTTTTTTCGGTAAGGATTTTAGATTCTGTATTACTCCTCTATCTATTTCCTTATAATCAATGTATCAAACCTATCAACAAAGCGAATCTCAGTCAGGTAACTTTCTTCTTCAGTTGTTAATTGATGAGGGAAGGTTGTTTTTACCCAAGTGTATGAAGGAACTGTACCACAAAATCCCAAAATGTAAAGTCTTAAAATATTTTCTTCTTTTCTTGTGCTTAAATAAAGTCCGCATTCATTAATTCCCCATCCGGTAGCTTCAATTCTTAAAGTTCCATCATTATTTCTTACAGTTTTCAGAGATATATAGAAATATCCTGGTCACTTCCAGAATAAACAAATTTCTCCGGGAACTTATTAGCATCTTCAGGATTTTCTGTTGGATTTGTGCAGGAGGGCAATAATGAAAAGAAATAGAACAAGTAAATATTTTAAACTATTCATAAGTAATATAACCTGTTTAATTTCTTTTTCATTAGAATAAAGTGCTGCAATTAGTTAATAATTTTAATTTTCACTCATGGATATATTTATAATGACGCCATAAGCCAAAACACCCTATTGGAAATACGCCATCATTATTCTGAAATCCATAGCTATAAATTAGTGTATCAGGTTTATTTAATTTTATAATGATATCACTTCCTGCTTTTAAAAGAATTAAACAATCAGTAACTTCATTAGGACACCACATATCTTCAATTAATATTTCACTATTCTTCAATAAATTTGCCAAAGAATCATAAGCTGTTGAATTTAAATACGAGTTCCAATCAGTATTATGCTGATAAATGGTAGAATCCCAGTTAATTAAAATTTGGTTAGCGGAAATTATCTCTAATTCTATTTTCTTTTCATTTTTGTTAATAAGAGGGTTATTGTCACAACCAAAAGGCAAGAAAAGAAGGAAGAAATACAAAGCAAATATTTTAGTTTTCATTTTCACCCCGCAACAATTAAAATTCATTTCAATATTAGCTGAACTAATCTTAAATAGCAATAATTATTGAAATAAAAATCTACTCATTCAGGAAGAAATATATAAGTGCGCCAAAATTTATCTGGAGGGCTGTGAATGTTATTCCGCTTATAAGGTCATATCTTTCTGTCTCATCGAGAAGCTTTTCATCACCGGTTATTTCATACTCATCAAACTTATTATCGGCTTTAAGTTTAAAGTAAGCTGTTGTTCCGCCAAGAACTACAATTCCTGCTAAAAGATATTTGAATAGATCTTTTTCATAAAAGCTAGTTTCTTTAATCTTACCGATGAAATTGAGAGTCCCGACTTTGTCGGAATTACTTTTATAATCTTCTAAGAAAATAAATTTACTTTCATATCCAGCTTTTCTTAGTTGCAGACTGCTGAAATTGTTTTTTAGATGGAGAGGTGTGTAACCAATAAGTGAATCATTGCTGAAAACTGCTGCATCCTGTGGATCAGTTTGCAGATAAATCTCATCATCAAAATTAAAGGTTAACGTTTGATGATTACATTCATTTAATTTTACTGAACCTGAGAGAATTTTATTTCCCCAATTATTGTTTCCTTCTTTAACAACAACATTATATACACCTGCATCGAGTTCTATTTGAATATTCCCCTTACCAATCATTTCATCATTAAGATAGATAAGAGATTCTGTTCTATCAGTATTAATAATAAGAGTTCCTTTGCAATCCTGTGGAAAAGATTGTGTAATGATTCCGGCAAATAGAATCAGGGAAGAAATTATTTTAATTGCTGAATTCATACGCTCTTATAATTCCATTATCATAACCAATATACAAAACCTCATTAAAAATTACAGGAGTAAGCTTGCCACGGCCTTCAAGCAGGTAAGTATTTTTTATCTCACCTGTTTTTACATCAACAAAGTGATAACATTCATTAAGATCGGGGAGAATAATAATATTCTCTGTCAGTAAAGGAGATGCATTTAAAACTCCCTTTGTATTTGTACGCCAGTTTAATCTTCCTGTTTCCTTATTGATTGAATAAAGTTCTCCTTTAAGATTTCCGATTATTATGTGTGTTTTATTATAAACCGGAACCATTGTTATTCTCGCACCTGTTTCAAACTTCCATTTTATTTTTCCTGTAGAAAGCTCTAGAGCATAAACGTTTCCATTTTCATTACCAATATAAACTGTACTGTCATCAACCGCTGAACCGCAGAAGAATGATTCGCCAATTTTTTCTTTGTATAAAAGCGTTCCCAGTTTAGCATTTATTCCTAAGATTTCCCCATCATCATTTCCGAAAACAATTATGTCATTTCCCAAAGCGGGAGAACTATGAGTCTTTGTTTTTGTATCATATTCCCAGACTTTTTCACCAAGCAGGTCATAACAAAAGACTTTCCCATCCTCTGTGTTAAAGAATATTGCTATATCCGTTTTTATTATCTCAGTCATTACTCTGCCGGAAATTTCTTTTTCATGAAGCATTTTGGCAATAGAAAAATTATAATAGTAAAGCCAGGATTTACTTTCATCATCTTCCGCAGCAGCAAAAATAATATTGTTCTCATCAATAACAGGTGTTGTGTAAACAGCACCACTATGCTTTAAGGCTCCAATCACTTTCCCATTAGAAGCATCAAAACAATAAACTCTGCCTGAAAGATCATTCACAAAAATATAATTATCATAACTGGTTACAGATGAATTGGGAAAGCTGCCGTTTATTTCTGATTCCCACTTTAATAAGATTGTTTCACCGACTGAAACAGGAATATAAAATTCCCTGCTTCCTGTTTTGCCAAACATAGTGTATGATGAGGCACCTTTTTTTGTATCAAGCTTGATTGAAGAAGGTGTGCAGCCGTAAAGCAGAATAACTATTACTAAAAGAGAAAAAATATATTTCATAAAAATTTAATTTTTAGTAGCACAGATTAATAATCTGTGTTACGGTTTTGCTCTCTATGATTAATCAAAAATCCCATCCGAAAAAGAATTGATAAAAAAGACCGTCCTGTATCCTTGTAAAATTATCTTCAATTTTCTTCCCCATATCATATCGAAGGACGAGAACTCCAAAAAGATTAAGTCTTAAACCTCCGCCAAAACTGCCTAGAGTTTGTTTGTATTCCTCATCCCAGGCACCACCAACATCAGCGAAAAGAGCACCTCTGAAACCAACAAAGCCAAGCCCAAAGAAAGGAAATTTAATATACAATTGATCAACCAGGGGAAAACGTAGTTCAATGGAAGAGAGCCATAGTTTTTCACCACGAATTGACCACCTTCTCCAGCCTCTCAAATCCCAGCTTCCGCCCATAAAGTAACGTCTTGCTTCTTTTCCTTCATTATAAAATACAGCCGATCTGAAAGCAACTGCAGAACGTAATCCGAGTCTGAAGTAATGTCTGTAATCAGCAATAACTGTAAAGTAATTAACATTGCTGTATTTAACATCGCTTGTATAACCAAGCAGAAGTCTTCCGCGAATTCCATCAAGCGGTCCTGTCCATCCCCAAAGCGTATTATCAACAACATAAGATAAGCTGTTACTTATAAGAAGTGCTTTCCGTTCAATCACTCCTGAAATAACCTGTTTATCAGAGTTTGCAAGAGTTACACTTGTCTCTAACCTGTGGAATTTTGAAAGAGGAAAATTAAGTGCAAAGAATCCCCCAAAGCTTCTCTCAAAAAAATATTCATCAGAATCCCGGATATCATATCTTCTTCCGCTGAAGTGAAAAACACCATAACCATAGTTTGTTCTTTCACTAAGGTTAACTCTTTGAATAGCAATATTAAAACTTTTTAAAAAATCACTCTGGACATCGGCGGTGTTATAAATAAGAAAGAAGTAATTATCATTTCCCAGAAGGTCGCTGAGAGAAAGAATTGCACCTCCCCTTGTTCCGAAAATCGGATCAGTAGAAACCTGGCTCTGTGCATAATCGAGAGTATATTCATTCACATATTTTAGTTTCTCTCTTTTTACATCTCCTGCAACCATTTCTGCTTTCCATTTTTCAGCGGTTAATGGAAATGTCATCGCAATTAAAGTTGTATCCTCTTCCGTTTTATCAAGGTCATCTTTATAAAGGTTAAAAGAGAACTTTTCAAAACCTGAAAAAATAATTGTTGAATCATTTATGAATGTTGGATAAAAAGCACTCGTTACAAAATTTGTTATCTCTTTTACAGTGTCAGTACTGCTGACATCAAGAGACCAGATATTTCTTACACCATCTGCATCGGAAGTAAAGAGAATCTTTTTCTTATCCGGAGAAAGGATCGGTGAAGAGTTATTTGAATTAAGATAAGTTACATATTCAACTTTGTTTGTGCTTAAATCAAAGCTGAAAATATTATACTTCTTTTCAAATTCTCCTGAAGTTCGATCTGATGAAAATAAAATTTGATTTTTATCCAAACCGAATGCAGGATCTTTGTCATCATAGTAATCATTTGTAAGTCTTGTTAATGAACCACTTTCGATATCAAGAAGAAAAATATCGCTGTATCCTTTCTGATCAACAGCATGAAAAACAATTTTATCACGACCAGGAGAAAATTTAGGCGAGGTAATATTTATAAGATGATCAAACTGAAAAGTTTTTATTATTTCATTTCTTGATATAGAAAAAAGATGTACAGCATCCGTTGCACCTTTCTTGGTAACAAATGTAAGAAGTCCATCTTTGGAAACGTCAATTGAAGACTGGAATAAATGGAAAGCTTCAAGCTCTTCAGATCTTTCTCCCTGCAAAACAAGTTCCGGATCATCAACAGCAGTTAAATTCTCATCAAGCTCAAGCTTGTAGAGCGAAGAATATCCATTCCTGTTAGCTACAAAATAAATATAACTTTTATCTTCATTCTCATAATAGACAGGAGAAAAATTAAATCCTTCCTCCGTAATTTTCTTTGAAGCATTCTCAAGCGGCATCCGGTTCTCCATCAGCGGATAATATTTTTTCTTCAGATAGTACAACCATTCGCGATCTATATCTTCAATGCTTTTGCCAATTGTATGTTCAATAACTTTAGTAAAGTTTGAAAACATCCAGAAATTCTCAAGCATAAGCGGAACTTTTTCTTTTCCATATTTTTCCTCAACAAACTCAAGAAAATTCTGCCCCTCTTTATACATAAGAAAAGTACCATAGATATTGTATATATCATCAATCCCTACAAAATAGTTATTCAGAATAGCATCACGCATTACCATCTCCGCCTGAGCATCAACTTCGGTTGACATGTATTCAGCTAAACCTTCAACAAACCAGAGTGGTGGTAAAACATCAGCAGGTTCCCTGTGATCAACAAGAACACGGTAAATTTTATTAGTCATAAAAACATGAACAAGTTCATGTCTTATTACATGCCTGAAATCATGTAGTGAACCCATTGAAGGAATTACAACACGGCCTTTGATAAATTCAAAGAAGCCGCCTACACCTTCGGGAATAAAACCGGGAGTTGTGTTTGTCTGCTGGAAATGTAAGTGAGTATTATAAAAGATAAGAGGAATTCGCCGGGTTACAACATTGTTCATTTTTACTTTTAGCTCATCATAAACTTCCTCAGCATAGTCAGCACCAATCTCAGCAATGTCAAGCATTTCGTCATAATAATAGATATCGAAATGCTCAGTCCTTAAGATCTTCCAGTCAAATTTTCCATACTGAACTTTATTCCTGCCGAAGTAGTAGAATTGAGAATAAATTGCCTGGCTGGAAAGGAATAAAAAAAGTAAAAGATATTTTAAGAATCTCTCCAATGAAAGAAAAATTTTAGTTGAGAATTAATGTTTTATAACGGCGTTTTGGAGTTATTTCAGCCTGTTTTTTAAGAACTCAATATTCTTTATCTCAGCCGGATCGAAGCCTCTCAGAACACCTGAATAATAAGTTATCCAATCAGATAAATAAATCAAATCCATTAATCTTACCTTAAACGATTTTTCCGCGCTCTCCAGATTAATTATATCAACTTTATTTTCAGAAATAATTTCTGAGGTAATTTTAAATCTCTTTTTAATCTGGGAAGGATATTCTTTATCAAGTATATTTATAACTTTTGTTCTTAACTGGCTTTCAATAAAAGATTCCCAACCAACTATTTCATTATGGTTCATTTCAGGCAGAATGTTTTGAAAAGCATTCAGTTTGGAATTTTCATTGAATTGACACTTTAGCCGGTAACCTATTGATGAAGTATAACCTTCAGCAGAATAAATTATCGGGATATATCCAAGCAATTGTTCGGCATAAACCAAAGCAGGATTTTTTTCTTTTGAATAAAGTTTTGCTTTATCTTTATAGAGTTTTACAATTAAATTCACAAGCGAAGGTTTTACTTCAACAATTTTAAGTTTGTTCATCACTTTGAGAAGGGAAAAGAAACTTATACCTAATGCATATCTCGGATGAAAACCTGGTAATATTTTTACAACCGGAATTTTATTCTTCTCAGCAATCTTCTCTACTTTACCGCCAGAAGTTATGCAAACTATACTACATTTCTTCTTTAATGCAGAATTGAAAACAGAAATTGTTTCTTCAGTATTCCCTGAATATGATGAGACAATGAGAAGTGTATTCTTATTTACGAACTGAGGCAAGCCGTAGCTTCTGTTCACATAAAAAGGAATATTAAGTTCATCTCTAAAGAAATTAGCAAAGAAGTCGCCGCTTATTGCAGAACCTCCCAATCCTGTAACAACAACAGATTCAATCCCCTTCTTCTTTATTGAACTCAGATCAATCTTATTGTTCCATGCAAATTCAATCTGTTCATAAGTCTTCTTTAATACTTCAAATTGATTTGAAGGATCATATTTAGCTACATAATCAGAAATATTCATTTAACTCCTTCTATAAACGGTATATGGTATAAAGGTATAAGGATTAGAATTAAAAATTAAAAATTTTCTTGAACTTGCTCTTACCTGCCCGCCGAAGCTTTAGCGAAGACGGGAACTTGGTTTTCCATTTTCCATCTTCCATTTACCATCTTCCATCAAATTATCTGCCTTGTTCTTGTAATGGAATGATCTTTAAAGAACTTCTCCAGAAGATGAGTAATTTCAGTTTCGGAATTACAGGTAAGACACACTTCGGCAAGCTTCTTTGTATGTTCATAATTAAGCGACCGTATAATTCTTTTTGCATAAGGAATTGTTGCCGGCGACATACTTAAAGATTTATATCCCAAACCAACAAGTAAAGGAATAGCAAGAGTATCAGCCGCCATTTCACCGCAAAAGCTTATTTCTTTTTTAGTTTTATTCCCTTCTGTTACAATATGATGAAGAGTCCGAATGACAGCAGGACTAAATTCCTGGTAAAGATATGATACAAGATCATTCCCTCTGTCAACCGCCATTAAGTATTGAATAAGATCATTAGTACCAACACTTATGAAATCAACTTCATTAGCAAATTCCTTAGTCATTACAGCGGCGGCAGGAGTTTCAATCATTATTCCTACTTTTATATGTTTATCATAATGATGCTTTTCTTTTTTCAATTCGGCTTTGCATTCTTCAATAATTTCTTTTGCTTTTCTTATCTCTGAAATTGTTGAAACTAAAGGGAGCATAAATTGTATATTTTTATTTTGACTCGCCTTTAAAACTGCTCTTATTTGTGTTTTAAATAAATTTAAATTTTCCAGAAGAAGCCTTATACCCCTTAAGCCAAGAAAAGGATTTGATTCTATGTAATCAAGCAGCTTAAATTTATCTCCGCCAATATCAAAGGCACGGATTGTAAGCATATTAGGATAAATTCTTGAAGAAAGATTTGAATAAATTCTTACCTGTTCATCTTCAGTAGGAAATTCACTTTGTTCTTCAAGAATCTGTTCTGTTCTGAAAAGACCTATTCCGTTGGATCCGCTTGCTACAACAATATCAATCTCCCCGGAAACATCAACATTAGCAAAAAGCTTTATTTCCCTGCCATCAATGGTTATAGCAGGTTTGTCCTTAAATTCCTCCAGTCCTTTTTGCAATTGAACAAGATGTTCAAACTTTTCTGTAAAAAATTTTACTTGCTCTTCAGATGGATTTATTAATACATAACCATGAAATCCATCTACAATAATTGTATCACCTTCGGTAACGTGTTTTGTTATGTTGTGAGTTCCAACTACTGCCGGAATATTTAATGAACGGGAAATTATCGCTGCATGCGAAGTAAGTCCGCCATGATCCGTTACGAAACCTTTTACATTGCTTCTTGAAAGAAGCAGTGTATCCGCAGGTGTAAGCATGTCACTAACTACTATTGAATCGTGAATAATTTTGGATTGCCATCTTTTCTTCTGGAGATTACGGATAATTCTGTTCTTTATATCTTCAATATCATGAGCACGTTCTTTAATATATGATTCTGTAGAGTGCTTCATAATATTCTGGTATTTAGTTATCTCATCATACACAATAAACTCAGGAAGCTTTTTCTCCTCTTCAATTCTTTTTTCAATTGCTTCAAGCAATACAGGATCATCAAGTATCATCATCTGTGCTTCAAAAATGGCGGCACGTGTCTCACCCATTTTCTCCCGCGCAATTGAAAAGACTTTTGTAAGCTCTTTCTTGGACTGTTTTATCGCATCCTCAAGATTTTGCTTAGCTTCTTCAACATCAGTTATAACTCCATCGCTTACCTCAAGCTTTTCCTTGGTGAAAAGATAAACTTTGCCAATTACGATTCCCGGGGCAGCAGCAATTCCCTGAACTTTGTTTGTAGCTTCTTTATATATATGCTTAAAATTTTTCATGGCTCATCAAATCCCCTGTTAAAGAAATCAACTATTTCGTTTGCAGCTTCTTTTTCATCAGGACCATCAAATGTAAGGATAATTTCCGAACCCATTTCTGCAGCAAGAGTCATTACACCAATAATGCTTTTACCGTTTATGTTTAATCCATCTTTTGAAAGATAGAAATCGCATTTATATTTTGATGCGAGCTTAACTATTGTCGCTGCCGGCCTTGTATGTAAACCTGCTTTGTTTTTTATCTTCACAGTCGTTTCAATCATTATTTAATTCTTCTGATGAGTGAATCTGCAAGCCATTGGAAAATTTTTCGGTCTTCTTCTTTCTTAAGAACCTTTAATTGTTTTAAGGCTCTGGCAGTATAAGACTTTATCTCCTTTTTTGCATCATCAATCACTTCTGATTTCTCATAAATTTCTTTGTATTCATTTACTTCGGAAGGTTTAATACCTTTATTCCTGATTACATTTAAAAGCTTTTTTCTCTCATTCCCTTTTGCTTTTGAAAGAGCATTAATAAAAAGAAAAGTTTTTTTTCCTTCTATTAAATCGCCGCCTGTTTTTTTACCAAACTCTTTTTCAACAGCAGTTATATCAAGAAGATCATCCTGTATCTGAAAAGCAATTCCGATATTCTTCCCGAACAATGAAACAGCTTTTATCTCTTCAGGAGAACCGCTTCCAAGCAGAGCACCAATTGTACAGCACATTTCAGACATTGCGGCTGTTTTTTTCATTATCATTAATTTATAATCATCTATTGAAACATTATCTGTTGTTTCAAAATCTTTATCCAGGCTTTGTCCTTCACAAACTTCTACAAGTCCTTTTGTAAAAGCAGAGACAACATCTTTTGTTTTTCCGTCGCAGTCTTTAAGAAGATATTCATACGCAACCGAAAGCAAACTATCTCCTGCAAGAATAGCCGTATTCTTATCATACTTTTTATGAAGAGTTAATCTTCCGCGTCTTTTATCAGCATTATCCATTATATCATCATGAACAAGAGTAAAATTATGCAGAAGCTCAACTGCAATGGATGCATTATAAACTTTACTGAAGCTTCCTCCAACTGCTTTGGCAGATAAAAGAACAAGCAATGGTCTTAATCTTTTTCCGCCGCTGTGAAGAATATATTTAACAGGCTCATAAAGTGAATCCGGTTTTCTGTTCTTAAAAGCATTTACTAAAATTTTTTCAATCTTTATTCTCTCTCCTTCATATAAAGAAGAAAAGCTCTTCAGATCAGTTTTATTCAAAAAAATTTTTCCTTTTCTACCAGCTTATTTTTTCTTAATTCAGATAAAGAAGCCGAACCTGTCAGATACATAATCTTGCGGATTGTATCAAACCAACTTGTGATTAACTTAAAAACACCGTCTGTACTATTCTTATTTAGTTCCTGTAAAATAATTCTTGCTGATGCAACTATATCTGCACCAAGTGCAAAAGCTTTAGCTGCTTCCACACCGGAGTTAATTCCACCTGAACCGATAAGTATAAATTTATATTTTTTCTTCAAACGATAAATTTCTTTTATGCAATACGAAGTCGGCAATCCCCAATCCCAGAATTCATTATTGCTGCTTCCATTATTCCGCAATATTTCAACTCCCGCCCACGAAGTGCCACCGGCACCCGCAACATCGATTCCAGTAACTCCAATATCAAGAAGTTTTTCAGCGGTTTCTTTTGAAATTCCCGAACCAACTTCTTTAACAAGAACAGGAACATTTAAATATTTAACAAGCTTTTTAATATTTTTTAATAAACCTTTCTGAAGAATATCACCTTCGGGCTGCATTAACTCCTGGACAGGGTTTATATGAATTACCATTCCATCAGCTTCAACAAGATCAACAAGATATTGAACGCTCTCAAAACTTTTTCCCGACTTAAGTCGGGATCTTTCCGACATCTCTGCAACCTGTGCTGAACCAATATTTCCAAGGATAGGAATTCGCGGTGCATTTTCTCTTATTACTTTATAAGTATGATGAAAAGATTTATTCTCAAGTGCCTGCCTCTGGCTTCCAACTCCGAGCGCAATATTTAATTCATTTGCTGCAACTGATAATCTTGCATTTATACTTTCTGCAGCTTCAACACCTCCTGTCATACAGGATATAAGGAAAGGATAATTTATTTTTTTCTTGAGGAATTTCGTTTCAAAATTAATTTTGGTTATATCAACTTCTGTAATTGCGTAATGAAGGAAATCATACTTATCAAAGCCATTAGTTTTATTCTTAAAGGCAACATCATCAGTAAGGCATAATTCGATATGCTCTTTTTTCCTTTTAGATGTTATGGAATCGTCGTTTTTCATTTGTTATTAAAATTATTAAGAAGTTTTAATAAAATATTAAAAATCGGGGAAAGAATCTTTCTTAGGAATTCCGCATTGATACTTTATTGAATTCAATAAATTCAGTTTCATTCAGGTAAAGCCTATCAACCTTAACTATTCCCCTTAACGAATTTGTAAGAATGATTTCATCAGCAATCAGCAGATCATCCTTATATAAAACCTCCTCTTTAATGTTTATGTTTGTCTGCAGCCAATGCTTTCTGAAAACTCCCGGTAAAATGCCACTGCCAATTGGAGGAGTATATAACAAACCCGTTTTGCTGATAAAAATATTTGTTATCGCACCTTCAGCAACCTGGTTTTTTTCATTTATAAAGATTACGTCAAAAAAACCTTTTTCAGAATGTTTCTTATACTCGGTGTTATACAATTCTCTGTTCGTTGTTTTGAAATACTGGAATCTGTTCTCTGTTGAAATTATTTCATCTGAAATAATAATCTTTACTTCTTCAGAGGCAGAAGGAACATCTGTTACTTCAATTTTTACTTTTCCCCATTTGTTTAATGAGATTCTGATCCTGTAATTTTTTGAAGAATCATATTTTTTTATTTCATCTTCAAGAGATTGAACAACAAATTCTTCATCATATTTAAAAAGAAAATAGGAAGCAGATTCTTCCAATCGTTTCAGGTGTAAATCCATTCTTTCAAATTCCCCATTTGAGTATTTGAGCGTTTCAAACAAATCAAAGTAAGGAAATGGTTTTTGAAGGAAATTACTTTTAAGGAGAACCTCTTCATATTCTTTTTCAGGATTGCTGTCCCACACAATCCCGCTTCCAATTCCTATTTCACCTTTATATTTATCTTCATTCTTTTCAAGATGAATTGTCCTTATAGCTACATTGAAGATTTTTTTCTCTTCGTGAATTAAACCAATCGCACCGGTATAAATTCCTCTCTCCTCTTTTTCTATTTCATCAATAATTTTCATCGTGCTGATCTTTGGAGCACCAGTTACTGAGCCACAGGGAAAAATATTTTTTATAATATCGCTGAAAGAAATATCTTCTCTTAAAACAGATTCAACTTCTGAAGTCATTTGCAGAAGTGTTTCATATTTTTCTACAGCAAAGAGTTTTCTTAATCTTACGGAACCAAACTCGCTTATCTTTCCCATATCATTCCGTAGAAGGTCGAGAATCATAAGGTTTTCTGCACGGTTCTTTTCACTGTTTCTTAATGAATAAATGGCTAATGAATCTTCATTTTTGCTATTACCTCGCTGTAAAGTTCCTTTCATCGGTCGGGTTTTTATCCCGATAAAGTCGGGATTATTTTCAACGGAAAAAAATAATTCAGGAGAAAGGGAAATTATAAATGAATCACCTATATTAATAAAAGCAGAGTATTTAGCAGACTGGTTAAAAACCATTTGTTTAAAGAATGATATTAAATCTCCTTCAAGATCAAATTTCCCTTTTATTGTATAATTAACCTGGTAAGTATCACCTTCAGATATGTAATGATGAATTTTCTTTACAGCATTAAAAAAATCTTCTTGTGAAGTATTTAATTGAAAATTTTTAATTCCAAATCCCTTTTTCTTCTCGTCCATTATAAAATCAATCTTAGCAGAGTTAATCTTCTTTACTTTTTCTTTCCTGTAAAAGAAAAACTTTAGTAAAGTTTTACCCTCATCTTTTAATAAATCTTTAAGTTTATCTTCAAGAAGATAACCGGCTTCATAATTAATAAATCCAAATCCTGAGTAGTTTTTTTTTATGCAATCATCAATCTCTTTTAAGGCTTCTCTAAAGTTTGAGCGATCTGCAGTTATGATGATCTCAGGTTTTTCTGTAAAGAGATAGGTTATACTATCCTCATAATAAGATGGTGTGTAGAAAATTGCCGTTGCAGGATTTTCTATAATATGTTTTAAATAATTATGTATCTTCAATCTTTTTAACCATTCTTAATTAAAATTTTTAGTACCAATATGGAGCTACATTTAGTCCGTTGCACAAACTATGAGTTTGTCATTGCGAGCGAATCTTCAAGCGAAGCAATCTCACTACTAATAAAGTTAGCTAACGTGTGGGATTGCTTCATACCACTAAAGTGGGATTCGCAATGACAGAACAAAAAAACGAGATGAACTTCGCACTGTAATTTATTCTTTAACAAAAATAGGGACTTTTAATTTCTTTTCAACTATTTTTGCTCAATGTTTTTCTTATCCGATAATTTGAAATAAGGAACTTCATCATGCAGAAACCCCACCTTAGCTTTTGGCAAATCTGGAATATGAGTTTTGGATTCCTCGGCATCCAGTTTGGATTTGCACTTCAAAACGCAAACGTAAGCAGAATTTTTGAAACACTTGGAGCTGACATCGGAAAGATTCCTATCCTTTGGATTGCTGCACCGGTTACTGGATTAATTGTTCAGCCTATAATTGGACACATGAGCGATAAAACATGGAACAGGCTTGGGCGAAGAAGACCATTTTTTCTTGTCGGTGCAATCCTTGCCTCTGTTGCAATAATATTTATGCCTAACTCTCCTGTGCTTTGGGTTGCAGCAGGAATGTTATGGATTATGGATGCTTCAATAAATATTACAATGGAACCTTTCCGGGCTTTTGTAGGAGATATGCTTCCGAATGAGCAGAGAACAATTGGATTCTCTATGCAAAGTTTTTTTATTGGAACCGGTGCAGTAATTGCCTCTGCGCTTCCTTACATAATGACAAACTGGTTTAACATTCCTAATACAGCTCCGGAAGGTGAAATTCCTGACTCAGTTAAATTTTCTTTTTATATAGGTGGTGTTGTTTTCTTAGTAGCTGTGTTGATAACAATATTTAAAACGAAAGAATATACTCCTGAAGAATTAAAGATATTTTCAGAAGCAGAATTAAAAGCTAATCCCTTAAGAGCAAATATTTATGAGGTTCTTCCAATAAGAGCACAAGTGCTTTTCAGAAACGGAATCACCTGGACACTCGGAGGAATTCTTGGGTCGTTCCTTATTTACTCTGTTCTTAGAGAAAATGATTTGGGCTTATATGTCCTTTTTATTGCAGCTTTCTTTTTTGGTTTGCTCCAGATCGTTGTTGGATATCTGACAAACAAAAAAGGTGTTGAAAGAGGTTTGGTTACTGTAATGAATGATCTTTACAAGATGCCTAAATGTATGAAGCAGCTTGCAGTGGTTCAATTCTTTTCCTGGTTTGCTTTGTTTGCAATGTGGATTTATACAACACCAGCCGTTACACGCCACATTTACGGTGCAACAGATCCAACTTCTCCACTCTATAATGAAGGTGCTGATTGGGTTGGAGTTTTAATGGCTGTTTACAATGGATTTGCTGCAGTAATGGCTTTTCTTTTAGTTGGATTGTCAAAAAAATTCAGCAGAAAAAAAGTACATATGATAAGTTTGATTTGCGGCGGATTGGCTTTCGCTTCTTTCTATGTTATAAAAGATCCTCAGCTTCTTCTTGTTTCAGAACTTGGAATTGGTTTAGCATGGGCTTCAATACTTGCAATGCCTTATGCAATATTAACTGGTTCACTCCCTGCAAAAAAGATGGGAGTGTACATGGGAATATTTAATTTCTTTATTGTTATTCCGCAAATAACTGCGGCTGCAATTCTCGGTTTCTTTGTTAAAAATGTTTTTGGCGGTGAAGCAATTTATGCTTTACTTCTTGGAGGTGCTTCTATGATTATTGCAGGGCTGTTTGTAAATATTGTGAATGATGACAGATAGATTTTATTGTCATTCTGAGGAATGGAATGACGAAAAATCTCAGGAGATCCTTCACTTCGTTCAGGATGACAACAACCATTGGTCATTCTGAGGAATGAAATGACGAAAAATCTCAGAGATCCTTCATTTCATTCAGGATGACAAAGAGTGTAGTCATTCTGAGGAAGGAATAACGAAGAATCTATAATAAATGAATAATTATTGCACCTATATAATTACTAACAAATCTAAAACTCTCTATGTTGGTGTAACTAATGATTTAAGTAGAAGAATTTTTGAGCATAAAAACAAAATTATTGATGGGTTTACTAAGAAATACAACATCAGTAAGCTTGTTTATTATGAAACCTTCAGTAAACCAACTGATGCTATTTTTACAGAAAAGCAAATTAAAGGATGGTTGCGAATTAAAAAGATAAAACTGATAGAGACGATGAATCCTGAATGGAAAGATTTGAGTGAAGAATGGTTTAAATAGATTCTTCGCTTGGCTCAGAATGACAAGAGTGGGTCATTCTGAGGAATGAAATGACGAAGAATCTCAGAGATCCTTAACTTCCTTCAGGATGACGTGTTAAGTCCCTACCCTTTCACACTTCCCAGCGTCAATCCTGATACAAGCCATTTACTTAAAATAATAAAAAGTACAACTACAGGAATGCTCACAACCAAAGCTGCTGCTGCATATAATCCCCATTCAGTTGTAAGATTTGATTGGAAAGATTTTAATCCAAGCGGTAAAGTATAAAGTTCTGTATCCTGTAAAACCTGTGCTGCAACAATATACTCAGACCAGGCTGTCATAAATGAGAACAATGCTGTTATAACTAAAGCAGGCGCAGCAAGCGGAAAAATAATTTTATAGAAAGCCTGCCATTGCGTACAACCGTCTATTCTTGCACTCTCTTCAAGACTGAATGGAATTGTATCATAATATCCTTTCATCTGCCAGACACAGAATGGTAAAGCTGTTGCAGAATAAACAATGATAATTCCTACATAGCTGTTTATCAGTTCAAGTTTAATAAGCATAATGTACATTGGGAGAAGTAGCATTGTAGCCGGAAACATTTGTGTTGTTAAAATTCCAAGCATGCTAACTTCTTTGCCTATAAATTTAAATCTTGATAAGGCATAACCTGCAGTTGATGCAAGAGCAACTCCTGTTATTGTAACTACAAAAGAAACGATAGATGAATTCCAAACCCAGAGAAGAAATGGTCTGTTTGTAAAAAGCTCAATATATTGCTTAAATGTTGCATTCTCAGGAATGATTGAAAGTGAAGTTGATAGCAGCCTGTCATCAGGTCTGATGGAAATTGTGAAAACATTTATAATTGGGTAAAGTGCAATTAATGTAAATGCAATTAAAAAAAGATATGTTAAAGAGTTTACTAAAAAATTTTTCTTGTTCATAAAATTTTCTTTCTTAGTGAACCTTTGTGACCTTAGTGTCTTAGTGGTTTCTCTTTTACCACTGAGTCACTAAGAACACTAAGAATCACTAAGTTTTCAATACACCGACTCCGTTGCTTTTGTTCTCTTCAAAAAAGTCATTCCAAAAGCAAAGAGAATTAAAAAGATAACTACACTGAACGCCGCAGCATATCCATAACGATATAAATTAAATGCGGCTTTATAAACAAATGAAACAAGTATATGAGTTTTATCTGATGGCTCACCGGCATTACTTACAAGCCACACAACGTTAATGTTATTGAACGTCCAGATGATTCCAAGAGTAATTGCCGGAATCATTACAGGTTTTATTAAAGGGATTGTTATTGTTTTTAATTTGTTATACCACTTTGCACCATCAAGATCCGCTGCTTCATAAAGTTCCTGTGGAATGCTCTGCAAAGCTCCCAGAGCAATTATCATCATAAAAGGAAAGCCAAGCCAGATGTTTGTAATTATAATTGCCATAAAGGCTTCTGTTGGAGATTTTAGCCACTCAACCGGAGACATTGATAAGAACTTTACCAGAATAAGATTAATAGATCCATACTCGTAGTTAAACATTCCACGCCAGGTTAATGCAACAATATATTGGGGAACTGCCCAGGGAAGAATTAATAATGTTCTGAAAATTCCTGTTCCGGGTAATTTTTTATTTAAGAGAAGAGCAAGTGTAACTCCCAGTACAACGTGAAAAGTTATGTTGCTAAATGTCCAGATTAATGTTTTAAGAAAGAACTCATAAAACTGCGGCTCTAAAAAAACTTTTGCATACTGATCAAATCCTGTAATCTCCCAATCGTGAATATGAGACAGGTTCATATTTGAAAAAGAAAGAATGATATTGTAAACAAAAGGATAAAGAACTACTGCAATCATTATTACAAGCGCAGGCATTACAAAAAAATATGCAAAAGAATTTTTCTTAAAGCTCCTGAAGAAAGCTATGATGCTTTTTCTTATAAAGAATAAAGTTATAAGAACAGCTAGCAGCATAATAACCTGAACAATCAAACCCCAAACAGGATTATCAACATCTTCTCTCATCTCTTTAATTTTTTTAACGGCATCTTCCTGCATTTGCTCTGCGGCTTGTTCAGGAGTAATTGCTCCGCCGAGAACAGCCTGGTAAGATGGTCTCATCGCATCCCATATTGCACGCATCTCAGTTACAATTGGTAAAGCAATCCCCCGCTCAATCTGCTTTTTGGAGTTGAGCAGAATTTCATCATTCAGCAATCTCGGATCAGAATAAAGCTTTGTTCTGCTGGGAAATGTTTTTACTTCAAGAGATGTTTCAAGCTGCTTTTCAGGACTCAGCAAATACTCGAGCAGCATTTTTACTTTAGCAAGCTTTTCATCATCAACATTTACATTTATTGAATATCCTTTTGGTGCAACCATAGGTGTTGCATATTTGCCGGTTACTGTTATTAAAGGCAGAGTTGAAATTCCATAATTTATTCCTGCATTACCATAGCTCGACCATGACCAGTCGCCATTTATTATCATTGCTGCTTTCCCCTCTTTGAAGAGGACATCGGCAATATCATAATCAGATTCGTTGGGAATAATTTTATATTTATCGCGTAAATCCTGTATGAACTTCAATCCCTCAATCATAGCAGGAGTGTTAAGCGTAGGCTGGTTGAGACTATCCAGAACCCATCCTCCAAATCCTGTTAAGAAAGGAACGAAGAAATATGGCTCAGTATAATTCCATACAAGTCCATACTGATCTGTTCTTCCATCATTATTAAAATCTTTTGTAAGCCTCATTCCCGATTCAATAAGTTCCTTTTCTGTTTTGGGCGGTACCGGAAGAAGATCTTTGTTATAAACTAAAGTAAGATGATTGCCAAGCTTATCTGCAATCATCCATAAGCTGTTGTTTGTATAGATAAGAGCATCTTTATTATATTCTGAAAAGTACTCCTCTGAAAAAACCGTCTCGAGAGGTTTAATAATTTCCATCTCAACAAAAGGTCCCACCTGGTCTGAAGGTCCGTAAATAAGTTCCGGTCCTGTACCGCCGATTGCAGCAACAATATAACCTGAACGCATCTCCTCAGTTTCTTTATAAAGCTGTATAACTTTTATACCCGGATGAAGCTTCATAAACTCATCAAGCTGCCTCTGGAGAACATTCTTCTCCTCCGGACGCATATTATGCCATATTACAATCTCATTTTCTTTTTTATTAGAACCGCAACTAGTCAGAACCAGGATTAACAGGATTAAAGGAGTAAGAAGGATTTTTAAGAGAGATTTATTTAGCGGAGAAGTCATTAAGTTTTTATAAAATAAATTCGTGGCTAAAATAGGAAATAGGAGAGAATGTTGAAAGAGAAATGATAAACAGGTTTATAAGCTTTGCTTTATAAATTTAAAAATTGGGTCTTAACCTTAGTAACAAATCCTAATCCTTCAACATCTTAACCTTATTACCTTATTTCTTTATCTGTAATGTTTTCTGATAAAATTTTACAAACGATTCATATTCCTCTGCAAAACTTACTTTACGATGATGTTGAGGTTGATTAAGTACGTATTTACAAACTCTATCTACATCAGACTTTGAAACAGAAAATGCAGCTCCAGACTCTTGCCATGCAAATCTTCCAATACATAGTTTGTTTTCATTTATAAATCGTTCAGAGCTTTCTGCTACAATAGTCGCTAAAGAATCTTCTGATATTTTGGGAGAACGGGATACAATAAAATGAACATGCTCTGGATTGGCATATATTGCATATAACTTCGAATCATTATTGTTTACTATACCTGTAATGTATTTTTCAATTCGCTCCCTATTCTTTTCTTTAATGAATGGAAAACGATTTAAAGTGATGAGAATGAAATGGGTATATAGATTATTGTATTCTATTTTCATTGTTCGGTTTGAAAACCTTTGTGAATCCCTTTGTTACTAAGGTTAGATAAACTGTGGCAAAAATAGGAAATGAGATGGAATGTTGAAAGAGAGATAGTTTTTCTTCTGAACCTTAGTAACACATCTTAAGCCTTTAAAGTTTCTAACCTTATTACCTTATTTCTTTTACTGCTGTGTTAAATATTATTTATTAATAAGGTTCGGAAACTTTTGTGAATCCTTTTGTTACTAAGGTTAGATAAACCGTGGCTAAAATAGGAAATGAGATGGAATGTTGAAAGAGAGATAGTTTTTCTTCTGAACCTTAGTAACACATCTTAAGCCTTTAAAGTTTCTAACCTTATTACCTTATTTCTTTTACTGCTGTGTTAAATATTATTTATTAATAAGGTTCGGAAATTTTTGTGAACCCTTTTGTTACTAAGGTTAGAGAAACTGTGGCTAAAATAGGAAATGAGATGGAATGTTGAAAGAGATAAAAGTTGAAGTTATTTAGCATTTAACCTAAGTTGTAGAATTGATTTCTCACTCCCCTTTCTTCTTTATTTGGGTAGGGAAAAATGAGTAATTGAACTTTGCAATTTATAAATAAATTGATATCTCAATTAAATGTGGAAGAAGGAAAACAATATATTTATAAGAATAGTTTTAATATTTAACAATAAAGGGAATTAAATTGAAAACTCTTGGTAAAATAATAGTTGCATTCATTCCTTTGGTTGTTGTTGCAATTATAGCTTACAATTTAAATAGAGAAGAACCCGATTTGAGATTTTCTTTATCTCAAAATATTCCAACAAAATTTTTAAGTGAGTCACAACGAGAAAGTGTTCAACTGTTAGAATTAATTAATCTAGGTGATAAGATAGCTGAGAAAATTATAATTAAAATAAATAAATCAATTACAGATTATGATCTTTCAAAATATTCAATAAATGATAGTATCAGAGTAGAAAATACAGAAGGACTTTTTGAGTTATTTTATTCTGAATTGCCACCACAAGGAACATTTAAAGTAATACTTAAATCGAAAGGAGAAGGCATTAATCAGAATGATTTATTAATTAATTATTCCCATGGACAAGCAAGTTATCTATTAAAAAATGAAGATGGAGGTACACTTTTATTATTTATTATAATAGGTTTTACGCTTGTATATTTATTATTGACGATTAATTCTATCAAAAATATGGTGATTGAAGATTTAGAAAGAGACGCCAGATTCTATAACCCAAAAACAATTTTAATTAAAAAGAAACCATTTTATTTATATGAACAAAGATGGACTTCAATTCGCAAAGAAGCTATCAAAAATTTTCTAGAAAAAGAATATTACTTTTCTTCTAGTCAAAAGATTGAAGATTCTGAGATTTACAAAATCCTCAATTCTAATAAGTTTGATTATTTATCAGATGAAGAATGGGAAACTTTACAAAAAAATGCTGAAAAAAAATTTGAAGATTTAATTTCTAATGTATTAAGTAATTCTTATTTCATTAGGGAATTTGAAAAAATTATAAACCTTAAAAAACCAAAAGATATTGAAGAAACTGATTGGGAAAAAACTAAAAAAAGAATTAGTGAAGTTTATTTAGGTTTTAAAAAAGAAGATATACGAAATTTATATGACGCAAAAAAAATTATAAATGAATTTAAGTTAGATAAGCCAAAAATTATATTAACTACAATATGGGATGAATATATAAAATATTGCCAGGAAATCTATTATGATTTTATAATAAAAAAAATTGACTATAAGAAAAATCCATTTGAATCTCTAAAATCATTTAGTCTTGAATATCTATCAAAAGATCAAAATAAGTCTTTGGAAGATTTTGCTTATAGATTGTCAATTATTGGATTACCAAATCTTAACATTGCTAAAGAAGCTGAATTATTTTTAAAATCTGATAAACCTAATTGGATTAATGATAAAGATTATGAACAATTTAAGCAAAAGGCTGAAACAACAATTGAGTATGGTAAAAATAAAGATGAATTTATTTCATTAATAAAATATATTATTAAATTATTATCTGAAGGTAAAACAACTGAATTTAATTCTACTGTTTTAAAAGATTTTGAGAAATCAGAATTCGAACTAATTATAAATGAATTTGAAAATTTTCACTTAAACAAAAAAATAATTAAAAAAGAATCAAATGAGCTAGTTCAATTAAAGGAAAAAATTACAAAACAATTAAATGTTATAAATGATTGTTTAACCGATCCCAAATCATTAGAACGAATTGAAGATTATGAAAATATCTTTTCATCAGGTAATTTTGAAAATCTTAAAAAAATAGCCTACTATAAAGATAAGATGGATAAAGAGTCTTAGTTTGTTTCTAACTAAATATTCATGATCGATCTTTAATAAGAACCTTTTGATAAGAGAATACATATATGTTTTATATGATTGTTGAGCATTTCAAAAATGGAGATGCAAAACCTGTTTACAGAAGGTTTGGTGGCAAAGGAAGGCTTGCCCCTGATGGTCTTACTTATGTATCAAGCTGGATTGATGAAACTATGCAGCGCTGTTTTCAGCTAATGGAAACAGATGACCGCAAACTTATAGATGAGTGGATTTCAAACTGGAGCGACATCGTAGAGTTTGAAGTATTTCCTGTAATTACCTCTAAAGAAGCATTGGAAAAGATTACTCCGTTTTTATAAAATTCTCACCTTGATTGGTTTATAAAATGAAGTAATAGACTTTAATTATAATTTGTCATAATAAAGGGAAACTCATTATATTTAATTATAACTTTCTATAATTAAAGGAAAACCAGTAAACAGATGAAAATTGAAGAATTTGTCTCCGGAAAATACCTAAAGCAGCAAAAGTATAAAAGCTTCACCCCAACCAGAATTAATTCTTCCTGGGTCGTGGGAAGATGTGAAAATCAATACTCTCTTAGCAGAAGCTAACAGGAAATTGGGAGGACTCGATGCATTCTCTTTACACGTTCCTGATACCGATATTTTTATTGAAATGCATGTTATTAAAGAAGCAACCAAATCGAGCAAGATAGAAGGAACTCAAACTGAAATTGAAGAAGCGCTAAAAAAAGAATCGGAAATAGCTCCTGAAAGGCAGAATGACTGGCAGGAAGTAAGAAATTATATTGAAGCAAAATTATTTTGCTAACTCTCACTTTTCTTTACTCATTCTATAATTTCTTTGGCTCATTCTCTCTTTTCTTTAGCTCATTATATATGTTTTCTTTCGGTCACTATCAATTAAACTTCGCTTGTACTCAATTAACTTTTGGTTACTATCTCTTTATTTGAGCTTACCATCTCTTTTTTTTTTACAAGAACGGATTGTGTACTTGCAAAAGAAAAGTGAGTATCAATAAAAACTATAAGCACATTTACAAAAAATAATTGAATATTTTGCCCGTCTGTTATGGTACGAACAAGATTACCTTGTACTTTTCCCCGGCTGTCACGGTCGCACCATTACAAACAAATGACGGACTAGAACATTTTAATCCTGCTTCTCTTCATGAAATATATTCGGTATATTCTTTTGTCGGAATATCCGGTTATTGAGATTCGCTCACGCGGTTTCAGATATTAACGGATATATAATCGGACCAAACATTAAAAGAGGGTAAACAGGGTTGAGAATAGTA
>CAZEWJ010000022.1:0-64905 GCA_964515875.1 uncultured Ignavibacteriaceae bacterium | reverse complement strand
AACGAGTCCTTGAGGGAAGCAATCTCAGAAGTTCTAAGAGTGAGACTGCTTCGTTCCTCGCAGTGACAAAATAAAGGATGTCATTAGCGGCGAGTCTTCGAGCGAAGCAATCTAAATAAGGGATTGCTTTATCCCGATAAAATTGGAATCACAATGACATCAAAAAATATTTATAAAGAAAGAAATTAATGTATCCCGAATTATTTAAAATAGGTCCTCTTACAGTTTACAGCTACGGCTTAATGCTGGGGATTGCTTTTATTACAGCAAGCTGGCTTCTTACAAAAGAAGTAGAAAGAAAAAAGCTCAATCCTAACATTGCAACTGAAATAACTATTCTTGCAATAATATTTGGAATAGTTGGAGCAAAACTTTTTCATCTTTTTGAAAACTTTGATGCATTTCTTGAAGACCCTATAGGAATGGCATTTTCTCCGGGCGGCTTAACTTTTTTTGGCGGATTAATACTTGCTGTTCTTTCAATCTTGATTTATGCAAAAAGAAAAAAAATTCCTTTCTTTTATCTTGCAGATGCTGCAGCTCCTGCTTTGGCTTTAGCGTATGGAATCGGAAGAATAGGTTGTCATCTTGCGGGAGATGGTGATTATGGTATTCCGACTGATCTTCCTTGGGGAACTAATTATGAAAACGGAACAGTCCCGCCATCAGCTATGTTTCAGGGACATGAAATTGCAAAAAATTATCCTGATGGAATAGTTCCGGATGATACTCCTCTTCATCCTACTTCTGTTTATGAATTTATTATGGGAGCAATAATTTTTTTAATCCTGTGGAAACTCAGAAAGAATGACTGGATTCATGGGAAGCTGTTTATGTATTACCTCATTTTCACAAGCATTGCAAGATTTGCTGTTGAGTTCATAAGACTTAACCCTAAAATTTTATTTGGTTTTACAGAAGCTCAATTAATCTCAATTGGTTTGTTTATGGTTGGAGTGATTGGATTAATCTACTATGCAAAGAATAGAGATTTAAAGAAATATATTCCACCGCCATTAGAGGTAAGTCAGAAGGCAAAAAGGAACTAACCCAATTTCTCTTAGAAATTGGGTTAGTAGGTGTAATGGTAGTTCAACTATTATGTTTAAAAAAATATTCTGCTATAAGACCTGAGATTCACAAACCTTCTAAAAGAAATTGGGTTAGTAAGGTAGAAACTATGCCATATAGGTTAAATCCATCTTATTCCAATCAATATTATCATGTCTATAACAGGGGAAATAATAAAGAATTAATCTTTTTTGAAAGTAGAAATTATCTCTATTTTCTTAAAAAGGTATCAGAGAATTTTAAGAACTCTATAGATATAATTGCTTACTGTCTTATGCCTAATCATTATCATCTGGTTGTCAGAATTAATAAAGATGGTTATTTGGAAAAAGCCATGCACAAAATATCAACTGGTTATACAAGAGCAATTAATATAGTTTTTAGCAGAAATGGACATCTGTTTAGTGGAAGGTATAAAAATAAATTAATTCCGAACGATGAATATTTAATTCATTTGTGCAGATATATTCATCTTAACCCTGTAAGAGCAAAGTTAGTTGAAAAGGTTGGGGATTGGGAATTTTCAAGCTATAATGAATTATATAATAGAAGGTGATTCAATTATTGTTAAAAAAAGTATTTTGTTAGAATATTTTAGTACGATTGAAAATCTTATTGATTTTACTCAAAGTTTTCAGGAAGGTCAGAATCATTATGTTAAAGATTTGCTCTTTTAATAACTGTTCCCAACTAACCCAATTTCTTTAAGAAATTGGGTTAGTAAGGCAACCAGCAACATGAGCTTAATCATCGGCCGTAAACCTGTACTTGAAGCAATAAACTCCGGCGAGGAGATTGAGCAGGTTTATATCCTTAATGGGCAGCATGGCGGAATCATTGAATCAATAAGGATTGCCGCAAAGAAGAAAGGAATTAAATGCAATCTTATTCCTTTCGAGAAATTCAGATCAATAACAAATAATCCTAATGCACAGGGAGTTGCAGCAAAAAAATCAGAACAAAAATTTTATCAGCTTGAAGAGATAATCTCATTATCTAAAAAATCAAAATATCCTCTCTTATTAATTTTAGATTCCATACAGGATACTCATAATGCTGGTGCAATTATAAGAACAGCGGAATGCAGCGGTGTGAATGGAATTATTTTAACAAAGCATAACTCAGCACCAATTAATGAAACTGTGGTTAAAACTTCTGCAGGTGCAACAGAGCATGTTAAACTTTGCCAGGTAACCAATCTTGCGCAAGCATTAAAGCAGTTAAAGGAGGAAGGATTCTGGATTATCGGTTCATCACTTTCAGAAGGTTCCAGAGTTTACACAGAAGTTGATTATAAAATTCCATTAGCTCTCGTACTTGGAAATGAAGAAAAGGGGATAAGAAGATTAACTATTGATAATTGCGATCTGTTAATTAAAATTCCAATGGCAGGGAAAATCCAATCCTTAAATGTATCCGTCTCAGCAGGAATAATTTTATTTGAAATACTGCGGCAGAGAAGCCTTCCATAAAAATGATATTGCCTTTGCTTTTCTAATTTCCTACATTGATAGAGCCATTTTTGATGGAGGGCAAAATGAAAAAATTTACTGTCCTATTGATTGTTTTACTCACCTGCAGTTTGGAAGCACAACAATATTATTATACTTTTTCTGAGTTGAGGGGGATGGAAGATCAAGGTGAAAATACTAATCTTTTCTATAGAAAATATTCTCATTGGGAAAATAGTTCATCATTTGAAGAAAGAAATAATATATACCGTTTAGATCTTGAAAATAATATAGATACTATTTTTTTGAGTGATTATAGTTATTACTATCCTTTTTTAGGAGGCAGCAGCGTTAGAGTATATGATTTCGACTTTTGGAATAATAACCCTTCCGAATATATATATTGTTTCGTAGGAAGTATTTTTCTTTCAGACGATAGTCCTATTACAGAGATACAGAGATTTGATAACGATGGGGGTTACATGAATATCAGTGGCTTTGCGAGTGCTGAAATATCCGAGCAGAATGATAGTCTTGTTTATGGTACAAATGGCTATTTTGTAAAAAGCAAAGATGGTGGTCGGAATTGGGAAGAATTGGGGACAAATTTTGGATTAATAGCATTATCTCCTTTTAATGATAGTGTTCTATTTGGTTTGGGAGAGGATGGCTTGCTAAAATCAGATAATGGTGGTAATTCATTTTTTGTAGTAGATACAAATAAATCAAACTGGCCGAATTATAATAATATTTACGGTGATATTTTATTTGATAAAGATTCATTGCATATATATCGCTTCTATCAAAATGGTTCAAGTTATAATTTATCTGTATCTGGTAATGAAGGTAATGCCTTTAGCTGGGAGCTTAAATATTCCAGTTTCCAAAAAATATTTATTAGTATAGATTATTCCCAATCCGGCAGCATCTATCTTGCTGATGGAAGATATATTTATCACTCAACAGATTTTGGGATTACTTTTACTGAATACAAAGTTTTAGATAGAAGAATTGTTGGCATCTACAAAAAACCATCCGCCGGTGGCGGATCCAATAAACTTTATGCTGCAACGAAGTATGATCTTTATGAGATAACTCCTGATACAATAATTTCTATAAAACATCTTACTCCCGATCCTGATCTTTTTAGCTGGTATCCATTGCAAATTGGTAATGCTTGGGTTTATAATTCTACCTTTATGGGGGATACTTCAGCTGAAGAGTATATATCATCGAAAGAAATTATTGACACAATCCTTTATAATAATACTCAATACTTTATAGTTGAAAATAAGACATATTTAGCTAAAACTTTTCAATCACTTTACGCCGACTATTATCGCATTGACTCATCTTTAGGAAAGATATGCAAAGCATATTTTATTGATGATAGTTTAACCTTTGAAGAACTTTATATAGATTTAACAACTGAGATAGGGGATACCTTTTATATAAATGAATTCCAGCCAGTCTTATTTGAAAGTGAAGAACCATTTAATCAATGGGGTATTAATTCCACAAAAAGGAATTATATAGGCCAGTCAACTCCACTTCACGATTTTTCATTAGTTAAAGAAATCGGTTTAAGTTATGAGTTTTGGTGGGAACTCGTCGGTTTTGAACATAAGTTAAAAGGCGCAGTGATTGATGGAACTATCTTTGGTGATATAACTCCTTTAGGAATTGATAGAGAAGTAGAAAAACTTCCAAAGGATTATCATCTCTCCCAAAACTATCCCAATCCATTCAACCCAACAACAAAGATTCGATACTCAATTCCAAATGTCACCCTGAGCGAAGTCGAAGGGTCTCTTGTAATACTAAAAGTTTACGATGTTCTCGGAAGAGAAGTAGCAACACTTGTAAATGAAGAAAAGCCTGCTGGAGTTTATGAAGTTGAATTTGATGCTTCTCAAATATCAAGTGGAATTTATTTTTATAAACTTCAAACAGAGAATTATACTTCAACAAAGAAAATGATTTATTTAAAATAAAAATTGTGGTTAGTAAAATGAAAAACATAATTCAATCATTAACATTTGTTTTACTTTTAATCCCAAATCTATATTCTCAGGAAAGTCAAAATGTAACTTTGCTTGGCAGATGGCCTGATGGTCCATGTCAAACAATATCATTGATTAACAATATTGGTATTATTGGAAACGGGAGCTCCATAGAAATATTAGATATATCTTCTCCTGATTCAATAGTTCAGTTAAGCAAGTTAGATTGTAAAGGTTTTGTTTGGGACATATTCATAGATAATAATTTAGCTTTTATCGGAGTGGATTATGGGATATTAGTAATTGATTTTTTTAATCCGGTTCAGCCAAGTATTATTGCTATATATAAAACTAATAGTGATATACTTCAATTATTTTATCAATCAAGCAAGTTATTTTTTATTGAAAATGATACATTAAAAATGATAGAATATATAAATTCAAATCTGGGCAATGAATATGTTTTATTTTCAACAAATTACCTTAGTGGCTTTTTTATTAAAGATACATTAGCATTTGTAAACGATAGGGACGAGGGGTTATATATTATAGATTTAAATAATTTTTTGGATCCGGAAATATTAAGTTTATACAAAGTTACTAGTTATTATCACAATGAAGTCTATGTTCATGAAGACATAGCTTATATAACTACTTCAATTACATATTCCCAGAGTAAAATTCAGCTAGTCGATATTAGTAATCCGACTTCACCAATTGAATTGGGCTACCTGGAGGTCCGTGGTGATTGGTCAAGTCAAGCAGAAAACGCAATCATATCTGATACATTAATTTATGCTACATATTTGAGTGATGTTGGTAGTGGATTTATAATAGGCAGTGTGAATGATCCCTCTGCGCCTTATGTGATAAATGAAATTTTACTTGAACGCCCGGATGAAATTATTTTTAAGCAAAACAAAGTTTACTTATCAGATTATTACAATGGTCTTCAAATATTTGATGTAACAAATCCAAATTCAATAATTTTTCAAGGAGAGCATAAAACAAAAGGGGTTACTTATGATCTTTCTGTAAAAGATAGTTTTATATTCGTTGCAAATGATCGATCCGGTCTTAGAATCATAGATTATTCAAATTTAAATGATATAAGTGAAGTAAGCTTTTTTGACTTTGATCCGATAGGTTATGCATCTGTTACCAGCGTTGTCGTAAAAGAATATCTTGCTTATCTAACAAGCTGGGGGGGTACTACGGGAGGTATCAAAATTATAAATATTTCAAATCCTGTGAATCCATTTGAACTGGGTTTCAATGCTTCATCGTATGGCTCTTCTCTTTGTGTAGAAAATAATATCGCCTACATTTCTGATCGTTTATTTGGAATGAATATATTTGATATAAGTGACTCTACTAATCCTCAGAAAATTTGGCAAATGACAGATGATTATATTCGTGGTACCGATATTTTTATAGAAGATACTTTAGCTTTTTTAGCCGCTGGCTGGGATGGTTTCTATATTTTTAATGTAAGCATTCCTGAATCCCCTGTTTTTATAACAAATATCCCTTCATTAAATTCTGCACTTGGCGTTTATGCTAAGGGGAGTTTATTATTTCTTGCCGATGGTGATGCTGGATTAAGAATATTTGATATAACTAACCCACGCTTTCCTCAAAACATAAATACTTATAATAATGAGAACAGCTTTTTGAAGGTTAATATTTCAGATAACTATGCATTTGTTGTAGATAGATTAAAAGGTTTAGAAATACTTGATATTACTGACATTGATAACATTACTCTTAAAGGATTCTATAAAAGCCTATCAGCAAGAAATGTTTTAATTGTTGATAGTCTAATATTTCTCTCAGAATATCATAATGGCTTTTCTATTCTTAAAACTGATATATTAGTAGAAAGCAAAGAATTCATTGAACCTAAGCCAGAAGATTTTAGTTTATCCCAAAACTATCCCAACCCATTTAACCCAAGTACCAATATCGGATTTCGGATTGCGAATTTCGGATTGGTCACGCTTAAAGTTTATGATGTTTTGGGAAGAGAAGTTGTAACACTTGTTAATGAAGAAAAGCAGCCGGGAGTTTATGAAGTTGAGTTTTCCGCCATAGGCGGATCCGCCTCTGGTGGAGATGGGTCACATCTTTCAAGTGGAATTTATTTCTACAAGCTTCAAACAGAGAACTTTTCTTTAACAAAGAAAATGATTTTACTTAGATAAAAATTTTAAAAACGGAAGAAGTAAAATGAAAACTAAAACTGAATTTTGTTTAGCTCTTTATTCAAGCTTAAAAGCATCACTCCTTAAATCATATCAGATTTTACTTCTGATCATTCTTCTATCAAACAATTTTACTTTCTCTCAGGAAATAGTGCCTTTCGGTTTGGAAGGAATAAATGTGAATGATATTAAATTCTACGGCGATTACTTGTTTGCTGCAACTGATTCGGGGGTTTACAAAAGATACATAGAAAGTTTCGGTTATGAATGGATGCATATTGGTTTAGAGAATAAAAAAGTAAATGTTGTTTATCCTCATGATCTTGGTCCAGTAAGCTGGACAGTTTCAGCGGGGATTTCACCTACATTCACTCCCGATGATTCAGCATTAATCTATTGTTATTGCGATGGTGATTGGGCCATAGCAGATAGTGGAATTAACCGAAGTGAAATAACATCAATTAATTCCATGGATGGATTTCCAAGCCCTGCTATTTGTGGAGAAACCTTTGCTGGTGGGAATGGCAAATTGTATAGGAGAGGTTTTAACTCGTGGTATGAAGAAATTTTTAATGTTGGTGGATTTTACCAGTTGAATGTTATTAGAACTGATTTTAGAAATGGTAATATTTGGATTGGAGGAGAAACAGGATTTTTTCAGCCATTTATTGCCAAGTCAATGGATTTGGGTGATACCTGGAATATTTCTTATCCTGATTTGGGCGGAGACAATGCCTGTAATTCAATTGAATTTGATCTTAATGATACGAATGTTGTTTATGCAGGAATGGAAGGATTGGTTCTTAAAACAACAGATGGTGGAGTCACATGGAATTCTACAGGATTGTCAAATACACCATATTATTTTTTCGGATTAGCATTTGATACCATCAGTAATGTTTTATATGCAGGCGGTTCAACAAATACTAACGAATTTGGTTTGTATTATTCTATTGATAGCGGATTAACCTGGACAGAGATTCAAACTCAAGTTTCTTATAAAGGAATTTCAAGTATAGTTTTTGCTCCAACACCTATATCTGATGTTTACACTCTTTATCTTTCTACTTTCGGAGATGGAGTTCTTTGGATTCAGCCATTACTTCCCGGTGTTGATGATGAAAATAATTTGCCAAAAGACTTTGCGTTATTCCAAAACTACCCGAACCCTTTTAACCCAATAACCAATATCGGATTTCGGATTGCGGAATTCGGATTTGTGTCCTTAAAAGTTTATGATGTACTTGGAAGGGAAGTTGCGACTCTTGTTAATGAAGAAAAATTTCCTGGAGTTTATGAGGTTGAGTTCAATGCTTCACAATTATCAAGCGGAATTTATTTCTACAAGCTTCAAACAGAAGCTTATTCTTTAACAAAGAAAATGATTTATTTAAAGTAAAGACGAGTTATGAAAAAAATATTATTCATAGTTTTCACACATCAAATATTATCATTCTATTATTGTTTTTCTCAGAGTTGGAATTTTGTAGATACCGGTATCCCAAATAGTGATAGTTCCTATATACTTTCTTCAATTCATCCTGATGGAAAAATCCTTCTTGGACTGGGAAGAATTACAGGGTGGACTTATTATATACCTGGTGGACTGATGATTTCTGAAGATGGTGGTAATTCTTGGGAGTATAAAAATCTTATTGATCCTGTCTTCGGAGGAGAATCTAAGCCTATAAGTTCGTTATTAATGGTTGATTCGATTCTTTTTGCAGGGTCGCCTGGGGGCGGAATATTCAAGACGACAGATTGGGGAGATGAATGGATTAATGCAAATAATGGAATTATTGGTAATGCCCACCTTGTAAATACCCTTGAATTATTAAATGGAACTATTTATGTCGGAACCGGCAATGGAGTATACATTTCAACTAATCTTGGGGAAAGTTGGGAAGAGCGAAATACAGGAATTCCAACTACAACTGTGGGTTATAATCCAGTTACATCAATAATAGAGATTGAGGACACGCTATATGCTGGTGTGTTTGATTCTAACCAGGGAGAAGGAGGAATTTATAAATCTATTGATTATGGAAATAATTGGACGCCTTTTCTCACTCAAATTTATTTTATGGGGGGCTACTATAATTGTGATGTATTAACAATGAAATATTTTAAGAGTATTCTTTACATAGGAGTTGCCGGCTTAGGTATATTTAGATCATTTAACGTTGGATATAATTGGGAACATACAAATGTATTCGGGGACTTTGGAAAATTCGTTTTTGAAGAATCTAATATGATTGCTGTTTGGGGAGGGATTGAACTTAGTAGAGATAATGGTAATAATTGGGAGGACATTAGATATAATTTGCTTACTACGAACTACTATAAATTTAATACGGCAGAAATTATTGATAATAATATTTTTGTTGGCACTACAAGAATAGGATTATGGAAATTTGATCTAGATCAGATTAATTCAGTAGATAGTGATATTAGTATATTTGAAAAATTTACATTATCTCAAAACTACCCCAACCCTTTCAATCCAAGTACAAAAATAAATTTCGTAATTCCCAAATCGTCATTCGTAAATTTAAAAGTTTATGATATTCTCGGAAGAGAAGTTGTAACTCTTGTGAATGAAGAGAAGCAGCCAGGAGTTTATGAGGTTGAATTTGATGCTTCAAATCTTTCAACTGGAGTTTATTTTTATTCTTTAAATGCTGGTGATTTTAAATCAACAAAAAAACTTCTTCTGGCAAAATAAATCTTGTAGTTATTATTATCCTGTAAGAAGTAATTCTTACAAGCTGATATTTATTTTACCATCATCATTTTCTCTCCTGAAAGTCTCTGTATAAAAATTAACCATTTGTGATGATAAGTTGAGACACTTCTTCCTCAATTTGATATAATGAACTGGTATTTAATTTGAAATTTGGAATTGTGCAGTTTGTCATCCCTCGACTCCGCTCGGGATGACGTCATACTGAGCGAAGTCGAAGTGTGACTTTTCACTGTCATGAATGTTTATAAGGAGTCAACGATGATTTTTTCAATTTCAAGATTTTTGATATTTACAATTCTTTTTCTTGCCAAATCAATTTCATCTCAAACAACTTATTACGTTTCATCATCTGGGGATGATGAGAATAATGGATTAAGTGTGAACAGTGCTTTTGAAACACTCCAGTATGCGGCTGACATGGTTTCTGCTGGAGATTCTGTTCTTGTTCTGGAAGGAACTTATTCGGGATTTGATTTACGAACCAATGGTACACCAAGTGCGCCTATTGTATTTAAAGCAATGGATGAGAATGTAATTATTGATCTTCCTAATCCTGTAACCAATGATGGAATTAATATTGAAAGTGCAGATTGGGTTGTGGTTGATGGTTTTAATGTTGTCAATCAGCCGCGTGCAGGAATACGAATTGTTACTTCTGACTTTGTAATTATCCGTAATAATACCTGCACTGAAAATTACAAGTGGGGAATTTTCACCGGTTTTACTGATGATATTCTTATCGAAAATAATATCTGCTCTTATAGCGAAGATGAACATGGAATATATGTTTCTAACAGCAGCGATAGACCGATAATTATAAACAATCGTTCATTTAATAATAGTGGCTGTGGCATTCATATGAATGGTGATATTTCAATGGGAGGAGATGGAATTATAAGCAATGCTATTGTTGCAGGAAATATTCTTCATGATAATGGTGTCGCAGGTGGTTCAGCTATAAATATGGATGGAGTTCAGAACTCCAAAATTTTTAATAACCTGATTTACAACAATTATTCAACCGGAATTGCAATGTACCAGATTGATGGTGCTGAAGGTTCGAAGAATAATAAGGTTTATAATAATACTATTGTAAATCCTGAAGTAACAAGATGGAATATAATTGCAGTTAACGGCTCTACCGGGAATACACTGTACAATAACATATTAATCAATCATCATTCTTTCCGGGGAAGCATTTCAATTGATGAATCCTCTTCAGAAAATTTTGTTAGTGATTATAATATTCTGGAAGACAGGCTGAGTGACGATGATGGAAATTCAAATATGAGCTTTTCGGAATGGCAGGCTTTGGGATATGATCTTCATTCAGTAATTGCAGAACCTGAAGAGGAGATTTTTGTTAATCATAGTTCAGGCGATTATCATTTAATAGAAGATTCTCAACCAGTTGATATTGGTACTTCATTGGTTTCATCAATTGTAGCAGAAGATTTGGATAACATTTCCCGTCCCCAGGAAAACGGTTTGGATATTGGCGCTTATGAATTTGCCGGTCCAACGGGAGTTAACGATGATAAGAATTTGTTTGAAGATTTTGAACTCTTTCAGAATTACCCAAATCCGTTTAATCCGACGACAAAAATAAAATTTCAAATTCCCCTCCTTGGAGGGGATAAAAGGGGTGGGTTAGTTACATTAAAAGTTTATGATATTCTTGGGAGAGAAGTGGCAACTCTTGTTAATGAGGAAAAGCAACCGGGAGTTTATGCGGTTGAATTTAATGGAAGTGAATTGTCAAGTGGAATTTATTATTATCAGCTAAAAGCCGGGAACTTTATTGAAAGTAAAAAAATGATTTTGATGAAGTAAAATTCCTCTTCAATAAACATGAGTTTGTCTCAGAAGTCCAAATTTGTCGGTCAGAGCTTGTCGAAGACTAACATTTAGAATAATTCACACTTCGACAGGCTCAGTGTGACAGTAATATTTCTTTTCAAAGGATTCCTTTATTTACGGTTTGATTCTTTAACTCAAATCCGATTTAACCTACTTTCATTATTTTTCATAACTTTACCACGAAGCATTTCCTTGACTGCCTAATCCTCTTTCTCTATATTTGAAAGCAATTTTTTCAACTAAAAACATTGATAATTTTAATATTTTGAACAATTATAAAAAAACAATCCTTCCTAACGGAATAAGAATTTTAACCGAAACTATATCTTATGTTAAATCATTTTCTCTTGGATTTTGGTTTAATGTAGGCTCAAGGGATGAGACAACTGAAAGCAATGGTATAACACATTTTATTGAACACATGCTCTTTAAAGGAACAAAGAAAAGATCCGCAAGGAAAATTGCAACAGAAATAGAATCCTGCGGAGGTTACCTTAATGCTTTTACTTCCAAAGAACATACTTGCTATTACGGAAGAGGATTAGCTGATCATCTTGAAAAAACTTTTGATGTTATTTCCGATATGATTCAAAATTCTTCCTTCAAACCGGTAGAAATAAAAAAAGAAGCGGGTGTTATAATAGATGAGTTAAACGATGTCCAGGATAATCCTGAAGAATTAATTTTTGAAAAGTTTGAAGAAATTATTTTTGCAGGAAATAGTCTTAGCTATCCTATAATCGGTACAGAAAAAAATATTTTAAGTTTTTCCCAGCTTGATCTTTTTAATTTTATAAAAGATAAATATGGCAGCAACAGAATTGTTATTGCAGCATCAGGTGCTGTTGATCACGAGAAGATTATAAATCTTACTAAAAAATATCTAAATGGAGATTTGGAAACGAGTTCTATAAGAAGAAGAAATTTTAATATAAATAACTCTGCAAGATTTGAATTTATTAATAAAGAAATTCAGCAGGTTCATGCAATAATCGGAAAACCAACTGTTGGATTTAAAAGTGAGGAGAGAATTAAAGCGGCAGTTTTAACACAGGTGCTTGGTGAGGGCAGCAGTTCAAGATTATTCCAGGCTGTAAGAGAAAGGAACGGGATTGCTTACCAGATAAATTCTTTTCTTAATTCTTTTTATGATATTTCAGCATTTGGAGTTTATTTATCCACAAATGATAAGATGGCAGATAAAGCACTTGGATTAATTTATAAAGAATTCAAAAAGCTTCGCGAGAAAAAAATCTCTCAAAGTGAATTAAGTAAAGCCAAAGAAGCTTTGAAAGGGAATTTTATTCTAAGCCTTGAAAATACATCTAACAGGATGATAAGAATGGCTCAGTCAGAATTATATCATAACAGGGTAAAATCAACAGAAGAAATTATAAGCAGAATAGAAAGTGTAACAGAAGAGCAGGTATTTGAAACTGCAAATGATTTGCTTAATGAAGATTCTTTATTTAAAATTATTATAAAATCTAAAAATGCTTTCTTAAAAACAGCTGCGTAGGGTTGGGTATAAAGGTATAGAGGTATAGGGTATAGGGTATAAGGTAATAATTAATGTTAAATGATAAATCAGAACATATTTCTTCAGAGCAGGAATTAAATGGTTTTGTTGTAAATGAACCACATGAATTTTACGATGAAAAAAGAGATTTTACTACTTTAGATGCTTGGATCAAATGTCGTGAATTGAAATTATTTTTTTATAATAAAGTTCTAATTCAATTACCGGCAGAAGAAAAATATAATTTGGAATTTCAGATTAGAAAAGCTTCTGTTAGTATTACCTCAAATATTGCTGAAGGATATGGGAGATACCATTATCAGGAAGGAATCCAGTTTTATAGAATATCAAGAGGATCATTATTTGAGCTCAAAGATCATCTTATAAGTTGTTATGATATTGGTTACCTTAAAGATGAGCTTAAACAAGAAAGCGAAAGATTAATTGAATCAGCGAAAGTAACTTTAAACGGCTATATTAATTTTGTAAAAAATAAAATCCAACAAAAAAAGAATGTATAAAAAGGATCCTTTATACCTCTATACCTTATACCTTATACCTTGAAGGTAAGTTTATAATGTCACTAAAGAAGATAATACCGGCTAAAAGAACTGATAACATAACCTACGCAATACGCGATATTGTTTTACTTGCAAATGAAGTTGCAAAGACAGGCAAAGAAATGCTTTATCTCAACATAGGAGATCCAAACCTGTTTGATTTTGCCCCACCCAAACATGTTGTTGAAGCAACTTATAATGCAATGTTAAAGAATTATAATGGTTACGCACCTTCCTCCGGAATTAAATCTGCTTTGGAATCAATTGAAAGAGAGGCGGAAAGAAAAGGAATAAAAAATGTACAGGATATTTTTATTTCTAATGGAGCGAGTGAAGCGATTGATATCTGTTTAACTTCACTTGTTAATGAAGGTGAAAATGTTTTAACTCCAACTCCGGGTTACCCGCTTTATACAGCAATTGCAAGCAAATTGCGGAATCTTGAAAATCCATATTATCTTGATGAAAACAATGGATGGCAGCCCAGTATTGAAGACATTAAAGAAAAAATAAATGAAAAAACAAAAGCTATTATTATTATTAATCCTAATAATCCTACGGGTTCAAACTGCAGTGTTGAAACTTTAAAGCAAATTGTTGAACTGGCAAAAGAGAATAATCTTGTAATCTTTTCTGATGAAATTTATGATAAGCTTTTATTTGAAGGAGAAAAACATACTTCAATTGCATCTCTTGATCCTGAGGTCCCTATTATAACTTTCGGAGGCTTATCAAAAAATTATATGGTTCCAGGGTTCAGAATTGGCTGGGGAATTTTAAGCGGGAATAAAAATATTTTAAATGATTATAAAGAAGCAATAAATAAATTATTAAGAGCAAGATTATCAGCTAATCATCCCGAACAATTTGCAATCCCGGTAGCATTGGATGGAGATCAATCTCATCTTTTTGAAGCAAATATAAAACTTACGAGAAGAAGGGACTTAACAGTAAAAATATTAAATGATATTCCCGGAATATCCTGTGTAAAACCAGAAGGTGCTTTTTATGCTTTCCCTCAGCTTCATAACTTGTCCCGATCTGGCGGGATGAATCAGCCAGACAATCATTTTGTTGCAGAACTTTTAAAAGAAACAGGTGTTGTAGTTGTTCCGGGTTCAGGTTTTGGTCAGGTGCCAGGCACACAACATTTCAGAGTTGTATTTCTGCCTCCTGAAGAAGTTCTTGAAAAAGCTTATACAAAAATTGCTAAGTTTGCAGAAAAATATTTTGAAAAGTTTCAAGTTATGACTCAAAGTTGAATGATTGAATGATTGAATGACTGAATGACTGAATGAAGATTATGTGAATTTTTGAATTTACATTCATCCATTCATTCAATCAACCATTCTTTTATATAAGTATTGTAAAAATAAAAACAGAACAAAGAAGAAATGTCGAAGTTTATTTTAGATGGAAAAGAGATAGAATTTAACCAGGGTGAAACAATTATTCAGGCAGCCATAAGGTATGGAACTGATATTCCTCACTTTTGCTGGCATCCAAGCTTGTCTGTTTCCGGTAACTGCAGAATTTGTCTTGTCGAAATTGAAAAAATGCCAAAGCTTGCAATTGCCTGTTCAACTCTTGCTGCTGATGGAATGATTGTTCATGCAACATCTCCTAAAACTCTTGCAGCAAGAAATGCAGTGATGGAATTTCTTCTAATAAACCATCCTCTTGATTGCCCCATTTGTGATGAAGCCGGTGAATGTAAATTGCAGGATTACGCTTACCTTCATGGAGTTGGTGAAAGCAGATTTAATGAAGAAAAGATTCATAAAGATAAAAGAGTTCCACTCGGTCCTTATGTAATGTTTGATGCTGAAAGATGTATTTCCTGCTCACGCTGTATAAGATTTTGTGATGAGATTGCAAAAGATCACGAACTTACATTTGTTGATCGTGGTGATAGAGTTACAATTGTAACTTATCCCGGTGAAGAAATGGATAATCCTTATTCACTTAACACAACTGATATTTGTCCTGTTGGTGCTTTAACAAACCGGGATTTCAGATTCAGAGCGAGAGTGTGGGATATGTCTTCTACAAAATCTGTTTGTGCTGGCTGTGCACGAGGATGCAATACAGAAGTTTGGGTGAGAAATAATGAAGTGCTAAGACTAACTCCAAGATATAATGAAGAGGTAAACAGCTACTGGATGTGTGACCATGGAAGAATTAATACATTCAAATTTATTAACGCTGAAGATAGAGTAAACGGACCGCATTTAAGAAAAGAAGGAACACTTCACAGAGTAAGCTGGAATGAAGCTGTGCAAAAAGCTGCATCAGAATTAAGATCGTTTAATAATAATGAAATTGCTTTTATTGGTTCAGCTTATGCAACCTGTGAAGATAATTATTTGTTCAGCCGTTTTGCTACTTCTGTTATTGGTTCTATGAATATTGATTTTTTGAGACATGAAGATCCTTCCTTTGGAGATGATATTCTCAGAAGAAATGATATAACTCCAAATACTTTAGGTGCTGAACTTGTGGGCGTTACTCCTGGTAAAGATGGTTTAAATATTGAGGGTATAATTAAAGGAATTAGTGAAGGACGCATCAAAGCTTTATATGTTATTGAGGATGATATTGTTGATGCGAAACCTGAGGTGGAGAATATTCTTACCAAATTAGATTTATTAATAGTTCACTCCACCAATATGAATAAGACTACAGCATTGGCTGATGTAGTATTTCCTGCAGCAACTTATGCTGAGAAGAATGGAACGTTTGTTAATTTCCAGGGAAGAGTTCAAAGAATTCGTCCCTCTGTTGAAACAGAAGAACTTGACAGGGCAATAGATGGAATGTCTATGAGCAGGCTTGATAAATTCGGAACAGTGTATGACAGGTGGGCAAAGAAAAACAAACACGATGCACTTTCAACCTGGAAAATAATTTCTCTTATTGCTCTTAATTTAAGCGGAGAATTAAAATATAATCTTGCTGAAGATGTTTTTAATGATATTGCAAAATCTATTAAAGAATTTAATGGACTCGATTATGATATTATTGGTGAACTTGGTGCAAAACTAAATATCAAAGTTTCAGAAACTGCTGCTTAGTCTTTCGGAGATTAAATGAACATTTGGGAAATAATAGGATTTGCATTAATAAAGATAGTAATCATTGTTCATGTAATGCTTTTAACAGTTTCTTATCTTGTATATTTTGAAAGAAGAATCAGTGCATGGGCTCAGAACCGGTTAGGTCCAAATCGTGTTGGATGGGAAGGTATTCTGCAGCCATTTGCTGATGTATTAAAACTTTTACTTAAAGAAGATATAGTTCCAAATCAGGCTAATAAAAAAATTCATACTCTCGCACCTATCATAGCATTATTTGTTGCTTTTACTACTTATGCTGTTATCCCGATTGGTCCATCATTAGAATTATTTGGTTATACAATTCCCCTTGTAGTTGCTGATGTTAATATGGGAATTCTTTATGTACTGGCTTTAACTTCACTTGGAGTTTATGCTATCACATTTGCAGGATGGTCATCTGGCAGCAAATATTCCTTACTTGGCGGCATCAGGTCATCGGCACAAATGATTTCTTATGAAATATCAATGGGATTTTCTATTGGCGGAGTTTTACTTTTGTCAGAATCCCTAAGACCTCTTGCTATCGTTGATTCACAGGGACAATGGCTTTGGAATGCCTGGATTCAGCCGATTGGTTTTATAACTTTTGTCGTTTCAGCTTTTGCAGAGACAAACCGTCTTCCATTCGATTTACCTGAAGCAGAACCTGAGCTTGTTGGTGGGTTTCATACAGAATACAGCAGTATGAAGTTTGCTGGATTCTTCCTTGCAGAATATGCTAATATGATTATCGCCAGTGGATTAATTGTTACACTCTATTTGGGTGGTTATTTTATTCCTTTTATTAATATTGAAACATTTGGTTTACCAAACTGGCTTGAAGTTCTGATCTACGTTGGAACTTTCTCATTTAAAGTGGCTGCTTTACTTTTCTTTTTTATATGGGTAAGATGGAGTTTGCCGAGATTCAGGTATGATCAGCTAATGAATCTTGGCTGGAAAGTTATGTTTCCTTTATCATTAATTAATATTATTTGGGTTGCTGTTTTAATAATGATTTTTAATTTGTAATCATAGAAGAACCTTCAAGGTTAACATGTCGCTAAAGACGCCTTAACCTTGAAGATTAGAAAACATCGGAGATTTGATGGCAGTTAAAAAAAGAAAAAAAGATTTAACATTTTTAGAAAAGATTTATATACCTGAAATTGTTAAAGGCTTATTATTAACATTAAAAAATATGTTTAAGCCTAAATTCACTTTAAAGTATCCGGAAGAAAAATTTATTCCGCCTGCTTCTTACAGAGGCCGTCCTGTTCTTGTTCAGGAAGAAAATGGAAAGGAAAGATGCGTAGCTTGTGGTCTTTGTTCAAGAGTTTGTCCGGCACTAGCAATTGAAGTTCAGGCTTCCGAGACCGAAGATGAAAAAGAGAGATACCCTGTTAAATTTGAAATAAATATGATCCGCTGCATTTTTTGTGGTTTTTGCGAGGAAGTTTGCCCGGAAGAAGCAATTGTTATGAGCAAAGATTATGAAATGGCCTTTTCAAACAGGGAAGAAGCAATATATGGCAAAGATAAATTATTAGTACCTGTCAGCCAATTACAGGATAGAATTGAATTTCTTAGGCGGTATAAATAGGAAAAACTTAATTTGAAGTATTCACATATAGTTAATATCTTCATACCGCGATGTTTAGAAAAGCCTATATATTATTTTCTTTTATCTTCATCTTTACAGTATTTGCCCAGGAAAGAGAAACAAATTACAGCTTAGCCTATCCAAAGTTCATTCCCTTTAGTTCATCCTTCGATATTTCTTTAACAGTAACAAACTCGTATCCACAGGCAGATGAATTTGAACTACTGATTATTCCTGAGAACAGATTAACAATTAATAAAGCAGATTATAAATCTGTATATGAATCAGTTAAGCTTAATGCTTCACCAGCAACATCAGATGAATTTTTTGGAGATGCTTATTCGATAAAAGTTGAGCTTAATGACAGTTTGAGATCGGAAGGAATAGTTTTTCAGCTTTTATTAAATATGAAAATTGAGCAGAGCAATTCATCACAAATTAAATTTAAAGGAATATTTAAAGAGAAGGATAGTGCAATAGCTTATTTATCACCCCAATCTTTTGAAGAGATAAATAATGAAAATACATTTACAGCGGAACTAGAATTTTATAAGCCGCAGAAAATATCTGAAAAAGCTTTATTGCTGGGAGAGAATGCTCTCTTTCACATAGATGTTGAAAGAAATTTTACTAATGATTTTCTTTTTGATTTCTGGGTAAAATTTAATGAGCCGGATATTCAGTTCCTTAAGATATTTAGAAAAGATTTTGCGCAGGCAGATTATATTCTTTCAACAAATAAATTTCAGATGATGTCTGTTTCTTCAAACCAGCTTAATCAAACTTTTCTTAAGCCATATTTTATAAGCAATAAATCCTGGTATCATATAACAATTTCATCTTCTAAAAATGAAGGAACAATTAATTTTTACTGTAACGGTACATTAATAGCAAAAAACCAATTGCCTCCAATGTTTGAAGAGAGCGATCTTAGATTTGTTTTTGGCAATTCGGCAAAAGATAAATCTTATATGATTGATCTTTTAAGAATTATTGATTTGAATAATTCAGTTAATCTTTCTTTTAATAACAGGCATTCAGTTCATTTTACATCTGATAGTTCATCCCTTGCTGCAATTTATAAGTTCGATTCTGCAAATGAATTTATTACAGAAAATAAAAATGTAAAACTTGAGTCTTCGAATATTAAATTTGTAAAATCTGATGCGCCTTTGTTTGCAAGATCTCCTGAATTAAATATTACACTGCTCGGGAATTCCTATGAACTTGAATGGAAGGGTGGGGATTATAAACAAGCTCAAAATTATATTTTAGAAAAATTTTCAGGAAATAATCCTTATGTTCAGATTCATACTGTGCAGGCAGATAACACACAGGAAAAATCATATTCTTTTATAGATGTTCCCGATGAAAATTCAGAAATTGTTTACTACAGGGTTAAGCAGCAGAATTATGATGGTTCTGTTGTTTATTCTTCTCAGGTTAAAGTTGGACAGGGCACCACAGAACCTTTTACTATAGGACAGAATTATCCAAATCCTTTTAATCCTAAAACAAGTATTGAAGTTGAAATACTTGAAGATTCTGAAATTGAAATAACAATTTATAGTTTGGATGGCACAGAAATATCCAAGTTGTTTAAAGGATTTCTTTCAAAAGGAATTCACAGGTTTTCTTTTGATGGAGAAGGACTTCCTTCAGGAATTTATTTATATAAAGTTGAGGCACCAAACTTTACTCAAACAAAGAAGATGATTTTAACAAAGTAAAAATTTATGGGGGTTCAACATTAAATCATTTTTTTTTAATCAGCGGTTAGTTAGTTAAGCTATGCTTTCAAAAATCTTTTCAAGTGCTACTTATGGAATTGATGCTTACCTTGTTGAGGTAGAAACTCATGTTGAAAAACAAGTTCCAGGGTTTATAATTGTTGGCCTGCCTGATAATGCAGTAAAAGAAAGCAGGGAAAGAGTAACTGCTGCAATTAAAAACAGTGGATTTGAATTTCCTATCAAAAAAATTACAATAAACCTTGCACCGGCAGATATTAAAAAAGAAGGAAGTGCTTTCGATCTGCCAATTGCAATTGGAATTCTTTCGGCAATAGAAAAAGTTGAAGCAGGGATGCTGGGAGATTCTGTTTTACTGGGAGAACTTTCGCTTGATGGTTTCCTTCGCCCGGTTAAAGGAGCCTTGTCAATTTCTGTTGAAGCTAAGAAAAAAGGAATGAAAAGAATTATCCTGCCTAAAGAATCTGCAAATGAAGCTGGAATTGTTGATGGAATAGAAGTTTATGGGATGGAAAATCTTTTTGAAGTAGTTCAGTTTCTTAATGGGGAAATTGAAAAGATACCTGTTAAAACTGATAAAGATGAAATTTTCTCTCGGATCAATAATTATCAACTCGATTTTTCAGATGTTAAAGGACAGGAAAATGTTAAAAGAGCTTTGGAAGTTGCTGCTGCAGGCGGACACAATATTATAATGATAGGTCCTCCCGGTTCTGGTAAAACAATGCTTGCAAAAAGAATTCCCTCAATCCTCCCTCCATTAACATTTGATGAAGCACTCGAAACAACAAAAATTCATTCTGTTGCTGGAATTTTACAAAAAGAAAAAGCATTGATTACTGAAAGACCATTCAGAAGTCCACACCACACAATTTCTGATGCAGCTTTAGTGGGAGGCGGTTCATTCCCAAGACCCGGAGAAGTTTCTTTTGCTCATTATGGAGTTTTATTTCTTGATGAACTTCCCGAATTCAAAAAAAATGTACTTGAGGTTTTAAGACAACCTATTGAAGATGCCAGAGTAACAGTTAGCCGCTCAAAGCTTTCCCTTGAATTTCCAGCTAATTTTATGCTTGCAGCGGCAATGAATCCATGTCCCTGCGGTTATTTTACTGATCCAAATAAAGAGTGTACCTGTTCACCTCCTTTAATTCAAAGATATATGGCAAAAATATCAGGACCTTTATTGGATAGAATTGATATCCATATTGAAGTACCTGCTGTTAAGTATAAAGAATTGTCATCTGAGAATAAAAGTGAAAATTCGGCTGATATTAGAAAAAGAGTTATAAATGGAAGAAAAATTCAGTTGAAGAGATTTGCAGGGATGAAAAACATCTTTTGTAACGGGGATATGGGGACAAAAGAAATCCGTCAATTTTGCAGTCTTGATTCTGCCGGTGCAGAATTATTAAAAATGGCAATGACAAAACTCGGTCTTTCAGCTCGTGCATATGATAGAATATTAAAAGTAAGCAGAACAATTGCGGATTTAGAGCAATCTGAAAATATTTTACCTTCCCATATAAGTGAAGCCATTCAATATCGCAGTTTAGATAGAGAATTGTGGAATCACTGAGCCTTTAATTAGTATTGCAATTTCTACCTGCTCAATTTACTCTCAAATATTTGCATTTTTTTGTAAATAGGAATATATTTGTGGTTTGTTTCTAAAACCGGGCGGACGCCGGAGTTGGAGAGCCGGGGCGGACTGTAAATCCGTTGGCTTACGCCTTTGGGGGTTCGAATCCCTCGCCGCCCACAGGCTTGAAAACGATGAGGTGATTGTTGAAAGGGAATATAAAAATTTTAATCAGTTCCCTTATTTTTTTGTTCTTTTTGAAATTGATAATGACGTGCGGGAATAACTCCGTTGCCTGTCCGCCGAAATGAAATGAAGGCGGAGCTAAAGTCATCCCGCTTTAAGCGGGATTGGTTGCGGGTTCAAAATATAGAAAAACAAAAGTTGACATTTAATTATTATTAGAGTTCTTAAAAATATTGATAAAAAAGCTGCGGGAGTAACTCAGTTGGCTAGAGTCATCCCGCTTTAAGCGGGATTGGTTGCGGGTTCAAAATATAGAAAAACAAAAGTTGACATTTAATTATTATTAGAGTTCTTAAAAATATTGATAAAAAAGCTGCGGGAGTAACTCAGTTGGCTAGAGTCACAGCCTTCCAAGCTGTTGGTCGCGGGTTCGAGTCCCGTCTCCCGCTCCAAATGGAATTCAAAGTATATATTCTTAAGAGTATAAAAGTAGAAAAATATTATATAGGTTCTACTTCTAATCTTGAAAAGAGAATAGAATTTCATAACAGTGAAAGAGCAAGGTGGACAAAAAGATATCAACCTTGGATTCTAATACATTTTGAAGAATATAGTACAAGAGCAGAAGCGGTTAAGCGGGAAAAATATTTGAAATCATTAAAAGGAATTTCGAGTAAGTTTGAGAAAATCATAAAATGATAAAACATAGTTCTTAAAAATTTTGATAGGTGATAAACAACCGGAGTAACTCAGTTGCCTGTCCGCCGAAATGAAATGAAGGCGGTGCTAGAGTCATCCCGCTTAAAAGCGGGATTGGTCGCGGGTTCGAGTCCCGTCTCCCGCTCCAAAGCTCAAACCAACTTGGTAGTTTTCCGCTGATGTAGCTCAGTTGGTAGAGCACTTCCTTGGTAAGGAAGAGGTCACCGGTTCAATCCCGGTCATCAGCTCAACAATATAGTTCTTAATAAAATTCAAATAACGGGTTTCCTTAAAAGGAAGTGGTCATCCCGATAAAATCATGATCATCAGCTCAACAATAAAGTTTATATATAATTTGTTTAACAGGGCATGCCGGTAAAACGGAATTGTTAATTCAATCTAATTAGAAGATAAAATGAGAGAAATTATAACCCTCGAATGTACAGTCTGCAAAAGACGTAATTACACAACAACTAAAAATAAAAGACTTCACACCGGCAGAGTTGAATTTAAAAAATACTGCCGCTGGGATAAAAAGCATACTATACATAAAGAGACTAAATAATTGTTAGATACGTCAGTAGCTCAATTGGTAGAGCAGCGGTCTCCAAAACCGCAGGCTGGGGGTTCGAGTCCCTCCTGACGTGCGGAATTAAATTAAATATTGGTTTTACGGAATGAAAGAAAAAATAATTGGTTTTTTTGAAGACGTTGTTAAAGAAATGAAGAAGGTCACCTGGCCTTCAAAAGAGGAGTTGAAAGAAGCTACAACTGTTGTTATTGTTGTTTGTCTTGTGATTTCTGCTTTTACTTATGTAATAGATATGATAATCAACCAGGTCTTAAAAGGAATTTTTTAGGTTTAGTGAATATGGATTTTAAATGGTATGTCGTAAGAACTTTTTCAGGACATGAGAATAAAGTAAAAACTTTTCTCGAATCTGAATTAAAGGATAATGAAAAAATCAGGGATAGAATTCAGGAAATTCTTGTCCCTACAGAAAAAGTATTTGAAGTAAAAGATGGTAAGAAGAAGAGTAAAACAAAAAACTTTTTCCCGGGTTATATATTAGTTCAGGCAATGCTTGATGATCAGGTTAAAGAATTCATCCTTAATATACAGTCTGTTATGGGATTTCTTGGAACGGGCAAGAATCCAAGCCCGCTTCAACCTGAAGAAGTTAAAAGAATTGTCGGGCGAATAACACAGGATGAGACTGGTGAGAGAATGGAAACTATCTTCAGAAGCGGTGACCTTGTTAAAATAGTTGATGGACCTTTCAACAACTTTAGCGGTACTATTCAGGAAGTGAATGAAGAAAAGATGAAGATAAAAGTTATGGTTTCAATCTTCGGAAGGAAAACACCTGTTGAAATAGATTTTGTTCAGGCAGAATTAGAAAAATAAATTATTTTATTAGGAAAATATTATGGCAAAGAAAATAGCAGGATTTATAAAATTACAGATTCCAGCTGGTAAAGCTAATCCATCTCCACCTGTAGGGCCTGCACTTGGTCAAAAAGGTGTTAACATAATGGAGTTTTGTAAACAGTTTAATGCAAGAACGAATGATAAAGAAGGTTTGATTATTCCTGTAGTTATAACTGTTTTCTCTGATAAGTCTTTCACATTTATAACTAAAACTCCCCCAGCTGCTGTATTATTAAAGAAATTAAGTAAAGTTGAAAAAGGTTCTCCTGAATCCAATAAGAATAAAGTTGGAAAAATTACTAAAGCTCAATTAAAAGAAATTGCTGAATTGAAAATGACGGACCTTAATGCATTTGATATTGAGCAGGCAATGAGCATGATTGCCGGAACTGCCAGAAGCATGGGTTTAACAGTAGAAGAATAAAATAAAACCAGGTATTTAAAATGAAAACTTCAAAAAGAATAAAAGCTATTAAAGAATCTGTTGATTTGAATAAGGAATATTCAATCACCGATGCAGTTAATATTATCAAGCAGAACTCCAAAGTAAAGTTTAATGAAACTCTTGATTGTGCTATGAGATTAGGAGTTGATCCGAGACATGCCGACCAAATGGTAAGAGGAACAGTATCTCTACCTTATGGAACCGGAAAGCAGGTTAGAGTGTTAGTTGTTACAAAAACATTCGCTAAAGAAGCTTTGGATGCAGGTGCTGATTATGCAGGCTTTGAAGAATATTTGGAAAAAATTAAAGGTGGATGGTCAGACATTGATGTTATTGTTGCAACTCCGGATGTTATGGGTGATCTTGGTAAACTTGGAAAAGTTTTAGGTCCTAAAGGATTAATGCCGAATCCTAAAAGCGGCACTGTAACCCAGGATGTTGTAAAAGCAGTTAAAGAAGTTAAAGCAGGTAAAATAGAATTCCGTGTTGAGAAAGCAGGCATTGTCCATACTTCGCTTGGTAAATTAAATTTTGATGTAGATAAATTAGTTGAAAACACAAAAGCCTTTTTTAATACTATAGTTAAATTGAAACCATCTTCTGCAAAAGGTCAATATATAAGAAGTGTATTTTTATCCAGCACTATGGGTCCCGGGCTGAAGATCAATAAAGATGAAATTGCTGTTCATTGAACAGATAAAGAAATTACGCGCTCTATAATGCTTCTACAAAATAGAGATAAATTAAAACTTCTGGTGAAAAAAATATGAATAAGACGGAGAAAACAGAGGTCATTTCTTCAGTAAAAGAAATGATTGAGAATTCATCGGCTGTTTATCTTACAGATTACTCCGGGATTAATGTTGATGATATCAGCAAACTCCGGGGTGAGTTCCGTAAGGAGAAAGTTAAATACAAAGTAATTAAAAATACTTTGTTTAAAAGTGCTCTTGAAGAACTTGGTAAGTACGATAAGTTAGCCGATCACCTTGTAGGAATGACAGGATATGCTTTCGCAACTGATAATCCTGTTGCACCTGCTAAGATTATTAAAAAGTACTATGATGAAAAACAAAAGCTTTCTTTAAAAGCCTGCTACATTGATGAACAATTCTATGAAGGAAGTAAGCTTAATATGCTTGCTGCGCTTCCATCTAAGAACGAACTAATAGCAGGTATTTTGGGCTGTCTTAAATCCCCAGCATCAGGTATTGTTGGTGCATTGAATGCTGTTGCAAGAGATCTTGCAAATGTTGTTGACCAGATAGCTAAACAGAAAGCAGCTTAAAGAAATTATAAATTAAAAGTAGGAGAAAAATAAAATGTCAGATAAAGTATCAGAAATTGTAGATAAAATATCGGGACTTAGTCTTCTTGAAGCTTCCGAGCTTACTAAAGCACTTGAAGAAAAATTTGGAGTAACAGCAGCAGCACCTGTAATGGTTGCTGGCGGTGGAGTTCCTGCTGCAGGCGGAGCCGGAGCTGTAGTAGAAGAACAAACAGAGTTCAATGTTATTCTGAAAGCTGCCGGTGAAAAAAAGATTAATGTAATTAAAGTCGTTAGAGCACATACAGGTCTTGGTTTGAAAGAAGCTAAAGATCTTGTTGATGGTGCACCAAACACTGTTAAAGAGGGTGTATCTAAAGACGAAGCTGAAAAACTTAAAAAAGAGTTTGAAGATGCTGGAGCGACAGTCGAGGTCAAATAATTTTTCTTTTTGATTTAAATTACATTCTTTTTACTGAAAAAGTGGTATGTTGAATAAATCCGCCCTATCGCTTTTTCTGTCCCGAATCCGATGAAAATAGTCCAGTTTATGAAAATGAAATTATATTGGAGGTATTAAATTGAGTAATAATAAAGGTAATGGAAGAATCTCCTTCGGTAAAATTCCTGAGGTTCTTAAAGCACCAAATCTTTTAAGCATACAAACAGATTCATATGAAGATTTTGTGCAGTTTAATATTCCTGCAGGAAAAAGAGAAAACAAAGGTTTGCAGTCTGTCTTTAATTCTAACTTCCCGATTTTTGATAATAAAGAGAATTACAGGCTCGATTTTATAGAATATAATATCGAAAAACCACGTTACTCAATGCAGGAGTGTTTGGAAAGAGGTTTAACTTTTTCTGCTCCACTTAAAGCAAAATTACGTCTTTCTACTAAAGATCCTGAAACTGAAGAATTTGTTAACAGCGTTGAGCAGGAAGTTTATCTTGGAAATCTTCCTTTTATGACAGACAAAGGAACTTTTATAATTAATGGTGCCGAAAGAGTTGTTGTATCTCAGCTGCATCGTTCACCTGGTGTTGCATTTGCTCAAACACTACATCCTAATGGAACTCCAATTTATTCTGCAAGGATAATTCCTTTACGCGGTTCCTGGGTTGAGTTTGCTACTGATATAAACTATGTAATGTATGTATATATAGATAGAAGAAAGAAATTTCCTGCAACTACACTTTTACGTGCTATTGGTTATACCTCGGATGAAGAGATATTAAAGCTTTTTGATCTAATTGAAACTGTAAAAGTTAAAAAGGTAAAGATCGAAAAATATATCGGGCGTACAATTGCAAGTGATGTTTTCGATTTCTCCACCGGTGAAATTTTTCTTACAAAGGACAGCATTCTTTCTGAAGCAGATGTAGAAAGGCTGCAGGAAGCTGAAGTTGAGGAACTCAAATTTATTAATTCGGAAACTTCTCCTGATCTTGATTTAATAGTTAATACTATAAGAAAAGATTCATCTCATAATAAAGAAGAAGCACTTTTAGCAATATACAGACAATTGCGTTCCGGTGAAGCTCCTGATCTCGATACAGCTTATGCATTAATTGAAAAATTATTTTTTAATGATAAACGATATGATCTTGGTGATGTTGGCCGCCATAGAATGAATGATAAACTCAAGTTAAAGATTGAAGAAAATATAACTGTTCTGACACCGGAAGATATTATCGCAATCATGAAATATATCATCAAGCTTAGAGTTGGCAATGTAACTATTGATGATATTGATCATCTTGGTAACCGGAGAATAAGAACTGTTGGTGAACAGCTTATGCAGCAGTTTAATATTGGTATGGCGCGTATGGCAAGAACGATTAAAGAAAGAATGAACATGCGCGATACCGAAAGCTTTACACCTCAGGATCTTGTTAATGCAAGAACTATAACAAGTGTTATTAATGCATTCTTTGGTACGAACCAGTTATCTCAGTTTATGGATCAGACAAATCCTTTAGCTGAGTTAACACATAAAAGAAGAATGTCTGCATTAGGCCCTGGCGGTTTAACAAGAGAGCGTGCGGGTTTTGAAGTTCGTGACGTTCATTATACTCATTATGGAAGATTATGTCCTATTGAAACCCCTGAAGGACCAAATATCGGGTTAATCTCTTCTTTAACGATTTATGCAAGAGTAAACAAATATGGATTCCTGGAAACTCCTTACAGGAAAGTTGAAAAATCAAAAGTTACAAATGATGTTCATTATTTAACTGCAGAACAAGAAGATTATTTTACAATTGCTCAGGCAAACGCCCCGTTAAGTGAGCAATCGAGATTTGTAAATGACCGGGTCAAGTCCAGGTTCAAAGGAGAATTTCCTGTAGTAACACCAGAGAATGTTCAGTATATGGATGTTGCACCATCACAGCTTGTAAGTGCAGCAGCAGCTTTAATTCCTTTCCTTGAGCATGATGATGCTAACAGGGCACTTATGGGTTCAAATATGCAGCGCCAGGCAGTGCCTTTGTTAAGACCGGAAGCTCCGTTAGTTGGAACCGGTATGGAACAAAAGCTTGCTTCTGATTCAAGAGCAATTATTGCAGCGGAAGATGATGGTGTTGTTGAATATGTTGATGCTGATAAGATTATTGTTAAATATGATATCAATCCAAACAGTATTGAAGCAATTACAACTTTTAATAATTTGAGAAGAGTTACTTACAGGCTTACAAAATTTCATGGTACAAACCAGGAAACCTGTATTAACCAGCGTCCAATAGTTAAAGAAGGAGACAGGGTTACTAAAGGTTCTGTTCTTGCTGATGGTGCTTCAACAGACCAGGGAGAGCTTGCTCTTGGCAGAAATGTGCTTGTTGCATTTATGCCCTGGCGAGGTTACAACTTTGAAGATGCTATTATTCTCAGCAATAAAGTTGTTAGTGAAGACGTTTATACTTCAATTCATATAGAAGAATTTGAATTACAGGTTAGAGAAACTAAAAGAGGTGAAGAAGAATTAACCCGTGAAATTCCTAACGTTAGTGAAGAAGCTGTTAAAAATCTTGATGAGAATGGAATTATTCGCGAAGGTGCAGAAGTAAAAGAGGGTGATATTCTTATAGGAAAAATTACTCCCAAAGGAGAAACAGATCCTACACCTGAAGAAAAACTGTTAAGAGCAATATTTGGAGATAAAGCCGGTGATGTGAAAGATGCATCTTTAAAAGCAACTCCGGGATTAAAAGGAACTGTTATTAAAACGAGGCTCTTCAGCAGGAAGAGAAAAGATGGCGAAGCTAAAAAGACAGAGAAGAAACAGCTTGATTCCCTGGAAGCAGAACATAAGCATAATTTAAATTCACACTATGAAAAGCTGATTGAAAAATTAACCAAGCTTACTGAAGGAAGCACAACAACAGGTATTAGAGATCTTGATGGAAGCATTGTTCTGAGAAGCGGTGTAACTATTAAGGATACAACATTTTCTTCTTTAGAAGATGCTACCAAACTTGATTATAGTCTTGATTGGTTTGAATCAAAAAGATTGAACAGTCATATATCTGTTTTATATAAAAATTATTTTGATCTTCTCTCTGATATAGAAGAAGAATATAAGAGAGAGAAAGTAAAAATCACTTCCGGTGATGAGCTTCCTCCGGGAATTGTTCAGCTTGCAAAAGTTTATGTGGCTAAAAAACGTAAGCTTGCAGTTGGTGATAAAATGGCAGGTCGTCATGGTAACAAAGGTGTTGTTGCAAAAATAGTTCCTGTAGAAGAAATGCCTTTCCTACCTGATGGAACTCCTGTTGATATTATTTTGAATCCGCTTGGTGTTCCTTCAAGAATGAACCTTGGCCAGCTTTATGAAACTGCTCTTGGCTGGGCAGGTAAAGTTCTTGGACTTAAATTCGCAACTCCAATCTTTGATGGAGCAAAGATGGAAGATGTAGAAGAATGGCTTAAGAAAGCTAACCTTGCTGAAGGCAGTAAAACAGATCTTTATGATGGAAGAACAGGTGAAAAATTCCATCAGAAAGTTACATGCGGATACATTTATATGTTAAAGCTTAGTCACCTTGTTGATGATAAAATTCATGCAAGATCAATTGGACCCTACTCTCTTATTACTCAGCAGCCTCTTGGCGGTAAAGCTCAGTTCGGTGGTCAGAGGTTTGGAGAAATGGAAGTATGGGCACTTGAAGGTTATGGTGCTGCTCATATTCTGCAGGAAATCTTAACTGTAAAAAGTGATGATGTTGCAGGAAGAGCAAAAGTATATGAAGCAATTGTTAAGGGTGAAAACTTACAGGAACCAAATGTTCCTGAATCTTTCAATGTGTTGATTAAAGAGCTCCAGGGCTTAGGTCTGGATATAAAAATTAATTAACACGTAGGATATTTTTTCACTAAGAAATTAGGAGATAAAAAAATGGCTTTTAGAATTCAAGAAAATGCAATGAGAGATATTGTTAGTCTTACAATCGGTTTGGCTAGCCCAGATGATATTTTATCCAGATCTTATGGTGAAGTTACAAAACCGGAGACTATCAATTACAGATCGTTTCGTCCTGAGAAGGATGGTTTGTTTTGTGAAAAGATTTTTGGTCCTACAAGAGACTGGGAATGTTTCTGCGGTAAGTATAAGAGGATAAGATATAAAGGAATTATCTGCGACAGATGTGGTGTTGAAGTAACTCAAAAAAGTGTTAGACGTGAACGTATGGGACATTTAGGTCTTGCGGTTCCTGTTGTCCATATCTGGTTTTTCCGTGCACAGCCTTCAAAGATTGGTAATATAATCGGGTTAAGTTTAAAGGAACTTGAAAAGGTTATTTATTATGAATCTTATGTAGTGATAAATCCTGGTCCAACAGGATTAAGCAGGCTGGATCTTATTTCTGAAGATCAATACTTCGAAGTAATTAATTCTCTTCCTGCAGGAAATGAAAAGCTTGTTGAGGAAGATCCAAAGAAATTTGTTGCAAAGATAGGCGGCGATGCTGTAAAAGAAATTCTTAAGAAAACTGATGTAGAAAAACTTTCTAAAGAATTAAGAGATCAGCTTAAGGTTGAAACTTCCCAGCAGAAAAAAGCTGACCTTCTTAAAAGACTTCGCGTGATTGAAGCTTTTAAAGAAGAAGAAGGGAAAATTCCTAACAGACCTGAATGGATGGTGCTAAGTTATATTCCTGTTATTCCTCCTGAACTCAGACCATTGGTTCCTCTTGAGGGTGGAAGGTTTGCTACAAGTGATCTTAATGATCTTTATAGAAGAGTTATTATAAGAAATAATCGCCTTAAGAGACTTATAGATATAAAAGCTCCTGAAGTAATTTTAAGAAATGAAAAGAGAATGCTTCAGGAAGCAGTTGATGCTCTCTTTGATAATTCAAGAAGAGGCAGTGCAGTAAGAAGTGATAATAACAGGCCTCTGAAATCTTTAAGCGATATGCTTAAAGGTAAGCAGGGACGTTTCCGCCAGAATCTGCTTGGAAAAAGAGTTGATTATTCAGGAAGATCAGTTATTGTTGTTGGTCCTGAATTAAAACTGCATCAATGCGGTCTGCCAAAAGATATGGCAGTTGAACTCTTTAAACCATTTATAATCAGAAAGCTTATTGAGAGAGGGTATAATAAAACTGTTAAGAGTGCAAGAAAAGTTGTTGACAGGAAAGATCCTATCATCTGGGATATTCTTGCAAAAATAATTGAAGGACATCCTGTTCTTCTTAATCGTGCCCCAACTCTGCACAGGCTAGGTATTCAGGCATTTCAGCCAATATTAATTGATGGCCGTGCTATTCAGCTTCACCCAATGGTTTGTACAGCATTTAATGCTGACTTTGATGGTGACCAGATGGCTGTTCACATTCCTCTTTCTTATGAAGCTCAGCTTGAAGCTTCTTTATTAATGTTAAGCAGTCATAATATTCTTTCTCCACAGAATGGAAGCCCGATTGTAGTACCTACACAGGATATAGTTTTGGGCTGCTATTATCTTACGAAGCTTCGTGAAGGAGATAAGGGAGAAGGAATGGTTTTCAGTTCTCCTGAAGAAGTGATAATAGCTTACAATAACAGAGTTATTGGATTGCATGCCAGATTAAAAGTTAAGAATAATGGTGAATTAATTGAAACTACAACCGGCAGAGTAATTTTCAATAGTATTGTACCTAAAGAGATGGGATTCTTCAATCAATTATTGATTAAGAAAACTTTCGGCGGATTCATTGGGCAAATGTTCATAAAGATGGGGAACAAAGTAACAGCTAAATTTTTAGATGACCTGAAAGATATTGGTTTCAGGTATGCAACTGCGGGTGGTTTATCGGTAAGTTACATTGATATGATAGTTCCTGAAGAAAAAGAAACTCTAATTAGTAAAGCAAACAAAAAAGTTGAAAGCATTCTTAATGAGCATGAGCAAGGTGTTATTACTGATGCTGAAAGATATAATAAGATAATTGACGTATGGACTCATACAACTAATGATGTTGCCCGCGCATTAATGGAAAAAATCAGGGTGCACAACAGTGGTTTCAACTCACTTCATATGATGGTTGACTCCGGTGCAAGAGGTTCACAAGAACAGGTTCGTCAGCTTGCAGGAATGAGAGGTTTGATGATGAAGCCTCAGAAAACATTATCAGGTCAGGCTGGTGAGATTATTGAGAACCCGATTGTTGCAAACTTTAAAGAAGGTCTTTCAGTTCTCGAATACTTCATATCAACACACGGTGCAAGAAAAGGACTTGCAGATACTGCTTTGAAAACCGCAGATGCAGGTTATTTAACAAGGAGACTTGTTGATGTTTCCCAGGATGTAATAATAAGTGAACTCGATTGCGGAACTATTCTCGGTATTGAGGTAACTGCATTAAAGGATGTTGAGCAGGAAAGAGAACCTCTTGCAGAAAGAATAACCGGTCGAACAGCTCAGGAAGATGTTTATGACCCGAGAAATGATGAATTAATTGTAGCTTCCGTTGATATGATAACAGAAGATGTTGCTGAAAAAACAGAAGATGCAAATATCGAATCTGTTTATATAAGAACAGTTCTCACTTGCGAATCTAAGCGTGGGGTATGTGCCAAATGTTATGGAAGAAATCTTACAACAGGTAAGATTGTTGAAATTGGAGAAGCCGTAGGAATTATTGCAGCTCAGTCAATCGGTGAACCGGGAACTCAGCTTACTTTAAGAACCTTCCACCTTGGAGGTACTTCATCGAGAATTGCAAGTCAATCCCAGGTTGAAACCATTGTTGAAGGAACAGTTAGGTTTGAAAGAATTTCCTTTGTTGAAAAATCCGATTTCATAGGAAGCGTAAAAGTTGTTACAGGCAGAAGAGGCGTTATCGGAATATATGATGAAAATAATCGCCAGATAAAAAAATATGATGTTCCGTATGGTGCTGAATTGATGGTGAATGATAATAGTAAGGTAAAGAAACGTGCAGCGTTGTATAATCACGATCCATACAATTCTGTTATTCTGACTGATATTGCCGGCAGAGTATCATTTATTGATTTGATTGATGGAGTAACTTTACAACAGGTTACGGATGAACAAACAGGTCACGTACAGAAAGTTGTAATTGAATCAAAGGATAAAAACCTTACTCCAAGTATTCTTATAGAAGGGAAGGATGGAACAAAGAAATCCTTTAATCTTCCTACAAGATCTTATTTGTCTGTAGAAGAAGGAGAATCAATTTCATCTGGTACAATACTGGCGAAAATATCTAAACAGCAAGCGAAGAGCAGAGACATTACTGGTGGTCTGCCAAGAGTAACAGAATTATTTGAAGCCAGAAGCCCCCAGGAATCGGCAATAGTTTCTGAAATTGAAGGTATTGTAAAATTCGGTTCTAAGAAAAAAGGATCGAGAGAAATTATGGTTACTGCGCCAGATGGTTCTGATGAAAAGAAATATAATGTTCCTCTGGGTAAACATATTCTTGTACAAGACGGAGATGAAATTCCTGCTGGCGAAAAAATCACGGACGGACCAATTAATCCTCACGATATTCTTAAGATTAAGGGTACAAGTGCTGTGCAGGAATATCTTGTAAACGAAATACAGGATGTCTATCGTTTGCAAGGTGTTAAAATAAATGATAAACATATCGAAGTAATTGTTCGTCAAATGCTGCAAAAAGTTAAAATCGTTTCACCCGGTGATACGAGATTCCTTGAAGAGGATATTGTTGACAGGATTGAGTTTATTGAAGAGAACAATAAGATTATTAATATGGTTTATATTGAAGATAAAGGTGATTCTAAATTCAAGGAAGGACAGCTGTTATTAAAGAATAAAGCCAGGGAAATTAATGCGGATCTTAAAAAGAAAGATAAGAAGCAATTTCAAGTAAGAGATGCAGAACCTGCAACATTTGAGCATATATTGCTGGGAATAACACAGGCGGCATTGGCAACTGAAAGCTTTATATCTGCCGCTTCTTTCCAGGAAACAACAAAAGTTCTGGCGAATGCTGCAACTGAAGCAAAGGTAGATAAACTGCTGGGTCTTAAGGAAAATGTTGTTATGGGACATTTAATTCCTGCTGGTACTGGTTTAAAGAAATACAAAAGTATAATTCTTAAAACAGAAACTGCTGTTCTTCAACAAGAAACCAAACCAGAGGAAGAAGTTCAGGCTACTTAATTTCTCGTTTATCTGGTCTGATTACTTAATCAGACCAGATAAACATTTGATTTTCTTGACATAATTAAACCCAAAAGCTATATTTGGAGTCTGAAATTTTTTAGAAACTGAAAATTTAGGAGTTATTTTTTGCCGACAATAAACCAGTTAGTACGTAAAGGTAGAGTTCATATAGAAACTAAAAGGAAAGCTCCTGCTCTTGAATCTTGCCCTCAAAAAAGAGGCGTGTGTACAAGAGTTTATACAACAACTCCTAAAAAACCAAATTCAGCTTTAAGAAAAGTTGCCAGGGTTAGATTAACAAATAGTATTGAAGTGACTGCATACATTCCAGGCGAAGGACATAACTTGCAGGAACACTCAATTGTATTAATAAGAGGTGGAAGAGTAAAGGATCTCCCCGGAGTTCGTTACCATATAATAAGAGGAACTCTGGATACAAGCGGAGTTGAAGACAGGAAACAAGGAAGATCAAAATACGGAGCTAAAAAACCAAAGGCTAAATAAGTATGAGAAAGAGAAGATCGGAAAAAATATTCATAAAACCAGATGCGAAGTATAATGATCTTATTGTTGCAAAGTTCATTAATTCTTTGATGTACGATGGTAAAAAATCGAAAGCAAGAGATGTTTTGTATAAAGCTTTTGATATTATAGAAGAGAGAACAAAGAAACCGGGATTAGAGACTTTTAAAAAAGCTATTGCAAATGTTCAACCGGTTATTGAAGTAAGGAGCAGAAGAGTTGGTGGTGCAACCTATCAGGTTCCAACTGAAGTTAGACCAGAAAGAAGAATAGCTTTGGCAATGCGGTGGATTAAAACATATTCGCGTGATAGAAATGATAAATCAATGGCTCTTAAGCTCGCATCAGAATTAATTGCAGCTTCAACTGGCGATGGTTCTTCCGTAAAGAAGAAGGAAGATACTCACAGAATGGCTGAAGCCAATAAAGCATTTGCACATTTTAAGTGGTAATTAAAAAATAAATAAAAGAAAATAATGGCAAGATATAGTTTAGATAAGGTTAGAAATATTGGGATTATGGCTCATATAGATGCCGGAAAGACCACTACAACCGAAAGAATACTTTTTTATACAGGCAGAACTCATCGTCTCGGTGAAGTTCACGAAGGTGCTGCTATCATGGACTGGATGGAACAGGAAAAAGAACGCGGTATTACTATAACCAGCGCTGCAACTACCTGTCATTGGAATGAGCATCAGATTAATATAATTGATACTCCTGGGCACGTTGACTTTACGGTCGAAGTTGAACGTTCTTTGAGAATTTTAGATGGAGCAGTAGCGTTATTCTGTGCAGTGGGCGGTGTTGAGCCCCAATCTGAAACAGTATGGAGACAAGCTGATAAATACAGTGTACCCAGGATTGCTTTTGTAAATAAAATGGATAGAACAGGAGCCGATTTTTATAATGCTATCCAGATGATGAAAGACAGGCTTAAGGCCAACGCCGTCCCAGTTACTCTGCCGATTGGGGAAGGTGATATATTTTCAGGCATTATTGATCTGATTAAATTTAAAGCAAGAATGTATCACGAGGAAACTTTAGGTGCTACTTTTGATGAAATTGAAATTCCACATGATTTAAAGGAATTAGCAAACAAGTATAGAACTGAAATGCTTGAAGCTGTTTCTGATGTTGATGATACTTTGCTTGAAAAATATCTTGAAGGTAAAGAAATAAGCGACCAGGAAATTAAAGCCGTTTTAAGAAAGGCTACTATTGACTTGAAAATTATTCCCGTTATCTGCGGTTCTTCATTTAAAAATAAAGGAGTACAGAAACTCCTTGATTCAGTTATTGATTTCTTACCTAGTCCGCTTGATTATAAAGAAATTGAAGTTCATCATATTGGTATAAATGATAAGGTAAACAGAAAAATTGATGACGATGAGAAGTTTACCGCTCTTGCATTCAAAATTATGAATGACGCCTATGTTGGTAAGCTTACATTCTTCCGGGTATATACCGGGACATTGAAATCGGGTTCTTATATCTATAATTCTGTAAGTGGCAAGAAGGAAAGAATCGGAAGACTGCTTCAGATGCATGCAAATCATAGGGAAGAAATTGATGAAGTTAAAGCTGGTGATATTGCAGCAGCAGTTGGACTTAAGCATACTAAAACAGGCGATACACTCTGCTCTGAAGACGACCCTATTTTATTGGAGAAAATTATTTTTCCGGAACCTGTTATTCAGATTGCTATTGAACCTAAAACAAAAGCAGATCAGGATAAACTTTCAGAATCGTTAAATAGATTGTCTGATGAGGATCCGACATTCAGAATAAATGTTGATGATGAAACAGGACAAACATTAATCAGTGGAATGGGTGAGCTTCATCTGGAAATTCTTGTTGACAGAATGAAGAGAGAATTTAAAGTTGAAGCAAATGTTGGTAAACCACAAGTTGCTTACAGAGAAACAATCACTCAAACTGTTTCTTCAGAAGGTAAATTTATTAAGCAGTCCGGCGGGCGCGGAAAATATGGACATGTTTGGATTGAATTATCACCTAATGAGCCTGGTAAAGGATATGAATTTGAAAATGGAATTGTTGGTGGTGTGGTTCCAAGAGAATATGTTGCCCCGGTTTCAGCCGGGATCCAGGAAGCTATGAGAAATGGCGTAGTAGCCGGGTTTCATATGGTTGATATTAAAGCAAAACTTTTTGATGGTTCTTATCATGATGTTGATTCCGATGAGATATCATTTAAAGTAGCAGGTTCTATAGCATTTAAAGAAGGTGCAAAGAAAGCTAAGCCGGTTCTTCTTGAACCGATTATGGATGTTGAAGTAGTAACACCCGAAGAATATCTCGGTGATGTAATGGGAGATTTAAACTCCCGCCGTGGTAAAATTGAAGGGTTTTCAGCACGAAAAGATGCACAGGTAATTAAAGCTCGTGTTCCTCTGTCAGAAATGTTTGGATATGCAACTATCCTTAGATCTATGACACAGGGGCGTGCAATTTACACAATGCAATTTGCAGTTTACCAGGAAGTTCCAAAATCAATTGCTGATGAGATTGCAGAAAAATCACTCGGTAAAAAAGCAATATCAGTTTAATAAGAACAATTAAAGAAAATAAAATTAAAGGAGAAATAGATGGCAAAAGCAAAATTTGATAGGAGTAAACCTCACGTTAACGTAGGAACTATCGGTCACGTGGATCATGGAAAAACTACATTAACAGCTGCCATCACAATGGCTCTTAATAAAAAGGGTTTATCTGAAGTAAGAACATTTGATAGTATTGATAATGCCCCTGAAGAAAGAGAAAGAGGTATTACTATTGCAACTGCTCACGTAGAATATTCGACTGAGAAGAGACATTATGCTCACGTTGATTGCCCTGGCCACGCAGATTATGTTAAAAACATGATCACAGGTGCTGCACAAATGGACGGAGCTATTCTCGTAGTAGCTGCGACTGATGGACCGATGCCCCAAACAAGAGAGCACATTCTTCTTGCACGCCAGGTAGGTGTTCCAAAAATTGTGGTTTTCATGAATAAAATTGATATGGTAGATGATCAGGAATTAATTGAATTAGTTGAAGTTGAATTGAGAGATCTTTTAAATTCATATGAATTCCCAGGTGATGAAATTCCAATTATAAAAGGGTCGGCACTTAAAGCTCTTGAAGCTTCAACATCAAATGCACCAACAGATGATCCACGCTATAATTGTATCTGGGAATTAATGGATGCAGTTGACACTTATATACCTATTCCGGAAAGAAATGTTGATAAGCCTTTTATTATGCCTGTTGAAGATGTATTCTCAATTACCGGTCGTGGTACAGTTGCAACCGGTAGAGTAGAAAGAGGCCAGGTAAAAATTCAGGAAGAGCTTGAACTTATCGGACTTGGTGTTCATAAGAAAACAGTTGTTACCGGTATCGAAATGTTCAGGAAAGAACTTGATTCTGCAATTGCCGGTGATAACGCAGGTATACTTTTAAGAGGTGTTGATAAGGATGAAATTGAAAGAGGAATGGTGCTTGCGAAACCCGGTTCTATTACACCTCATAAAAAATTCGAAGGCGAAGTTTATATCCTTTCAAAAGAAGAAGGTGGGAGACACACACCTTTCTTTAATGGATACAGACCTCAGTTTTATTTCAGAACAACAGACGTTACTGGTGTAGCATCTCTTCCTGGGGGAACCGAAATGGTTATGCCCGGCGACAGAGTGATGTTATCTATTGATTTAATTTCAGAGATAGCAATGGAAGATGGTTTACGCTTCGCTATTCGTGAGGGCGGCAGAACCGTTGGTGCAGGTGTTGTAACAAAGATTATTCAATAATTATAATAGATAAAACAGAAAGGGAGTTTCAACTCCCTTTTGTGTCTCTAAATATTAAGGAGTTATAAATTGCCCGGTCAGAAGATAAGGATAAAGTTAAAATCTTACGATCATATACTTATTGATAAATCGGCAGAGAAGATTATTAAAACCGTAAGAAGCACGGGAGCTGTAGTTTCAGGTCCTATTCCTTTACCAACAAGACGTACTGTTTATACGGTTTTAAGATCGCCTCATGTTGATAAGAAATCAAGAGAGCAGTTTGAGACAAGGGCGCACAAAAGAATAATTGATATTCATAACTGCAACAATAAAACAGTTGATTCATTAAGCAAGCTGGATATCCCCGCTGGTGTTGATATAGAAATTAAGCTTTAAGGAAAAAAAGATGTCCGGTTTAATCGGAAGAAAAATAGGAATGTCTAATATTTTTAATAGTTCGGGAGAGCTTGTTCCGGTTACTGTAATATATGCAGGCCCCTGCAAAGTGGTTTCGGTCCGGACAAAAGAAAAAGATGGATATGAAGCACTTCAGCTTGGATTTGGTGAGAAGAAAGAAAAGAAAGTTTCAAAACCCGTTTCGGGACAATTCAAAAAGAATAATCTATCCCCCAGTCTTTTATTAAAAGAATTTAAATTTCCTTCTTCTGCTGAGTTTAAAATTGGGGATGAAATTAAAGTTGATCTCTTTAAAGAAGGAGAGAACATAAAAGTAAGAGGAGTAAGTAAAGGTAAAGGTTTCCAGGGAGTTATGAGAAGACATAACTTTCGCGGAGTTGGAGGAACTACTCATGGACAGAGTGATAGGTTAAGAGCTCCCGGATCTATTGGTTCAAGTTCTTTTCCTTCCAGAGTATTTAAAGGACAAAGAATGGCTGGAAGAATGGGACACGACAATGTGACTATTTCTAATTTGAAGGTGGTTAAAATTGTTCCTGAAGAAAATTTAATTTTGATCAAAGGTGCAGTCCCCGGCGCAATAAACTCAATAGTTGAATTGATTAAGCCATAGGCTTATAAATAAGAAATAATTATTAAAATGAAATTAGATATTTATAATATAGATGGTAAAGCAAGCGGTAAAAAGATAGATTTACCCAAAGATATTTTTGGAATTGAACCAAACGATCATGCAATTTATCTTTCTGTTAAGGCTTTTCTTGCTAACCAGAGGCAGGGAACTCACAAATCCAAAGAGAGAGGTGAAGTAAGAGGGGGTGGTAAAAAACCATGGAAACAAAAAGGCAGAGGCGGTGCACGTGCCGGTACAACCCGTTCTCCTTTGTGGTCTGGCGGAGGAAGAATTTTTGGTCCTCGCCCACGAGATTACAGGCAGGATTTACCAAAAAAAGTTAAAAGACTTGCAAGAAAATCTGCATACAGTTATAAGTTAAAAGATGAGCAGGTTATGGTTGTTGATGATTTTAATTTTGAACAGTCAAAGACAAAAGAATTTGTGGAGATGCTAAAAGCGTTAAACGTTTCAGGTAAGAAAGTACTTCTTTTAACAAATGGTAAGATGGAAACTGTTTATAAATCCGGAAGAAATATTCCTAAAGTAAAAATTCTTGAAGCTGATAAAGCTTCTGCTTATGATATACTGAACAACCAGGTTTTGATCATGCAGAAAAGTGCTGTTGATGTAATTACAAAATCTTTTGGAAATAATACTGCTGTGGAGAGTTAATATGCACAATATTCTGATAAGACCTTTAATAACCGAAAAGATGACAAATATAACTGCAGCACAACCGGGTAAGTTTGGTTTTATTGTAGATCTTAAAGCAAATAAAATTGAAATAGCTAAAGCAATTGAAAAGAGATTTAATGTTCACGTTATTGATGTAAAAACTATTAAGCATCATGGTAAAACAAAAACACAGTTCAGAAGAAGCGGAAAATTTGAAGGCAGAACATCTAAATATAAAAAGGCTATTGTTACTCTTAAAGAAGGTGAAACAATAGAATTATTTGAGCAAGTATAGAGATTAAGTAATGGCAATAAGAAAATTTAAACCGGTAACTCCGGGAACAAGATTCAGATCAACCTCTTCGTTTGATGAGATTACTAAAACCGAACCGGAGAAATCTTTAACCTCCGCTTTAAGAAAAAGCGGCGGAAGAAATAACCTTGGCAAATTAACTTCAAGGCATATCGGTGGCGGGCATAGAAGAAGATACCGTATTATCGATTTTAAAAGAGATAAAAATAAGGTTCCTGCAAAAGTTCATTCGATAGAATATGATCCGAACAGAACATCAAGAATTGCGTTGCTGCATTATGCTGATGGTGAGAAAAGATACATTCTCGCTCCCGATGGATTAAAGGTTGGTGACCAGGTAATGTCCGGTCCTGGAAGTGAAATTACTATTGGCAATGCTCTTCCTTTAAATGAAATGCCTCTTGGAAGTTTTGTTCATAATGTTGAATTAAAACCTGGTAAAGGTGGACAACTTGGAAGGAGCGCTGGTTCTTCTTTACAGCTAATGGCTAAAGAAGGTACTTATGCCCAGCTAAAAATGCCTTCCGGAGAAGTAAGAATGGTTAGGTTGGATTGTATCGCAACTTATGGTGTTGTAGGAAATGCTGAACAGGAAAATATAAGCCTTGGAAAAGCAGGCAGATCAAGATGGCTGGGAAGAAGACCTCATGTTCGTGGTGTTGCAATGAATCCTGTTGATCACCCGATGGGCGGCGGTGAAGGTAAAACTTCAGGTGGTGGACATCCGGTTTCTCCATGGGGACAAAAATCTAAAGGTCTTAAGACCAGGAAACATAAAAAAGAATCAAATAAGTTTATTATTAAACGTCGTAAAAAGTAAATAGGAATTTATGCCTCGTTCAGTTAAAAAAGGACCGTTTGTAGATTATAAGTTACTGCAGAAAATTGCAAAGCTTAATCAAACAAATCAGAAAAAGATAATAAAGACCTGGTCTCGTTCTTCTACTATAATTCCTGATTTTGTTGGACATACAATTGCGGTTCATAATGGAAATAAAATGATTCCCGTTTATATAACAGAGAACATGGTTGGGCATAAGCTGGGTGAATTTGCACCGACAAGAATTTTCCGTTCACACCCCGGCACTAAATCAGAAAAAGCTTCAACGGTAAAGGGGACAGCGTAAATGGAATCAATAGCAAAACATAGATTTTTAGGCTCATCACCAAGAAAAATGAGATTAGTGATTGATTTGATTAGAGGAATGTCAGTAGATAAAGCTTTGGAAGTTCTTCACTTTTCTCCAAAGCATGCTTCTAAGGATGCAGAAAAAGTTTTAAGATCTGCTGTATCTAATCTTATGAACAGGGATGAAGCAACAAGAATGGAACCAGGTGATATTTTTGTTAAAGAAGCATTTGTTAATCAGGGACCAACACTGAAAAGAATTTCTCCGGCTCCTATGGGCCGTGCTTATAAAATTAGAAAAAGATCTTGTCATATAACAATTGTGGTTTCCACGAAAGCTTAGGAGGTTTATTGGGACAGAAAACAAACCCTATCGGGTTAAGAGTTGGTATCATCAGAGGATGGGAATCTAACTGGTATGAAAATAAAAGTTATGCAGGCAAACTTAAAGAAGATAGCAAACTTAGATCTTATGTAAGAAACAGATTGAAGAAAGCGGGTATTTCCAGAATTGTTATTGACAGAACTTCAAAGAATATAATTTTAACAATACACACTTCCAGGCCGGGAGTTGTGATTGGAAAGAGCGGTAAAGAAATTACTCAGCTTGAACAGGAGTTAAAAGAAATTACTGATAAAGATGTTAAAATTCAGATTAATGAAATTAAAAGACCAGAGCTTGATGCGTATTTAGTTGCAGAAAATATTGCAAACCAGCTTGAAGGCAGAGTTTCTTTCCGAAGAGCAATGAAAATGGCTATTACTGCTGCAATGAGAATGGGTGCAGAAGGTATAAGAATAATGTGTGCAGGCAGGTTAGGCGGTGCTGAAATGGCAAGAACAGAACAGTATAAAGAAGGAAGAATTCCTCTTCATACTTTGAGAGCAGACATTGATTATGCTAATGGAAGAGCCGAAACAATTTACGGTTCAATTGGAATTAAAGTTTGGATTTGCCGCGGAGAAATTCTCGGTAAAAGAGTATCTGAATGAAATTAAAAATTATAAATTACAAATTAAAAATTATGATGAAAAAAATTATTAATAAACAGTCTCCCTTTAATTTTTCATTTATAATTTTTAATTAGCATCTAGATAGGAGTTCAGTAAAATGTTAATGCCCAAAAGAGTAAAGTACAGAAAATCCCAGCGCGGAAGAAGAGCAGGTAAAGCTTACCGGGGTAGTTCTGTTGCTTTTGGAGATTATGGTTTAAAAGCCCTTGAGCCAGCATGGATTACAAGCAGACAGATTGAAGCCTGCAGAGTTGCTTTAACCAGGAAGATGAAAAGAGATGGTAAAGTATTTATCAGGATTTTTCCAGATAAACCTGTTTCTAAAAAACCTCTCGAAACAAGAATGGGTAAAGGTAAAGGAGCACCAGAATTCTGGGTTGCTGTTATAAAACCCGGTAGAATAATGTTTGAAGTTTCAGGTGTAAATAAGGAGATTGCTCACGACGCATTAGGTACTTGTTCTTACAAACTTCCTATTAAAACAAAAGTTGTTTCAAGACCGGATCTTGTTTAATAAGGTATTAAGAAATGAAAATTCATGAAATAAAAGAAATGAAAGATAATGAGTTGATTAAAAGAATCGACGAAGAGGAAAAAAATCTCGTTGACCTCAGGTTCTCTCATCAGCTTAAGCAGTTAACAAATACCGCTAAATTAAAAATAGCTAAGAAAGATATTGCAAAAATGAGGACTGTTCTTAAAGAAAGAGAATTGACTCAGAAAAAAGCTAAAGTGGAGAGCAAAGGCTAATAATGGAAGCACGTAATCTGCGTAAAACAAGGATTGGAATTGTAACCAGCAACAAAATGGAAAAAACAATTACTGTTGCTATTGAAAGAAGAGTTCCGCATCCGATCTATAAAAAATATTTTAAGAAAACTACAAAGCTGATGGCGCATGATGAAAAAAGAGAATGCGGTATTGGTGATAAAGTTAAAATTATGGAAACACGTCCTCTCAGTGCAAAAAAGAGATGGCGTTTGGTTGAAATTGTAGAGAAAGCCAAGTAGAAAGGTAACAGTAGAATGATCCAGGAAGAAACAAATCTTGTTGTTGCCGATAATTCGGGAGCTAAAAGAGTTCGCTGCATAAGAGTGCTTGGCGGAAGCGACAGAAAATATGCAAGCATTGGAGATACTATAGTCGTATCAGTTAAATCAGCTTTGCCGAATGGAACAGTTAAGAAGGGTGAAGTTTCAAGAGCAGTAATTGTAAGAACAAAAAAAGAAGTAAGAAGAAAAGATGGTTCTTATATAAGATTTGATGAAAATGCTGCTGTTCTTATTAACCCGCAGAATGAACCGAGAGGCACACGTATTTTTGGTCCGGTTGCAAGAGAATTACGAGAAAAACAATTTATGAAAATTGTTTCATTAGCACCTGAGGTTTTATAAGGTTTTACTATGAAGATAAGAAAAAATGATAATGTAGTTGTTATAACCGGTAATGACAGGGGAAAGACAGGGAAAGTTCTTAAAGTTTTTCCTTCTGAATCCAAAGTAATTATTGAAGGAATTAATTTAAGAAAGAGACATACGAAACCGAATCAAAAACAACCGCAGGGTGGAATAATTGAAAAGGAAGCTCCAATTCATGTTTCTAATGTAATGCTGGTAGATCCTAAAACAAACGAACCGACAAGACTTGGAGCCAAAATCATTCTTGATGAAAAAACAGGAAAGAAAAAAAGCCAGCGTGTAAGCAGAGCAACTGGAGAAATGGTTTAACTTAAATTTTGATGAATAATGGCAGATAAAAAAACAAAAAAAGAAGAAACTCAAACAAAAAAAGAAGAGACTCAAAAGAAGAAACCTGGGAAAAAAGAAGGTGGAGAAGCTTCTGCAAAGCAGCAAAAAGAAATTCGTGTTCCTGTTCGTCTTCAGAGTTTATACAGGCAAAATATTGCACCTGATCTGTTAAAAAAATTCAGTTACAAAAGCATAATGCAGGTACCTAAGATTCACAAAATAGTTGTGAATATGGGTGTTGGTGCTGCTGTATCAGATCCTAAAATTCTTGAAGAAGCAATTAGAGACCTTGAAGCTGTTACAGGGCAGAAACCAAGTATCAGGAAAGCAAAGAAAGCAATTTCAAATTTTAAGCTTCGCGAAGGTCTTAATATTGGTGCAAAGGTTACTTTAAGAAAAGAAAGAATGTATGAATTCCTTGACAGACTTGTAAATATAGCTTTACCAAGAGTGAGAGATTTCAGAGGTCTTTCTGATAAATCATTTGATGGAAGAGGAAATTATACTTTGGGTATAAAGGAACAAATTATTTTTCCTGAAATAAATGTTGATAAGATTACAAAAGTGCTTGGAATGGATATAACCATTGTAACAACTGCAAAATCAGATAATGAAGGTTACGAACTCCTTCAGGCATTTGGTGTCCCTTTCAGAAAAAAAGAAATTAAAACTGCTTAAAGAGGAATTTTAATGGCAAGAAAAAGTTTAATAGCCAGGGAAGAAAAAAGAAGAAGAACATACGAAAAGTATAAAAAGATAAGAGAAGAGCTTAAGGCAAAAGGTGATTATGAAGCTTTGCAAAAACTGCCGAGAAATGCATCCCCAACAAGATTGCATAACAGGTGCATGTTCACAGGAAGAGCACGCGGTTTTCACAGGAAGTTTGGTGTATCAAGGCTTGTTTTAAGAGAAATGGCTTTAAGAGGCGAATTGCCCGGCGTAAAGAAGTCAAGTTGGTAAAAGGAGATTTTTAATTTATGGCAGTAACAGACCCGATAGCAGATTTTTTAACTCATATAAGAAATGGTTCTAAAGCTAAGAAGCTAAGAGTTGATATTCCTGCTTCATATATGAAAAAGAATTTAGCTGAGATTTTAAAACAGCAAAAGTTCATTAATGATTTTTCTGTAATTGAAGATAATAAGCAAGATATTATAAGAATAGAATTAAAATACTCTAATGGTGTTCCTGCAATAAACGGTTTAAAAAAAATCAGCAAACCAGGCTTAAGGGTTTATAAAAAATCTACTGACTTGCCAAGAGTGCTTAATGGTTTAGGAATAGCAGTCGTATCAACATCTAAAGGATTACTTACCGACAAAGAAGCAAGAACACAATCTGTTGGCGGTGAAGTAGTCTGTTACATCTGGTAATAGGAGAGAATAAAGTGTCGCGTATAGGTAAAAAACCAATTGAAGTACCAAAGGGAGTAACAATAACTAAGAACGGAAACGTGGTTAAAGTTAAAGGCCCTAAAGGAGAGCTTGAAATCCGTTTCCATTCAAAAATGTCTGTTGATGTTAAGGATGATGAAATAGTTGTTACACGTCCTGATGATTCTAAAGAGAACAAGGCTTTGCATGGTCTTACAAGAGCATTATTGCAGAATATGGTTGATGGTGTTCTTAATCCATACTCAAAAACTCTTGATATTGTTGGTGTTGGTTACAGAGCTGAGTTAAAGGGAAAAAATCTTTTGCTAAATATAGGTTATTCCCACCCTATTTATTTTATGCCTCCTGATGGAGTTACACTTCAAACACCGGCAGCAACGCAGATTGTAATTTCAGGCATTGATAAGCAGATGGTTGGACTTATTGCTGCAAAAATAAGATCAATAAGAAAACCGGAACCTTATAAAGGTAAAGGTATTAAATATTCCGATGAGCAAATACAAAGAAAAGCTGGCAAGACAGCCGGTAAATAATCTTTGGAGATAATTTAAGATGATTAAAAAAGAAAATAACAACAGGCTGCGTTCAAAAATAAGAATAAGAAAAAGTATTTTTGGTACACCTGAAAAACCGAGGTTATCAATCTACCGCAGTCTTAATAATATTTATGGTCAGGTTATTGACGATTCAAGCGGAAAAACATTAGCTGCAGCTTCTTCCTTATCTAAAGAAATAGCAGAAGATTTAAAATCTGCAAAAAGTAAATCTGCAAAAAGTAAACTTGTGGGAAATCTTGTTGCAAAGAAAGCTATTGAGCAGAAGATCTCAACTGTTGTATTCGACCGTAATGGATTTAAATATCATGGTCGGGTACAAGCGTTTGCCGAAGGAGCTCGTGAGGGAGGCTTGAAATTCTAAATGCAAATTAATGTTTTTGCCGGATCGTCTAATGGTAGGACTACGCCCTTTGGAGGCGTCTGTAGAGGTTCGAATCCTCTTCCGGCAGCTTAAAAAGCCGGCTGTGTTTTAATATTTATTAATAAAAAAGAAGTTTATGAAAGAAGCAAAGATTGTAAGAACACAAGAAATTGAAAACCTGAAAGAAAAGGTCGTTCACATCAACCGTGTAGCAAAAGTTGTTAAAGGTGGACGGCGTTTCAGCTTCAATGCTATTGTTGTTGTCGGTAATGGAAAGGGAATTGTCGGCATCGGGCTGGGTAAAGCAAATGAAGTTACTGATGCAATATCGAAAGGTATTGATGATGCAAAAAAGAACCTTGTAAAGGTTTCTGTTATAAAAGGAACTATTGCACATTCTATTCTGGGTAAATATGGAGCAGGAAAAGTTTTGTTGAAACCCGCTTCTCCGGGTACAGGATTAATTGCCGGTGGTGGTGTCAGAGCTGTTCTTGAAGCAGCTGGAATCCAGGATATTCTTACAAAATCTCTTGGTTCAAGCAATCCTCATAACCAGGTTAAAGCAACTCTTAATGGCTTGCTGCTCCAGATTGATGCAAGAACAATGGCTCGCAAGAGAGGTATGACTGTAGCTGAATTATTTAACGCCTGACTAAAAGGTTATAATGCAGAAATTAAAAATCAGACAAATAGGAAGTGTAATTGACAGACCTTTACCACAGAAGCGTACAATTGAAGCTCTTGGTTTAGGAAGACCTAATTGGGAAAAAATTCACAATGATACTCCTCAGATCAGAGGGATGATAAATAAAATTTCTCATCTTGTTGAAGTGAGTGAATATAAACCAACCGGTGAGGAAAAAGAAGCAGTGAAAGCTTCTCCGATGAAGAAGGTTCCGGCTAAAAAAGCTTCTTTAAAAGCTAAGACAAAAAAAGCAGCGACAAAAAAAACAAAAGAATCTAAGAGTAAATAATGGATATATTAAGTAATCTGAAATACGCTCCCGGTTCAAAAAAGAAACCGAAGAGAATCGCACGCGGTGAAGGATCCGGCCATGGCGGTACTGCAACCAGAGGAATGAATGGTCAGCTTTCCCGTTCCGGAGCTAAGAAAAGAGCTTGGTTTGAAGGCGGACAAATGCCTTTACAAAGAAGAGTACCTAAGTTTGGGTTTACTAATATCTTTAAGAAAGAGTACCAGGTTGTAAATCTTTTAAGCCTGCAGAGATTATCTGATGAAAAAAAGCTTACTGATGTGGTTCTAAATGCTGAGGAACTTAAAAAACTGGGTTTGGTGAGAAATTCTAAAAAACCAGTTAAAATTTTAGGTGATGGTGATTTGAAAGTAAAGATTCAGGTTGAAGTAAATGCTTTCAGTAATTCAGCAAAGGAGAAAATAGAAGCCGCTGGTGGTTCAATTAAAAAAATATAATTCCGGAATTTAATGGCAAGATTCACTGACACTTTCAGAAACATTTTTAAAATACACGAACTACGGCAAAGAATTTTATATACTTTAGCTCTTTTATTTATTGTTCGATTAGGATCTCACCTCACTTTACCGGGTGTGGATGCGGTTCTTTTAACACAAAGCATGGCAAACCAGACAACCAACAACTTGTTTGGCTTGTACGATCTGTTTGTTGGAGGAGCTTTCTCGAATGCTGCAATATTTGCTTTGGGTATAATGCCGTACATCTCTGCATCAATCATTATTCAATTGATGGGTGCAGTAGTTCCTTACTTCCAAAAGCTTCAGCAGGAAGGTGAGGAAGGAAGAAAAAAAATTACCCAGTTAACAAGATACGGTACTGTGCTTATTTCTGCTTTGCAGGCCTGGGGAGTTACAGTAAGACTTCTCAATATTCAGGTGCAAGGTATGTCGATTGTTCCGGCTCAGGTTCAAGGGTTTTCCTGGGTGCTGTCTACTGTAATTATTCTTTCTGCAGGAACTGTTTTTATGATGTGGATGGGCGAGCAGATAACTGAAAAAGGAATTGGAAACGGAATATCACTAATAATATTTATTGGAATAATAGCTCGTTTTCCTTTTGCTATGCTTGATGAATACAGGCTTATTGATTCAGGGCAAAGAAGCTTGATTATCGAACTTATTATTATAGCCTTTATGTTTTTTATTATCGCAGGTGTTGTTCTTGTTACTCAAGGAACCAGACGAATACCTGTTCAGTATGCAAAAAGAGTTGTTGGAAGAAAGATATATGGCGGTGTAACACAATATATTCCTTTAAGAGTTAATACTGCTGGTGTTATGCCTATAATATTTGCACAGTCAATAATGTTTATTCCAAATACTGTGCTTTCATTTTTTCCGGATAATGAATTCTTACAAACTATTGCAGGTTACTTTGTTTATACATCACCGGTATATTCTGCAATATATGCTTTGATGATTGTGTTCTTTACTTATTTTTATACGGCAATTGCTTTTAATCCAAAAGATGTTGCTGATAATATGAAGAAGCAGGGAGGATTTATTCCGGGAATAAGACCAGGCAAACAAACTTCAGAATTTATTGATAATATCTTGACAAAGATTACACTTCCCGGTTCTATTTTCCTGGCCATTATTGCAATACTTCCTGCGTTTGTTTCTGCTTGGGGAGTATCAGGACAATTTGCCCAGTTTTTTGGCGGTACAAGCTTATTAATTATTGTTGGTGTTGCCTTAGATACTTTGCAGCAGATTGAATCTCATCTTTTGATGAGGCACTATGATGGATTTATGAAATCAGGTAAGATTAAGGGACGCAGATAGAGTGTTTTTTAATTGTGATATATATAAAGACTAAAAAAGAGATAGACTTAATAAGAGAAAGTTGTAAAATTGTTGCAGAGACTTTACAGTTGCTTAAAACTAATGTTAAACCTGGAATAACAACTTTTGAGCTTGATAAAATAGCTGAAGATTATATTTTTAGTAATAATGCTAAGGCAGCTTTTAAGGGTTATTCACAGGGTGGTTCTTTCAGTTTTCCAGGTTCTATTTGTACTTCAGTTGATGATGCAGTTGTGCATGGAATACCCGGACAAAGAGTTCTTAAAAATGGTGAAATAATCTCTCTTGATGTAGGTGTTAATAAAAACGGCTACTATGGAGATGCTGCATTAACAGTTCCCGTTGGTTCTATCAGTGATGAAAAGAAAAAGCTTCTTGATGTTACAGAAAAAGCTTTATACATAGGAATTGAGGAAGCTAAGGAAAATAACCGGCTTCATAATATTTCAGGAACCATACAGGAATATGTTGAACAAAATGGTTTTTCTGTTGTAAGAGAGCTTTGCGGACATGGTGTAGGAAAATATTTACACGAGGATCCGTCGGTTCCCAACTTTGGAAAAAAAGGAACAGGAGTTAAACTAAGAAATGGGATGACTCTTGCAATTGAACCGATGGTTAATCTTGGTAAAAGTAAGGTGCATACAGGAGATGATGGCTGGACAGTTTTAACAACTGATGGTTCTCCTTCAGCACATTTTGAACATACAATTTTAATTTCGAATGGTAAACCTGAGATTCTTACAATAGTATAATGGCAAAGCAAGGACCTATTAAAGTTGATGGAATTATTACTGAAACTTTACCAAATGCAAATTTCAAGGTTAAGCTTGATAACGGGCATGAAATACTTGCTCATATTTCAGGTAAGATGAGAATGCATTTTATAAAAATATTGGTTGGAGACAAAGTCTCTGTTGAATTATCTCCCTACGATCTTTCTAAAGGGAGAATAACTTACAGGTATAAATAGCGGAGCGTAAATGAAAGTCAGGGCTTCAGTAAAAAAAATATGTGAAAATTGTAAAATAATTAAACGCAAAGGCGTTGTAAGAGTTATTTGTAAAAACAAAAAACATAAACAGCGTCAGGGTTAATTAAAGTAAGGAGTATTTAAGTGGCTCGTATTGCCGGTGTTGATTTACCAAAAAATAAACAGGTCCTTTTCGGGCTTCAATATATTTTCGGGGTTGGGAAAAATGTTTCTGCCGAAATTCTTGAAAAGGCAAAAGTAGATCCAAAGAAAAAAGTCGCTGATCTTAATGACGAAGAAGTTGCCCAGATAAGAGCAGCTATCCAGGCAGATTATAAAGTAGAAGGTGCGCTTCGTTCCGAAGTTCAGCAGCATATTAAAAGATTAATGGATATTGGCTCCTACCGCGGTATAAGACATCGCAGAGGTTTGCCGGTAAGAGGACAAAGAACCCGGACAAATTCCAGGACAAGAAAAGGCAAACGCAAAACAGTTGCCGGTAAGAAAAAGGTTCCTACTAAAAAATAATTAAAACTGAGGAGTATTAGTTGGCTAAAGCAACAGCAGTAAAAAAGGTAAAGAAAAAAACTCACGTTGATGCAAATGGTATAGCTCATATTAAAGCTACATTTAACAACGTGATTGTAACGATAACAGATATTTATGGGAATACAATTGCATGGTCGTCTGCAGGAAAAAATGGCTTTAAAGGTTCAAGAAAGAATACACCTTTTGCTTCGCAGGTTTCAGCAGAAGCTGCAGCTAAAGAAGCTTATGATCTTGGCATGAGAAGAGTTGAGGTTTTTGTTAAAGGTCCTGGTTCCGGGAGAGAGGCTGCGATAAGAGCATTGCATACTGCAGGTCTGGATGTTTCATCAATCCGTGATGTTACTCCTATTCCTCACAACGGATGCAGACCGCCTAAAAGAAGAAGAGTTTAATTTATAACTGGAGTTAATTGAGCGATGGGTAGATACACTGGTCCAAAATATAAGCTGAGCAGAAGAGAAAAACAGGATTTGTTCGGAAGTCCAAAATCTCTGATGGGCAAAAGTCCTATGGAGAAAAAAAATTATCCGCCGGGAGAACATGGACAATCAAGACGTCAGAAAATATCTGAGTATGGTGTTCAGCTAAGAGAGAAACAGAAGATTAAAAGAATTTATGGTTTGTATGAAAAGCAATTCAGAAATCTTTTTGAAAAGGCAAACAGGCAAAAAGGGATAACTGGCGATAATCTTGTGAAATTATTAGAAAGAAGACTTGATAATGTAATCTATCGTTTAGGTCTTGCCCCGACGAGAATTGCAGCCCGCCAGCTTGTAGGTCACAGGCATGTGCTCGTGAACGACAAGCTGGTTAATATTCCTTCATACACTATTTATCCGGGTGATATAATCCGCATCCGCGATAAAAGCAAAAAGATGGATGTAATTCATAATTCACTTAAAAGAGTAAGAGATAGTCAGTATTCCTGGCTTACTATTGATAAAGCATCATTAAGCGGCACCTTTGTTCAGGTTCCTGAAAGAGCTGAAGTTCCGCTTAATGTAAATGAACAACTTGTAGTTGAGCTTTATTCTAAATAAAAAATTTATTTTTGATTAAAAAATCTTAGAGGATTAATAAATGAGTTTATCATATTTAAAAATGCCGGAAACTGTTGTTCTTGATGAATCATCATATACAAATACTTTTGGCAGGTTCTGGCTGCAGCCCCTTGAGAGAGGTTATGGTGTTACTTTAGGTAACTCGATTAGAAGAGCATTAATATCCTCTTTACCAGGAGCCGCTATAACTTCTGTTAAATTTAGTGGTGTATTGCATGAATTTACCACTATTGAGGGTGTTGTAGAAGATGTTTCTGAAATTATTCTTAACCTTAAACAAGTTAGAATGAAACTACTAAATAAGAAACCAAATAAGATTGATCTGTCATTCAGTGGTCAGGGTGAATGGACTGCCGGAGACATTCAGAAATCAAGCAATGAGGTTGAGATTCTAAATCCCGATCTTCACATTGCAACGCTTAATAAAAATGTTAAGCTTGATGTTGAATTACGTGTTGGTAAGGGAGTGGGTTATGTTCCCTCTTCCGAAAATATTTCTCCAGAACAATCTATTGGAGTAATTCCAATTGATTCAATCTTTACCCCTATTAAAAATGTAAAATATGATGTTGAGAATGTTCGTATCGGTGATAAAGCCGATTATGAAAAGTTGACGATTGAAATTACAACTGATGGATCTATTACTCCGGATGATTCCTTAACACAAGCCGCAAAAATTCTCAGAGATCATGTTCAGTTATTTATTAATTTTGATATTGAACAGGAAGAAGAACAGACTGCAGCTCCAAAGGATACTGAAACTGACCGAATCAGAAAAATACTTCTTACTCCTGTTGATGATCTTGAGTTAAGTGTAAGATCTCATAACTGCCTTAAAGCTGCCAATATTAAAAATCTTGCTGAGCTTGTTAGAAAAGATGAACAGGAAATGCTGAAATTCAGAAACTTCGGAAGAAAATCACTTTCTGAATTAATGGAAATTGTAGAAACTCTTGGCCTTGAGTTTGGAATGGATGTAGACAGATATCTTAAAGAAGAAACGGAAACAACTTAATCTTAACCGGGATAAATAATGCGACACAGAGTCAGAGGAAGAAAATTAAGCAGAACCGCAAGTCATCGTAAAGCTTTATTAATAGCTCTTGCAACTTCTCTCTTCAAACATAAAAGAATAAAAACAACTTTGGCAAAAGCTAAAGAAGCAAGATCTTTTGCTGAAACTCTTATCACCAAAGCCCGAAGGAATAATCTGCATTCAAGACGACAGGTGATAAGTGCTTTACAGGATAAAAGTGCAGCTAATGAATTATTCGGAGATATTCTTCAGAAGGTGGGCGACAGACCAGGCGGTTATACAAGAGTTGTAAAACTCGGAAGCCGTAAAGGAGATGCTGCCGATATGGCTATTCTTGAGCTTGTTGATTACAATGAAGTAATGAGAGCAAAAGAGGAAGAAAAGAAAGAACAAAAAGAAGTTAAGAAAACTAAAAAGAAAGAAAAGGAAAAAGAATCCGCCGGAGGCGGACCGAAAGTTGAAGATGCTAAAGTTGTAGAGGAAGAAGCCGAAGAAAAACCAAAGAAAAAAGAACGCAAGAAGAAAAAAGATGAAGAAATTTCTGATGAGAAATCTAAAAAGAAGGGACGCAAGAAGAAAAAAGACGAATAATTTTTTCTGAATCGAAATATTAATCCCCGTTTAGGCGGGGATTTTTTGTTTTAAAGAAACAGAAAAACCTTTTAAGATTTTTTTCTTTTTGTTAAAATATTTAACTTCCAATAGAATTTATATATACAAAACTTATCTCGTGGAGCTCATGCAGGTATCTCTGAATTTAATATTCTCCGGGTATTTCAGAATGAGCGTTTAGAATTTCAGCGGAAAGCAGTTTTCATTGCCGCTCAATACCGTATGGGCAAGGAGTTGAAGGAAGAGTAAAACAGACTAACTATAATTTTCTTAGCATAAATGAATATGGAAAATTACATTGATGTAAAATCAGAAATACTTGGATGGACTCGTAAATCATTAGGATTAGATCTTCCAAGAGTATCTGAATTATCAGGTATTTCTGTTAATCGTATAAAACAATTAGAGTCTGACAAGAAACCAGACCTTAAAGAACTGAAAGCACTTGCTAAAGCATACAATAGTTCAATTGCTGCACTCCTACTCTACAAGCCTCCGTTAGAAAAACCTTTGCCAAAGGATAGACGAACCGTTAATTCTGCACAACAGGGTATTTTTGATCCCAAAACTATTTTAGCTATTCGGAAAGCCAGGGCTTTACTCTACTCTTTAATAGAATTGAAAGAAGAACTTGAATTAGCTATAACAAAATTTTCTTATAATGCTTCACTTAATGATAGTCCAAAAGAAATAGCCAAGTTTTTTCGTAAGGAGTGGAACCTTGAACCAATTAGAGAATTACAAAATAATAATCTCACCCTTGAAGGTTATATTGAAAGGTTGGAATCTCTTGGAATAGCAATATTCCAATTACCTCTCACCAAAGATAATTTACGGGGTTTTTCAATTATTGATGAACAACTTCCCATTATAGTTATCAAAAGAGGTAATGAGCCACCTACTGCCAAAATTTTTACACTCTTTCACGAACTTGGTCACATCTTGCTTAACGAAGGGGGCATTTGCGATATTAAACTTTTTAATGAACAGCAGAGCATTGAAAAATGGTGTAATGCTTTTGCTGGAGAAATATTAGTTCCTGGTGATGAGTTGTTAGCCAATCCACTTGTAAAAAAATATTCAGGCATTAATAAAAAAGATTGGTCAAAAAGTGAGTTAATTGAATTAGGAAATTCCTTCCATGTAGGACCTTTGGTTATCTTGAGGAGACTATTAGAGCACCACCTGACATCAAAAGAATTTTATGAAGAAAAACATAATGTATGGAATAAGCCATCCTTTGGTAAAGCTAAAGAACCTGAAGGCAGAAATATTCCAAAAGAAATTATCAAAGAGAGAGGGAAAACATACATTGGCTTAGCTCTCAATGCATTTGATCGCAATAAGATTAATCTAAAAGATTTATCAGATTATTTGGGTGTAAAACTTTCCTATATACCCCGGATTCGTCAACTGTTATACGAGCAGTAAATGAATCCTGATTTATTTACTGAAGATATTGTCTATATAATTGATACAAGTGCTTTGATTGATTTGGAAAATATTTTCAAGTATGATAACCCTGTATTTAAGGCAATTTGGGAAGAAATAGAAAACCTAATCATAAAGGAAAATCTAATAACATTAGACTTTGTAGACGAAGAAATAAATTCATACGAAGGCGATAAAGAGTTTCTAAATAAATGGATTAAGAATTGGAAGAAAAAGAAATTAATAAAGTTAACTGATGAAACAGTTATTAACGCAGCAATTCCAATTATTAATCAGGAGTACAATACAGGATTTCTTAACAAGAATAAATTAGCAAATGGAAAGGATGAAGCAGACCCTTATCTTATCTCTTTTTGTAAAAAAAATAATTTTGTTTTAGTTATAAATGAAAGTAAATACAAACACAATAGAATTCCAGCAGTAGCTAAAAAAAATGGTGTCATAGCATTGATTTATATGACTTTTTTAATGAACGTGGATTAAAAATGGTTAGGAAAAATTCATAATTATATTTGCCTAGTCGTTTCGTTCTAGGAAGGTAGAACTCGACTTCATCATCAAGGACTACATAAAATATCATATTGGCAAAATTGGAGGAGAAGGATAATTAAAAAAATTCGTGAAATATGAAAAACATCAGATCCAATTCTCAATATGAACGCTAAAGATGTTCAATAATCAAATCTTTATAAAACCTGTTTATAATTTAAAGGATATCCCTGAACCAAGGCTGCCTGAAATTATTCTATGCGGAAGATCTAATGTTGGCAAATCATCTTTTATAAATTCTCTCTTTAACAGGAAAGAACTTGCTAAAATCAGTTCAACTCCGGGTAAAACCAGATCAATTAATTATTACCTGATTGATGATAAGTTTTATATAGTTGATTTGCCCGGTTATGGTTATGCAAAAGCAAGTAAAGAAGAAAGAATAAGATGGGGAAAATTAGTCAGTGAGTTCATAAGCAAATCTGGTTACATAATATTGGCATGCCACTTTATAGACAGCCGTCACAAACCAACAGAACTTGATCATCAGCTAAATTCACTTCTCAAACATAACAATCTGCGTTATCTTGTAATTCTAACTAAAGCAGATAAGTTAAAGCAGTCGGAACTTAATCCTTCTAAAAAAATGGCGATGGATGCTTTCCCTGAATTAAAACTCGGGGAGAATTTATTAATCTATTCATCTGTAAAGAAAACCGGGAAGAATGAAGTCTTGAAAACATTCAGCGGATTGTTTTATTGAATGAAGTTATGCTTTCTTAATTCTTTATCGTAATCCTAATCGCACTCTTCCTGGATTGAAAAGCATTGCGATTACGAATTAATTCAAGCCGAGTTATTTTTTCTAACATAACTACTTATGATCCGTACTTTGTTTGATATTCGCATGCAGTAGATATATATTTGCCAAGTGTTATTTAAACAACCCATTATTCTGCATTAGATGGACCGCAGACAAAGAAAAAGATTATTAATATTCTTGCTTGTTCCAATCCTTGCTATAATTTTATTTTTAACCGATGATGTAGTAATAAGAATAATTACAATTTCCCTTATTGTAATCTATGTTGCTTTTATAATTTTTTTAAGGGACTCGTTAAAATTCGGGAAAGACTACATTTCAGATTATGATGATAATGTTAATGAAGTTTTAGGAAATGATTTATATGAAAGCTCCGGTTCTCCACATACTGGTTTTGATGAATCTTTCAAGATAGTATCAAAGAACAAAGATGTTGAAATAATAACTTCTGAAACTTACACTCCCGATTTCAAAACTCCTAAAACAACTGTAAAGCCGCCCGACCTTAAAGAAAAATTTGAAGAAATAGCAAATGAAAAGATTCCTGATGAAATGGGCCACGATGCACAATTTACTTTTGTGCTGGAAAAAATTCTTACCGTAATAAAGGAAGCTTACTCTGCACACACAGCTGTTTTTTTCTGGTATAATAAGCAGAAAGAAAAATTATCTGTCGAAAAATTTGTTTCTAATTCAAATGAAATGTCAAGAAGAAAATTTGATATGGAGGATGATATCTTAAGCAAGATGATTGAGAAAGGCGAGCCTGAATTGCTTAGTGACATTTCTCCAGCCGCCGAAGCAGATGTGATAAGGTATTACAATTCTCCACAGGGAATAAGAAGTTTTGTTGGGGTTCCGCTTTTTTATGAAAAGCAACTTATAGCAATAATAGCAATGGATTCTAAAGTTTCCGATGCTTTTGGAATAGAAACTATTTATTCTATGGGCAGGTTTGTCCGCGTTATTACAATGGTAATCTCTATTTTTGAAGAAAAGCATTCGGATAATGTATCTCAGCAGAGATTAAAAGGAATTTTAAGTTTAATAAGCCCCGAACATAAATTTGAAAGCGAACAGGATTTAGGATCGGCACTTCAGAATTCAATTAGTCTTTTAATTCCCTGGGATGCTTTTGCATTTATTTATTACAAACCTGGTGAACAAAAATTTAAAACGCAGAAGATCATAAATAATACTTCATTAAAATATGTTGGGGAAGGCCTTGAAGTTGATCTTAGCGGGACTTTAGTTGGTAAAACAATAACTAGCGGAATTCCTGTAAAAATTGATGATACCTCTTTAGCTCAGTATGTAAGATTTTCCAAAGTAGAGGATGTAAGTTTTGATGGTTCTTTTGTTTCCATCCCGCTTGTTCATAATCATCAGAATTATGGAGTGCTCTGCTTTGAAAGTCTTAAAAAGAATGCTTACACCAATAATGATGTTCAGTTTTTAAAGAATGCAGCAAATATTTTAGCATTTGTAATCCACGCTCATTCAACTCAATCTTTAATAAAGAATTTTATTTCTGTAGATATAGAAACAAAAGCTTTAAATGTGAACACCTTTAAGGAAAGAATGGCATCAGATCTTATAAAAGCAAAACAGTTAGATGTTTCAGGTGCTCTTGCTCTTGTTCGCATTGATGATTTTCTTGAGCAGGGATCTCTCTTTGATGACAATCCTTTACCAAAAGTCCTTAAGTCTGTTTCTGAAACAATCCTTCAGGAAATGACTCCTTTAAATCTTTTTGGGAGAATGGATGATAAAGTGTTTGGGGTCTTTTTCTTTAATGCTACACCCAAAGATGTTTTTGTATGGGCAGAAAAGCTTCGTGTTAAAATAGCACGCCAGCCTATTCCAGTAGTAACAAAACAAACTACTTACACAGTTTCTATCGGCGTAGCATCAAGCCACAACAAAACAGATGTTGAAGAAGTAATCTACAATGCCGATCTTGCCTTAAAGAAAGCCCTGGAAAGAGGCGGGAATACAGTGCGGAATATCAACTAACTCAATTAAAAATTATAAATTAAAAATTAAAAAATGGATCAGGGTTTAGGGGATCGCCTTTTTAAATTTGCAGTTGATACGGTTAAGTTTCTCGGGACTTTTAAGAATTCGCCTGAAGAGAAAATTGTTAGGTATCAATTAGCTAAATCATCAACATCTTCAGGAGCGAACTATGAAGAGGCTCAATCAGCCTCATCAAAACCAGACTTTGCAAATAAAATGAAAATAAGTTTAAGGGAAATGAGAGAATCAAATTATTGGTTAAAAATTAGTAAGGCAGTAAAATTTGGAAATCAGGAAGAGTGTGATAGACTATATAATGAATCTACAGAATTAAGAAATATTTTAGGTTCAATTTGCAGTAAACTCTAGCCTAAAATTTTTAATTTTTAATTTTTAATTGATACACTTTCAAATGGATAATTTCTTTATAATAATACTCGATGGTGTTGGTATTGGAGAGCTTCCAGATTCATCAGAGTATGGAGATGAGGGAAGCAATACTCTGGTTAATATTTCTAAAGCGGTTAATGGATTAAGCCTGCCAAATCTTACTAAACTTGGATTGGGAAATATTACAGAGATTAAGGGAATATCTTCCGTTTCTAATCCTCTTGCATCATTCGGAAAAATGAAAGAACTCTCCAAAGGAAAAGATTCAACAACAGGACATTGGGAGATGGCTGGCTTATATGTTGATTTGGATTTTTCCTATTTCCCTGATGGATTTCCAGATGTAGTTATTTCTAAATTCCTTTCTGAAACTGGATGTCAAGGAGTACTTGGAAACAAAGCTGCATCAGGTACGGAAATAATTATGGAAATTGGTGATAAGCACGTTGAAACTGGCTTCCCGATTGTTTACACTTCTGCAGATTCAGTTTTTCAGATTGCTGCGCATGAAAATGTAATATCAATTGATAAGCTTTATGAAATTTGTGAGATAACCAGAGAGAAAGTATTAGTTAGTCCTGTAAATATTGGCAGAGTAATTGCAAGACCTTTTATTGGAACAACAGGAAAATATACGCGAACAGTGAACCGAAAAGATTTTTCATTAGATCCTCCTGAAAAAACCATACTGGATATTTTATCAGAAAATAAAATTACAACTGTTGCAATAGGCAAAGTGAATGATCTTTTTAATTACAGAGGAATAACTATTCAGGAAAAAACAAAGTCTAATGAAGAAGGCTGTAAAAAACTTTTAGAATATGCAAAAAAAATCAATAGGTCTCTTATCTTCGCAAACCTTGTTGATTTTGATGTGTATTATGGTCACAGGAATGACCCGGAAGGTTTTGCCAAAGTTTTGAAAGATTTTGATGATTTTCTACCATCATTTGCTAAAAACATTGATGATACAGATGCTGTTGTTATTTCAGCTGATCATGGTAATGATCCTACAACTCCAGGTACAGACCATAGCAGGGAATATGTGCCGCTGTTATTTTTCAGGAAAAGTAAGCCGGGAAAAGATTTAGGAGTAAGAAAAACTTTTTCAGATGTAGCAAAAACGGCTGCCGATTTCTTTCATGTTGAGAATTCATTAAAAGGTGAAAGCTTTTTATAACATTGATAATAATTTTTTGTAAAACTATATTAGCGGCTAAGTAAACAGCATATTCATTCAATCAGGAGGATAATTGTTTTTAGGAAGAATAATCGGAACTGTATGGTCAACTAAGAAGGATGAAAATCTTGTCGGTGCAAAATTCCTGATTGTCAGGCAGGTTGATCTTAAATTAAAAGAAAAAGATAATTTTGTTATCGCTGTTGATAGTGTAGGAGCCGGTGAAGGTGAAATTGTACTTGTAGCTACCGGCAGTTCTGCAAGACAAACAGAGTTCACAAAAAATAAACCTGTTGATGCAGTAATTATGGCTATTGTAGATAAACTGGATGTCCCGCTTAAAAAATACTTACAGGAACAGGAAAACCTGACTTAATTCTAAGAAACTTACCTATGATAAAAAGAGAAAGGAAAACTTGTTTTTAGGAAAAGTTATAGGAAACGTGTGGGCCACACAAAAGTATGAAACTCTTCATACATTTAAATTAATGTTAGTGCAGCCGATAAATGGTGAGAATGAAAATGTTGGTGAACCTGTAATTGCAGTAGATACAGTAGGATCTGGGCCTGGGGAAATTATCTATTATATAACGGCTTCAGAAGCAGTAATACCGCTTCCGGTTGATATGGCTCCTGTTGATGCATCAATAGTTGGCATTGTAGATACGATAAATCTGAAAATATAAAGAGGAGAAACGGTGAGGATCACAAAGCAATTTACTAATCGTGAAAGCCAGTCATTAGACAAATATCTCCAGGAAATAGGCAGGGTCGAGCTTCTTAAACCCGAACAGGAAATTGAACTTGCCATAGGAATTAAGAAAGGTGATCAGAAAGCGCTCGAAATTCTTACAAAAGCTAATTTAAGATTTGTTGTTAGCGTTGCAAAACAATATCAGAACCAGGGATTATCACTTGGCGATTTAATCAACGAAGGAAATCTTGGTTTGATAAAAGCTGCAAAAAGATTTGATGAGACAAGAGGTTTTAAATTTATTTCCTATGCAGTATGGTGGATAAGGCAGTCAATCCTTCAGGCTCTTGCCGAACAATCCAGAATCGTACGTCTTCCTCTTAACCGTGTTGGTGCATTAAATAAAATTGGTAAAGCATACAGCAATCTTGAACAGGAATTTGAAAGAGAACCTAATGCAGCAGAGCTTGCTCAGGAACTTGATATGGATGTAAGCGATGTTGCAGATGCTTTAAAAATTTCCGGGCGGCATCTTTCGATGGATGCACCTTTCTCACAGGGAGAAGAAAACAGGCTCCTCGATGTTCTTGAAAATGATCAGCAGCCACCCCCCGATTATGTATTAATGAATGAATCATTAAAAACAGAAATTGATAGAGCACTCTCAACGCTTACCGAAAGAGAAGCTGAAGTAATTAAGCTTTACTTTGGCTTGAATAAAGATCATTCAATGACTCTTGAGGAAATAGGTGAACGATTTAATTTAACAAGAGAACGTGTAAGGCAAATTAAAGAGAAAGCAATCCGGCGTTTGCGTCATGCCTCCAGAAGTAAGAATTTAAGATATTACCTGGGTTAAAATTGGATTTTTATAGACGAAAAAAAAGATTTCTGTTTTTCATCCTTGCTGGTTTAATTTTAATAATCGGCTGCTCATCTAACACTATTCGCTACGGCTCCAACGATGATAATAAAGAAGATAAGGAAAATCCTGTCCGCTATGGTAAAAATGAAAAGAAGGAACCGAATGAGAATATTATTCCTTCTGATAATGAAGAAACCGATTCGGATGAAACTCCTGATGATTTAACCTCGGTTGATGTTTCAGTGCTTGAGCAAAAATACAATTCATTGGATGGAAATTCCGGGATTACTTCTGGAACCACCACATTAAAAGAAATAATGCTTATGGAGATTATCAAGTATATGAATACTCCTTATAAGTTTGGCGGCAATTCGAAAAAGGGTATTGATTGTTCTGCTTTCACGCAAACTATTTACGGAAGTTGCTCACTGCAATTATTGAGAAGCGCAAAGGAACAATTTACTCAGGGAATTGTAATTGATAAGAAAGAGGATCTGAAATTTGGTGATCTTGTTTTTTTCAATACAAGAAAAAGTGTAAAACCCGGGCATGTTGGAATTTATGTCGGCGATAATCTTTTTGTTCACGCAAGCAAACATGGTGTAATCGCTACACCGATCACTCATGATTATTATGTTAAAAGATATATGGGTGCAAGAAGAATCGAACAATCATTGGGATTTCAATAATTCTCTCTCGAAAAACCATCTAATTAGCATTTTAATTTCTTAATAGTTTTATAAATTATTATAGAAAAAATAATATTTTTTAAATGAAGCTTAAATCGTCACTAAAAGAAAATACAGTAATTAAAAAAGAGCTTATAACCATTCTTATAGTTATAACTTTGTTTGCAGTTGGTTTGCTCTTTAATGAGGAACTGAGCCAAACTCCGTTTTCACTCGGTGAATATTTAATTTTTATACCCGCTTATTTTATCAGCGGATGGGGAGTTCTTTCAAAAGCATACAAAAATTTGTTCCGTGGAAAAGTCTTTGATGAGAATTTTTTGATGTCTATTGCAACTCTTGGTGCAATTGCTATCGGAGAATTGCCTGAAGCAGTTGCGGTAATGATATTCTACAATGTTGGGGAGTTTATGCAGGGGTTGTCAGTGAAACGTTCCCGTAAATCCATCAGGAAGCTGCTGGAAATAAGACCTGATTATGCCAATTTAAAAGTTAGTGGCGAAACTAAAAAAGTTTCACCAGAAGAAGTAAAAGTAGGAGAAGAAATACTCATAAAGCCGGGAGAAAAAGTTCCTTTAGATGGTGAGGTTGTTAGTGGTTCCTCTTTTGTTGATACCTTTCCTTTAACCGGCGAGCCTGTTCCCAGATCAGTGAGAGTTAGGGATACTGTTTTAGCAGGAATGATTAATAAATCAGGTGTAATCTCTGTAAGAGTAACAAAACTCTTTGGAGAATCTTCAATATCAAAGATACTTGAATTGGTTGAAAGTGCCTCAAAGAAAAAAGCCAGGGCTGAAAAATTTATTTCTAAGTTTGCTTCCTATTACACACCTGTTGTTGTTGGAATTGCTTTGCTTATTGCATTCCTGCCACCCTTATTGTTTTCCGCACAAACATATTCTGAGTGGATTTACCGGGCTTTGGTTATCCTCGTTATATCCTGTCCATGTGCATTAGTTATTAGTATTCCTTTAGGATATTTCGGTGGAATTGGCGGTGCTTCGAGAAAAGGAATCTTGGTGAAAGGTTCAAACTTTCTTGATGCACTGACTGAAGTAAAAACTGTTGTATTTGATAAAACAGGTACTCTTACAAAAGGTGTTTTTAAAGTAACTGAAATTGTGGAGAGCAATGGATTGGGAAAAGATGAGCTTCTTTATTATGCAGCAGCAGCAGAATCTCATTCCTCACACCCTATCGCTATTGCTATAAGAGAGGCTTACGAGAAAGATATCGAACCTTCCGTTTTAATTAATGTTGAAGAGATTGCCGGGTTAGGGATAAAAGCTGAAGTTGATAATCAGATGATTACTGTTGGAAATGACAGGATGCTTCATTCGGAAAATATTCATCATAGTAATAACAATTGTGCTGTTGAAGGAACTGTGGTTCATATCGCTGTTAATAATAACTATGCAGGCTATATAAAAATTTCTGATGAACTAAAAGAAGACTCAGCTAAAGCAATCAAAGAGTTAAAAGAACTTGGTATAGAAGAAATTATTATGCTCACAGGGGACAACAAGTTCTCTGCTGAACAAATTGCTGAAAGGATTGGAATAAGCCTGACACATTCCGAATTGCTGCCTGAAGATAAAGTTGCTTTGCTTGAAAAGATAATGGAGAAATCTTCTAAAGATAAAAAAGTTGCTTTTGTTGGAGATGGAATTAACGATGCACCTGTAATTATGAGAGCCGATGTAGGAATTGCAATGGGCGGCTTAGGCTCCGATGCAGCAGTTGAAGCTGCAGATATTGTTTTAATGGAAGATCATCCATCCAAAGTTGCAGAGGCAATAAGGATTGCAAGAAAAACAAGAACAATAGTATGGCAGAATATTCTCTTTGCCCTGGCTGTTAAAGGATTTTTTATTGCTCTTGGAAGTATAGGAATTGCTTCTATGTGGGAAGCTGTTTTTGCAGATATGGGTGTTGCTTTAATTGCTATTGCAAATGCTACAAGGGTTTTGAGAAGCTAATATAATTAAGACCCCTTTTGCCTAATGTTTTTAAGCTCAGAATTTTTAATTCTGTCAGATATATATTTCTTGAGCTGATCAAATGACATATCCTTGGTTTCAGTACTTATTTTGCTTCGGATGTCCCTCATCATTTTAACAGCATCGAAAGTTTTTTTTGTTTTAATCTCCATAACTCACCAATTCAAGTGGACTTCTAATTTCTAACAATGAATAACCGTATTTTAAATTTACTGAATTGTATCCTTTTATTCTGTTAAGATTAACAATATGTCTAAAATTCCAACTAACCAAAACATCTACTTTATTAATTGTAGCCAAAGCAATATGCCTGCAATCTTCAATACTCGTTTTTCCAACTACCTTTTCAGCGATATAAGCATCTGCTAATTTAATAGCTTCTTTGGTTAATTCAATTTTTTCAAATCTTTCCTCAGAATAATTTAGCAGCAGTTTTCTTATATGTTCAGGAGCTTCTAATAATTCTAATTCTAGTAAATCAGATATGACAAAAATTATCTCTCCGTTTTGAAGCCGATTAAAAAGCCTCTTAGTAACCTCCTGAAATTCTTCATCAAAGTATCCTCCAATTATAGAAGTATCTATGTAAATTCTTTGAATCATTTATTCATTTTTCCATA
>CAZEWJ010000021.1:0-66291 GCA_964515875.1 uncultured Ignavibacteriaceae bacterium | reverse complement strand
CAAACCTCCACAGATTTTATAGAGCAACAACTACTTACCTGGGAAAGATTGATTTTACCAGCCAGTTTACAAAGGAAAATTTAATTAAGATTGGTGCTGAAGTGAAGTCGCATAATCTGAAATTTGATGACTTTGATTTACAGCCTCTGGAAATTAATGGTGTACCTGTTGAACCATTTCAGCCATCAATTCCGGATATAACCGAACCCAACCATGTTCAATATGACAATGAACCTTTGGAAGCTTCAGCTTATGTACAGGATAAAATTGAGTTTGAAGATGTAATTATTAATCTTGGCGTAAGATTGGATTATTTCGATGCAAATGGAAAAGTTTTAGTTGATATTCGCGATCCAAATATTTATGCTCCTCTCCGTACGGAGATGGAACAATTAAGTATTACAGAAAGAGAACCATTCTTTTATAAAGATTCAAAAGCTAAAATGCAGATAAGCCCTCGCTTTGGTATTGCTTATCCTATAAGTGCAACCGGGGTTGTTCATTTTTCTTATGGTCATTTTCTGCAAATCCCTCCTTTCCAGTATTTATTCCAGAACGGACCGTATTATGTCCCCAACAATGGAAACTTAAATGACGTGTATGGAAATCCCGGTCTCAAACCACAAAAAACAGTAATGTATGAGATTGGGTTCAGGCAGGAATTTGGGAATGATTATTTAATTGATATAACAGGTTTCTACAGAGATGTTAGGGACTGGATAACTGCAGGAGCTGCTATTACAACATATATTGATGCTACCTATTCTATCTTTACAAATAGAGATTATGCTAATGTTAAAGGAATCACTTTAACATTCAATAAAAGGTTTACTAATTATTTTGCTTTTGACCTTAACTATACTTTCCAGGTTGCAGAAGGAACTAATTCCACACCTGATGAAGCATTCTTTGAAGCACAGGGAAACTCTGAACCAAGACTCTTCTTAATTCCAATGGATTGGGATCAGAATCATCTCTTAAATGCATCTCTGTACACAGGATTTGATGGCTGGGGCGGAAGCTTAATTGCAAGATATGGAACCGGCTTACCCTATGATCCTTCCGTTACTCAATATACAGCACTAAGAGGACTCTCTGGCGGCTTTTTGGAAAACAGCCGCAGAATACCTGCGCAATTTACCCTGGATTTGAAATTAGATAAAACATTTGAGTTGATGGGATTAGATATTACTGCTTTTGTAAGAATATTTAATTTGCTGGATAACAGAATTCCTATCAGAGTTTTTGGTGATACGGGCCAGCCAGATTTTACAACAGAAAATCAAACACGAACTAAAGATCCGGCTAGCCCAAATACACCAGAGGAATATTCCAAATTTCCAGATCACTTTGGCGAACCAAGAAATGTACAATTTGGAATTGATTTAGCTTTCTAATAGTAAAAGAATATCGGAGGATTTTTAATGTTTGCCTATAACAAAAAAGTTTTTTTTCTATTTCTAATTCTGGTTTTTATTTTAATAGATATAGAATACGCACAATATATTCCCAGTAAAGAGAGGGGTGATATAAGGTTTAGACGAAGTGCTCATATGGAAGGCAACCAGATTAGAACAACTATTTTTAATTACGGAATGACCGGACGGGAATCCGGTGCTTTTCCAATTTCAGTTCAAACACCGTATGAATGGCCAAAAAACACAGGACAAATCTATCTCGCTGTAGCAGGAATTGTGGTTGGCGCTGAAGTAATGGATGATAATGGAGATATCCAGCATATTATTTCAAGGTGTCATTATTTACAATCGCCTCAAGGATTAACATGGAATTTTGAGCCGGTGCCAGGATATTTTAATGAACAAAATCCTGAAGGTTTTGCAACAAGCAATGATCCAACTACCTGGCCTTCTTCCTGGCCTGATAAATCTGGTGATCCTGATGATCCGGGTTGGCCAGGGACATGGAATGGTTATTTCGGTAAAAATGTTTTTAATGCAGATCAGGAAATGTTTTTCCGTGCATCAGATAATAATTATGACAGATACCCTTTTTATTTCCCCGATACAACAGACTTAACAAGAAAAGGATTAGGACTTATACTTGATACTAGAGTGATGGCATGGTCCCAGATACTGGTTCAGGATGCTATGTTTCTTTTATTTAAAATTAAAAATGATGGCACAAAGCCATTAAACAAAGTTGGTGTTACTATTACATGGGCAGATTTCGTTGGTGAAGATGGACAGGATGATATATCTGAGTTTGATATTTTAAATGATATTATCTGGTCAAGAGATGCTGATAATCGTTCACCGGTTCCTGCCTTCGGTTCAGATCCTGTTGGTATAGTTGGAGGGGCTTTATTGGAGACTCCTGGGAATGCAATTGACAGAATTGATAATGATGGTGATGGAGAAACCGGCGGGCCAAAGGTTACAGATGCATTGTTGGCAGGGGAAAGTGATTCTTTAATTATTTTAGATGACCCTCGTCGTTCTGATGGCATAGATAATAATGGAAATGGTTTGATTGATGAGAATGCAACACATATCGCTTTCCAGGATCAGTTAGGTGTTACTTATGCAGACAGAATAGATCAGAATTTAAACGCAGAAACAGGAAGCCCTGTAGTTACACAAGAAATGGTTAACCAGTCTGCAGGCGATAGATGGAAAAGATGGCCTCCTAACCCGGAAACAGATCCGGTACAAAATGGTGCGGTACATCTTATAATGGTTGAATCAGAAGATGTTGGAAGAGCTTTTACTGACTTTATAGATAACGACGATGACGGTGAAGAAAATAGTCCAGTAGTTTCACTGGAGATGATTACAACAGCCGCTGCGGATGCTTATTTCAGATATAAAGTTCCTGGTACAAATATTATTCTTTATAATGTTAAGACAGAAGACCTTGGAAAAAAATATGCTGATGGAATTGACAATGATGATAATGGTGCTGTAGATGAGTTTATGGATGAAGGCATTGATGAGATGGTTGATGAATCAAGGAATAATGGAATTGATGATGATGGGGACTGGAACCCTGCAACTGATGATGTAGGATTGGACGGATTAGCCGAGACTGGAGATGAGGGAGAAAATGATGGTAAGCCTACATCTGGTGCGCGTTTTGGCTTACCCGGAGAACCTGGAGTTGATGTTACAGATGTTGCTGAAACCGACCAGATTGGTATAACAGGCTCTTTTTACAGACCCTCATCAGAAGGATTGAGTGACCAATATACAGATAATTTTGTATGGGCTAATTTTATGGTCCCTGGAAACTTTTTTGATCCTGCTAATACAGTAGCTGGCGAATATAACTTATTTGTTTCTTCGGGATTGTTCCCTCTGCAGCCCGGTCAAACAGAACCAATCTCTTTGGGAATTATTTTAGCAAATGGTCCTGTAATAGATCCTGATGGTCAAATTAGAAAGCAGGCAGTATTAGATAAAAAAGTCCGCGCTCAGGAAACTTATAATAACGATTACCAGTTTGCTAATTCTCCTTTTATTCCAAAGTTAACCGCTATACCTGGTGATAATAGGGTTACCTTATATTGGGATGATGCGGCTGAAGAATCTTTTGACAGATATATTGATAAGATCGGCGGCATTGGAAATGATTTTGAGGGATATAGAATTTACAGAGCATCTGATCCGGCTTTCCTGGATGCTAAAGTAATTACAAATGCGACAGGAACTCCAACATTTTTATTACCCATAAAACAATTTGATTTGGAAGATGGAATTGTTGGGTTTGATTCTGTAGGATTTGAAGGTGTCCATTTTGGTTTAGGTAACGATAGTGGTTTAGAACATTCCTGGGTTGACTCATCAGTGCAGAATGGTTTTACCTATTATTACGCAATTACTTCATATGATTTTGGATATACTGCCGGAGGTATCTCGCCTGCAGAATGTAAAATAAGCATTTCATTAAATCCTGATGGAACTGTTAAAACTCTTGGTAAGAATGTAGCACATGTTACACCTGAAGCTCCCTCAGCCGGATATGTGGCTCCAACGTTAGGAGATATTGCCCATATTGAGGGAACAAGCGCTGGAACAATAGTTTATGAAATAATAGACGTTACAGAAATTAAGGAAGGACATGTTTATAGGGTAACTTTTGAGGATACACTTATTGTTACTCCAAATAAACCAGATACTTTAAAAACAAAAAACTTTACACTAACAGATTCAACAGATAGTAATATTTTACTGAACAAAAAAACAAATTTTGATGTCGAGCAGCCAATAATAGATGGCTTCCGGTTAAGCTTTACGAATGAATCAATCGTTCAATTGAACCGGGAAAGATCAAGATGGACTAACTCAAATATTCCTGCTTTTAAATTTGAAAAATTTAATGAGTTGGTGAATTTTACGTTTAATATAAAAGGTGAAGAAAGGATAAATGATTATGCAATTATTTTTGGAGAACGTGGAATTGCAACATCAAGGGAATTAACACTTTATACTCCAACTTCTTCTAAAACCTATCCTCCTAAACAAGTTAATTTTAAAGTTGTTAACCTTACTACAGGGGTAGATGTAGAATTTGGTTTTGAGGAAAATGATTCATCGGCTGCTAGTGGTGGCCCAGGTTACTTTTCAACTGGGGGCACCCCAATCAAAAAAGACAGAATTGTTTTTCTGGAACCGGAAGCAGATTCTTTAACTTATACCTGGATGTTTTATATGGATGATTCACCGGATTCAAGTCAAAGAGCTCCACAGCCTAATGACACAGCATTTGTATATATATCTAAACCTTTTCTTTCAAATGATGTTTTCAGATTTGTTTCGAAGAAAGGTGCTGTAAATCTGGATCAGGCAAAAGCAGATCTTGAAAAAATAAAAGTTGTTCCTAATCCATATCTTGCTAATGCAAAGTGGGAAATTAAAAATCCATATTCAAGCGGCCGTGGTCCCCGTTCAATTCATTTTACTCATTTGCCAAATAGCTGTACAATAAGAATTTTTACTGTAAATGGTGAGCTTGTTAAAGAAATTGTTCACGAAAGTAATTTGATAGATGGATCTGAGGAATGGGATCTTTTAACTAAAGATAATCTATCAGCAGCTTATGGTGTTTATATATACCATATTGATGCACCGGGTATAGGAACAACAGTTGGAAAATTAGCAATTATAAAATAGTTGGTTGTTAAGGTGACCGTCACTTTTAAAGTGACGGTCACCTATAAAAGCTTATAGAAATTTTAAGGAGATTTATAGCATATGAAAAAATTTTTACTGATTATTTTTTTATCATTTGCTTTACTGCAAAATTTGGCATTTAGCCAGGTAACAAAAACAGGAACAACAGCGGCTAAATTCCTGAGCGTAGGAATTGGTGCAAAAGCCAATGCAATGGGAGGTGCTTTTACATCAATTGCAAATGATGCCTCTGCACTTTACTGGAATCCTGCAGGCGCTGCTTCTCTGAGTGATTTTGAAGCCATGTTTACTTATACCAGTCTTTATAAAGATCTGGACATAAATTTAAACTATGTTGCTGTGGTTTTGCCTGCGGGAGAATTAGGCAGCTTTGGAGCCAGCGTAACTGTGCTTGATTTTGGAGAAATGGATGTTACTACTGAAACATTTCCTGAAGGAACAGGAGAAAGGTTCTCTGCCTCCAGCTATGCCTTTGCCTTATCTTATGCAAGGAATATTACTGATGATTTTGCTGCCGGATTAACAGTAAAATATGTCCTGGAGGATATATTTAACTCATCTGCAAACGGAGTTGCCTTTGATGTGGGGACTGTATTTAAAACTCCTTTCCTGGGAATAAAATTCTCAAGTATGATTTCCAACTACGGATCCAAATTACAAATGTCCGGAGAAGATTTATTAATAAGATATGATGCTGATCCTAATAGTGAGGGTAATAATGAAACAGTAGATGCTTATTACAAAACAGATAAATTTGAACTGCCATTAAGATTGCAGATAGGGCTTTCAAGAGATTTTCTATTCTTAAATGAACAGAGATTTACTATTGCAGTTGATGCTGCTCACCCAAATGATAATTCTGAATACTTAAATATTGGCGGTGAATTATCTTTTCTTAATAACTTAGTTTCATTACGCGGAGGGTATAAAGGATTACTTTTGGAAGATAACCAGGAAGGGTTAACACTTGGTGCGGGAATACATTATGTATTAGGAGTATTTGCAGTCGGATTTGATTATAGCTACCAGGATTTTGAATCACTAAGCTATATTCATAGTTTTGGCGTATCATTAAAATTTTGAAAGAGGACCTTTGAATAATATAAACTTAAATAACTTATTCTTTAACAATAAAAAACAAGGTGTAATATGAAAAAAGTATTTTTACTTTTTTGCCTGATACTACTAACCGGGATTGTTACAAAAGCTCAAACGGTTGATGTAACATTCAAGGTTGATATGTCAACTGAATGGGCTACAGCGAGGTTTAACCCGACTGTTGATACTGTAAAAGTGCGAGGAAGCTTTGATGGTTGGGGCTCTGGTGCAATTATGAATGACGACGATAATGATTCTGTTTATGTCGTAACCGTAACCGGTCAACCTCAAAATACTGCAATATTTTACAAATTCTATCATACCGGAAATAGTGGCAACGGCTGGGAAGTAGATCCAAACAGAGAGGTAAATTCGGGAACATCAACAACACTTGATCTCGATCCTTACTTCTTTGATTCCGATCCTGCTTACTTTAATGGTCGCACACCTTATACAGGAGTCTCCTCTTCAGTTACTTTCAATGTGGATATGAGACTTCCGTTAATAGGTGCAATGGAGCTATCCGATCATGTTTATGTAGCTGGTAACTTTACTGATTGGGGAACCGGAGCTATTGAAATGTTCGATACGGATGGAGATTCAACTTATTCCGTAGATGTAACTACCTTTACCTCTGGTAATTTAGCAGTCTATAAATTTATTAGGAGTACGGGTGCAGCCGGTGACGGAACCTGGGAAACTCCTGCTGGTGTTGATGTTTTTGGTGGAGATCATAACAGGATTTATGGAGTAGTTGATGGTGCTGATACTGTTTCAAGATGGTGGGAAAATACAAATCCAAACGTAACAACCGGCAATGGAAATATTCTCTTCGTTGTGGATATGAGTGTAGCAAATGAACTTGGCGTTTTCAATCCTGACGTTGATTCTGTTCAGATACGTGGGAGTTTCAACAACTGGAATGATTCTGACCCACCACGTTCTCTTATGAACCAGGACGCAGGTGATCCGAATATATGGTTCTTAAATGTATCATTTGCAAACCAGGTATTAGATACTATGATTTATAAATTTTTCATAAAAAATGATCCGGGCAGCGTTCCTTTTTCAAATACAGGCTGGGAGGTTGCAATTTCTCCAAGTCCGTTTGGTAATCGGGACCGTCCAATAGAATTCCAGGGAGATCCCGCTCAGGTAGCAGAATATGCTTATTTTGAAGGCATTAATACAGACTGGGTAATTCCTGTAGGTACAACTGTAGAAGCCACATTCAGTGTTGATATGACAACCGCAGCCGGATTCAATGCTTCTACCGATACTGTTGTATGGATTCCAAGGCAGCCATTTTATTATGCAGTTCATAATATACCGTGGCCGGGAGATTATCCAAGAGTTCTTGTACTAACAGATGCGAATAGTGATATGATTTATGAAGGTACACTTACAATTAACGGTCCTGACTTTAACGGCTTTTTATATAATTATGGTTATGCAAATGCATCAGGTCTTACTCAGGAAGCCGGCAGTCAGGGCGAGTGCCGTGTAAGATATGTTCAGCAAACCGGTCCAAGATCTTTTGTTACTCCTTATACAATGCCTCAGGATGTTTGGACAGATGGTGAAAAGCCGGAAGAAAATCCTCCGACAAGTGTTGATGAAATACCCGGAGGAATTCCAAATACGTATTCACTTGAGCAGAATTATCCTAATCCATTTAACCCAACAACAACCATCCGGTTTTCAATTCCTGAAGCTGGACTGGTTAGCTTATCTATATACAACTTGCTTGGCGAAAAAGTGGGTGAAGTATTAAACCAGGAATTAGTAACTGGTTCTTATGAATTCACTTATGATGCATCGAGCCTAAGCAGCGGTATTTATTTCTATACAATAAAAACTGCTAACTTTACTTCAACCAAAAAAATGTTATTGCTGAAGTAAATCTCTTTTTGTTTAGTACTTATATAAAAGCCGGTCTGGATATGACCGGCTTTTTTATTTTTTGGGTGGGAATAAATTTTATTCATTTTATAGCATTTTGCAATTGCCGCTGGAGATTTTCTGCTTCCGGATATTTTGGTTTTAATGCTAAAGCTTTATTTATATTTTCAAGTGCCAGCTTGTAATTGTTTTTTCTTACGTAAACTCCTGCAAGGTTATACCATACTTGTGGATCATTATTATCATAAACCAGACTTTCCTTAAGATACTTTTCTGCTATATCCAACTTATTGTTGTAAAGATTAATAGTCCCAAGCCATTTTGTTGTGAATGCCCTTGGTTTAATTTCATATCCCTTTTCTAAATATTTATATGCCCTGTTATAATCTTTAACAGGTATTAAAGTATTAGCCACATAATCATAATATTCCACAACTACAGGGTATTGGGAGATCAGAGCATCCATTTCTTCAAGAAATGAGTCTATATCTTTTCTCCCTAAATAATAAGCTGCTAATTTTCTATGGGCTTCTTCCCAGATTATTTCATCGTTTAGCATCTGTGAAGCAAGTGAATCAACAATGTTTTCAGTACGAAGAATAGATGAATTCGGCAGTTTATTTTCTTTAGATACAAATGGCCAATCGTTCTTTAATAATTTTATTCTGAAATCACCTATTACAGAATCTAATTTTGTAAAATTAAAATTTGCAACTGTAATGCTATCCTGTTCCCGGTCAGATAAATTTATTGGCTGAGATGAGGGGAGAAGATTGAACTCCTTCATTTTATCAAAAAATATTTTACCAAGGAACTGGTATCCTTGTAAAGTAGGATGCAGATGATCCGTCATTAAATTATTTCCGGTAATTCCTTCAGGGCTTAAAGAAGCAAATGCTGAATCTGCATTGATAACAGGAAAATTAAACTCTTTTCCCAGTGATTTTATAATTCCATTAATTTCTTCCGGTGCTCTAAAGCGAAGACCGTCCAAATCCTTTGCAAATCTGAATAAGGAATCTGCTTTTAAATAATTTCCTAAGTTATGCTCAGACTTAGCCTGAACATATACTTTTTCAGCTTCGGGAAACTTCTTTGTTTTTATCGAAACAAATGGAGTTTGATCTTTAAGGTTGGAAGCTAAAGTTGATAAAATAACGAGAACATTTTTATCTTTAGCCATCTGAAGGATATCATGCATATTTCCTTCGAACTGAGAAATTCCATTGAAATAAGTATCGGAATTTAAACCGATATATTGTTCCTTAGCCATGTGTGACATTAAAGTTCCACTTGGTTTATCATCTTTAGCCGGGAATACTTCCCAAACCCCTTGAATAATATTTCTTAAAAGCTCGACTGATTTAAATTGGTTTAGATAAAGAATCAGATTTACAAGATCTCTTGATGTGCCGAGAGATTCCATCGAACCAACACCAAGTGCGCCATAATATTCATTGTGCCCTGTATAAATAAGAATGAGATCAGGATTACATTCAAGTACGCCCGGAAATAAATCCCTTAATGTATAGCTATTAATAGCAGTAAGACCAATGTTTACCGCTTCAATTTTTGAAGAAGGGTATAAAAGCTCTAACCTTTTCTGTAAATAACGGGAGAAAGATCCTAGAGGAGAAAAAGGATAACCTGCTGCGCTGCTTTCTCCTAATACAAATACTCTAAATGCATTTGATTTCTTCTCTTCATCAAACATTTCCTGATTAGAATGTGGAATTCTCTCAGTGTTATAAAAATATCTTCTTGCTATTTCAGGATTTAAAAATAATTTCCCTTCAGTTGCAGTAACCCATTGCCTGTTATCAATTCCATAATTGAATATTCTTAAGGATATTTCCAATAAAATGAAAAAGATAATTGGAATTAATATTAGAATTATAAAGAACCATTTAGGAACCGGTTTCTTTTTTTCATTTTTAGATTGAATCGTTTCTTGTTTTCCCTTATGTAGTTTCAATAAAACCTCTTAAAAAACATTGAAAAATAGGAATTATTTTTCCGCCTGGAAAGTGGAATAAAAATATAATCAATCTATATTTAGCAAACTTTTTAAAATTTTTATGCATTAATATTTTAAACTCACGAAAGAAAAAATGAAGAAGTTAACAGTGTTTTGCATCTTTCTATTATTTGTAGTTCAGGTATACTCCCAAAAACTAAATATTAACAAAATAGAACCGCCCAATTGGTGGACCGGAATGAAGTATAACAACATTCAACTTATGCTTTATGGAGAAAATCTTAATATTGACTCAGCCTTTTGTGAAACAGATGGAATAAGAATAAATAAAATAAGTAATAATGAAAATAAATCTTATGCATTTATGGACATAGAGATAAATGAAAATGCATCACCCGGCAACTATATAATTAAAATTATAAATGGAAATGATGAAGAAAATATAACCTTCCCCCTTTATGGCAGAGATACATCTTTGACAATCCATCAAGGTTTTTCATCAAAGGATATTATTTATTTAATTACTCCGGACCGTTTTGCAAATGGAGATTTATCTAATGATAATCATCCACAATTGTTTGATAAACTTGATCCGGATAATGATTATGGAAGACACGGAGGTGATATTAAAGGTATCATAAATAATATTAATTATCTTAAGGAACTGGGAATAACAGCAGTCTGGCTGAATCCTCTTTTAGAAAACAATATGAGAGTAAGTTATCATGGTTACGCAGCCACTGATTTGTATTTAATTGACAGAAGATTTGGTTCTAATGAATTGTTTAAGGAATTAGTAGAAGAATGTCATAAGAACGGAATAAAAGTTATTATGGATCATGTAAATAATCATATTGGAATTAATCATTACTGGATAAATAACTTGCCAATGCCGGATTGGTTTAATGGTGATAAAGAAAATCACTTTGTTACTAATCATGATAAAATTTCTATGACTGATATTCATTCAAGTGCACTTGTTATAAATGAAAATACCGATGGCTGGTTTGTTGATGAGATGCCCGATATGAATCAAAAAAATAATTATACTGCAAAATATCTTATTCAAAATACAATCTGGTGGATAGAATTTTGTGGTATTGATGGAATAAGAGAAGATACCTATCCTTATTCCGATCAAAAATATCTTTCGGATTGGGCTTTGGAAATTTTCAAAGAGTATCCGGAATTTAATATTGTTGGTGAGGTATGGATTGATGAGGCAGCATATCTCGCACCTTATCAGAAAGGGAATCTTTTCAACAAAGAATATGATACAAATCTTCCCTCAATAACTGATTTCCCCCTATTAACTGCCATTTGGGAAATGCTGGACAAGAAAGAAATATCTTCTTTGTATCAAGCCATTTCTAAAGATCATCTTTATTCAAACCCTGATAACCTGATGATTTTTGCAGATAATCATGATCTTGAAAGATTGATGTATAGCCTTGATGGAGATGTAAATCGTTTTAAAATGATTATCACATTTTTCCTTACAACAAGAGGAATTCCTCAAATTTATTATGGAACGGAAATCGGGTTAAAAGGAGGAAAAGGTCATGGAGCAATAAGAGAAAATTATCCAGGTGGATTTCCTGATGATAACCGGAATGCATTTACCAGTTCAGGAAGAACTACTTTAGAAAACGAACTTTTTAACTTTTTCAAAGAAATGATAAAGTTGAGAAGAAATTATAAAGCTTTAAGTAATGGAGATCTTATTCATTATCCTCCTGAAAATGAAGTTTATTTTTATTTCAGGATATACAATGAAGAAAAAATTCTTGTTGTATTAAATAACAGTGAAAAGAAACAAAAAATTATACTCCCCGACGAGAAGTTTCTTAAAAATGTTAAGTGGTTGGTAAATCTTTTAACAAATGAAAAAATTAATCCTAATGATATTGAGATTGATTCTTTAAAATCATCAATTTATCTTGTACAGGAATAAATAATATTTCATAAGGAATATTTTATGAGCAAACTTTCTATTATACCAGAGCTATGGGAGTTTCTTAAAGTTAGGAAAAAATGGTGGCTTGCACCTATTTTTATACTTCTTCTTTTGTTAGGCGGGTTAATTATTCTCACGCAAGGTTCCGCTCTTGCACCATTTATTTATACAATATTTTGACGTTTGTTTTCATTAGTGGGTAAAGGTGAAAAAATATCAATTCCAAAAAAGAAAAAGAGAATTCCTTTGCCCGGTAAACCTCCCAAGATCGAGAAAAATAAAAAAGCTTATGACCGGAAAAAAGAAAAAGATAAAAACCGGAAGAAACAAAAAGATGTTTGAACTCCAAAATTGTTACATAAAGTTACATTTTCTCTTTTTTTATAAGCTGTATTTAGTCTAAAATTCATTTTAATTTTATTCTAAGCTTGTTGCTTTGTATTATTTGTGGCTTTATATTTGACACCATTCTTTGAGAAAATCTTAATAAATTAAGGTAAATAATGCTGGATAACTTAGATATTAAAATGCTCAACATTCTTCAGCAGAATGCCAGGACTAAAAGAAACCAGCTTGCAGAAGCAGTAGGATTATCAATTCCATCAGTTAGCGAAAGACTAAATAAGCTTGAAGAAAATGGAATTATAGAAGGTTACTATTCAAAGTTAAACAGGAAAATCTTTGGCTTTGATATTATGGCTTTTATACTTGTAGTTATGGATTCTTCAAAGCATTATAAAACTTTAATAACTCATGTAGAAAAGAAACCTGAAATACTTGAGTGTCATTCGGTTCTTGGGGAAGGTTCACATATGCTTAAAGCACTGGTTAAGAATACTGAGGCACTTGAAAAATTATTGAGCGAAATACAAGCATGGACGGGAGTGGTTTCAACAAAAACTACTTTTGTTCTCTCAACATTAAAAGATACAACAAGTTTAAATATATAGTAATCAATTATTAAAAAAAGGAAAAACTATGGCAAAAACTCCTTCACCTGTAGACAATGTCTTAAAGTATGTTAAGACAAATAAGATTGCATTCATAGATCTTAAGTTTATGGATTTCCCCGGTCAGTGGCAGCACTTTACTGTGCCTGCAACGCAGCTTGATGCAAAATCATTTGAAGATGGGTTTGGCTTTGATGGATCATCTATCAGAGGATGGAAAGCAATTAATGAAAGCGATATGCTTATCATTCCTGACCCGGATACAATGTTTTTCGATCCCTTCATCGAAGCTCCAACAATAAGCATTACATGTGATGTTTATGAACCGGCAACAAAGGAAAAGTATGAGAGGTGCCCGAGAAACATTGCCCAGAAAGCGGCATCTTACCTTATCTCCACAGGTATTGCTGATACTTCTTACTTCGGGCCAGAAGCAGAGTTTTTTATTTTTGATGATGTAAGATTTGATTCCTCACCTAACGGAAGTTTTTATTATGTAGATTCAATTGAAGGAAGATGGAACAGCGGACGTGATGAAGGACCTAACCTTGGCTACAAGCCAAGATATAAAGAAGGTTATTTTCCGGTCCCTCCAACAGATTCTCTTGTTGATCTCCGCAACGAGATGGTTTTAAACCTAATTAAATGCGGAGTTGATGTTGAAGCACAGCATCATGAAGTTGCAAGCGGTGGTCAGTGTGAAATTGATTTAAGATTTCAGCCATTACTTAAAGCTGCTGATCAGCTTCTTATGTTTAAATATATTGTGAAGAATACAGCAAAAAAGCATAACAAGACTGTCACCTACATGCCCAAACCTATTTTTGGTGACAACGGAAGCGGAATGCACGTTCATACAAGCTTGTGGAAAAAAGGTAAGCCGCTCTTTGCAGGTTCAGGTTATGCAGGATTGAGTGAGATGGGTCTCTATTTTATTGGTGGAATATTAAAGCATGCGCCTTCTCTTCTTGCATTTACTAATCCAACAACAAATTCTTATAAAAGACTTGTACCCGGATTTGAAGCCCCTGTTAACCTTGCTTATTCTCAAAGAAACAGAAGTGCTTCTGTAAGAATACCAATGTATTCTACAAGTCCCAAATCAAAAAGAGTTGAGTTCAGGTGTCCTGATCCTGCTTGTAATCCTTACCTTGGATTCTCTGCAATATTGTTAGCAGGCCTTGATGGGGTACAGAACAGGATTGATCCGGGTGATCCTCTTGATAAAGATATTTACGATCTTCCGCCGGAAGAACTGGCGAATGTTCCTTCAACTCCTGATAGTTTGCAAGGAGCATTAAAGGCTTTGCAAAATGACCATGAATATCTTCTTAAAGGAAATGTATTTACAGAAGATGTAATTGAAACATGGATTAAGTATAAGACTGATAAAGAAATCAAACCAATGGCTCTGCAGCCGCATCCTTATGAGTTTGGTTTGTACTATGATGTTTAAGAATTATTGAGATTATGCCAATACAGAGACGCTCTTATGGAGCGTCTTTTTTATTAAATGACCTCTGGTTCTTTAATCATCCGATATAAGTTGGGTATTGCACGGCTATCTCTTCACATTCTTTTGCAATTTCTTCGCAGGAACGGGAACCCAAACGTACTGCAAGTTCAAGGGCATTTAATCTTCCAAGACAACCTGAAACTTTTGAGAGGTTGCCTGATATATCAAACTGTTTCTGAACTCCGGTTGATATTGTTGCGCAAAGTGTGAAGATCGCAACCAGTGTGCAGGTCCATCTCCAGCTCATAAGGGGTGAATTTGAAGCAGCAGTATATCCGGCTAAAACAGTTGCAAATGTACTTGCAAGCAGACCTGTAATGATTGTTTGCGTATTGATCCGGGCGTAAGCGTCGAAGATGTCTTTCTGCACTTATTTTATTTTCACAGATCCATTGAACATGATCATCTGGTAATTGCTTTGTATCCGGTTGCATTTCATACCTCCTTTGGCTGCAAATATACGATATCATAACAAGCGTTGCATCAGGCAGCATTTTACAAAAGGTTTGATAATCTTCCTCTCTCTAATGAAAAAACTAACAATTAATTTGCTATATCCTGTTGACTATTTACAAGCCACAACTTAATTTCATTATGAAAAAAAATATATCCCTCCTACAAGCAGGAGAATTATTTTAATCTTGCAGGAAAGTTTATTTTAGTTAAGCCATTTTATAATTGAATATTATATCCTAAGGGTTTCAGCATAAAGTTAACCAGGTAAATTCAATAATTATTTCAAGAGGTTTCAGAAATGGATTCTATTAAAAAATTTTCTCCCGCATTATTTGGTGTAATTATTTTTTGCTTTCTACTCCCCTTCGTTAATATTACCTGCGGCGGACAAACAGTTATGAGCTTGACCGGCTTTCAATTAATTACCGGTGGAGAATTAGATCAGGAAAATATGCAGAATCAACAAGTCGGTAGTCAAAGTATTGAAGCCCAACCTTTAGCTCATTTAGCTTTGCTTGCTGCAGTTTTAGCGCTAGCAATAAGTTTTATAAGACCATTTGTATGTATAATTATATCAGCATTGGGAGGTATCTTTTTGCTTTTACTTAAGTTCAGTCTGGATGGTGATGCATCATTGAAAGGGGAGGGTGTTGTTCAGCTTGAATATCAGTTCGGTTATTGGTTTTCATTTTTACTCTTTATACTTGGAGCTGTTTTACAGTGGGCTATGTTTAAAGAAAAACCACAGCCGGCAAACTTAATGACTGAAGTACCTCCTGCAGCTCAGTAGGGTTTTGATGTAAATTTTTTTATAAGAAAATTATCCCGTATTGCATAAGTAATGCGGGATTTTTTTGATTTCAATTTGACCAGAATGATTTTTAAAGTGATTTAAAACATCCCAAATGTCCCCATCTTACCATCTAAACCACTACAATATTATAGTTTTTTAGTAATATGTAAATACTTTAGGAGGTAACAATGTATACAATAAGAAAAAAATCTAAGGTAATTAATTTAATCTTTCTCCTTTTCTTCTTTTTAATTTTCATAGCAGGCTCAGGTTGTAATGAAGATGAAACATCAACAGGCAATAATGGTAATCCCGGAGCTAACGAAGTATTTATGCAGAGCAGTTCATTTTCTCCTGCAAGCAAAACGGTAGCTATGGGAACAACAATTAAATGGATTAATAAAGTAAATGCTACACATAATGTTATCAGCGGCACATCAGGATCTCCTTCTGGTTTGTTTAATTCCGGTGACAAGGGATTAAATGGGGAATTCACATTTACTTTTACACAGGCTGGTACATTTCCATTTTTCTGCTCTCATCATTCGGGAATGACGGGAACAATTATAGTTCAATAATTAGCTCACACATAAATTATATTTTAATCTTCGAGGTTATCCTGAACCTCGAAGGTTGCTTGTTACTTTATCAAAATTATTTTGTGGGAAAAATATTTTTCATTTGTATTCATTCACAAAAATTTATCAACTCAATTTTTTATATTTTTTATTGCCTTTATTCAGGGCTTTCAAACAATCTAAATCTTTCCTTTTATAAAGCTGCTATTGTTTCAATAAGAGAGGCAAAATAATTAATTTAGTCGAAAATTCTTAAATCTTCGAAGGATTTAAGGATTTGTATCGTTTAAAAACATTTCTTCAGAACGGAACAGTAAGCTCTACATTCATCAAAAGTAAGATTTACTAAACCTTCTTGCCCCTAAAATACTGTAAGTAAAACCTACCTTGAGTCCTTTGGTACAAGCATTGTCTAAGCAATTACAATTATTAAAAATAAAATTTTAGAAATAAGTGACAAGAAAATGCAACTAAGAATAAGAAACGATAAAATGAAAAATCTTTTAACCTCAATACTTCTGCTCTTTGCATTTATCTTAGGCGGATGCCAGGAAGAATCAATGATAACTGGACCGGAAGATAATGCACAGGGAACCAGGCTTGGTAAGGTTACGACGCTTACAAAAACACAAACAATTAATGGAAATGTTGGTGGTCTTATTATTCTCAACGGAAATTATGAAAATGCAAGTGGCAGAAAAATAAATATAGATGCAAAACTTGAAATCCCGCCTAATGCATTCTTCGGAACGAAAACAATAACTATCAGCACTGATTCAGTAATTGCAGGTGTTCATCTTAACCCTTCCATGGTTTTTAATAAAGCACTTAAATTAGACCTTACCTTTTTCAACCTGGATTTATATGCTTTAGGTCCTATCAATAATTTCAGTTATATAGGAAACGGATATACTTACCCAGTTCAACATGAAGGAATCGAAAAATCTTATCCTTTGGGTAAATTGAAAGTTAAGAAAGCCAAAATCTGGCATTTTTCAAGATATGGTTTTTCAAGATAGATAATAATTATTAAACAATAATTTTTTGGTCACCTATGGAAGGAGTTTACCATTCCTTCCAAACTTCCGGCTTATAACCCACAGTTACTAATTTCCCATTTCTTACAATTGGTGTTTTAAATAGTAATGGATCATTAAGCAATTCTTCTTCAATATCAAAAACCATATAAGCAAGATTTCTTTTCTGAAACTGTTTTCCATCTCTGTCAATCAGCTCTTCAAATGGAATTACCTGCTTAATATTTTCAAGCTCGCCTTTTGAAATACCTTTTTCTGTGAGATCTCGAAAATGAAAAGGAATTCTTCTTTCTTTAAAGAATCTTTCTGCTTTCCTGGTATCATTGCTACTTTTTGTACCGAAGACTTGGATATTCATATATTAATCTTTTGATATTGATTGTTTCAATTAAAAATAAAAAAAATTATCTTTAATCCAGATGAATCAGAATTTAAATGACCATTAATGAATAAATAGAATACTGGGTAAAAGCGGCCGAATATGATCTGCCGGTTGCTGAGCATCTTTTTCAGAGTGGATATTATGTCTGGTGTTTGTTTATAGCACATTTGGTTTTAGAAAAGATTTTAAAAGCACATTATGTGAAAGATACGGGAGAAACACCTCCAAAAATTCACGAACTGGTTAAGTTAGCTGAGAAAACTAAATTGAATTTTACTGATGAACAGGTAGAATTTCTTGATAGAGTAAATGACTTTAATCTGGAAACCAGATATCCTGATTATAAGCTTAAGTTATTTAAAAATTTTACTGAAGAAAATTTTACAAGAATTAAAGAGATGTATTTATGGTTAAAATCCCTGGTAAAATCTTAGAAAATATTAAAAAGTATATATCGGAACTTGAAAAAAATCATTATCCCATTGAAATAGCCATACTTTATGGTTCTTATGCAAATGGAACATATAATGAATGGAGTGATATAGATGTTGCTTTGGTTTCAGAAGCTTTCGAAGGCAATAGGTTTCTTGATAAGGATAAGATAAGAAAATTTAAAATGAAAATTGAGCCCGGCATTTCCCCACTTCCTTACAGACCTGAGGACTTTGACGAATCTGATTTATTTGTTAAAGAGATTATTAGAACGGGCATAAGAATAGTATGAACTTTCCAAATAACTTTTTAACTAATTAAGTGTGGCATTTGAAATTATTTTACATACTTCTTGTTTTCATTCCGTTATTTATCCATCCACAAGAAATGAAAATTCTTGAATACTACCAAATAGATGAATCTTTTTCAGATTCTCTTTTATCAATAATAAAAGAATTAGAACTTGATAAAGATTTTGATGTTGGTGAGGATGGAATTGAGCAAATATCTTTTGCAGTAATTGATCTTAATGGGGATACTCCTGTTTTAGGTGGAGTTAATTTTGATAATTTTATTTATCCTGCAAGTGTTTATAAAATGTATGTTGCTGCAGAAGTTCTTAACCAGGTAAGCAGTGGAGAACATTCTTTATATGAAAGTTTTATAGTCAAATCTCCAAATGATGTGGATTTATCTAAACAAATAGATTCAGACCCACGTCCATTGTTGAAAGATGGAGATACTGTAACCATAAACTACCTGCTTGATCTGATGATAACAAGAAGCGATAACTCTGCTGCAAATTGTCTTATTGATCTTGCAGCAAGACCACGCATAAATGAAATGATGCATCAATATGGCTGGCAGGGAAGTGATGTAACAAGAAAGTTTCTTAAACGTAAATTTGAAGATGAAGGTTATGCTGAAATAAAAGGAACCGAAACCTGTGCATTACATGCAGCAGATTTTATGTACAGGATTGAAACTAACCAGCTCATAAACCCCTGGGTAAGCATGCAGATGAAAGCACTTTTAGGAAGACAATTAGATAAATCAAAACTTGCCCAAGGTTTATCGCCAAATGTTATGTACTACCACAAAACCGGCTGGTGGAGCTATTGGACAAATGATGTTGGAATTGTTGATGATGGAAAGATTAAATATATAATTGCCTGCTTTATGCCTTTAGAAGAAGAGAAAGCATTGCCAAAGTTTAAGATTTTATCTTCAAAAGTTTATGAACTGATTAAATCCAGATTAAAAAATTAAAAGATTTAAAGATAAATTTTCCAAGAACATTCAATCATTCATCCATTCAATCATCCATTCAATCATACAAGCAATCATTTAAAAATCCGTATAGATTTCTTGTGTTCTTTTAGATCTTGGGAAGCGACTTTTAACTCCTGCTTTTGTTACAACCGCTGTACCTAAAATGTAATCATCATATTTAATAACATATTGTCCTTCTTTATAAGCATCAGTTTTAATTATGCCGCCTTCCATATATATTTTAAGTTCATTCTGCGAGTGAAATTCTATCAAATTATTTTTTATTTCATTACTAAGAAGTTGTGCTGCCTGTGTGTTCAGAACAATCTCTCCGTTTTTATCTATCGTACCGAATTTTAATCCAATCCTTTCAAACATGCCTGTACTATTATCATTCCAGTCTTCAGAAACAAAAAAAATATCATTACCTTTAATTATGTATTTGTAATTTGAGAGCAGATCAATATTGATATTAAAATGATTAGAGAGGAACTTTAATTTTTTAAAAAGATCTTTATGATTGAATGAAAGAAATTTTACTTCTCTCCTGCCAAAAGAATATTTCTCCGGGCTTTTTGTTTCGCCTGTCTTTTTCAATTTGGCAATGAAGAATCCATCTGTCCCGGTTTTCCAGGGAAAGATTCTTTTTCCTTTGTATAAATCAGGATCAAGTTTTTCTCCTTTAAAAGAAGTCAGTCCTTCATGATTTGTTACAGGTAGTTCAATATCCATTAATTCAACAGGATATTTTGAAAGCACTTTATTAATTATCAGCTCATTTTCTTCCGCAGTTAAAGTACAGGTTGAATAAACAACTTCTCCACCTGTTTTTAACATTTTTATTCCGGCAACAAGTAGTCTCAGCTGGAGATCTGCAAGTACCTGAACTTTCCTTTCATCCCACCATTTTATCACTTCATCTTTTTTCTGGATAATTCCAAGCCCGCTGCAAGGTGCATCAACAAGAATCTTATCAAAATAATTTTCATAGATTTTGCTTAGTAATTCCCCCTTCTGATGAATTACTCCCGCATTAACGATATTCATTCTTTCTATATTATGAACGAGCGCCTTCAGCCTGCTTAGTTGTATTTCATTTGAAATAAGAGTTCCCCGGTTTTTCATCATTTCACCAAGCTGTGTGGTTTTTGATCCGGGAGCTGCACAAAGATCAAGCACAAGATCATTTTCATTTGGTGCCAATATTAATGCAGGAATCATTGATGATAATCCTTGTATGTAATAAAGCCCAAGAATATGTTCTAAAGTTTTCCCCGTTATTTCTTCACCTTTAAATACTTTCAAAGATAAAGGAATTCCGCTAATACTTTCTGTTTCAATTCCATATCTCTCAAAAAGTTTTTTACTTATAATTTCCGGAATAGTTTTTAAAGAATTGACTCTTAGATATTGATGAGGTTTTGTATTTATAAAATCAATAAAGTCGGATAGATTTTTTTCACCAAATAAAGAAGAAACATAAGACTTAATTTTTTCACCCGGATCAATCACTCTTATTATACTCTCACGAAATTTAATTGCCTGAAAATTTCATTTACAACTGATTTGGAATTCTTTTCCCCAGGGAAAGTTTTTTTATAATCAATCTCAATATCTTTTATTATTGAGTCAAGATATAATTCATAAATCTGAACAAGCTTTTTTTAATTCAGCTTCATCGGATGGAATAAGCAGCAGCTCAGGTGTATTTCTGTTTGCATAAAGTATAAATTTTGCCTGAGTGTAACTGTTTGCATGAAGAACAGAATGTCCGTCAGCAGTTATTATTTCATACTTGCCAAAAAACTCTTCTCCTATTAATAAAATTTTACCGGGAAGTTTTAATTCAGAATAATTATTTATTGAAATGAAATCAGCCGGGAAATTTTTAATACTGCCTGACGAAAGTTTTGAAACCCGTGAACTTATAAACTCTTTCTCGTTCATAAATTCTTCTTGGATTTATTCCCCATGCTTTTTCAGAAAATCTGATATGACTTTCTTTAAATCTTCTGAATCTTCATATAGCTTAAGAGTTATTAATTGAGAATTGCAGCCATTTATCATTGCCGAGACATTTCCACCGGCTTCTTTGTTTGCAAGAGCAAGTACAGGAATTTTCTTTCTATACAAAGCATAAGCAATCTCAAATCCTACTCCCGTGCTTGCACCTGATACTTCTGCAATGAGGACTTTGCTTTTGTCAATCCATTTTATATCACGGGTAAATATTTCAGAATCAGTTAAAGGAGCTGCAGGTTTAAAATCAGAATTCAACTCTGAAAGAGCGGTGTGACCAAGGGACTTAATGTGATCAATTAATTCAATAAAAAAACTTTGATAAGTTTTTTCCCCCCGGATGGAGATAGCACAGTATACAATCATAGCTATGAATTTATAACTTTTTTATAATATTCTTCGTAATGGGGAACAACTTTATTTATATCAAATTTATTTATTGCTCTCTCACGTGCATTCTGAGAGAAGAGTCTGTATTTTTTTTCATTCGTCAATAGTTCAATTGCATATTTAGCCATCCTGTCTATATCTCCAATTTCCGCAATAAAACCGCATTCATTGTGCCTCACTAATTCCGGGAGACCACCAACACTTGAGCTTACAACCGGAAGTCCACAAGCCATTCCTTCAAGCGCAGCAAGCCCAAAACTTTCAGACTGAGATGGAATAAGGAAAACATCAGCTGAACTGAGAATTTCTACCAAACCATCCTGCTTACCCAAAAATTTCACCTTATCTACAAGGTTTAATTGCCTGACAAGCCTCTCACATTCAGACCTGTCGGGACCATCACCAACAAGAATTAATTTGGAAGATACTTCTTTCTGAACAATATCAAAAATTTTTATGGTATCAGTTACACGTTTAACCGGTCTGAAATTGGACGTATGAACCAGAAGCTTTTCACCTTTTGATGCAATATTTTTTCTGAATGAACAGTCTGAATTTGGTTTGAATAATTCTGTATCAACAAAATTTGGAATTACTAAAATATCTTTGTCAATATCATAATTAGTTAATGTTTTTTCTTTTAGGAATCTTGAAACGGCTGTAACGCCATCACTCTTTTCTATGCTGAATTTAACAAGAGGAAGAAATGATGGTTCAAGTCCTACAAGCGTAATGTCGGTTCCATGCAATGTCGTTATTATTTTTATATCGGTTTTTGATTTCAGCATTTCTCTTGCAAGAAAAGCGCTTGCTGCATGAGGAATTGCATAATGTACATGAAGTAAATCAAGCTTTTCGTAATCAGCAACCTCAACCATTTTACTGGCAAGTGCAAGGCTGTAAAGAGGGAATTCAAACAATGGATAGCTGCTCATCTCAACTTCGTGGAAGACTATGTTCTCAACAAAGCTGGCTAATCTGAATGGAAGAGCGTAACTAATGAAATGTATTTGGTGCCCTTTTAATGCAAGAGCTTTTCCAAGCTCAGTTGCAATAACTCCGCTTCCACCGTAAGTAGGATAACAGGTAATTCCGATTTTCATTTTAGTATTTACAAAATTTAGTTGGCAGTTTCTGAAACTTCTTTATTATCTATTGTAAGTCTTTGATTAAGATTTGCTGTTCTCAATGCGATGTTAAAAACAAGTATAGCTGTCTTCCTGATTTTTTCAAAATTTATTTTATCTACTTCATCTGAATCTTCATGGTAATCTTCGCGCATATAATCATAAAAGAAAACTATTGGTATTCCATACTTTGCATAGTTATAATGATCGCTCCTGTAATAAATTTTTTGCTTATCGGAAGGATCATCAAATTTATAATTAAAAACAAAATTAACGGTTTGTGAATTTACTTCTTCTACAAGCTTTTGGAATTCTGAACTTAATTTGCCGGATCCAACGGAATAAATAGTATCTGTATGTTCTCTGCCAACCATATCCATATTTATCTGTGCAGTTATATTTTTAATGTTATCAAAGTTCCCGGTGAAATATTCAGAACCGAACAAACCTTTTTCTTCAGCACTATGGAAAACTATAAGAATTGATCTTTTGTTTAATCCTGTTTTGGCAAAAGCTTTGGCAACTTCAAGCAGTGCGGTTGTTCCCGAGCCATCATCATCAGCACCATTATATACTTTACCATCAATTACTCCAAGATGATCATAATGAGCACCGATTGCAACATACTCATTGCCGTAAAGAGAATCGTTTCCTTCAATAATTCCAACAACATTATACGATTTTTTAATTGTGTCATTTAATGTAACATCAATTTCAATCTCTTTATTAAATTCAAAAGCAGAAAGAGGTTTGTTATCATAAACCAGATTTTTAATTTCTGTGAATGATTGTTTTTCATTTTCAAAAAGAAGAGAAAGAGATTCTTCATTAAAGATAAGGTTGAGAAGCTTTTCTCTGTTTTCTCCTGGAAATGAAATAGATTCCCCCCGTGCATAAGCTTTTATTTTATCCCAATTTTTAAGATAAAAGTTGGAGGGAATTGTAATAATGCCGGAAGCACCAAGGCTTTTTGCAAGCGGAACCTTAAAAGATTCTTTTGAATATTTTGAATCTTTCTCGCCGTTAAAATAGGATGAATCATTGCTATACGGCTCGTCATCTGTGATAACTACAATTTTTCCGGAAACATTCAGGTTTGCGTAGTCATCATAATTGAACTCCGGCGCTGTAATTCCAAATCCTGCAAAAACTAATTTGTATTTACCCTTAGTTGTAACTGAACTTCTTCTGTCGGAAATAAAATCATCAAAACAATTTAAAGTGATTTTTTCTTCATTGATGTTTATGATAATAGCTTTAGAATCTATATCAGTTGTACTGGAAAAAAGATTATATTCCTGGAGATAATCTTCATAAAAAGATTTTACTCCATATTTTTTTAACTCAGATGAGATAAACATTGCAGCAAGTTTTTCACCTCTTGTTGTTGCTTCTCTCCCTTCAAGATCATCAGACGCAAGGAATTCAAGATTAGCTTTTATGCTGTTTGTGGTAATTAAAGATTCCGGTGTAAACTGGTTGTTAAATGATGATGAACAGCCCTTGAGAATAAAAAAAGTGATTAAGATTACTGAATGGAAATATCTACTTTTGGTTACCGCTGAAATACTATAATCTATTTTCATAGACAGAAAGATAATTATTATTGATAATTAAAACTATCTAAATGGGGTTTCCTTCAGGAGGGCTCTCTTAAAAATATTTCAAAAGAATCTTTTTCTTTTTTGGTTTTATATTCCACCTGATTAAATTATCTTAAATTTTCAGATCATCTTATTATCAAAAATGAAACTATTAGTTATTGGTCAATCCGTAGCAGATATTATTAATTTTAATGGAGAAGAAACTTTAAAGCCGGGTGGAATATTTTATTCAGTTGCTGCCTTAAATAATTTTAAAGAGATTCAGGATAAAATTTCTCTGGTTACTGCTGTGGATAAAAAGTATTATCTTTTATTTAAAGAAGAATATGAAAAATTAGGTGAGAAAATTTTTAATCAGGTTGAAAACATTCCCAAAGTTCATTTAAAAATAGAACTGGAAGAGGAAAGACATGAGACCTATGAGAACATTAATCAGAACCTTGTTTTTAGTATTAGCAATTTGAATTCTTTTGATGGAATTTTAATTAACATGATTACAGGTTTCGATATAACCCTTGAACAGCTTAAAGATATAAGAAAGAAATATAAAGGCATAATTTATTTTGATGTTCATACATTCTCCCGTGGACTTGATGATAAAATGCAAAGGTATTTCAGGATAATTCCGGGCTTTAAAGAATGGGCACCTAATATTGATATCATACAAGTCAATAAAAATGAATTAAAAACTCTGGCTGAAAAAGAAACTGAAGAAGAGATAATAAACGAAGTTTTTAACTACGGAATTAAATATTTAATCTTAACTCTTGAAGATAAAGGTGCCAAAGTTTTCTTTAAAGAAAATGATGCTGTTAAATCAATTTATGAACCCGCAATTAAAATTAATGTTAGGAATAAAGTGGGATGCGGTGATGTCTTTGGGGCAATATTTTTTTATGGTTATATTTCAGGAGGGAAGGAATTTCCTGAACATAGAAATATTAGAAAGGTATTAAAAACGGCAAATAGGGCAGCGGGTTTTGCTGCTTCTTATGAAGATATGAATGAATTAAAAAATCTGAAGAATGATGTTTTCCCGCGACTTGATTAAAAAAAGAATATTGATTACCGGTGCCAACGGGATGCTTGGGAAAAGTTTATGCAGGTTCTTTTCAAATCAAAAAAATGTTCGGCTGCTTGCTTGTTCCCGTGATGATAAACCCGTTCTTAATGGAATTGATTATTCCCATTTTGATCTTTCAAAAAGAGATAGCGTTAAAAATGTTGTTCTTAATTTTTACCCGGACTATATCATCAATGCTTCGGCTTACACAAATGTGGACTTAAGCGAGACTGAACGTGAAGAAGCATGGAAAGTAAATGTTAAAGGGGTCGAATATCTTTCTGAAACCGCAAGGATTCTGGATACAAGAATAATTCATATTTCATCTGATTATATTTTTGATGGCAGGAATGGTCCTTATTCAGAAAATGAAAAACCAAATCCTTTGGGCTATTATGCACGTACAAAGCTTGCCGGTGAAAATGTATTAAAAATAAGCGGTGTTCTGTACACAATTTTAAGAACAAATGTTCTTTACGGTTCTTCCTCAAACTGCAAAGTGGATTTTGTTAGATGGCTGATAAATTCCATAAGGGAAGGGAAAGAAGTAAAAATAGTAAGCGACCAGATTAACAATCCAACTTTTGTTGAAGATCTTGTTCAGGGAATAAGCAAAGTTATTGAATATAATAAAACCGGTGTCTACAATATCGGTGGGAAAGAATTTCTCTCAAGATATGAATTCTCAAAAATAATAGCGGACTTTTTCGGTTTGGATAAAAACTTAATCAAGCCTGTTACAACAGAAGAATTAAACCAGCCTGCCCGCAGACCACTAAAATCAGGATTAATAATTCTTAAAGCTGAAACTGAACTTGGGTTTAAACCTCATTCAATTAAAGAATCATTAGCAATAATAAAAAAGGAACTTTCAATAAAGTAAGTAAATATGTCTGACAAAGAAAAATATAAAATATTGAAGAGTATTTTTTGGGATTATAATACCGATTTGCTTCCTCTTGATAAAATAATTGAAAAGGATTTGAATTCAATTGATAATTATGATTTTAGATTAATAATAAATCGTATGTTTGAACGTCTGAATTGGTACGCACTTATGGATATATTAGGCATTGACTTAATAAAAAAATTGTTGACACCTGAAATAATAAGCAAACTCAGGAATAAGGAACTTAAGGACAGATATGAAAGGATCAGGCGAATATTATTTAAAGAGCCTTTACCCATTTCAGGATGGGATCCTGAATATCGTAAAAGAATTAAAGCTACCCTTTTATCTAACAGGTGGGACCGCACTTAGCCGGCATTATTTTAATCACCGCTATTCCGATGATCTTGATTTGTTTGTAAATAACGATATTAATTTTAATCACCATGTTGAATCATTTTACAGAACTTTGCTTGAAAAGCAGGAAACGGATTTAATTAGAATTGATAACCAAAGGATTAGAAGAAGTGAAAATTTCTTACAATTGTTTTTAATTAAAGAAGAAAAAGAACTTAGAGTTGATTTGGTTAATGATGTAGCGCAGCATTACGGAGAACTGATAGAAGATAATACACTTGGAATAGTAGATAGTTTAAGAAATATATTATCAAATAAATTGTCTGCTATATTTCGTTATGAAGCTAAAGACATTGCTGATATTTGGATTATTTGTAAAAATTTTAAGTGTAATATGAGAGATATTATTACTGAAGCAAAAAATAAAGAAGCTGGGGTTGATCCGGTTGCGATTTATGAAATCCTTGGTTCTTTTCCAATAAATAAATTTGATTTGATCAAATGGATAAAAAAACCTGACCCGGAAATCTTTAAGAAAGAAATATTGCAGATTGCTGAAGATATATTATATGGCAAAGAAAATTCCTTATACTAAAATATCGCGTGCAGTTAACTTTTTCAGAAATATAATTCAAATATGAAAACAAAATTATTCTTTCTTTTCCTTCTATTCTTTTCAATATTTTTTTCAACTATAGTTTTCTCTCAAGAAAAATTACCCGAATGGGCAAAAGGTATTGTATGGTATCAAATCTTTCCTGAAAGATTTGCAAATGGTGATACAACAAATGATCCTGAAGCCGCTAAAGTTTTTATAAACAGCAAAACAATTCCTGAGGGATGGAAAGTAACAGAATGGACAAGCAACTGGTTTGAAGCATCTGAATGGGAAAAAAAACTTGGCGGAAAAATAAGAGATCATCTTTATGAAAGAAGATATGGCGGCGATTTACAAGGAATTATTAACAGGTTAGATTATCTGAAAGAACTTGGAGTTGGAGCTATTTATCTCAATCCTGTTTTTGAAGCTGTCTCTTTACACAAGTATGATGGCTCAACTTATCACCATATTGATGTGAACTTTGGACCAGATCCTGAAGGCGATAGAAAATTAATTGCTTCCGAAACTCCGGATGATCCTTCAACATGGAAATGGACAGAAGCTGATAAATTATTTTTGAAATTAATTGAACAAGCTCATTCAAGAGGAATGAGAATAGTGATTGACGGCGTTTTTAATCATACAGGAGTTCAATTCTGGGCTTTCCAGGATATTGTTAAGTATGGAAAAAGCTCAAAGTATAAAGACTGGTACATAGTGAAATCATTTGATGATATTACAACATTAGAAAATGAATTTGATTACAAAGGCTGGTGGAATATTAAATCACTCCCAGAGTTCAACCGGACTAAAGATGATTTACATTCCGAACCAAAACAATATATCTTTCACTCAACATCAAGATGGCTTGATCCAAATAATGATGGTAATCCTTCTGATGGAATAGATGGGTGGAGACTTGATGTTGCGCGGGATGTTCCTCTTGGCTTCTGGAAGGATTGGAGTAAGCTGGTAAGATCAGTAAATCCCAATGCAATTATAATTGGTGAATTATGGGAACTCTCTCCCGATTTTATTTCTGAAGAAGGAGCTTTCAACTCGCTTATGAATTATAATTTTGCTTTTGCAGTAAATGATTTCTTTATTGCGGAAAAAAGAAAAATAACTGCAACAGGATTTGCAGACAGTTTAAAGAAAATTGATAACACATATCCTGAAGAGAATCTAAATCTTCTTCAGAATCTTATGGATAGCCACGATACGGAAAGATTATCTTCTTTAATTTTAAATCCTGATAGAAATTATGACAGAGATGGTAATGAAGAGAATCCGGATTTTAATCCTGGCAAACCGGGAAAAGAAATTTATGAGAAGCAGAAACTTATTCTTGCATTCCAGATGACTTACCGTGGTGCACCGATGATTTATTATGGAGATGAAGTTGGGATGTGGGGCGCTGATGATCCTCACTGCAGAAAGCCAATGGTTTGGGATGATTTAAAGTATGATAATGAAATAATTACAAAAGATGATGGATTTGAGAAAGGATTAGGCTCATATACAGTTGAACAGAATAAAGATTTACTTGAATTTTATAAGCAGATGATTCGACTGAAAAATGAGAGTGGAGCTTTGCAGAAAGGTGAGCTAAATTTTCTATACACAAATGACGAAAAAAAATCCTTTGCTTTTGAGAGAGCTCTCGATGAAGAAAAAATGATTGTCGCTTTTAATATTGGCAAAGAGGAAGATAATTTTGAAATCCCGGTAAATGTTCTTAAAGGACAATATGAAGAACTTATGACCAAAGAAGAAGGAAATTTCTTTGGTTCTGATAAAGCAAATTCCAAAATTATAATTAAAGTTCCGGCTCAGTCTTTCCGTATTTATAAAATTTATTCATCTATTAAATGAAGCCTGATTTAGAATATTATAATTCATTTATCTTTGATCTTGATGGTACTATTTATAGAGGTAATAATATTATTCCTAATGCTGATAAAACAGTAAACACTTTAAAAAAATCAGGTAAAAGGATTGTTTTTATCTCCAACAAAACTACAGGAAGTGTAAAAGATTATTTTAATTTTCTTTCATCACGGGGTTTGGAAATTGAACCTGATGAAATTATTAACTCAACAATTGTTCTTTCAAAATATTTAAATAGAAATCATGCCGGTAAAAAATTTTATGCTATAGGTGAAGAAATTTTTATTGATGAAATCACCTCTTCAGGATTAACATATTCCAATGATCCTGAAGATATTGATATACTTCTTGTTACTCTTGACAGGACACTTAACTATGAAAAGCTTGAGATTGCTGCAAGATCACTTGAGAAAGGTGCAAGTTTCTTTGCAGCGAATATTGATGATACCTGCCCTGTTGATAATGGTGAAGTTCTCGATGCTGGGGCAACAATTTCTGCACTTGAAAAAAGAACTCACCGTAAGCTTGAAAAAAATTTCGGCAAGCCTTCTAAGTATATGATGAATGAAGTTAAGGAGAGACTTGGAAATGATTTTTCAAAAACCTTGCTGATTGGAGACAGGCTTGAAACAGATATTGCGATGGGAAATTCTTTTGGTCTGCATACTGCGCTTGTTTCAACCGGCGTTAAAAATTTCCCCAATGGGAATCATAATATTCAGCCGACCTTTATTCTGGATTCTGTTTATGATCTTATAAAATAAAAATAGCTTTCTCCTTTCTTTTTATCCCCAACCTTTTAATTTTTTCGTAGTCTAATTAACAGTTTCAGGAAACTTTAATGATTCTTAGCGATACTGATTTAATAAATAAAGCCCAAAATGGTGATGAATCTGCATTCAATGAATTGGTATGCAGGTACGATAGAAATGTGCTTTCACTTGCTCTTAAATATGTAAATGATAAAGATGATGCAAAAGATATTTACCAGGAAGTTTTTCTAAGAGTGTTCAGAGGATTAAAGAAATTTCAATTTAAAAGTGAATTTTCAACATGGCTTTACAGGATAACAACAAATGTCTGCTTAACTTTTATAAAATCGGACAAGAAACAAATAATGATGAGAATTGATAATGATATGGAAACTGATATAATAGATAGCATTGCCGGATCTGATGATAAAAGTAATTCTCCTGAAGAGCTTCTTTTAAGAAGTGAGTTTACAAATAATGTGAATGAGGCATTGGAAAAACTATCTCCCAAACAAAAAATGATTTTTATTCTTAAACATTTTGAGGGATATAAAATAAGGGAGATTTCCCAAATGATGAACAGCAGCGAAGGAACAATTAAAAAATATCTCTTCGAAGCAAATCATAAGCTTCGCAGCCATTTGAGTGAATTATATGTATAAACAAAATTTTAATAAGTTAGCCAAATGTTGTCGCACTTCGACTTCGCTCAGTGTGACATCACGACTTGTCAGTCTGAGCGAAGTCGAAGACTGAGAAATTAATCTGTATAGGAAAATTATTATGGATCATAAAAAATATAAAGAATGGATTCAGCTTTTCTTATATGATGAGCTGGCACAAAAAGAAAAAGATGAACTCAACAATCATTTAAGTGATTGTAATGAATGCAGCGCAGAGCTTGAAAAACAGAAAAGATTTATTTCGGTTCTTAAAAATACTGCATTACCTGAACCAGATCAGAATCTTTTATCTGAGGCGAGAAGAGAATTTAATGCAGCGTTAAAAGTTGAGAAATCAAAAAGAAGTTCATTTTCTTTTCCAGGAATTAATTTATCCGGATTTTTCTTTTCTCCTTTCAGAATTGCTTTTAGTGGTTCTGCTGTTTTAGCAGTTGGCATTTTAATAGGATTTCTTTTGTTTAATAATCAAAATGAAAATGTTATTCCTTTTGTTGAAGAGGAAGACATTCTTTCATCTCTGGGAGATAGATCATTGATTACAAATCTAAGATTTATAGATCATGATCCATCCGATGGTGAAATAGAATTTATAGTTGATGCAATAAAACCGGTTCATATAAAAGGAAAAGTAAGTGACCCGCAAATTCAGAGTGTCCTCACCTATTCAATGCTTTATGAACAAAACCCGGGTGTGCGTCTTAATGCAATAAATCTTATTAAGACAAATGCTGTTCAAAATAATGATGAAGAAATTAAAGCAGCATTAGTTACAGTTGCAAAATTTGATACCAATCTTGGAGTAAGAAGAGAAGCTTTAAAGCTGTTAAGAAGGTTTGCATTCGATTCTGAAGTGAGAGAGGCTTTGCTTTATATTCTTTTAAATGATGAGAACTCTGCAATGAGGATTGAAGCAATAAGCAGTTTAAAAGAAATAAGCGAAAAAGGAACAGGCTTTAACCAGGATGAGATTTCAGCTTTCAAGGAGAATCTTAAAAAAGAAGAAAATAATTACGTGAAATTCCAAATGAGAACGGCATTACAGGAGAACCTTAAAAATGAAAAATAAATTCCTCTTTACAGTAATACTAACATCACTGTGCATTCTGATATTTATTGTAAAAACTTTTGCACAGGAAGAGTACAAAACAGAATCTTTTAAAGTAAGTAAGGGGGGTACGCTCAATGTTGAAATTTCCGGAGGAGATTTAAAAGTAAAAACCGGAAATGATAATGAAGTAAAAATATCTTATGAAGATGACGAATACAACGGTATAACAATTTACCAGGATGGGAATAATATTACGATCAGATCGGATAATTATATTGATTTTACAATCACAGTTCCTTCTGAATTCAACCTTAGTTTAAGTACTTCAGGTGGTGATATTAAAGTATTAAATAACGTTAAGGGCAAAATAAAAATTAACACTGCCGGCGGAGATATTGGATTAAAAGAAGTAAGTGGTGAACTAACAGCAGCCACGTCAGGTGGAGATATAACTTGCGGAAACATTAAGGGTGATGTAAAACTTAGTTCAGGTGGTGGAGATGTTACTGTTGGAAAAGTAGAAGGTGAGTGTAAATTAAGCACAGGCGGCGGAAATGTAATTGTTAAAAATGTATCAAAAACATTAAATGTTTCCACAGGTGGTGGGAATGTAGATTGCGGCAACATTGGCAGCGATATTAAAGTTGTTACGGGTGGAGGAAATATTTCTGTTGATAATATTTCTGGTGTTATGAGTGTAACAACCGGCGGAGGAAATATATCTGGTTCCAGTATTAGTAAAGGTGGAACTGTTTTGACCGGCGGAGGAAATGTTGATCTGAATAATCTATCGGGGAATGTTACAATTACTTCAGGTGCAGGTAATGTAATGACTGAATTTGTCTCAATTGGAAATAAAGAAAGTGAAATTTTATCCGGTTATGGAAATATAACAGTTTACATACCAGAAAACGCCAAAGTAACAATTGAAGCAACAGTCAAATTCGCTGAAGGCAGTACATGGACTATGGATAAAAAAGAAATTTCAGAAACTATAAAATCAGAGTTTAAATCTTCCACTGAAGATCAAAGGAAAGGTGAATACCATGCCGTTTATAATGTTAACGGTGGAGGAACAAAAATATCTCTGCAAACTTCTATTGGTTATATCGAAATAAAAAAGTTGAAACGTTAATCATTTAATTTGACCGCAGGTAAAAAATAAATAGACATTGTTTTTTTAATGAAAGATTTTTAAACAGAAAACAAGAGATAATAGAATCGTCATAATTCAAAAATAAGATTTTATGAAGTCATTTTTTACAATATTGATAATTCTTCTTTCGCTTGCTAAGGCTTCCCCTCTTATAAAAGACACAGTTAATGCTAACAAGGAAATTACAGCAATAAGAATTAACCAGGTTGTAAACATTGATGGTAATCTGCATGAAGAATTCTGGCAGCAAATTATTCCGGTTAATCAATTTACTCAGCGAGATCCTGATGAAGGAAAAGAACCTACCCAAAAAACTGAAGTAAGAATAGCGTATGATGATGCCGCTATTTATATCGGTGCAAGAATGTATGATACTTCACCCGATTCAATTATTGCAAGGCTTGTAAGAAAAGATGTCGAGATAACCTCAGATCTGTTTGGAATTTTTCTTGATCCTTATTACGATAGGAGAAGTGGTTTCTATTTTGCAATGAATGCTGCAGGCACTCAGTATGATGGTGTACTTTATAATGATACATGGGATGAGGATACATGGGATGGTGTCTGGGAAGGTAAGGTTAATATTGATGATGGTGGTTGGACAGCAGAATTAAGAATTCCATTTTCACAATTAAGGTTTCATCAGAATTCTGAAAATGTTTGGGGAATAAATTTAAGAAGAGATATTGCCCGCAAAAATGAAATGGACTATTTCGTTTGTGTACCTAAAAACGAGAATGGTTTTGTTTCAAGGTTCGCACAACTGAAGGGAATAAATGGAATAACACCACCAGGTAAGTTTGAAGTTCTTCCTTACGTTACTACAAGAGCTGAATATACTCACCCTGAGCCCAATGATCCTTTTAATAAAAGAGCTAATTATATACCAGGATTAGGAGCTGACTTTAAGGTTGGTTTAGGTACAAATCTTAATCTTAACGCAACTATTAATCCTGATTTTGGTCAGGTAGAAATTGATCCGGCAGTAATTAACCTTAGTGATGTTGAAACTTTTTTTGACGAGAAGCGGCCTTTCTTTGTTGAAGGTTCGACCATCTTTAATTTTGGTCAGGGAGGTGCTACTAATTACTGGGGATTTAACTGGTCTAATCCCAATTTCTTTTACAGCAGAAGAATTGGAAGAACTCCACAGGGAGGAACCCCCGATGATGCTGACTTTATCGATTATCCCGATGGTACTCATATTCTTGGTGCAGCTAAAATAACCGGCAAAATAGGAGATGACTGGAATGTCGGAGTAATTCAATCTTTAACATCAAGAGAATATGCAAGATTAGATAATGCCGGTTTGAGATCTGAGCTTGAAGTTGAACCAATGACATATTACGGAATCATCAGGGCACAGAATGAAATTAATGATGGTTACCAGGGTTTAGGGTTTATGTCAACTATGACAAATAGATTTTTTTCGGAACGATCCGTCTCTGGAGGAAAAAATGACAGGCTGAGAGATGATATAAATAAAGATGCTTATGTATTTGGAATTGATGGCTGGACTTTCTTTGATTCCTCCAAAACATGGGTAATTGCCGGATGGACTGGATTAAGCCATGTTACCGGAACCCAATCAAGAATTATTGATCTCCAAAGCAACTCTCAGCATTATTTTCAAAGACCGGATGCAGAAAGTTTTTTCCTGGATAGTTCAGCAACAAGCTTAACTGGTTATGCAGGAAGATTTCATCTTAACAGGCAAAGAGGAAATTTCTTTTTCAATTCTGCATTCGGATTTATCTCTCCAAAGTTTGATTTAAATGATCTCGGTTTTTTATGGCGTGCAGATGTTTTAAATATGCATGTTGGTGCTGGTTATTTCTGGACTGAACAAACTTCCATATACAGATACCTTGAAGCAGGCGGTGCAATTTTCAGGAATTATGATTATGATGGAAACATAACCTGGGAAGGTATTTTTCATTTTGGATTTATAAGATTCCTCAACTATTATACAATAGACTGGAACCTTGCTTATAATCCTGAAACAGTTAATAATCGCAGAACAAGAGGAGGACCTTTAACGCTCAATCCCCCCGGCTACCAGGTAAATGCATTTTTAAGCTCAGACAATAAGAAAGATGTTGTAATTGGCGCTGGTTTCTTTACCTACCAGGAACCCCATTATTCATATAACTGGGATTTTAATACATCATTTGAAATACGTCCTTCATCTAATGTATCAATAAGTATCGAGCCCTATTATTCGATCAATAAAGATTTTGCACAATGGGTTGATTCTTTTTCCGATGAAACAGCAGTAAAAACTTTTGGCAAGCGTTATGTTTTTGCAAAGCTTGATCAGAAAACATTTGGAGCTGGAATAAGATTAAACTGGACTTTTGCTCCTGAGTTAAGTCTTCAGCTTTATGCTCAGCCATTAATTTCCTCAGGTGATTATACCGACTTTAAAGAATTAGCTGCACCAAAAACTTATGACTTTAATATTTATGGAACCGGGAATTCAACTTTTGATGAATCAACAGGAATTGCTGACCCTGATGGCAACGGACCTGCAAATCCAATAGTGATTGACAACCCTGATTTTAATTTTAAATCTTTAAGAGGAAATGCAGTTTTAAGATGGGAATTTGTTCCCGGCTCAGTTGTTTATTTTGTTTGGACACAAACAAGATCCGATTTTGAAGAAGTCGGTAATTTCAAACTTGGTCCTTCTTTCAACAGGCTTCTCAATGCAGAGGCTGATAATATTTTTATGATAAAATTTACCTACTGGTTTAATATGTAATGTAAGTTCAAGAGTAAGTTAAAGTTCAAGAGAATTACATTCTTAAAACTTGAACTTGAACTTGAACTTGAACTATAAACTTTGTTTCCCCCTAAATCTCTTCCTTCACTAAAAAGTATAGTCCCGCAAGGCGGGATTATACTTTTTTATTTTAAATGATCCTGTAAAATTTTATATGCTTTTGTGTTATCTTTGGGAAAAAGAATCCTAAAAAAGTCTTTAGAACAATTTATGAAGAATTTAAAAGAAAATATGAAATTGATATAAAATGAAAAAATTTATAGAAGGTGAAAACTATTATTTAGAAGTGGTATTTAAGCCAAATAAAAAGATGGCTTCATTTTATGTTAAAGCAAAGGATAAATTAAGTAAAAGGCATTCATTTATAAATAATCTTAATAGTTTTTTAGGTTTATTTGCAATAGATGCTGATAGTCCATTAGCTGAAGAATCTCAATGGTATATAAGTAAGGAAGAAGCAAAAGTTTATTATGAATCAACCATCAAGGCATTTAGTCAGAAGAGTTTTTTGTCATTTTTTGAACACAAACTTCTTGAAGATAGACTTTGTGGAGAATGGGAAAATATTGAAGAGTAAAATTTTTCAAGGTGATTGTTTAAAATATCTTTCCAAGGAATTTATTTCTGAAAAGGTAGATTTAACTTTTTTAGATCCTCCTTTTAATCAGGATAAAGAATATAATGCCTGGAATGATAAACTGCCTGAAAAAGAATATTGGGATATGATGAAAAATGTTTGTCAGCAAATTTATGATTTAACGAGCGATGGCGGTGCAGTTTACTTTATGCAAAGGGAAAAGAACACTGAGTATGTTTTAGAATCATTACGAAATTCTGGCTGGACTCTTCAAAATTTAATCTGGAAAAAGAAAACTTCAGCAGTTCCCGGTATAAACAAGTTTGGCAAACATTATCAGGTTATTGCATTTTCAACTAAAGGGAAATCCCCAATAGTTTTTAATCGTTTAAGAATCTCTCCACCTTTGCCGCCTGGTTATAAATATGAAAGAGAAAATGGAATTTTTGTTACTGATGTTTGGGATGATATACGTGAATTGACATCAGGCTATTTTGCCGGTGATGAGGCAATCAGAAAAGAATCAGGAGAAAGATTTCATAAGCAGCAATCACCTATTGCACTATTATTAAGAATTATTCTTTCTTCAACTAATATAGATGACTTAGTATTAGATCCTTTTGCTGGAACAGGAACTACTTTAATTGTTGCTGAACAGTTGGGAAGAAAATCTATCGGGATCGAAATTGATAATGAGAATGTGAAATGTATTAAGACCCGCCTAAAACAAATTAGTAAGTCGGATGATATATCAAAATTTTATAAAGACTATATCTATACTGAAAACCTAAAAGAAATTTGGGATATAGAAAATCCGCCGGTAATTTCTAAAAAAGAAAAAACATTAAAATTGTTCGGGTAATAATGCATTCTATTTACCACTTCTTTTATTCATTAGTTCAAAAAAAAGAGTTCTTAAAAACCGTTAAAAAATTAGATCGGTTTCCCTTCGACAAAAAATTATTATCCTGTAAAAATGAGGGAATCTTTCCCGATTTAGCAATCCGGCTTAACAAAGACAGAAAAATATTTACCGGGGGTGAACTGATAGAATTGAAAGACAGCGACTCTTACACTGTTTCTTCTTTTAATTCAACTATACCGTCAAGAAGCAAAAGAATCGAAGACATTATAACTGGTGCAAACAGTATTATCAAATATCAGAATATGAGATTTTCTCTGATAAAATTTTTACTTGTAATATTTCTTGGGCAGATTTTATTAACCGCCCAAAATAAAAAACTAACCATTGATGATATCTACACAAATTCAGGATTAAGATCTAAATCTATAAGCGGGTTAAAATGGTTTAATGATGGGAATAAATTTTCATTCCTGAAATATGAAGAGAACGGATATTCTATTTATGAACACGATGCTGCAACCGGCGAAGAAAAAAAAATTCTTGGCAGTGATGAATTGAAAACCCCAAATGGTGAACAGGTTTCATTAAGGAATTATGAATGGTCGCCTGACGAAAATTATTTTCTTATTACTGGTCTTCTTCCTGCACGTTCAGTTAAATCTGGGGGAACTTTTTATGTTTATGATGTAAGCGAAAGGGAATTTCAGCTAATTGTTGATTCGGAGGAAGAACAGGTTAATGCACTCTTTTCTCCTGATGGTAGAAAGCTTGGGTTTGTAAGAGGGAATAATATTTTTGCTGCTGATATCAAATCTGGTGAAGAGAAGCAATTAACTTTTGATGGTAGTGAAGTAATCCTCAACGGAGTTTTTGATTGGGTGTATGAGGAAGAGTTTAGCATAATACAAGCCTGGGAATGGTCTCCAGACAGCAGATCAATTGCATTCTGGAGGCTTGATCAATCAAATGTTCCAAAAGTTTTTATAACCAAATATGATTCACTTTATTTCACTCCCAGAGAACAGTATTATCCAAAAGCAGGAGATAATAATTCACTCGTTCAGGTTGGTGTTGTGGATATTGTTACAGAAAAAACAACGTGGATTGATCTTGGTGATGAAACTGATATTTATATCCCAAGAATAAAATATACAAATGATCCTGCAAAGGTTTCGATTCAAAGATTAAACCGTTTGCAAAATAAACTTGAGTTGATGATTGCTGATGTTTTAACAGGAAAAACTAATACGATCATAACAGAAACCGATAGCTGCTGGGTTGATGTATATGATAATTTAAAATTTCTGAATGATGGAAAAAGATTTATCTGGTCTTCAGAGCGGGATGGTTTTCATCATCTGTATTTATATGATCTCACCGGAAAGCTCCTTAACCAAATTACAAAAGGGAATTGGGAAATTGAAAAGCTTGTTTCAGTAGATGAAGAAAATGAAATTGTTTATTACACTTCTTTGGAAAGATCCCCTTTGAATAAAGATCTGTATTCAGTTAATCTTGATGGTTCAAATAAGAAAAGAATAACTGAACAGAAAGGAACGCATTCAATTAATATATCAACTAACAATAAATATTATGTTGATAAATTCTCTGATGTTAATACAATGCCTTCAACAATACTATTTGATAATGATGGTAATGAAATAAGAAAATTGATTGAAGCAGATATGTCTGCATTTAATGAATATGATTTTTCTCCAATTGAATTTCTTACATTCACAACTTCAGATGGAGTTGAATTAAATGCGGGTATGATCAAGCCATCTGATTTTGATCCGTCGAAAAAATATCCTGTGTTAATTGATAATTACAGTGGACCAGGTTCTCAAGTAGTACAGGATGTATGGGGAACAAGTTTACTCCACAGGATGTATGCACAAAATGGTTATATAATTTTCTGGCTTGATAACAGGGGAACAAGCGGCAGAGGAAAAGCTTTTAAGAACATTGTATATAAAAAGCTTGGTCACTATGAAGTTAATGATATGATTGAAGGAGCAAAATATCTGATATCAAAAGGTTATGTTGACCCTGACAGGATCGGTATTTATGGCTCAAGCTATGGCGGATATATGGCTGCATTAAGTATTCTAAAAGGAGCTGATTATTTCAAAGCTGCCATTGCAGGGGCTCCGGTTATCCATTGGAAGTTTTATGATACGATTTATACAGAAAGATATATGCAGACTCCTGAATTAAATCCCGATGGTTATAAAGAAAGTTCCCCTTTAGACTATGTAAGTAATTTAAAAGGAAAACTACTTCTTATACATGGAATGGTTGACGACAATGTACATCTTCAGAACTCAATTGCTTTTATGAAAGCTTTGCAAAAAGCAAATAAACAATTTGATGTAATGCTTTACCCGGAAGCGATGCACGGTGGTTACGGCAGGCACTTTGTAGAATTGGTGACTGAATTTATTTATAAGAATTTATAAGGGGTAAAAAGAAGGGTTTGTACCCACGAGAGGATTCGAACCTCCGACAAATCCCGCTCAAACGGACTGCTTTATTTCGAATTAAATCTTTGTACCCACGAGAGGATTCGAACCTCCGACAAATCCCGCTCAAACGAACTGCTTTATTTCGAATTAAATCTTTGTACCCACGAGAGGATTCGAACCTCCGACCTGCGGTTTAGGAAACCGTTGCTCTATCCTGCTGAGCTACGTGGGCAAAATAATTTTCTTTTTCCTCTAAATTTAGCGGGACTGCTCTATCCTGCTGAGCCGGGGCATCTTTAATCTAAAAATATATTGTTAAGTTAGACATAAGTGTATTTTTAATCCAGCCGGAATATTATAGAAAATAATTATGCCTGAACTACCTGAGGTTGAAGTTTTTCGTAAATATTTTAATTCCACTTCTTTGTATAAAAAAATTTCTAATGTGGAAGTGAAATCCAAAACTATTTTGGGGAAGATAAGTCCCCGTTCGCTTCAAACAAGATTAAAGAGCCATCAGTTTATATCAACCGCTGGTTATGGTAAATATCTTTTTGCAAAAACAGATAATGAGAATTTTCTTGTTATCCATTTTGGAATGACCGGCTTTCTTAATTATTATAAAAATACTGAAGAAGCAACTAAATATATAAGGGTGCTGATAAGTTTTAAGAATGGATATCATTTAGCTTTTGATGATGCTAGGAAACTTGGACGTATTTACCTGGCTGATGATTACAAGCAGTTTATAAAAAAGAAAAAATTAGGAGTAGATCCAATCAGAGAAAAAATAAATTATTCTACATTTAAAGAAATCATTTATGGAAGAAAAGGTTCTGCAAAATCAGTCTTAATGAACCAGCAGATTTTTGCAGGTATTGGAAATATTTATTCTGATGAAATACTTTTTCATTCAAATATAAATCCAAATTCATCATTCAATAAATTAAAAGAGAAAGAGTTAAAAGAAATTTTCAAAGCAATGAAGAACATTTTGCAGAAAGCAATAAATAAAAAAGCTGAATATGAACAGCTTCCGGATGAATATCTTCTGCATTTCAGAAGACCGGGGAAAGATTGCCCTGTGTGCAGCGGAAAAATAAAGAGATTAACTATTGGTGGAAGATCAAGCTATTATTGTTCGAAGCATCAGAAATTAATCAGGTAACAGGAAAATTCGTAATCTTAGTCCCACTCGAACTTTAATTTGATTACGAGTACGATTAGGGCAGGAAATTGCCGGAAATGATTTGATAAAGTAGGTTTTTTCAAAATTTAGGAGAGATCACATTTTTAATTTTTGCATATAAAATAGTTTATTAACACGCACCAATTAATTAAATTCTTTACAGTGTTTTTGTGATCATTTATTCTTACTTAAAAATAGATTTAGCGAAAAGATAAAAATGAATAATGGATTAAACGTAACCCAGAAATTAATTAAAGATCATCTTGTTTCAGGTTCAATGAAACCCGGTGAAGAAATTGCTGTAAAAATTGATCAAACACTTACACAGGATGCAACCGGAACTATGGTAATGATTGAATTTGAAGCGATGAATGTTCCTCATGTTAAAACTGAGATTTCCGCACAGTATGTAGACCATAATCTTGTTCAAAGTGATTTTAAAAATCCTGATGATCATCTCTTTCTTTTAAGCGCTTGTAAAAAATTTGGTGTTTGGTACAGCCGGGCGGGAAACGGAGTGAGTCATCCTGTGCATATGGAGAGGTTCGGAAAACCGGGTAAGTCATTACTCGGTTCAGATAGTCATACTCCTGCAGCAGGTTCTCTTGGAATGCTGGCAATGGGTGCAGGTGGACTTGAAGTTGCATTAGCAATGGCGGGCGAACCATATAATCTAAATATGCCTAAAGTGCTTGGGGTAAAATTAACAGGTTCATTACCTGATTGGGTTAGTGCAAAAGATGTAATCCTTGAAATGCTGAGAAGATATGATGTTGATAAGTGTGTGGAGAAGATAGTTGAATATTACGGACCAGGTCTTGAAAATTTAAGTGCAATGGATAGACATGTAATTGCAAATATGGGAACTGAGCTTGGCGCAACAACAACGGTATTTCCTTCAGATCATATAACAAAACAATTTTTGAAAAGCCAGGACAGAGAAAATGATTGGCAGGAAATAAAAGCTGACACGCATGCAACTTATGATGAATATGATGAAATCAATTTATCCAAGCTTGAACCGCTTATTGCTCTTCCAAGCAGTCCGGGAAAAGTAGTTCCGGTTAGAGAAGTTGCTGGAAGAAAAATATATCAATCAATGATAGGTTCATCAGCAAACCCCGGAATTCGGGATTTTGCTGTTCCGGCTTTAATCTTTAAAGATAAAAAAATAGCAGATCATGTTTCTCTTGATATAAATCCAACTTCCCGACAGATTCTTGAAAACCTGATTGATCTTGGCTTACTTACAAGTCTTGTTCGTGCTGGTGGACGTATACATCAGGCAGGATGTAATGGATGTATTGGCATGGGACAAGCGCCTGCAACAAATAAAATAAGTCTGCGGACTGTTCCGAGAAATTTTCCCGGTCGTTCAGGCACAAAGGAAGACCAGGTTTATTTATGCAGTCCCGAAACTGCTGCAGCTTCTGCTTTAACAGGAGAGATAACTGACCCGCGTACACTCGATGTTCCTTATCCAAAATTTAAGGAACCTGATAAGATAATTATTAATACAAACATGCTTATTTCACCAAATGCCGGGAATGAAAAAGTTGAATTGGAAAAAGGCCCCAACATAAAGCCTCTTCCTGAATTTGAATCCTTACCGGAGAGAATTGAAGGGAAGGTACTACTAAAACTTGGAGATGATATTTCCACAGATGAAATAATGCCTGCTGGAAGCAAAGTTCTTCCCTTCAGAAGCAACATACCGGAGATAAGCAAATTTGTTTTTAATATGGTTGATGAAACTTTTTACAAAAGAGCACTTGAAAACCGAGAAAGCCAGAATTTTATAATAGGAAAGAAAAACTATGGACAAGGTTCAAGCAGGGAACACGCTGCAATTGCTCCACGATATCTTGGAATTAGGGTAGTAGTTGCACAAAGCTTTGCAAGGATACATCATCAGAATCTTGCAAACTTTGGTATTCTTCCTTTAGAATTTGATGACCCTAATGATTGGGAAAAAATAGAAATGAATGATATCCTGATAATTGAAGATATCAGAAAAAAATTATCCGATGGAAATTCTATCTTATTAAAAAATAAAACAAAGAATCAATCCTACAAAACACGTAATACTTTAACAGACCGCCAGGTGGAGATGATACTTGAAGGGAGTTTGATAAATGTTATTCGTAAAAAAAAGAGTTGAACTTATTATACTTCAATGATTAAGCTAATATTAATAATATCCTTTATAACTTTTCCCTCATTTGCTCAAAGCCAATTAGATGAACTAAATATTTTTTTAGGTAAATGGGAATTAGTTGATAACAATTTTGTTCTTTTTGAAGAATGGACAAAAGTTAATGAAACGACTTTTGAAGGGTTAAGTTATTCTGCAGAAAATGAAGAAAAAATTATTTCTGAAAAACTTCACATTTTAAAATTAGATAATCATATAGTGTATATTGCCCAACCAGGGAATAATCTTCCTACTTTATTTAATTTAATCTACTCTGAAAACAATAAATTTATCTTTGAAAACAAAGAACACGATTTCCCACAAAGAGTTATTTATCATTTCACCTCTGATAATACACTTAACGCCTACACTGAAGGAGAAGAAAATGGGAAGATGAAGAGAAACAAATTTTCATTTAAAAGTATTAAATAGAAATTGAAAATTCTATCGGAAAAGTTCATTTATATCCTGTAATCTTTACCGGAACATAATAATTTCATTTATAAAATCTATTTCTAATTTAATCGCTTTGGTGGCATTATACTTGCTTAATTACTCAAAAAAATGTTAAACAGTTAAACGAGAGAGTAAAATTGAAAAAGAACAAAATACTATTACCAATTTTAATTGTTTTTGCTTTATTCCTTTCAAGCTGTGAAGGTTCCCTGAATAATACTTTTACATTCAGAAATCTTTCAGATGGCAAGTTATTAATAAGTTTTAGAGCAAATGTTGTCGAAGTGCCTGTCGGCAAAACAGTTTCGGTTAAAGATGTGCCAAAAGGTACATATGCATTTTCTACAATTTATGAAGTACCAGCTGGGACAGTATCATCAACCGTTCAGGGAGATGCCTCAGGTAGTGTACCATTTAAGCTAAGTACAAGAGTTTTGGTTTTATACACAAGTACATTTTCAGACAGTGCTTATACTTTATATGCTGCTCTCACAACCAGTGATGATCTTACTGAAGAAGGCCCAACAGGACCGTAACTATTTTTAAGGAGTAAATGATGAGTTTTATTGAGATTGGTGTTGTTACTTATTTGGTTGTTCTTGTTTTTTTAGCAAGAAAAAATTTCAGGAAAGTTTCCCGGACACTTAAGAAAAGTTTATAATTCTTAGGTCCTTGAATTATTTTCAAGGACTTTTACTTTATCCTCAGAACCAACTAAAACTAAATCCGCTGTATTAATAAACAAACCATTTTCTATAACTCCATTTATCAACTTTATTTCCTTAGATAGTTTTTCAGGATTATCAACTTTTCCAATGTTTAAGTCAACAATATAATTACCTGCATCTGATTGAAATTTTTCTCCATCTTTTATTCTGAGCGAAGGATTAAATCCCCCTTTCTTTAGTTTGTTTAATGTTTGCTTATAACCAAAAGAAACAATTTCTACAGGGAGAGGAAATTTACCAAGACTGTTTACAAGTTTTGAGGAATCCACGATCCAGATATTCTTTTTTGATACAGAAGCAATTATCTTTTCATAAAGAAGCGCACCACCGCCGCCCTTAATCCCATTAAATTGCTTATCAACTTCATCTGCCCCATCAATAGTTAAATCAATTTCTTCTATATCTTCTATAGAGATCAGTGGAATATTATATGAAAGAGCAAGGCTTGTTGTTGAATTTGATGAGGAGATTCCTTTTACCTGTAATCCTTTTTTAATTTGTTCACTAAGTTTTTTTAAAAACAAATTAACCGTTGAACCAGTTCCTAATCCGAGTATCATACCATTCTGTACAAACTCAACAGCTTTTTCTGCAGCAATTTGTTTTTCATTCATACAGATAATTAAAGATAATTACTTTAATAAAACAAACTTCGCATCTTATGAGGAACTTTTCAAGATTAACCAAGGGAATTAATAAAAAAAATGGATCCTTTAATAATAAAGAGATCCATTTATTAATTACAATAATTATTTTTTAATTATTCAATTACTTTGAATTCGATCCTTCTGTTGAAAGCTCTGCCTTCAGGAGTACTGTTATCCATAAGCGGAACAGATTCACCAAAGCCTTTTATTGACAGGTGGGAAGGATCAATACCTTTTGATATAAGATAATCCCTTACAGAAGCTGCCCGTCCTTCAGAAAGTTTCTGATTATAACTATCTGTTCCAATATTATCAGTATGTCCCTGAATTTCAACTTTTAATTCAGGATTTTTATTTAAGAATTGAATAGTGCTATACAAAGTTGGATAATATTCCGGCTTTAACCGGGTACTGTCAAATTCAAAATTAACACCAACTAAAATCCATCTTATTTTTTCAACTTCAACTGGCTTTTCAACAACAACCTCTGGGCATGGATCTGGGCAAGGATATTTCTTAATCAAGTCTTCAATTTCATCGAGCGTTGGATATTCATCATAAGGGGCCCCAACAGTTACACCTTCATAGAGATTACATAGAGTTGATGGTTCACCCTTTGAAAAATAAAACTGCAAACCTGCATTAAGGGTAACATAAGTATCAGAATTTCCTCCGAATAAACCTTTATCTTCACCAGGATCATCGTACCCATCAAGTTTATTATTTGAAGCTGTATGATAAATTCCTTCTGCTCTGAGACTCCAGTTTTCAGAAAACCGCCATTCGGCTCCGAATCCTAAATTAAACTGGTATTCAAGATATGTTACATCAAGCTGTAATTGTGGAGAATTATCATTAGCAAATAAAATTCCACCAAAACCTACTGCTAAATATGGTGTAAGATCTTCACATGGAACAAAATAATAAAGTAAATCAAAATCGGCAGCTACAAGATCAATTGATTGTGTTTTTCTGCTTGTTTCAGTTTCCATATAACTATAATTTCCTAGTAACCTTATGGCAACATGTTCAGAAAAATTTCTTTGTATCGTAGCATATCCTCCATAATTTCCGATTCCTGACCATGCACCAGTGGATTGGCTGGACATACTCATTAATCTTGGATAAGTCACTCCAAAACCAAAACTCCAACTATCCTTGGCTAATTGTGAAAATATTTGAGAGGTTAAAATAAAAGTAAAAAAAATTACTTTTGTAAAAATTTTAATCATTAGCATACTCCGATGTTAAGGGCAATAAAATATTTTCTCATTTTGACAACTTTAGTGCCACTGAAAATCTTATTATTTAAGTTTAAAAGCCATTATTAAAAAGATATTTATATTGAAAATGTTCTAAATTGATAAAGGTCACCTAATAATAATAACACTTTTTAAATGAATCCTTTTTTTAATAAAGAATGATTTGCGTATCAATAAGAATTTTTTGTCCATGATTTTTTATTTAAATGACTAATGCTCAAAAGTATTTTACTATTTTTATTTAGTAAAAACTATATAAGAAACTGTGAAAAAACCTGAACCTCATATACTTGTTATTTTTGGTGCATCCGGGGATTTGACTACCCGTAAGCTTATTCCTTCAGTATATGATCTTTACATACAAAACCTCTTACCTGATAAATTTTCTATTCTCGGCGTCAGCAGAACAAGTTTTTCTGATGATGCATTCAGAGAAAAAATTGAAGTTGGGATAAAAACATATGCAAATTTTAAAAACAGTGATGCGGACACTCTAAAAAAATTCTTAAGCAAAGTGTATTATATTTCTATTGATACAGAAGATTTTGATGAATATCCAAAACTTAATTTAAGAGTTAATGAGTTGAATAAAGAACTGGGGAGTATCGAAAATTGTATTTACTACCTTTCTACACCCCCAAGCTTATATTCAGTTATCCCACAAGCTTTAGGGAAGGCAGGAATGAGTAGAAATACTAAATCCAGTTGGAAGAGACTAATTGTAGAAAAACCTTTTGGTTATGATATTGAATCAGCAAAGGAATTGAATCAAAAGTTATTAAACTATTTTAATGAAAATCAGATTTATAGAATAGATCACTACCTTGGAAAAGAAACTGTTCAGAATTTATTTGTTACCAGGTTTGCCAATGGCATTTTTGAACCTCTTTGGAACAGGAATTATGTGCATCATGTTGAAATAACCGGAGTTGAAGATATTGGGGTTGAAAACCGCGGAAGCTATTATGATTCTTCCGGTGCTTTAAGAGATATGCTGCAGAATCATTTGCTTCAAATAACAAGCTTGATTGCAATGGAACCTCCATCATCGTTTCATCCTGATTCAATACGGAATGAAACCATAAAAGTTTTTCAGTCATTAAGACCACTAAAAGAAGGTGATGTAAATAAAAATGTAATCAGGGGACAATATCTTTCATCAATAATTAAAGGGGAGAAAGTGCCGGCATACAGGGAAGAAAAAGGTGTAGCTCTTTTATCAAAAACAGAAACCTATATTGCGTTAAAACTATTTATAGATAACTGGCGCTGGGGAGGAGTTCCTTTTTATATCAGAACAGGAAAAAGGTTACCAACAAGAGTAACAGAAGTTGTAATTCATTTTAAACCAACACCTCATTATCTCTTTGCAAGAAAAAATTTGCAGGATGGATGCAATCAGCTTGTTATAAGAATTCAGCCTGATGAAGGAATATTGCTAAAATTCGGAATGAAAGTTCCCGGCTCCGGTTTCAATGTTCAGAATGTTAATATGGATTTCCATTATTCCGATTTGATGGATCAATATTTACCAAGTGCTTATGAGCGACTTTTATATGATTGTATGATTGGTGATTCAACACTTTACCAGAGGGATGATGCTGTTGAAGCTGCCTGGACTTTTGTTAATCCAATTTTAGAAGCGTGGAAAAACAATCCAGGTATACCTGTTTATGGTTATCCGGCAGGAACCTGGGGACCTGAAAATGCAGATGACATTATTGAAGAAAAACAATTTACCTGGCGGTATCCATGCAAAAATCTTGTTAATGATGGATTATATTGTGAGTTATAAAAACCCTGATATAAGAATATTTAATGATAATAATAACCTGGCAGAAGCATTTTCATTTGAATTTATTTCTGAAATAAAATCTCAATTATTAAATAAAGAAAGATTTAATATTGCCTTGTCAGGCGGAAACACTCCTAAAATTTTTTTCCAGAAGTTAATTTTGCTTAAGGAAAAATTAGAATGGGGAAAAATTTTTTTATTCTGGGGAGATGAAAGGTGTGTTCCCGTTGATGATTCTGAAAGTAATTTTGGAATGACAAAAAAATATCTTCTTGATCATATTGAAATTCCCGATGAAAATATTAAAAGGATTAAAGGAGAAAATAGTCCGGATAATGAAGCAAACAGATATTCAGAAATTATAAAAAAGAATTTACCTGAGATTAATGATTTGCCGGGCTTTGAAATAATAATTCTTGGTTTGGGAGAAGATGGGCATACCGCATCCATATTCCCTGATCAGATGCAACTACTTAACTCAAATAAGATCTGTGCGGTAGCTTCTCATCCAGTGACAAAGCAAAAAAGAATTACATTAACAGGTCATTTAATTAACAATTCAAAAAAAATTTTCTTTTTAATATCGGGAAAGAATAAATCTTTTGTTGTTTCTGATATAATTAATGAAAAAGGTAATTATTTAAAATATCCTGCTTATCATATAAAACCTTCAGATGGTGAAGTAATTTGGTTTTTAGATAAAGAAGCTGCTTCTGAAATAAACTAATAAAGATTATGATGGAGTAATAAATGGATCAATCAAAATTTAAAATGAAATTAGGTAAAGACACTGATTCCTTTAACAAAGCTTTTGATGAACTAAAAAAAGAAAAAGTTATTGAGCGGATTTGGGAAAAAGATTATACTGTCTGGAGCAATGAACCAACTGAAATAACAAACCGGCTTGGATGGTTAGTTAGTCCTGAAACATCACTTAAAGCTTTACATGAAATTGAGGAGTTTGTTAAAGGAGTAAAGGATGATAGTTTTACAAAAGTATTGTTGATGGGAATGGGAGGTTCCAGTTTAGCTCCTGAAGTTTTTAGTTTAACCTTTGGTTCTAAAAAAGGCTACCCTCAATTAAATGTTCTGGATAGCACTGATCCTAATGCTATATCCGAATTTGATAAACTATTTTCGAATGAAAAAACTTTGTTTATAGTTTCAACTAAATCGGGCGGAACAGTTGAAACTTTTTCATTCATGAAATACTTCTACAATCAGACATTAAAAAGAATTGGCAAAGATGAAACAGGTAAAAGATTTGTGGCTATAACTGATCCTGGGAGTGGATTAGAGAAAGCAGCAAAGGAATTACGCTTTAGAAAAATTTTTCTGAATGATCCCAATATTGGAGGAAGATATTCTGCATTATCCTTTTTTGGAATTATACCGGCGGCTTTAATTGGTGTTGATATTGAGAAGCTGTTAAAAAAAGCAAAAGATATATCTCAAACTTCAAAAGTAAGTGATTCTTTAGCAGGGCAATTAGGAACTGCAATAGGTGAACGCGCTAAGCAAGGTAAGGATAAATTAACCATTATAATCTCACCTCAAATTTCTTTCCTTGGTGCCTGGGTTGAACAGCTTATTGCCGAAAGTACAGGTAAGAATGGAAAAGGCATTTTGCCTGTTGATGGTGAATCATTTGAGACACCTGAATATTATTCCTTCGATAGACTGTTTGTATATATTCATTTGAGAGATGAGGAAAAACAGAAGGATGTCGTAGAAAAATTATCAAATGCTGGTCATCCTGTAATTGAAATTATTCTGGATGATCTTTATGATCTGGGAGAGCAATATTTTATCTGGGAAATGGCAACATCTGTAGCAGGCTGGAGTTTAGGTATACAACCTTTCGATCAGCCGGATGTTGAATCTGCTAAAATTCTTGCAAGGCAAATGGTTAAAGAATACCAGGAGAAAGGGAAACTGCCTGGACAAACTGTTCTTCTTAAAGAGGGAAATATCAGTCTATATGGTGATATAAAAGTTAATTCAATTTCAGAAGCAATAAAAAATTTTCTTGATAATTCAATTACAAAAGGAAATTATGTTGCATTTCAGGCATATATAAAACCTGATAAAGATTCTTCAGATCTTTTGCAAAAGTTAAGAACAAAAATACAGAAGAAATATAAAATTGCTACAACTGTTGGATATGGTCCCAGATTTCTTCATTCAACAGGACAACTGCATAAAGGAGACGCAGGTAATGGCTTGTTCATTCAGTTTACCTCTTCACCTAAGAATGATTTATCAATTCCTGATAACCCGGGAAAAGAAAGTTCATCAATTACTTTTGGTATTTTAAAAAGTGCGCAGGCTCTTGGGGACAGACAGGCTTTGTTAGATATAGGAAGGAAAGTTTTACGATTTGATCTTGGTACTGATGTTATAACAGGATTAAAAAAGATAAATGATAGTTTTTAGTTACTGAAATCTCAAAATATTAATTTTAAAAGTCTTCGTGAGAAAATCTGCATAGAATAATTCTGATTTTCTTTAATTTATCTAAATCAATTTTGAAATACTTTTAAACCGAACAGGAGCTGCCTTATGACAACTATAGTAGATATACTCGCAAGAGAAATTTTAGATTCAAGGGGTAACCCAACTTTGGAAGTTGAAGTTGAATTAGAAAGTGGAGTAATAGGAAGAGCAGCCGTTCCAAGCGGAGCATCAACCGGTGAGCATGAGGCTGTTGAACTTAGAGATGGTGATAAAGCAAGATACCTTGGTAAAGGTGTTCTTAAGGCTGTTGAAAATATAAATGAAAAAATTTGCAGTGAGTTATTTGAACTTGATGCAGCCGATCAGGTTGGGATTGATTCCTTACTAATTGAACTTGACGGAACAAAAAATAAAAGCAACCTGGGTGCAAATGCTATACTTGGAGTTTCACTTGCCTGTGCAAAAGCCGTCGCAAAAACTTTAGGAATTCCTCTTTACCGTTACATAGGTGGAGTTAATGCAAAAACTTTACCCGTTCCTATGATGAATATTCTTAATGGCGGAAAGCATGCGGATAATAATGTTGACTTCCAGGAATTTATGATAATGCCGGTTGGTGCACCAAATTTTGCTGAAGCTTTAAGAATGGGTGCAGAAACTTTTCATGCTTTAAAATCTGTTTTAAGTAAGAAGGGATACAATACTGCTGTCGGAGATGAAGGTGGTTTCGCCCCAAATCTTAAATCTAATGATGAAGCAATTGAGGTTATTCTTGAAGCAATTAATAAAGCCGGATATAAAGTCGGCAGCGAGATTGCACTTGCTCTTGATGTAGCATCGAGTGAAATGTTTCAGAAAGAATCTAAAAAATATCAATTCTTTAAATCAACTAAGGAAGTAAAAACTTCCGAACAAATGGTTGAGTTTTATTCAAACTGGGTAAAACAGTTTCCCATAATTTCAATTGAAGATGGGCTTGATGAAAATGATTGGGATGGATGGCTGCATCTTACAGATTCTTTAGGAAATAAAATCCAGCTTGTTGGCGATGATTTATTTGTAACAAATACAGAAAGACTTGAGGAAGGAATTGAGAAGGGAATTGCAAACTCAATCCTGATAAAGGTAAACCAAATTGGTACTTTAACTGAAACTCTTGATGCAATTGAGATGGCAAAGAAAGCCAGCTACACAAATGTAATCAGCCACCGCTCCGGAGAAACTGAAGATACTACAATTGCAGATATTGCTGTTGCAACAAATGCAGGACAAATTAAAACAGGTTCGCTTTCAAGGACAGACAGAATTGCAAAATACAATCAGCTTTTAAGGATTGAAGAAGAACTGGATACCACAGCAATTTTTCCGGGTATCTCTGCAATAAATTATAACGGTTGATTTATTAATTCACATTACACAAAAGAAGTGAGTACAAACTCAATTTCTTTAAGAAATTGGGTTTGTTTTTGCATAATTATTTTTAAATAATTTTTGAGTTAAGATTTTTGGACTATATCGGTGAGATAAGTGCACTTGTAGCAGCTTTCTGCTGGGCAGTAACTTCCTATGCTTTTACAAATGTTACAAGGAAAGTAGGAGCGCTGCAGGTTAATATTGACCGGATGAGTCTTGCCAGTATTATATTGTTTTTAGTTATTCTTTTTTCCAACATTAACCTGAATTTAAATTATAACCCGGTTTCAAATCTTATCATCAGCGCAATACTTGGTTTAGTATTGGGTGATTCATTTCTATTTAAATCTTTTCAGCTTATAGGTGCAAGACTTGGCGTCATTATGCTGGCACTTGTTCCGGTGCTCAGCACAATACTGGCTTTTTTCTTTTTAAATGAAATTATTTCTTTCCTTGAAATGTTTGGAATGCTGGTTACAATTATAGGTATTATTATTGTGGTTCTCGAAAAAAAACAAAGCGGTGAAAATAATCTTTCATTTAATAGAATAGGAATATTCTATGGGATACTCGGAGCTCTCGGCCAGGCAAGCGGGTTGATTTTTGCAAAGTTTGCCTTTCAGGCAGGTGAACTGAATGGATTTACAGCAAGCTTTATCAGGTTATTTTCTGCATCGGTGATCCTTCTTCCGTTAGCGGTAATCTTTCGAAGATATAGAAACCCATATCGTTTATATTCAGAAAATGTAAGCAGCATAAAAGTTATGGCTATAGGGACTGTTTTTGGTCCAGTGCTTGGAATAACTTTGAGTCTTGTTGCGATTGAATATGCAAAAATTGGAATTGCCTCAACCCTAATGGCAACAATGCCGATTATAATGCTGCCTATTTCAAAATTTTATTTTAAAGAAGAAATTGGCTGGAAAGCGATACTTGGTGCTGTTATTGCCGTCGCAGGTACTGCAATAATATTCCTGAGATGATTCAATCCTCTTTAAGAATCTTTTCATAAGCATGATAAGTATTTTCATCAAAACAAACGAATATTACTTTCTCAATTGTTTTATCTTTCTCTAAAAACTCTCTTACATTTTCTACTGCAATCATTGATGCTCTCTCGACAGGAAATCTGTAAACCCCTGTGCTTATAGAAGGGAAAGCAATAGTTTTTATTTTGTTTTCAACAGCAAGCTTTAAAGAATTTTTATAACAGTTTACCAAAAGTTCATCTTCATTCCTGCCTCCTCCATTCCAAACAGGACCAACAGTGTGAATAATATATTTTGCAGGAAGATTAAATCCAGGTGAAATCTTTGCTTCACCAGTCGGGCATCCGCCAAGCTTTTTGTTGAAATCAAGAAGCTCCTTACCTGCTGCTCTGTGAATTGCACCATCAATCCCTCCGCCGCCCAGCAGCGAAGTATTTGCTGCATTAACTATTGCATCAGTTTTTAATTTTGTGATGTCTCCTTTGTGAAGTTCAATTTTTGATTTCATAATTATTTTTGTCTTTCGGGCTTGACAAGGAATCAATTCTATTTGTAAATCCGTTTTGTTCTTTTAATTTTTAACTTAATAAAATTTTTAATGAATATTTATGTTGAACAATAAAATTGAAACTATAATTAAACAAGTTAATCCAACTTCCCCAAAAGCACTTAATCTTACTATGGAACTTTTTAATGAGCTTGAAGAAATATATGGAAAGGGAAAGATAGAAGATTTTACAAGTGAGAATGAAGAATTCATTTATTTTATTCTTGTTTATTATAATGTAGAAACAATTGGCTGTGGTGCTCTTAAACATTTTGGAGAAGAAACTGCAGAAATCAAAAGGATGTATGTGAAAAAAGAACACAGAGGAATGGGGATTTCCAAGCAAATCTTAAGTAATCTTGAAGAAACAGCTAAGGAAAGAAACAATAAAAGAATCGTTCTTGAAACCGGTATAAGACAGCCTGAAGCAGTAAAACTTTATGAAAAGTATAGATACAAAAGAATGAAATGTTATGGAAGATATGTCGTGGACCCTGAAAGTATCTGCTTTCATAAATATTTATAAATAGTTTGATTTCAGCCTTATATTACAAGATTTGTTTAAAAGTATTAGGTAAATCCAAATATTGTTTGTAGTTTTACATACCCGGCATTAGGCCGGATTTTTTATCTTATTATTTTTAGAGGTTCTTAAGTGAGTACTAAATTATTTGTGGGGTCTCTCCCATGGTCTGTAGATGACAAAACATTACAAACTGCTTTTGAGGAACACGGTACAGTTGTTTCAGCAAAAGTTGTAAAGGATCGCGATACCGGCAGATCCAGAGGTTTTGGTTTTGTTGAAATGGAGAATTCTACAGATGCCAAAAATGCAATTGCTGCATTGAATAACACGGAATTAAAAGGCAGAAATATCATAGTTAATGAAGCTAAACCCCGCGACTAGTATTTTCCCAAATTGATTTCCGAAAGAGGCGTCACAAAGGCGCCTTTCTTATTTTAAAATTTTCTAATAGTTTATTGTTTATTTTTAACCTGTAATTTTTGTGAGTTTACTATGAAAAATCTAATTTTACTATTAAACCTTTCTTTACTAATAACAACTATCATTTTTGCCCAGAGTAATGATGAAAGCTGGAAGCTTTACGACGACAACACCGTTGGAAGAATAGATATTTTTGTTGATCCTTCTTCACTTGAATGGATTTATAATAATGTTGAAAGCGATTCCGAACATTTTGCTTCAATGCATTTCACAAACGGTTATATTAATGAAACTGTTGATTCAATTGGATTCAGGTTAAGAGGAAATACATCAAGATATTCTCAGAAGAAATCTTTCAAAATTTCCTTTAACACTTTTGTAGGCGGCAGGGAATTTTATGGTGTTGATAAACTTAATCTTAACGGTGAGCATAATGATCCTTCAATAATCCGCAGCAAACTTTGCTTTGATCTTTATAATAATATTGGAATGAGAGCAAGCAGAGCAATTCATACTGAAGTTTATATTAACGGCCAATACTATGGTTTATATGTTTCTGTAGAACATATTGATGATGAATTCCTTGATAAAAATTTTGAAGATGCTTCCGGAAATTTATGGAAGTGCTTATATCCTGCAGATCTTGTTTACCTTGGAGAAGACCCATCTTTATATCAACTGGTTGTAGGGGGACGCCCGGTTTATGAACTGAAAACTAATGAAGAGATAAATGATTTTTCCCAGCTTGCAAGACTTATAAAAATTATAAACAATACGCCAAACAATTTATTCCCCGATTCACTTGAAAAAGTTTTGTCTGTACCTGAGGTTCTAAAATACTTTGCAATGAATATTCTTGTTGGTGGATGGGATGATTATTGGTCTTTAATGAATAATTATTATTTATATCATAATCCTGCAGAAGATAAATTTCACTGGATTCCTTACGATTATGATAACACTTACGGTATTGATTGGTTTAATATTAATTGGGCAAGTGCGGATCCTTATAACTTTCCAATGATTGATGATGGTCCTCGGCCTCTTGCAACAAGGTTAATTGCTAACTCACAATACAGAAATCTTTATACTCATTTTCTGGAATTCTACAAAGAAAAAGTTTTTAAGCTTAATCTTTGGGAAAGCAGAATAGACAGCGTTAAAAATCTTATTACTACTTATGCAGAAGATGATACTTTCAGAACCAAAGATTATGGATTTACAATGAATGATTTCCATCAATCATATTCTGCTTCGGGATATTCCAATCAGCATGTTAAGAAGGGTTTAAAGGAATTTGTTACCCAGCGTTACAACAGCTTACCGGCACAGTTAAATTATATTCCGAATTCTGCCCCAATTGTTTATGATATTAAATGGGCTCCTGAAATTCCGCTTGCTGATGATTCTGTTTATGTTACTGCTGCAGCATTTAGTTATGAAGGCTTGAGTGAAGTTTCAATTCAGTTTACTCAGACTGGTTCAAGTACAGCAGAAATTTATCCGATGAGTTTTCAGCCTGTTAATCAAACAAAAATTATTGAAGAGACTGACAGATGGATTGGTATTATTCCTCCTTTGGGAGAAGGAAATTCAGGTTCATTTAAAATTTTTGTTAAAGATGTTAACCAGAATACAACTCTTTATCCCCGGCATAAATCTATCTTTATTAATTCTCCTGTGATTACAACTAACAGCCTGGTAATAAATGAATTTTGTGCAGATAATGATAATGTAATTCCGGATAGTGCAGGTGATTATGATGATTGGGTTGAAATCTTTAATCCTACAACTGAGAATGTCTCATTAAGCGGAATGTATTTAACAGATAAACCAAACAACCTAACCAAATGGCAATTTCCTGAAAATATTAATATCGGGGCGGGGGAATATCTTCTTGTCTGGTGCGATGAAGAACAAGGGGAAGGTTCACTTCATACAAATTTTGGATTAAGTGCAAGCGGAGAATATGTTGGTTTAACCTCTTCCGATGGAATTACTATTATTGACTCAATTACTTTTGGGCCTCAATCAACAGATATTTCTCATGGTCGTTTCCCGGATGCTTCTTCAAACTTGCAGTTTTTTAATCCGCCAACTCCAGGCAGTTCAAATAATACAACAGGAGTTGATGAGCATAGTTTAGTAAAAGATTTTATTCTCCATCAGAATTTTCCTAATCCTTTTAATCCTGTAACCAGTATTCAGTATGCAGTAGGCAGCCGGCAATTTGTAAAATTAAAAGTATACGATGTACTTGGAAATGAAATAGCAACACTTGTAAATGAAGAAAAGCCTGCAGGGGTTTATGAAGTTGAATTCAATGCAAGTCATCTTACCAGTGGAGTTTATTTTTACAGGATTGAAGCCGTGCCTATCGGCAGGCAGGCAGGAAATTATATCTCTGTTAAAAAGCTGATTCTTCTTAAATAAAATTTAAATTATTGAAAATAAAAAGGTATAGGAATATTTTATATATATATACCCTATACCCTATACCTTATACCTTATACCTTATACCTTTATACCTCTATAACTCACTATCCTTGGCTAAATTTAGAAGATCAAAATATTTAGTTCATCTATTGACTATATATTTACCGAAGACTATTTTCCTTCTCAGTTAATACTGTCCTATTCCTCATTCCTTTTCACGTTCGTGGTTAGATTTTAATAAAAGATTACAGCGGGAGAAAAAAATTAAAAGGAGGCTTATATGAAAGTCTTTTTCACTTCAATAATTTTATCCTTAGCAGCATTCCAAATCTTAGTAATTGCTCAGAGTGTTTCAACAACTTTAAGAGAAATGGTTGGGGAAAAAGGTTATATAATTGAAACCGAATCTTCTAACTAGAGATTATAAGCTTACTCTGCGTAATCTCAAATGGTTCTCAATGCTCGGTTGGCTTATTATGATCTTGTTTCAAATATTATTAGACTAATTAAATAGGAGCAGCGCTATGAGACATAAAACACTATTTCGTTATTGTGGAATTATTATCACATTGTTCTTGATTATTAGTAATTATGGAGACGCACAGGTTACTGAATCATGGGCAAAAAGATATAATGGACCTGGGAGCGGTACTGATAAATCCAATGCAGTAGTAGTCGATGTTGATGGGAATGTTTATGTAACAGGTTCAAGTCCAAGTGCCGGTTTCGGGACTGAAGACTATTACACAATTAAATATGATTCTGCTGGAGTTCAATTATGGGCCCATAGATATAATGGTTTGGGAAGTTCTATAGACATTGCTTATGCAATCGCTATTGATACATCCGGATCAATCATAGTTACAGGGGGAAGCATTGGCAGCGGGAGTTACTACGATTATTTCACCATTAAATATTCGCCCTCCGGTGATACACTCTGGACAAGAAGATACAACGGTCCAAAAAACTCTAAAGATATTGCTTATTCAATCGCGCTTGATGACTCACAAAATATTTTTATCACAGGTGAGAGCGAAGGCACTACAGGTACGCATGGGATTTTTGAAGACTACGCCACAATAAAATATAGTCCCGATGGCGATTTTCAGTGGGCAGCAAGATACAACGGACCCGCCGGTGATTATGACAGGGCAAACTCAGTTTGTACTGATACAGAAAACAATATTTATGTTACGGGAATTAGCGATGGCGGAAGCAGCGGAAGCAGTGAACCTCATTTTGATTATGCAACTATAAAATATAATTCTGCCGGATTAATTCAATGGATCAGAAGATATAACGCGGCAAACGGTGAAGATGAAGGTGTAGTGGTCAAAGTTGATGAACTCGGAAATGTTTTCGTGACCGGTGTTAGTTATGATCTTATTTCAGACGATGATTACGCTACAATAAATTATTCTTCAGATGGTGATACAACTTGGATCAGCAGATATAATGGACCCGGAAACAATGTTGATGAAGCAAGCTCTTTGACTGTTGATAATCTGGGGAATGTTTTTGTCACAGGAAAAAGCTATGGAGGTAGCAGTACTAAGTTTGATTTCGCGACAATAAAATATAATTCACTTGGCGATTCTGTGTGGGTAAGCAGATACAACGGAGAAGCAAATGATATTGATGGCGGAAGTGCTATTGCTCTGGACAAATCCGGGAACGTATATGTTACCGGTTACAGTACAAATGTTTCAACCGCGTTCGATTATACAACCATCAAATATAACTCCGATGGAGATGAAGGCTGGATAATAGAGTACACCAATTCAGATTTTGCCGGCAGCAGTGAAGAACCTTTTGGTCTATTTGTCGATACGATGTCAAATGTATATGTAACCGGAATGAGTGCACTCGATTATGCAACAGTAAAATATTTTCCAATCCCGACTTTAGTTGACAATGATCCGCAAAATATTCCGGATAGATTTATACTTAAGCAAAATTATCCTAATCCATTTAATCCACGTACAGTCATCAGTTATCAGTTGCCAGTCAGCAGTCAGGTTACACTTAAAGTTTATGATGTGCTAGGAGATGAAGTTGCAAGATTAGTTAATAAAGAACAACTCGCAGGATTTTATGAAGTAAATTTTGATGCTTCACAATTATCATCAGGAATTTACTTCTATAGATTGAAAGCAAATCATTTTTCTGAAATGAAAAAAATGGTTCTGTTGAGATAATAAAAATTAAAACCTCTAAGGAGGAATTATGAAAAGATTACTTCTTGTTGCTCTTATAGTATTTGCTTGCGGAAGTAATTTTCCACAGGTTTGGCAGCCTGTAGGAACTCTGCAAGGCGGTGGTGTAACAGATTTGGCTTACTGGGATGCAGTGGGCAGTTATCCCTATGATGGGATTTGGGTAACCACCAGCTCAGAAAACTGGCCAACAGGGCAATGGGGTGGAGTTCGTTGTTCTACAAGCACTCTTGACTGGGAAACAATTGTTAATATGTGTTACATTGCCAGAACCTTAGCCGTGGGTCAGGATGGGAAACTTTACGCAAGCATCTGGTATGATCCCGCATTTCAGCCAGCGGACGGCTTATACAGGTTTACCCCTCAGAATGGCGTATTTGGAATTTTGTACCAGGCATCAGCAGGAGATAATATTTTTTCAATTGCTGTAAAGGATACACCGCATACAATATTTGCCGGAACAAGGAATGGTGTTATACGCTCAACAGATAATGGAACAAGCTTCGGTTATTCAAACAATGGGATCCAGATAGTTCGTGGGTATATGATATAGCAATTGATTCCAGCGGTATACTTGCAATAGCTTCATCTAAAGGTGTTTTTATCTCAAATGATAATGGAGATAACTGGCTTACGACAACCGGCATTCCTCCTGAAGATACGGTTGTTACATTATCATTTTTTAATGATACGACGACAATTAAAACCAATTCCCTTGTTCAAAACAACACAAGCCTGAATGCAGGTACAAAAAATGGGAAAATTTATGAAAGTTCTGATGAATTTTTATCCTATGTATTTTCAGTCTTTTTAGGAGAAGGAGAAATTTCTAAGGATGTAAAAGCTGTATTTCTTAACCAGTCCCGATCTTATGTAAGCGTACATCAAATATTGGCAGGAGGAAATAACATCCCAAAGCTTAATGATGTAGGTGGAGTATATGAATCAAGGGATGATGGGAATACCTGGAATCAAATAAATAATGGCTTGCCTTCTAACCCGCCAGTTTCTGCTTTAGCAATTAAAGTATATTCCAATACTTTTGCTGAACTATACGCAGGCTTATTTAAAGATACAACTTTCGGTGCAGAAATTTATAAGCTTGCAGTTACAGTAGATGTAAAAGAAGTGAGTGATCAAATACCTTCTGATTATAAACTTCAGCAGAATTATCCTAACCCATTCAACCCATCCCCTACAATTCAGTTTTCTATTCCCAAAGAGTCTTTTACAAAGTTAGAAATCTTTAATGCTCTTGGTGAGAAAGTATCAACCCTTGTTTCAAAAACTCTTTCCGCTGGAACTTATGAGTATGAATGGAATGCAGAAGGATTACCAAGCGGAGTTTATTTCTCTAAGCTGGAAGCGGGAGAGTTTATCTCAACTAAGAAAATGTTGATGATTAAATGATTCCGTCAGTTAATCATCCCGACTTTGTCGGGACGATCTTATCGGGGATATTGCTGAAATAAATTATCTCAAAGTAAAATTCTCCCCAACGGCATAAGCAAACAGCATTGCAAGAGAAATGAAGCTTACTCCGAATACCAGCAGGTTTAGAAATTTTGGTTTAAAAGAAATATCGCTTCTTATATTGCTGTTTTTCTTCCATATTTTGATTGAAAGCATAACAAACAAGTTTAAAATGATTGGTAAACCCAGCCCAAAAAGAAAAACAGCGGGGGAAATTATATTGAACCACCATAAAACTTCCTTCGAGGTATAAAAAATTTCAAGGGGATCAAACAGGAATGAAATTCCTAATCCATACTTCAATAAAGAAGCAGCAATAAAATAAACAGCGGGAAACATTAACAATGCACTAAGGATGATAGCCGTGTTTGGTTTTAACCATTCAGCGGAAAATTTCAATCCAAAAATATAGAAAGAATATCTCTCCAAAGATTCTTTAAGAAGAGAAGTAAACTCACTAACATCAATTTCAAATGCAGAAGCTAATGCAAGCAAAGTTTCCTGAGAACATCTGCCATCCAGTTCAACCCGCTGAATAGTACGGATGCTTAAAAAGGCAATTTCCGAAAGCTGCGCCTGAGACCATGCTTTCTCAAGTCTCAATGCTTTTATTTTTTCTGAAAGCAATAATGATTTCATATTCTTTTCTCATTCATTTTGTTCATGCAAACATAAATCATAAAATCCTTTATAAAAACCACTTTTTGACGACAGACTAACGCCAGTTTTGTGACAAATAATAAATAAGATCGTCTTAAGATGTCATTCCGTCCCGACTTGTCGGGATCGGAATCTTTTTGCCTATTTGAAAAACAGAAGCTGAAACCCGCTGAAAGCGAGGCTCGCCAAAGACGGCAAGTTCAGCTAGACAAAATTAGGTGTTAGAGAGACATCTCTCAAAATAAATTGTACAATTAGCCTTTTGGTTTCCACATTCGTGACCCTGCCCAAACACCAAAAGCACCAATGAAAGGATTTAGAATTAATGCTAAAGCCGGCTGCTTTGCATTCTGCATGGCTTCCATATTTGATACTTCTCCTTCACGTATTTTATTCATCTCTTCTTCAGGAACATTTAATTGAGGTAGTGCAAGTATTATTCCCAGTACAAGAAGAATTCCTGCAAGCCACAATGCAGCTTTTTTATTTTTAGCAATAAGAACACAAACATATCCTCCAATTATTGCAGCAATGAATCCTAAAACTAAACTTAAAATAAGCCATGTTGATGAAACCTGGTAACTTCCCGGTTGAAAAGATCCTTCTGTCCCAAGAATTAAATAAAGAACAGTAAAAGAAATAAAAACAAATGCAGCCATTGCTACATACCCAACTATGACACCAATAATTTTCCGTGCCATTTTACCTCCTTTGATTTTGAAATTGGTGATTAAGTGAACCTGAATAATTTAGTTCGGAACTATCCTGAAAAAATAATTGTGATAGTTAAGATTATGAAAACAAACGGAATAGTAAACAACTTTTTTAGCATAGCATCCTCTTTTGAGTAATTTATTTTTGCTATGAATATAATAAAATCATCTACATAAAATTAAGGATTAAATTATAAATGGATTTTATAAATGTTGACTGAGATGAATACTTAAGAAAGTGTCCGCAGAACTTCTGAATGTCATACTTCGACCCCGAATCAAGTTCGGGGCAAGCTTTCGCTCAAGCATGACAAGGAAAACCTTCCGTCATCCCGAGCGGAGTCGAGGGGTGAAACTCCTATTGACAACAATATTTCCGTTTTATAACTTCCAATCAAAAGTTTATCCCTTATCCTTGGTTCTTTCAGCAAAGTAATTATTTTTGTTTTAATCTTTAGCGAAGGAGACCGCCATGCGTTTATATATTTTCTTACTGCTGTTGGTTGTTTTTTTAACAGGCTGCAGCAAAGATGAGCCGGAAAAGAAAGCTCCTCTTTTTAGTAATCTTGGTAATCTTCAGTTTCAAATAACCACTTCATCCGAGCTTGCACAAAAATATTTTAACCAGGGTGTGACTTTTGCTTATGGATTTAATCACGCTGAGGCTTACCGTTCATTTAAAGAAACAGCCCGGCTTGATACAAACTGCGCAATGGCTTATTGGGGAATGGCTTTGGTGCTTGGTCCGAATATAAATGCTGCAATGGATAAAGCTGATGTACCAACTGCTTATGAAGCAATTCAAAAAGCTATTACTCTTCTTGATGATGAGACACAAAGGGAGAAAGATTACATTTTTGCTCTGGCGAAAAGATATGTTAACGAGCCTGTAGAAAACAGAACTTATCTTGATTCTGCATACTCAGATGCAATGAGAGAGCTTTCTAAAAAATATCCCGATGATTTTCATGCTGCAGCTATGTTTGCCGAATCTGTTATGGACCTTCATCCATGGGATTACTGGCTGAAAGATGGAACACCTCAGCCATGGACAGGGGAAATTCTTTCTATACTTGAAAGCGTTCTGAAAAAAGATCCGGATCATATGGGTGCAAACCATTTATATATTCATACAATTGAAGCTTCAAAAAACCCTGAGCGTGGAATTCAAAGTGCTGAAAAGCTTTCTCGTTTAGTACCGGGAGCCGGACATTTAGTCCACATGCCTGCGCACATTTATATCCGTGTAGGCAAATATCATGAAGGCTCACTTGCAAATAAAATGGCAATAAAATCTGATGAGGAATATTTATCGCAATGCTTTCAGCAGGGATTGTATCCCTTAGCTTACTATCCACATAATTATCATTTCCTCTGGGCAACTGCAACACTTGAAGGCGACAGCAAAACTGCTCTTGATGCTGCAGTAAGCACATCTCAAAAACCTCCGGATTCATTGATGAGCGTTTGCGGTTACCAGACACTCCAACATTTTGCCGTTATTCATTTATATGGATATGTAACCTTTGGCAAGTGGAATAAAATTTTAGATGAACCTGAACCTGCTAAGGAACGTTTATATCCGAGAGGTGTCTGGCATTACGCAAGAGGAATGGCTTTTGTTGCAAATGGAAAGCTTGATGATGCAAAAACAGAGCTTGTAAAACTGGACAGCCTTCGGAATAAGAAAGAAGTTGAAGAACTTATAATCTGGGGAATTAATTCTTCAGGGCTTCTTCTTAAAATTGCTTATGAAGTTCTTGCAGGTGAAATTGCCGCTAAGAATAAAAACTATGAACGGGCAATCAGCCATCTTAAAAAAGGAGTTGAGCTTGAAAGCGCTTTAAGATATGATGAACCTCCGACCTGGTTTTATCCTGTAAGGCAAAACCTTGGTGCTGTTTTAATTGAAGCAGGTGAATTTGAAAAAGCCGAAAAAGTCTACCGTGAAGACCTTGTCGAAATTCCTGAGAACGGCTGGGCTTTATACGGATTGTACCAGGCATTATCATTCCAGAATAAATTTAAAGAAGCCGAAGAAGTAAAGTTAAGATTTGATGAAGCGTGGAAGAATGCGGATATAGTGTTAAAGTCATCCAGGATTATGTAGAAGCTGATTTTACAAATGAGGCTGACTTAATACTGTCACACTGAGCGAAAGCTTGCCCCGAACTTGATTCGGGGTCGAAGTGTTAATTTATACAAAATATCGTCTTTGACTCCGCTCAGACTGACAAACTTTATGACAAATTCTTTCAGGATTATGAAACAGAATATTAAGTGATTGTTAGCACAAAATAAAAAACTTTATTAATGTTTTGATGAATCGTTTTTTAATAATATGAATCCTACTTTCAAATGATTTTTCAAGTATAGAATCAGGCAAAGGAAAAGAAATGGAAACTCTGCAAATTTCATCTATCCGTGAACAGCTAAATGTACGTAAAGGCAGGCTTAATGAAGCAATTAAACAGATGCCTGCGCAATCAAACTTTATTGGTTTGCTTACACAGGTTGATAATGCTCTTGAAAAGCTTAACCATGGTACATATGGTGTCTGCGAAGTTTGTCATGACCATGTTGAAGAAGAACGTCTTTTTATTGATCCGTTAGTATCGGTTTGTCTCGGCTGCTTAAATGAAGCCCAGCAGCATGCGCTTGAAAGCGATCTTGAATTTGCCGCAAAGATCCAGAGAAACCTTCTGCCGAAGAACAATCAGTCAATCAGCGGGTGGGATTTCAGCTATCATTACAATCCTGCCGGTCCGGTAAGCGGAGACTTTACAGATATTATTCCTTTAAATGATGATTCTGCAATTTTTATTATCGGCGATGTTTCCGGCAAAGGAATTTCCGCTTCACTAATGATGACGCATCTCCATGGATTAATTCACAGCCTGCTTTCATTCGGGCTGCCGGTTAATGAAATAGTTAAGAAAGCAAACAGGCTTTTTAATGAAAGCACTCTTTACACAAATTATGCAACAATGGTTATCGGCAGAGCTTATCCTGACGGCACAATTGAAATTGCAGTTGCCGGGCATAATCCGCCTTTGCTTGTAAGAAATGGTGACGTGCAGAGCATTCAGGCTACAGGCGTTCCGGTCGGGCTCTTCAGCGATGCGGAATATGATGTTAATACATTTACCCTGGATAAAGGAGATACTCTTCTTCTTTATACCGACGGCTTGACAGAATCTGTTAATGGATCCGCCGAAGAAGGTGGAGAGTACGGCGAAGCGAGGCTTATAGAGCAGCTTGCAGGCTCCAATGGCGAAGCTCCGAAGGTTCTTGTTGATGAACTTATACATAACCATAAAACATGGTTAATGGATTCCAAACCTGCAGATGATGTTACAGTGTTAGCTGTGAAAAGAATGGTGTAATTGTCCTTGCGAAACCCACTTTAGCGGGTTGAAGCAATCTCAGAAATTAATTACTAGCAATAATTTTAGAGATTGCTCAAAGACTTTCTTGCAATGACGATTTTTTCAGTTCTGTGTCGCTCAGTTTTTCGAGGACGTCCTAACACGGCGTTCTTTTTTATTTTTACTTCACTAACCTTTCATAAATCTTTTCTAAAAACAAAATTTGCCCTTCATCAATTAATATATTAATATCTGCACCGTAATTTTTAATCCATTAACTTTTTTACCACCAACTTAAGGAGCCGCTATGAACAAATTGTCTTTTTCTGCGTTTCTACTTTCAGCTATAGTCCTTTTTTCTTTAACCGCAACTGCACAAACTTCTGATGATGCTTATGTCATTCACTTACAAACCTGGAAGCTTAAATCTTTACCAACAGGTGACGATGCTACAGCTTTTAGCGAAATGTTAAAAAAGAAGTCTGGAGTTATTAACAGTGATTCGCGGGTTCTCAGCTCCCGTGTGCTGAGGCATAATTGGGGGAATGACAGCCGTGATCTGGTTATGATTGCAGAGTTCAAAAACAGAGCTGAACTTTTCTCATTTTACGATGAACTTGGCTCAATAATGGAAAAAGCATTTTCCAAAGAAGAAACGGAAAAAGATGATGCACTCTGGGAGAAATATGTTGGCCAGCATTCCGATGAGATTTACCAGGAAGTTGACGGAACAAGAAAGTAATTGAGTGCCTGTTTATTTCATTTGGAGTTTCAACATCATTTAATGATAAAACAAAACTAATAAGTAAAGTGACATTCACTTCCCGGTTAGCGGGGACAAGTTCAAAGTGAGTGTCACTTTTTTGTTTTTAAGCGGCTTATCCCTTCTTAGCGGGAAAGGTGGATTTTGGGAAGTATGTTCTAAAGATATCTGTCCAAAATAAATTTAACTCACTCTAATCTCTCTCTTAAAAAAGAGGCTGTGTGAATATTTAAATTCGTCGGTCTGAGCGGAGTCGAAGACTGTCAT
>CAZEWJ010000020.1:0-68834 GCA_964515875.1 uncultured Ignavibacteriaceae bacterium | reverse complement strand
CTCCCATCGTTATCGGCCATCCTGTAGATAACTCCCCGGCATTTGGCTGGATCTCAAACCTTGAAGTAACTGAAGATGGAAAGCTCGTAGCTAATGCCCCAGATGATAAATTACAAACCGATTTTCTTAATGCACTTAAAGAAGGTATATATAAGAAAAGAAGCATTTCATTAACACCAGAAGGTAAACTCAGGCACGTAGGTTTTCTTGGTGGTGCAACCCCCGCAGTTAAAGGTCTGGCTGCTATTCAATTTTCACAACCTTCTTCAACAGTGTTTGAGTTTGAAATTGAAGAGAGTAAACCAACTGAAGAACTAAATGAATTGGCCCGGAAGATTGATGAGGTAAAGGAGTCACTTAATAATCTTAACCTTAATTTTTCCGAATCAACTTCAACAAAGGAAAAACTTAATGAAGTATTAAACCAGGTTAATTCTTTACGCTCTAAAGTTACTATTAATGAACTTGGTGATTATCTTGATGATAAAATCTCTGAAGGTAATCTCACTCCGGCAATCAAAGATAAGATTCTAAATGTTTCAACTTTTATAACTTCACAAAACTTTAGTACTGATTTTTCGGAAATTAAATTTCAATCAGATGTAAATAATCTTCTTAAAGATTTATCTGATTCGTTCCCTAAAATAATTCATTTTGAAAACTTTGCTGAAAAACCTGATTCGATAGATGAATTTCAGGATGATTCTTATAACGATTTTACAGTTGATGAAGAATCTAAAACCCTTCATAAAAAAGTACAATTCCTTATGAAAAAAGAAAAAATCTCTTATGTCAGTGCATTTAAAAAATTAATGGAGAAAGTATAAATGAGCACATTAAAGAAAAAAAGAGTTGTTGATCCTGTTCTTACTAACATAGCAAGAGGGTTTAAGAATGCCTCTCACGTTGCATTAAATTTATTTCCCGTTGTCTCAGTCAGTAAGGAAGGTGGAAAGATTCCTGAGTTCACCAAAGAGTCTTTCAAAATTTATAACACTGAAAGAGCAATCCGGGCAAAGTCAAACAGGATAAATCCTGAGAACAGAACTGAAATTGATTTCGTTCTTACCGAACACGATCTTGAATATCCTATGGATTATCGTGAACAGGATGAAGATGTTCTTCCATTAAAGCTTCACGCGACAAATGTTGTAACAGATGGTATCTCATTAAGGTTAGAGAAGCTTGCTGCAGATATAGCACAGGATTTAAATACTTATCCTACTGGTAACAAAGTTACTCTTTCAGCAGGAGATAAGTTTACAAACACTTCCTCCAATCCCTTCACAATATTTGAAGCTGCAAAGGAAGCAATCAGATCAAAGATTGCACAACGTCCGGGTGTTTGCATTTTAGGGGCATCTGCCTATAGTGCACTTAAAGAACATCCTGCAATCCTTGATAGAATTAAGTACACTCAAACAGCAGTTGTAACCCCGGAACTTCTTAGACAGCTTCTTGATTTTGATCAGCTTTATATCGGCGATTCAGTATATGCCAATGATGCAGGAACTTTCCAGGACATCTGGCAGGATAATGTTGTTATAGCTTATGTACCGAAGACCGAATCTCAACGCTCTTTCTATGAGCCAGCCTTCGGTTATACACTAAGAAAAAAGAATAATCCTTTAATTGATTCATATACAGAAGCAGGTAAAGTAGAAATAATCCGTAACACTGATTTATTCATCTCTAAAGTTGTTGGTTCTGATGCAGGTTATTTTATAAAGGATACAAATGCATAAGTATAAAGTCATTAAATCAGATTTATTTCTTAAGGGGAAAATTATTCCTGAAAACTCTGAAGTAGATTTATCTGAAGAAGAGATTAAAGGCATAGAAGATCATCTTGAAAAACTTGATGATGAAAAAGAAAAAGATTCTAAAACCAAACGAGGCAAGCAATGAAAACAGAACAGCCGGTTCTAATTACATCAATTAAAGCAGCAGCAGATTTCAGCAATACAAAAAATATTTTTATAGGATTTGATGGAAACACCTGCGGTAATGGTGCAAAAGCTTTAGGTGTGCTAAATGCAAACTCAGCCTTGGATGAACAAGAACCAGTAATGACTGTAGGTATTGCATTAGTCTTATCAGGTGCTGCAGTCTTATTAGGTGCTAAGCTTCAATCTAATGCATCCGGGAAAGCCATTACATTCGCTTCAGGCGAAGCCAACGGCTATGCACTTGATGTTGCCACAGGTGCGGATGAATTAATTCGTGTTAAACTTATCTAAAAGGATTTTTCAATGAAAAGATTATTATTTGTTATTCCACTATTCATTTTACTTTCTTCCTGTTCATACTCTCAATGGTGGACTCAGGGTGGTAATGCTTTATGGCCTCATGGTAGAGTTAGTGCAAAACAATTATTAATTTATGATACACCTGAATCATATATAAATGCAATAACTCTTCTTGCTGATCAAGGTCCAAATGACATTACAGCACTTTTTTATAAAAACAGGCAAACCTGGTTCCCTCCTTTAAGAAGTGTTCTTGCCATTGATTCAGCACATTTTACAGGTACAACTCATATACTTCCTGCTTTGTTTACTGCTGAATTAACTATGAATCACGGGGAGCAAAATTCTATTGTACATGGTTCTCAAAGTTGGGTTAAGAGTAAAGTATCAGGTAATTTCAAATGGGGTCCTTTTAGCGAAATACGCGGAGTTACTGGAGAAGTTGTACTTGAAGCTCCCAAAGGGAATGTACCCTATGCAACTGGTGTAGCTGCGGTATTCAGTTCTGAAGGTACTTCAACAGATACAATTAATCTTGGTGTGGGTTTCTGGTCAGATTGGAACCGTTGGGGTGGTGGCTCTACACACGTTAATAAATTTTACTCATTTCATTCATCACTCGGTGGGTTATACAATGCTGGTTACATAGCTCCCCCAAATGTTACAATAGATACCCTCTATCATTTTTATGGCAAAGGAGATTTCCCCTCATACTTTGGTGGTGATTTAGAAGCAGATGGCAATGTAATCAAATTCGAAAACCTCCCCTCAGATTCATCAGGTTTAGCAACTGGTCAACTATATTTTGATTCTAATGGATTCCTTAAGCGTAAATTTTAATATTACAGGTATATAAATAATATTAAACTTGTGCAACTTTATACGTGTTGCTGGTAGTGTCTCAGTTTCGATTTGGATATTACTATTCACATACGCCTTTCTGAATCCATTCGATGCCGTTTTTAGTAAGTCTAATAATAGAGGCTGGAACCCCAACGCCAACGCTATATCTGGATTCTTGAGTTATCAAGCTATCAACCAGATCTGGGATATTTTCAGTTCTCATAAATATATCCCATATACCATTGACTCTTGTATAATTCTCAAATGCAGAAGTGAATTTAGTAATTCCAAAAGGATAAAAAAAAGTTTCTTCTGGATTGTATATAGAAGAATCAATTTTGAGGTAAGTATCCATAATAATAGTATCAATCTCCAAACAAACAGTATCAAACCTATAGAAAAAAAATTTAGGAATACCATTAATAAATTTAGCAAAGGTTGCAGTTGTTGTGTAGATGGTATCACCAATGGAAAGAGGCATTTCTTTAGCAGGGACAGTAAAAGTATCTATGTTGGGAGCTTTGCCAAGCATATATTTCCAAGACTATCTATAGCGATTTTTACAGTCCGGTTCCAATCTTTAATATCATTAACCTTATTGCCCCCTATCCAATTAAAAAATGGAACTACTTCTTTTGCAAAAGCTTCTTTCATCTCGTAAAAGTCGATAGTTCTAGATCGAATTTCTGTGATGAGACTTTGTATATTAAAATTGGTCGGTTTATTAGTAAAAACACCAGCAGAAGAAAAGACAAAGTCATCAAACCTAATAATCTTACAGGTACTATCTTCCGTAGCGGCGAACCTATGCTGATTGATAACTTTACTATCAGCAGCAACCCAGATAGTGTCGTTTCTAATTACACAAATAACAATTGTGCCATGCTCTTGAGGGAAAGATTCTTGGATATAACCAATGACTATAAAGAAAATAGTGAATATTATTTTATTAGAATAGGAATTACAAAAACTCCAATTGGAGAAATTTTTTATTTTGGCAAAGACTATATAATAATTGGATTGAGAGAAAAAGGTTGGGACATTGATATTTCTCCCGATAATATTAATTGGTTTCATTGGATTGGTGAAAAATGTATCTTAAAATAAGAGGAAAGAAATTAAATAGCTATATTCCCTTCAATTAATCAAAATGTACCACTACCAAAAGCCAAATTAGCCCACTACCAAACCTTCGCCCTATTTTGCTTTGCTGTCAATAAGGCTCTCATTTAAATCTTACTTTACTCATCTTTGAAGGTATCGCTGTGTTCCACAACTTCATTACCTACTATCATTCTATTTATGGCTTATTGTTCCGCTTCTCCAAAATACGGCTAAAGTATTTTCTTAAAATATTGCTTCTTAATTTATTCTTACTTCGTATTATAATATTTCTTACTTAAATATCTCACCGCCTTTTGACTTCGCTCCACAACAAGCCATAAATCATTTTTCATCACAAAATTATCTTCTTCACTAAAATCTGTTTAAAGAGAAAAAAGGTTTTTGCCCCTGATTGTAATTTGCACTTAGTCATTCTCTCTTAACATTATCATTCCCGTAGGGTTGGCACTGCTATCTTAGTATCGGCAAGGCAAAAGATACCAACCATATTTTATCTTATTCGCTTCGCTTTCATCTATTGTAATCGGCAGTCTTTTTCACCTTGCCTTCTCTCAGTAAATCATAAAAAAGTTGTTTACGGGTCAAAAACTGTTTTTTACAGGGGTAGTGTGCCTCTGTTAGTTTGACCCAATAATAAAGGAGTAGTGCCAATGATGGAAGTAAAAACATTTAACAGCAACCAGCAGTTTGAATTGTTACCTCAGCATAACTGCAAAAACCATTTGCGAATTACTGAAGAAACTCATTCTGTAAATTCTCTGCATAACATAGTCATTGCCCGCAGGTTAAAATGTAAAGTTTGCTCAAAGGTTTTTGAACAGTATGATCCAAAAGGTTTACAATGAAAGTTTATAAAAGTTATAATCCGAATAAAAGGGACTCAAAAGAAGTTCCTCAAATAAAAATTAAAAATGATATGCTTCTTAATTCAGGTTTTGAAATCGGAAAAGAGTTTGCAGTAGTATATCAGCCAGGTAAAATTACTCTGGTAGTTGTTGCAAAAGAAGAAAGCAATCATTAATTTAAAACTCAATGTCATCAATTTTAACTAACCATATTAACCAATCAAACAAAAACGGAGTTGTACCGAGTTTGTACCGAATGTCAGATTTTCCTTTATTTCAGGCAGATTTTAATATAATCCCCCTGACTACGGATCAGAAGGTTGAGGGTTCGAATCCTTCCGGGTGTACAATCTTCATAATAGCTCATCCACATTTGTAAACCAATAAGTAAACCCGTCGTGATTCTTAGATTTTCTCTGATGGTGGATATAAATTGATGCTATTGAAAAAACAACAGTTAAAGCGACAGTTAAAATTATAGTCTCTACCAAACCCATAAACTCTTCCTTTCATTTAATCTTCTTCCTTAAGAATCTCGCTGTTAGAGTTTGCTCTCGTACAACGAAGATTAAGTGTTTCTCTTACTCGTAATAGTTCAGGTAAGATACATTATTAAAAGTTAAAGGTGTCAATTCTCTTTTTGTTCTGGATTCTATCTCTTTTTTCAGAACTTTAGAGATTTCTTTTCTTGTTGGGAAAAAAACTTTCCTCCTTTCTATATAGAAATAATTTAATGCTCTCTTTCCATTAACTTCAATTTCTACCAGTTCTTTCCCAAATATCCTGATATTAATATCTTTTATCCATTCAGCAAAGATCTTTTTTATAGGTTTCATCTTTTTATTCTTATAATGTTTTACGGGTATGAATTTAATATTACCTCATTGCTTTATCTGTGATATGAATAACGTAAGATTAAGATATACCAGATTTAAAGATATCCGGTATATCTAACTTTTCATATACATTTTTCATTAACAATATTTCACAATTCTTATTTTTTATTTATCTTCCATCGTAAAGTTTTGTTCATTAAATAGAAATCATAAAAATATTTTAGAACCCCTTTTCTAAAGGGGAGTTTAATAACGGAGGGTTCAAATGCTTAAGCTAAATCATCTCGATTATTACCGTCTTCCCTGGAATTTAACTGATAATTCAATCTCCTGGCTTGAGCCAACAGCAGCATGTAATCTTTCCTGCGATGGATGTTATCGAAAAAATGAAAAGAACAGTCATAAGACTATGAAAATGATAAATGAAGAGCTTGATATCTTTACGCGATTAAGAACTTGTGATGGTGTTTCAATTGCTGGGGGTGATCCCTTAATGCATCCCGATATAATTGAAATAGTGAAATCTGTTAAGCGAAGAAATCTTAAACCAATTATTAATACAAATGGTCTTGCTCTTACAAAAGAACTTCTTCGCGAATTGAAAAAAGCCGGTGTTTTTGGTTTTACATTTCATATTGACAGCAAACAAGGAAGACCTCACTGGAAAGATAAAAATGAACTTGAGATTAATGAGCTGCGGCTTCATTATGCAGAAATGCTTGCAGAAGAAGGTGGTATCTCCTGCTCTTTCAATTCTACTGTATATGAAGACTCAATGCAGTATATACCGGGAATAGTTAAATGGGCGCAGGAACATATTGATATTGTGCAGGTGATGGTTTTTATTCTTTACCGGGCTGTTAATAATGCACAGGTTGATTTCTATCTTGGTCCAAAAAAGATTGATATGAACCAGCTCGTTTATAATGAAGAAACAACTGAGAGAACAGATATTAAAGCAGAGGAAGTTGTTGAACTTCTCAGAAAGAATTATCCGGATTTTGATCCTTGCGCTTATTTAAATGGTTCTGAAAAACCTGATTCATTCAAATGGTTGTTGACCGGAAGACTTGGAAGAAAAAATAAAATATATGGTTACGTTGGAAGCAAGGGGATGGAAATTATGCAAACATTCTATCATCTCTTCAACAATAAATATCTTGCTTATGCAAGACCTAAAGATGCTCACAAAGGCAGATCAATGCTGCTGCTCAGTCCTTTTGATAAGAAATTAAGAAAGACATTCTTCAATTATTTCAAAAATCCTTTTAACGTTTTCAGAAAATTATATTATCAATCTGTAATGATAATCCAGCCGGTTGATTTTCTCGAAGATGGTTCACAGAATATGTGCGATGGCTGTCCCGATATTACTGTGTGGAATGGAAAGCTTGTCTGGTCATGCAGGATGGAAGAACAGCTTAAGTTTGGAATGAATGTAAAAACATATCCAAAAGGATTTATGAATTGATGTAAAAGGAAGTAGTTAATCCAGGAATATTTTATTTTTCTTTCTACTATTTCCGCTGATAATAAATAGATAACTTTTATTGCTTTAAGAATTTTAATGCTAAGCAGGTTATATCATCTGACTGCTCTGAGCTATCAGAAAATGTTTTAACATTACTGATAACACTTTCTATAAGGTCAATTGCACTTAATCCATTTTTATTTAATAAAATCTGTTCGAGACGCTTTTCCTGAAATTCCTCATTTTCTTTATTGAATGCTTCTGTTACGCCATCAGTATAGAAAAAAAGACTTTCTCCGGGTTGTATCATCATTACACTGGATTCATACTCAGCATCTTTCATCGCTCCTAACAGAAGTCCGCCAATATTATCAAGTTGCTTAACTTTCCCTTCCTTTGAAATTAGATATGGAGAATTATGTCCTCCATTTGAATATTCAAATGTGCCGCTGCGCGTATCAAGCACTCCATAAAAAACAGTAACAAACATATTTAATGGGCTTTCATCAACTAGAATATTGTTAACCTCTGATAAAACATTATCTGCAGGCATCCCCTTAAATGCTGTTGCCTTTAATAGTGTTTTACAGACGGCCATTAACAATGCTGAAGCAATTCCCTTTCCGGAAACATCACCTATTACTATTCCAAGTCTATATTTATCAATAAGGAAAAAATCATAAAGATCACCTCCAACTTCTTTGGCTGGAAGCATTTTAGCATAAATATCAAATTCTTTTCTTCCCGGGAAAGCAGGAAAAGTTTTTGGCAATATGGAGGTTTGAATTACTGTAGCAATATCCAATTCCTGCTGAATTGCAATTAATTTATCCCTGCTTGAAAGAACTTGTTTATAATGTTCAATTTCTTTCAGAGATTTTTCAATGGTTATTTCTAAATCTTTTAAGTCAATTGGCTTAGTAATAAAATCATAAGCTCCTCTGTTCATAGCCGTTCTTATATTTTCCATATCGCCATAAGCCGAAACAATAACAGATCTTAACAACCTGTTATTAAGTTCATTTATTTTTGTCAATAGGGTAAGTCCATCCATAACGGGCATATTTATATCTGTTAATATTAGATTTATTGACCCGTCCCTGCATTTTTGTTTTTCCTTAAACTGTATACAGGTAACTTAATTTGGTTTTGAGCAGATCGAATTCCAGCGGCTTAGTAAAGTAATCGTCAGCTCCCAGATTTTTTGCTATGTTAAAATTTTGCTCGTCTCCATAGGCAGTAATCATAACTACTTTTAATTCGGGATAACGCGTTTTGATTTCCTTAAGTAGTTCCAGGCCAGTCATTTCAGGCATATTGATGTCAGTTAATATTAAATAGTCAGTCCTATTCTCAATTGATTCTATTAATTCAAGGGCAGAAGAACCGTTGAGAGCATATTCGATTTGCATCTCGCCTGCTTTAATTTCTTTCCTGAATTTTTGCTGAAAAAGAAATTGAACATCGTTTTCATCATCTACTACTAAAAGTTTCATGTTACCCTCGTTAAGATTTTGGTAAAGTAATATTAAATTCTGTGTATTTACCCTCTTCACTCTCAAATTTTATTTCACCGGAATGTTGTTTTACAACTATATCATAACTAAGTGATAAACCTAAACCGGTGCCTTCACCGGCTGGCTTTGTGGTGAAAAAAGGATTAAAAAGATTTTTTCTTATTGACTCCGGTATTCCGTTACCATTATCTTTTATACGTATCTCAACCTGTTTCCCGAAATTTTTAGTGGACACTTTAAGCACAGGAACAAAATCATCGCTGCTCTTACGCTTCTTCTCATTTGCAGCATAGCAGGCATTGTTAATTATATTCAGAAATACTCTGCTGATATCCTGAGGAACAACATTTATTTTATCAATTGATTCATCATAATCTTTTTCGATTGTAATATTAAATTCTTTGTCCTGTGCTCTCAAACCGTGGTAGGCAAGTGTAACATACTGGTCAAGAAGGTTATTCAGTTCAGTAAGTGTCTTTTCACCTGAACTTCCTCTTGAATGAAGAAGCATTCCTTTTACAATAGAATCCGCACGTTTGCCATGCTGATTTATTTTCTCAAGATTTTGTTTTAAGTCATTGGCGATTGAAATTGCTTCTTCTTTATTACCATTTTGTAATTCTTTTTTCATCTCATCAAGCAACTCACTACTGATTTCAGAAAAGTTATTTACGAAGTTTAACGGGTTTTTTATTTCGTGTGCAATGCCGGCAGTTAATGCACCTAATGAAGCAAGCTTTTGCTGTGTTACAAGCTGTTCCTGTGTTCTTGTTATTTCTTCATTTTTATCCTGTAATGTTTTAATAGCCTGTGCTTTGGAAATTGCCGATACTGCATGTTCACGAAATCTGTTTAGTAACCTTGCTGCTGAAGAGTCAAATGGATTCCTTTCTAAAAAACTATCGAAGACGACATAAGCTTCAGTTATGTTTTCGAGCTCAACAGCCATTATAAGCATTGAGTTGGGTTTACTGAAACCTGAAAGTTTCTCATCACCATATAAATTGTGTGGATTTTTAAGTATATAAATACCTTTTTCAACTTCATCAGAATTTTCAGTATAACGTTTTTTTAATTCATCAGGAGTAAAATAAATTTTTTCAAGATCCTGAACTTTATATCCGGCCGTGTAAGCAACTCGGAATAAGTTGTCTTTTTTATCCAGTAAAAACACAGCGGCTTTTTCGGCGTTTGGAATAAAGTTCATAGTTTGTTTCAATAATGAATTGAATAAACTTTCCAAATTTTCCGCACGGTTAATTACTCTTACTAATCTGTCTACAGTTTCCAATTCTTCTGCTTGTTTTTTTACCAATTCTGCTTCACGTAACTTAGCTTTATCTCGTTCCTTCCTGATTACTTTTCGACGCATCATTCTATCTACTGCAAATATTCCCATCAGTATAAAAATTCCGTAAGAAGCAAATGCCCAGTTTGTCCGCCACCAGGGTGGAGTTATAATAATTTCTAAGGCAGCTCCTGTATCATTCCAGACTCCATCGTTGTTTGACCCTTTGACAAATAGTGTATATTCACCCGGATCAAGATTTGTAAATGTTGCAGTTCTAACAGAACCGGAATAAATCCAATCATTATTAAAATTTTCAAGCTTATAGGCATATAAATTTTTTCCCGGTGACGAATAATCCAATGAAGCAAACTCGAAAGTAACTACTTCATAATCATATGGAAGAATTATTTTTTTTGTTTCAGAAATTGTTTTCTGCAAAATACCTGAGCTATCCTTGCAGGAAATATAACTGTCACGAATTTTCAAGTTTGTAAATACAATACCTGGTTTAAAGGGATTATCTTTTATTTCATCCGGAAAGAAATAGTTTAATCCATTTATACCGCCAAAAAACATTTCTCCGCTTTTGCTTTTATAATATGCACCAGTATTGAATTCATTGCTTTGCAAACCGTCTCTAACATCATAATTTCTAAAAGTACCTTTCTGAGGATCAAACTTGGACAATCCTTTGTTTGTACTTAACCAAAGATTACTTTTACTGTCAGGTAAAATTCCATAAACTACATTATTTGGCAAACCTTGTTTTTCAGTAAAGTGTATAAATGTCTCTTCTTCAATGTCAAAACGATTTAATCCTCCGCCTGCAGTACCTATCCATATAAATTTATCCGGCTGAAATGGATCAGCACAGAGTGATTTAATTAAATTGTTGTTCAGACTTGTCGGTTTATCTGGATTATTCCGGTAGGTCTTAAATGATTGAGTCCGGGAATCAAAACGAATCAAACCATATTTTGTTCCAAGCCAAAATATTCCTTTTGGATCCTGATAAATAACCGGGCGAGCTTGTTCATAATATTCAGGTCCGGGATCATATCGAAAATGTTTAAAGATACCTCGTTCAATATTAATGAGCTTACTAATGTAATTTACAGTGGCAATCCAAATACTTCCTTCATTATCTTCAAAGACTGCATAAATATCCTTCTGCAATAAACCTGTTGTATCTGCGGGATTGAATTTATATAGCCTGGTATTTTCTGTTATATGATCGTACAAGTAAAGTCCTAAAGGTGTAGCAAACCATATTTTTCCATCAGATGATTTTACAATAGACCAGGCTGGTGTATTTCCAAAATCCTCAGAACTATAGCTTGTTTCATAACTTATAGATTCACCCGTTTTGCGGTTCCACCTGGATAATACGACGAATGTAGCTATCCAAACAAAATTATTATCATCTTCAAGGACAGATGCGACACTAAAACCCGTTACTCTGGATGAAGGATCTTTTTTACTTACAAAAGTTGAAAACCGGTTTGACTTCGGATCATAAACATTAATTCCCATTCCTATTGTTCCAAACCAGAGAATGCCGGTTTTATCAACATAACCGGTATGAATGCTGTTGTAACTAACTGATTCAGGATTAAGAGGATCGTTTTTAAAATAATCATATGAATTTGTTACCGGATCAAACCTCATTAATTCCCCGATTGTTGAAAGCCACAATTTCCCGGATGAATCTTCAACAATATTTCTAATGTTTCCCCAGCCGTATCTAAAAATTTCATAATGATGAGGATAAGATTTATAAGTTCCGGTTCTTCTGTCAAACTTTACTAAGCTGTTCAGCGTTCCAAGCCATAATACGCCGTTTCTGCTTTCATAGATTGAGCTTACACTTCTATCAAATGGAACTGATGGTGCCTTTGGATTTTGTGTATAAACTTTAAAGCGAATAAAATTTTCTTTTTCCGGAACAAATTTATTTATACCATCTTCAGTTCCGATCCATAAGGTACCTTCAGAATCAAGACATAAAGCTAGAACAACATTATTGTTTAAACTATTTTTATTCTCTGGTTTATGAATAAATTGTTTAAAAATTATTTTATCTTTTTTAAATGATAATCGGAATAATCCATCGCCTCTTGTCCCAACCCAGATATTACCAACTGAATCTTCAGTTAGTGAAAGTACTTCGTTAGTAATTAGATTACCTGAAAAAGACGAAGTAATAGTAATGCGGTCAAAAGTTTCAGCATCCCGATTAAAGCGATTTATTCCGCCGCTTAATGTTCCAATCCATAAAATGCCACGGCTGTCCTCGAATAATGTGGTAATATAATTATCAGAAATCGAAGTAATATCAAATGAATTATTCTGGTAAACTGTAAATGAATATCCATCATACCGGTTTAGCCCATCTTTAGTCCCAAACCACATAAAGCCTTTACTGTCCTGAAGAATAGCAAAGACAGCATTTTGAGAAAGCCCATCATTTATAGTTAAATGCTTGAAGCGGACTTCCTGAGAGTATGTTATTATTGGCAGAAAAACTAAAAGCAAAAAAAATATTTTAATTATTCTTTTCCCAGGGAAATGTGAAAGTTTTTGGCTCATGCCGAAATCACTTTAAGTAATGCTGTAACAATTTAAACAAAGCTTTTGACTGTAAAAAAAAACTTTTTTCATAGTCTAATTGATTGTATCCTAATACATATTGAGAATAAGATAATTAAACTTTTGGTAGAATGATAATAAACTCTGTGTACTTTCCTTCCTCAGTCTCAAATTTTATTTCGCCGGCATGCTGTTTCACAACTATGTCATAACTAAGCGATAAACCTAAACCTGTACCTTCACCTGTTGGTTTGGTTGTAAAGAACGGATTGAATATCTGTTCTTTAGTAGAGGCAGGAATTCCATTACCATTATCCTGAATTCTAATCTCAACTTTTTCTTCCAAATTTTTAGTAGATACTTTGAGTATGGGAATAAAGCCATCACTGCTTTTACGCTTCTTTTCATGTGCCGCATAGCAGGCATTATTAATTATATTAAGGAATACTCTGCTTATATCTTGCTGAACAACATTAATTTTCTCTAATGATTTATCATAATCTTTTTCTATGCTGATATTGAACTCTTTATCCTGTGCTCTTAATCCGTGGTAAGCGAGAGTAACATATTGCTCCAGAAGGTCATTTATATTCGTTAAAACTTTCTCGCCTGATGTACCTCTTGAATGCAGAAGCATTCCTTTCACTATGGAATCAGCCCGTTTACCATGCTGATTTATTTTTTCAAGATTTTGTTTTAAATCTTCGGCAATTGCAATTACCTCTTCCTTATTGTCATTCTGCAATTCTGCTTTCAATTCATCCAGCAATTCCCGGCTGATTTCAGAAAAATTATTTACGAAGTTTAACGGATTTTTTATTTCATGTGCAATACCGGCGGTCAGTTCACCAAGCGAAGCCATTTTTTCAGAATGGATGAGTTGAACTTGTGCGGATTTCAATTCGTTCAAAGTCACTTCAACTTTATTCTTAGCCTCTTCAAGATTTTTAAAATCCTCGTACCTTGCATAAGCAATCGAGAATGCTTCAGCTAAAGATTTTACTAATTGAATTTTCTCCTCAGTTAGAGGAGATGTGTTTCCAATGTAAAGCATACCCTGAGTGAAAGGAACAAAATGGAGATCCAATGATTCCGGAGGATTTGCTGAACCTTGGTAAGTTTCCGCGTTTTGAATTTGTCCTTGTTCAATCATGGATTTTGTCCAGTTGATAAACTCCTCTCTGTTCCAATGTCCTTTATAAACAATACCTTTACGCCAATTCTCAACAGCATTAATTGTTAGTTCATTAGCATCAATTGGTAAATTTAATACTGCAAGAGAACGGCCATCCGGTGTTGTTAAATAAACCCGAACTTTTGCACTTGTCTCATCAACAATGAAAACGCCGCAGCGAATAAAAGGAACATCAAGTGTTTTAAGTTCACTCCAGATAATCGGAGTTATGCGATTGAGATCTTCAGTTGTACGCATCGAAGCAATTTCTGCACGAACACGATCGAGTGAAGCCTGTCTCATAGCCTCGATAGCTTGTGCCTCAGCATTTTTCAAATCAAGAAAACGTGTATAGGTTTGTTCAAATACTTTGGCAAAACGTTGCAGAATATCACTTTCATATTTCGTAGCAGGAGTAGTGCGGGACACAATAAGCAATCCTTGCTTCATATATGCAGCGGACAATACCAGACTTTCAATTTCTGGTAATTCTGTAATTAACAGCTTAACGTCATCAGGGACATTACTGATATCAACATATTTAATAAAAAGATGATCATAACTCTTCTTTAACTCACCTGAAAGTTCATGAGTGCTAAAGGGAATTTCTTTTCTGAATGATTCCAGCAGCTGTTCTCTAAAGGGATGATTGAAATAAGGAATCCTTACATTATAAGTAGATACACCTTCATCTGTATGGTGAGCAGTCCATACATCAATATCATAAGTTTCATTATTAATCAGTGCAATATTGCACACTGCAAGATCAAAACCCAGTTTATTCATTCCTTCAAATATATTCACCACGACTTCCTTCAATTCATTACTCTGCTGCATTGCCATCGTTCTTGCACGAACTTTTTCAAGTGCCAGTTCTATCTGTGCTTCTCTTGCCTGTGCTTCGGCATCTTTTAAATCCATATACCGTCTGTAGGTAAGACTGAGCACAGAAGTAAACTTGCGGAATATCTGCAGTTCCTCTTCCATTAGTTCTTTTTCTGTCCAGGCAAACACAAATCCTTCTTTAAAGGAAAAGTAATGTCCGAATTGAACTGTATCTTTTGAAAAATCAGGAAATTCAACCTGCGGATTCATGACCTGGTAGTACTTTTTTATTTCATCGCCGTGCAACACCGGATGATATTCCTTTTGGTTTATCCAATGATCATAAGCGGCATCTAATACCGGGTGACCCGTCAATTTCAATTTTCCGGTCATTTCCTTAGTTTGACCTTCTTCTGTTGCAACAGTCACTGTTAAATCTGCTATCCGGGATTCTTTATCCACCAAGGACACTCCGCATCTGTGAGGTGTAACATTAAGGGCATTCAATTCAACAAAAAATAAACTGACTGTTAAAGCAAGGTCTTCGGAGTTAAGCATAGCCATTGCCTTGGCCCTTACTCTTTCCAATGCAGATTCAATCTTTGCTTCCCTTGCCTGTGCTTCGGCTTTTTGCAGGTCGAGGAAACGGGTATAGGTTCGTTCAAATTCAATAGCAAAGCGACCGAGAATCTTTTTTTCATCTTCAGTTAAATCGGTTGCAACCATTACACCAAAGCAACCATATTTCATAAAAGCTTCCACATAATATAAGCCGTCAGAGAAATATTCCGGTTTCAGTTGTTCAACTCCATCAATCAACTCTTGCCACGCAGCAAAATAATTTTCAACAGCAGCAGGTGGTACATGATATGAATAAACAGGTTCATTGCTTTTCCAGTCTGCAAGACATTGTGCCGTGGCGGGTTCATTTCTGTCAAGCGGATAATTGATCGCCTTACTTCTGAAAACTGTCGAATTATTTTCTGCCCAGGCAGCCCAAAAGATATGACGTTCTTTGTCTTCATCGGGAAGCCATAAAAATGAAAATGCTGAATTGATACCCAGCAAAAGAACCTGTTCGTGAAAAACCCGTAAGGTATCATCCAATTCATTCGAATGCTGCATGATCATACTTTGTGTACGGGTACGTTCCAATGCTGCTTCAATCTTCGCTTCTCTTGCCTGCGCTTCTGCTTTTTGAAGGTCAAAAAAACGTGTATAGGTTTGTTGAAACACCTTTCCAAAGCGCATAAGCGTGGCATTCTCTTCATCTGAATAAGAAATACCCGAAAAATTCTCGATGTACAGGCAAACATTCTCTAACAATACAATCGATAATGCAACGCCAGGGCAACTAAAAAGAAATTCCTTTGCTTCCTCCGACACTCCAGGAATATACTTAATAAGCTTTTGATAAAATCTGTTTTTTTCTTCAAAACCCAGATTGTAGGCAAAGAAATTCATTCCTTTTTCTTTTGCTTCATTAAAACGATTCCCCCACACAGAATCAAAATAAGGAATTGTTACATGAGAGGGAACCCCGAGCTGGTCAGCTATCCAAATATCCCAATCATCCCTTGCCTTATAATCCATAACAAACCCGGTATGTTCAATATTGATATTTAAGTGAATGAATTGTTCATATACAAGCTGAATTACCTCTTTGAGCTCTTCGCTTTTTTGCATTGCCATTGTTCTGCTTCTCACTCTTTCAAGCCCGGCTTCAATCTTTGCTTCTCTTGCCTGTGCTTCTGCTTTTTGTAGATCAAAAAAACGTCTGAAAGTAAGAGCTACAATTCTTTTAAAACGTTTCAGAATATTTATTTCATCTTCAGTATAAGGATTTTCTGTCCAGGCATAAAATAATCCTTCAGGAAAAGGTATATAATAACCGTACTCAGTCCGTTCATAATTTGCAGGCGGAACATAATCAGGTGATGAATAAAAAAAAGGAAGCTGATAATAAGATTTTAATTCATCTCCATTCATTTCAATAAAATAATTCTCTTGCTTTTTCCAGGTTTCATACTGTTGCTGCAGAGATTGATGCTGCGTCATATCAATAGATCGCCTCAGTGTAAGGAATTTTCCATCTGAAGAAGTTGCAGCAGCATAAACATGGCCCATATAAGAGTTTCCGGAAAGCAATGCAATTCCGCAACGTTTGGACTTGACGTTAAGTTTTCCCAATTCCTCAAATACAGCAGTAGTTGTTGAAGAAATATCATTACTATAATGCATAGCCATTGCGCTACTTCTGACTTTTTCCAAAGAAGCTTCAATTTGTGCTTCTCTTGCTTGTGCTTCTGCTTTTTGCAGATCATTAAAACGGGTGTAGGTTTGTTGGAATACGTTTCCAAAGCGCATGAGCGTGTTATTCTCTTCATCTGAATAAGGAATACCCGAAAAATTCTCGATGTACAGGGAAACATTCTCTAACAATACAGTTGATATTGCAACGCCAGGGCAACTAAAATAAAATTCCTTTGCTTCCTCCGGCAATCCAGGGATATACTTAAAAAGCTTTTGATAAAATCTGTTTTTTTCTTCAAAAGTCAGATTGACGGCAAAGAAATCCATTCCTTTTTCTTTTGCTTCATTAAAACGATTCCAAGGCACAGAATCAAAATAAGGAATTGTTACTTGAGAGGGAGCCCCGTGCTGGTCAGCTAACCAAATATTCATATCATCCCTTGCCTTATAATCCATAATAATCCCTGCATGTTCAATATTGATATTTAAGTGACCGAATTGTTCGTATATAACCTGAATTACCTCTTTGAGCTCTTCGCTTTTTTGCATGCCCATTGTTCTGCTTCTCACTCTTTCCAATGCCGCTTCAATCTTTGCTTCCCTTGCCTGGGCTTCGGCTTGTTCAATGTCAATGAACCTTCGATAAGCCAGCTCAAATACATTGCGGAACCGTTTAAATACATTAATGTCTACTTCATTCAAAAGTGCATAAGTGGAAACACCTAAAGCACCCGGACCAATGGAATAAAAATAATAGTGAAGCGATTTTGCTTCATCCAGCATAGGATCGGGAATCTGATTTGTATTCTTCCGGTATTCCCGCCAATCCTGCAATGCTTCACCTTAAAAAGTCTTAGTAAAAAAAGCATCATTTGATTTTTGTATTTCATTTACAAATTCTATCACGACAGGATGAAGTTTTATTTCAATCTCAAGAGTACTGGTTGTTTTATATTGAGTAAAGTATTCATAGTTCAGGTAAATACCTTTTGCATCATTTATAATTGCAGTTTGTATATTCCTGATATCTTTTACTTTAAGCAATTGCAGTTGATCTGAAATAATACGGCAAACATCTACCATATCATCGGGTTGTTTCATCCCCATCGCAACGGCTCTTACTCTTTCAAGCGATGCTTCAATTTCTAATTCTCTGCTTTTGTTTTCCAGTTCAACTGTACGTCTTTTTACCGCATCACGAAGTAGAAGATTTTCCGCAGATATTTTTTCAATTGCAATATTCTCACCCTCCTGAGCCTTTGTATCAGGCAACGAGGAGTGTTGATGAATAAATTTCCATCCTTGTTCTTTTTTCTGCAGCAGGGATGAAGCCCTGAATTTTGCATAGAAAGACCATGCCCCATCAATCAGAACATATAAATCACACTGCTCACTAATAAGAAAAAACACATCAACGCGATCCACTTTTGTAATCCTATTTCGCATTTCCACTTTTCCCGCTACCTGATCAATAGTTTCTTGTACAAATTTTACAGCATCCCTCTTATTAAAAAACACTTCATTTTCTACACTGCCTATCTGGTTGTAATCATCATCAAGTAAAGAAGCTAGTGTCTTCACATCGCCCTTTAAATAACTATCCCAGTAAGCTTCATACACCTGCATTGCTTCTGTTTGTTGTTGTTTGGTAAGTTTCATTAGTTATTTATAATAGAAATAATCTCTTTTATAATTTAACATTTTAAAAGTTGAAGGAATGATTTTAAAGTATAAAATTCATTTACCCTTCTTATTAAATCTCAATCCGGAATAGCAATTTTGATTATTTCTTTGCCCCCATTCCTCCGATAATTAGCCAGCCCTTGTCTGTCTTTTTCCAGGTATGTGTTATTTTAAAGGGTATTTTTTCTTCTTCATTTTTATCATTGGTCCATATATTGGTTACATCATACAACACAATTACTATGTCGCCAAATACATTTTCAACTTTACGGGTTAGTTCATAATTGAATTTTCGGCTCTTGTCTTTATACATATCCGTAATCCAGTCGGTAATATGTTCTTTGCCTGTAATGTTATTGTTGGAAGGATAACCAATAAAACTATCATCCCATAAAGTGAGATAAGATTTGAGGTCATTGGCTATAACATATTTCCAGTAATTCTCCTCAAGTTGCCAAACTTCATCTTTAATCTGCTGAACAGATGGAGTAGCTGAATAGGAATTATTTATTTCAATCCAGTAACCATCCGGATCCTTAAAATAAATCTGCTTCACACCATCTGCTCTTTTATTAACAGTGTTAGGCGTACCAAGCCAGTCACCATAAGGCACTTTTAAATCTTCCAATCGTCTAATATACTCATCAAAGTTTTTTGTAGTTAAAGCAAGATGAACAGCCCTGTTGACAGAAACGTTTTCTTTCACTACCGAAATAAGATGGAGTTCTTTATTCTCACCCAAAGAAAGCCAGCGGATACCTTCAAGGGCAGAACGATTATCAATTTCTTTTAATTGTAAAACTTTTTTATAAAATTCCACGGAAGCATCCAGATCTTTTACAGAAAATGCCATATGGTTGAAAGTAAAATGGAATGTTGTGTTATCTTGTGCCTGCAACAGATTGGCAAATGCAAATATTGTTATTAAAAGGAGGATCATTTTCAAGTATGATGTAGCTTTAATTACTTCAGTCGATTTTCTTTTAGTTGATATTGCTTTCATTTAGAACCTTTGTTTTTGATTAGTTATTTTTCTTAATTAAGAACAACGGCTGTGTAAAAGTAAGATGTCATCTTTTTAAATGATGACATCTTAAAATAAGAATCTATTATTGTTCTGTTGGTAGAGAATATTGGTTGCGGATTGTGTAAATATTATCCTTATGCGCCTGGAAATATTTTGTGGTTGCTGCAAAAGATCCGGGATGTCTTTCGTTAGTTCGCTTAACATATTCATCCCAGAATTTATCAAATGAAGCCATATCTTTTGCTGTATACCAAAAATTAACGTTCCATTCATCTCCCCATGAGTGAATGAATTGTCCAAAACCATTGATCATTCCTTCATCAACCAGTTCCTTAAGAATCGGGATAAAAATTGAATCAACCATTTTGTTGACTTTTCCTATATCAGGCAACATAACCTGGTTAAAGCTTACAATAAGAGTTGGCTGCTCGTTATTCTGAGCAAAGCTTTTTCCACCCAGGAAAAGAGATGCAATTAAAATTATTGCAAAAAATTGAGAGAACATTTTCATTGTACTTACTCCTTTATATTATGTTTAAGATTTATTTTAAGAACACACTATTATGAATTAAACTTATTTAGTTGATTTATTTTTCATTTCAACCAGAATGAGTTCAAAGGGTTTATCTCCAACATTTTCCGGCAAATGTTTTCCCGCGGGTGTCCATAAGGTCATGCCTGCTTTTTGTGTAATCTCCTGTGATTTTCCGTCAGGGAAAGTGAATTTGCCATTCAAATCATTCAGGAATATAGCAAAAGCATCGGGATGCTCATGCATAACCGATTTTTCTTTAGGTCCATAAGTAATTCTTAAAACACGAACCTGATCATTTTCAAATTCAACTTTGTAATGTTTAGGATCTACTTTCGTAGCATCCTGTGCAAAGCTGATTCCTGATAAAAGCATCACAGCAAATAGTACTGTGAATATGGAAAGTAATTGTTTCATAACATTAACTCCTTTATATTTTTTGTTTTTTGAGATACTTTCTTTGCTATTATTTATTTTTCATTTCAACCTGGATTACTTCAAAAGGTTTATCACCAACATTTTCTCCCTGATGAGTTGTTGCCGGAACCCAGGTAACAAATCCTTTTTTAAACTCAAGCTTCTCGGTTTTACCGTCTGGATATGTAAATTTTCCGGCGGCATCACTCAGAAAAACTGCTAAACCTTCAGGGTGTGAATGCATTACACCTTTTTCTCCTGGTGCATAGGTAATTCTTAATACACGAACCTGGTCATTTTCAAATTCAACTTTGTAATGTTTAGGATCTACTTTTGTGGCATCCTGTGCAAAGCTGATTCCTGATAAAAATATTACTGCAAATAATACAGCGAATATTGAAAGTAACTGTTTCATAGAACGTACTCCTTTTTGATTGTTAAAGAAAATATTTATTATATGTGAACATTTAATTTTTCCTAATATTGGTTAATTCCGCAAATTGAGTGGCCCAGTTAGAATGAGTCCAAACCTCAGCTATCCGGTTATCTTCCATTCTAAAGAATGCCATTCCCCGATAATGCAATACTTTGTTTGTTGCTGGAATTCCCTCATATTCTTCTTTATGGGTTCCCTCACCAAAAAACATCATTGCAATCATGTTCCCTTGAATAATAAGTTTGTCATACCCGTGCTGAATGTCCGGAAAAGCAGTCATCGTTGCACGCATATATTTTTCACGAAATTCAGGAATTCCTTTCAGGTTATAATCTAGCCCGCCAATGTGTAGCTCGGCATCTCCAGTAAAAACTTCAGCGAGAATATCAAGGTTTTGATTATTCCAAACCTCTTCAACTAACCGATCCATTGTTTTTTTGTAAGCTTCATTGTCTGAATGCATTTCTTCTTTTGTTTGCTGTGAACAGTTGGATAATATCAGTGTGCTTACAAATAGTAAAATTTGAATTACGTTTTTCATATGGGTTCCATTTAATATTTACTTCATTTCACCTGATGGCGGTGTTATTGTATATCCAAGCTGTTCCAACAATGGCACGTTGTCGAATGAATCCCATTCTTCAACTATCTTTCCATTTTCGAAATGAATTATATTTACTCCCCAGATTTCAATTTTCTTCCCTGTAGGAGGCATTTCACCGGAACCTGTATTGGTTCCTGTTAATGTCCAACGTCCGGCAAATTTGTTCTCAGAAAAGATTTCTTCGTTCGAAACTACCTTGAGATCCGGATAGGCGGTTTTGAATGCCGTAATTACTTTTTTTAGATTATCTAATCCATCAGCAGAGGAAGAAGCATCTGAATGTCTCACAAATTTCGGATCAAAAATCGCATCCAGTTCATCTACATTTCCAGTTTCCCAGACTTCGTAATATTTATCAAAGAGTGGTTTTAATTCTTTAGAATAATCCGGCTGTTGCTGCTGGCATCCCATTGAAATAACAAATGTCATTATCAAAAACAGAGAAGCTGCTTTTAGACTTAGTTGAATTAATTGTTTCATAGCACTATCTCCTTTTTGATTGATTTCATTTAATTTTTTTATCTGTTGTCATCGGCATCATTGTAAATCCAAGTTGTTCCATTAGAGATTGATTATCGAAGGCAACCCACTCTTCAGTGATTTTTCCATTGGCATAGTGAAGAATAGCTTCTCCCCATATCCTAACAGACTTTCCCGTAGGAGGCATTTCACCAGGGCCAGTATTTGTTCCTGTAAAAATCCAACGATCTGCAGATTTGTTCTCTGAATAGATCTCGTCCTCTATAACTAATTTCACATCCGGAAAGGCCGTTCTGAATCCTGAGATTACTTTCTTTAGCCCATCAAGACCTTCAACGCCAGGTAATTGGTTTACACGTCTCACAAAATTTGGATCAATAATCGCGTCCAGTTCTTCGAAATTTCCCTTATTCCAGACTTCCACAAGTTTATCAACGATTGGCTTTAGTTCCTGAGAAGTATCTGGTTTTTGCTGCTGGCATCCTGCTGAAATTACAAATGTCATTATTAAAAACAGAGAAGCTGCTTTTAGACTTGTGTTAATTAATTGTTTCATAGCACTAACTCCTTTTTAGTTATTAAAGAAAATATTTATTTATTGATTTTTATTCCTTTATTACTTCTTGCCTGATTGCTGCATCATAGTATAACCAAGCTGTTCCATTAATGCCTGGTTGTCAAAAGAAACAATTTCCCTAGTTAATTTACCATTAGCGAAATGCAGGATAGTTATTCCCCAAATTTTTATTTGCTTTCCTGTTGGAGGCATTTCACCCGGACCGGTATTTGTTCCTGTATAAACCCAGCGACCAACGGCTTTATTCTCTGAATAAACCTCCTCCTCCAAAACTAATTTGCCATCTGGATATGCCGTTCTAAATCCCGAAATTAGTTTCTTTTGACCATCCAAACCCTCAACGTTAGGTAGCGTATTTGCGGTTCGCACATAGTTTGAATCCATAATCGCATCCAATTCGCTGAGGTTTCCACTATTCCAGATTTCAACATACTTATCAACGAGTGTTTTAAGTTCCTGAGAAGGATCTGGTTTTTGCTGCTGGCATCCTGCGATAAAAACAAATGTTACTATCAGAATAGAAATATTTAAGAAAAGAACTTTTCTTATTAATGATTTCATTTTAATTCTCCTTCCGGTAAATCCCGGCTTTTATTATTTTAAAACATTGGTGAAAAATGGTAGTTAACTATCAGCCAATTGCCGTTCTGCTTAACGAGAGTTGTGCTGTTCCTGCCGCTTTGAGTTGTTACTGATCCATCTTTATCAACTATCATAAAAACAAAGTATCCGTTAACAACCGCTGTATTTCCATTATAAATTCGGATAGTATTTTGCTGCTGGTTGTAAGTAACCAACGGCAAGGAGCCAAAACTGTTAACAAATTCCATCCAATGAGGTTTACCTATATGAAGCAGCGGCGTTGAAACTCCTGTAAATACCTCGAGGTCATCTGCTAAGTATGTAAAGTAAGTTTGATTGTCTTTGCTGTTAAATGCATCCCAAGCTTTATTAATAACAGCCCCAACATCTTCCTTGTCTCCCGCAAAGGTGCTGACTGCTAATACAGCAAACAGAAAAAATACTACAACTAATTTGAAATGTTTCATAACACATCTCCTTTTTGTTTGTTAAAGAAAATATTTATTTATTGATTTTTAATTCATCGGTTTAAGAGTGATTTCACGTATATACTTTACTCCGAGAAATTCTCTCATATCAAAACGCTTAGCCATCAAATCACTTATCTTATCTTCATCTTTGGTTTTAAAATGTTTTGATTGTATTTCTTTCATCTTATCTGCGTTACCCTGATTATAATCAAGAGCATCACCAAAACTTTTATAAATGTATCCAACAGCTACATCCCAGTCATCCGGGTTTGATGGCTGATTCAGAAGTACATAATAGTCAAGTATAAGTCCCTGCTTTTTTGCCTCTTCCTGATTCGGCAGAAAATTTGCACGAAGATATTTCATATAGTTATCAAACTGACCTGGATTAGTTCTATAAAAACTTACAACACGAGCATTTCCCTCAGTATAATGTTCCTGGGCAAACGTAGATGCAACAAGAACAAGAATGAATATTGGGAGTAAAAAGAATCTGAACTTTTTCCCCGCATTACCTGCCTTGCCTGCCTTGTCGGCAGACAGGTCGGCAGACAGGCGGGATTTCGTTTCCCCGCAAAGCGGGATTTCACTTCGTTCAACATTCAACATTTTATTTCTCCTATTTAATAATGATTAGTTATATTAATTTTTATTGTATTCTCTTAAAAGTTTTAAAACAGACGTCCTATGATTTATAGACATACTAACACTATTATCAACTATGCTTTTAATCTCAGGCATCTCAAAATATTTGACGCAATCTTCCATTGAATCAAACTCAAATTCTATGACACGGTTTGGTGAGCTGTTAAGGTAATTATCATAAGAAGTAATTCGTTTTACTTCATCAGGTGTTTGAAGAGTTTTAACTACAGTCTTCACCATATCCAGGTATGCAGACCTGTTTCCAACACCGTAGTCAAGTGTAAAAACAAATTTGATACTGGTTCTTTTTTCCCCTCCAGGATTGTAATCACCCCGTTTATTTAAAACAAAAACTCCTCTGGTAATTCCATGATCTATAACTTGTTCAACGACATTTCTAATTTCAGTATTGTCAAAATATTTTGCAGCATCAAGGTTGTTTGCAAATTCAAACTCAACAACCCGTTCCGGTGTTTCGCTCCAATAATTATCATATGAAGCAAGTGAGATTAATTCTTCCGGTTTTTGTAGAACGCTTACAATTGATTTAACCCAATCTAAATATGCAGCTTTTCCACCCATAGGATAATCAATTGTGTAAACGTATTTGACTGTTCCATTTTGTGCAAAGCTGCTGACTGATAAAAATAGCACTGAGAGAAGCAACGTAAATTTTGAAAGTAGCTGTTTCATTTTATACTCCTTTTAAGAATTAATTCATTGGTTTGAGAGTAATTGCGCTTAAGTATTTTACTCCGAGAAATTTTCTCATATCTAAACGTATATCAGCCAATTCGCGTACCTTATCTTCATCTTTTGTTTTATAATGCTTTGCCGATATTTCTTTCATCTTATCTACTTCGCTTTGGTTAAAATCAAGAGCATCACCAAAATTCTTATGGACATATACAACTGCTACATCCCAATCGTTCGGGCTGGATGGTTGATTTAGAAGTAAATAGTAGTCAAGAATAAGTCCTTGCTTCTTTACCTCTTCCTGCTGTGGAAGGAAATTCTCCCGAAGGTATTTCATATAGTTATCAAATTGGCCGGGGTTAGTTCTATAATAGCTTACTGCCCGAACGGTACCTTCAGTATAATGTTCCTGCGCAAACCCAGATGCTACAAGAACTTGAAACAATATTAAATACAAAAACACTTGTAACGCTTTCCCCGTATTTCGGGATTTCGTTTCACTCAACATTTTATTTCTCCTATTGTTTAATTAATGATTATTGAACTTTCCATTTCATTTAGATTTATGAGCTTCCAATTCTATCTCTATCATAAATTCCGGCAATGCCAGACCTTTTACTTCTAACCATGTACCTGTTGGGTAATTCTTCTTATAAATTGTATTGCGATAGCCGGACTGATTCAGGAACTCAGCCATATTTGTTGTAAAAATATTTTCAACAACCACATCATCAAATGAATAACCATAATGAGCTAACACTTTGTTTAAGTCAGCATAACAATTTTTCATTTGTTGTTCCAAATTTCCTACAGCGGTTGGACTACCCGAATCATCCATACTAACTGCACCGGATATTATGAGTTCATCGCCAATACGCACTGCGTGTGAGTAACCATAGTTCTTTTCAGCAACAGGGCGTAAAAGGAAATACTCGTGGGTTTCAGTTTGAGCATCCTGCGTTTTACTATCTTCAACCTGATTGTCTTTGCTTGTGCAAGATGAAAGCAATGTAACAATCAAAAAAAGAATTAATGCTTTTAAGTTTTTCATAATTTTCCTTAGTTATTTTACTATTGCTTAATCATTAACCGGATCCATACCAAAATTTGCATGAACGAGTTTCCACTCTCCATTCGTTTTTACATAGACTCTTGTAGATTTAGCTTTGCTGTTTATAACTTTCCCATCATTATTCTTCATTACACCGGCAAAGTTGTATGTCAATACGGCTACATCACCATAAACCTGAACTTTAGGATTAAGCATTTCATCAGCAAGTGAAGTCCCGCCCATACTATTTGCATCAGAAAGGCTAAAATTTTTGGTTTTTCCATCTATGCGAGTTGAGTAAGCGCCATTGAATTCAGTATAATCATCAGAAATATATTTATTTCTTACAGCCATATCTTTTTCATTTTCTGCTTTCCAGATTTTGTAGGTTAATGCAATTACCTCTTCTTCGGCAGAAGGAGCAGGAGTTTGAGAATATAAAGCAGATGAGAAACCAAGAATAAAGAATGCGAACACTGTTAAAGAGACTTTCCATGAAGTTTTCATTTGTATAACCTTTTTATTTATTGATGAATGATTTTTTATTTAAGCTATTGTCCGTTTAACCATAGCTCAAAACTTTTATTTGTTTCTTTGTCGGGATAAGTCCAATCCGGTTTCAGCCGTAAGCCGCCGTCGCTTCTCCAGATAAAATCAATTGCTTCATTAACATCCGAACCATTTGTAATGTTTATTAAGAACATATCTTCTTTTCCAAAACCAATGTTTTTCACTTCTGAACTGAGGTGTTGCGCAAGGAGAGCGCTTTGTATTACCTCAACCTGTCTTAAATTGTAAGTAGCCCACACAATTCCATTTTTACCAGACAGGAAATCACTTTCATCAAAAGTAATAGTTAGTTCTACATTGCTGCTACCGGGCAATTCCGGCGGCTTTTCAGCACTCAATTCTTTCCACTCAATTGTTTTACTTTTATCAAGAACGATCCTTCCTTCATTGTGATAAGTTCCATTCATTTTTAGCAATATCATTATTTGTTCTGGTGTTTTTGAAACGACTGTTGAAAAAACTCGTAATTCAGGACTCCAGTCCTGGTTGTGCATCTCAGATTTGGAAATCTGAGCTACGGTTATAAAAATCTCGGTTGCTTTTAGTTACAAATTTCAGAAGCAAAAGTATGCTAATGTCTCGCGGTTATCTTGTACTATTCACGCAATAGTTAGGACTTTTTGTGCAAGTGGAACTTACTTAGTGATTCCTAGTGTCCTTTGTGTCTTAGTGGCAAATAAAACCTGCAAAGCTTTAACCACTAAGGCACTAAGTGCACTAAGTTCCACTAAAGAAGTCTCAAATACTTATAGGAGATAAACGAATTATTTCATTTTATATTCAGACAGTGAACACCCTAACTGCTTCTTAAATGTACGTGAAAAATAAGCCTGATCATTAAAACCAACTTTATAACAAATCTCAGCAACACTTCCTGCATTTTGTTGTAGAAGATCAGCGGTTTTTTGAAGACGAAGTGAACGGAGGATTAATTGTATCTATCCACGGCTATTACATTAGGTTCAGATTTCCATACCATATTTAATTATTTCATTAGCGACGGGATTTAATTTATTAAAATCTTTTGCGTCAAAAGGATGAGGTTCAATTCTCAAATCAATTTCTCTTCTCAATTTCATTAGTTCTATTTGCCTTTGAATAACATCATCAATTCGCTTGAAGATTATTGCAATATCTATATCACTGTGTTCGTTATAATTTCCTTTGGCAAATGATCCAAATAATAATGCCTTTTGTATAGGATAGAAATCCTTCACAACATTAATATATTTTCTTGCAATTAAGAGAGCCTGCTTTTTATCCATTTCCTTAACTCTTTGATTTTTTCAATCCATTCTTCTGTAAATTTTTTATTGCATTTTTTATAAAATTCATTTTTATAACTATCGTAACGGGTATTGATATTAAAGGTAGTAATAGAATCAAGCCAATCAGATTGCTCTTGAGTTGGTTCTAAATCAGAAAGTTCTGAAAGTCTTAATAAATTATGTGTGAATGGTGCTTGCTGTTTTTTATTTTTTACGTAAAATGCTTTTAATAATTTTTCTATAACAAGATGCCCGACAAAAAGGCTCCAATAATATTCTTTAGATTTAAATAAGTTCATCATTGTTTTAAAATCTTTATCTGATGTTTTAATCCAATGGATTTTAATTTTGCTTATTTCGAAATCTTGTAATACCATAACAATGGTTATAATAATCTTATGATTAAAATAGTTACTAACAGTTAGTTAGTCAATTTACTCATACAACTATTAAAAAATGAAAAAAAAAATTAGACTTTAATATTGTTTACACGTCCTATTCCCCGATTCTCCTCTCCCGCAATCCTTTATACTCAGAAGGTGAACACCCAAATTGTTTCTTAAACGCGCGGGAGAAATAAGCCTGATCATTAAAGCCAACCTTATAACAAATCTCAGCAACGCTTCCTGCATTTTGCTTTAAAAGATCAGCGGCTCTTTGCAAGCGAAGTGATCGGATTAATTGCCCTGCCGGCTGATCAACAAGTGCGTTAAGTTTCCTGTTAAGCTGAGAAACACTCATATAAACTTCTTCAGCTAATTTATCCACATTAAACTTTTCATCTTCAAAATGTTTTTCAATTATCTTTATAGTTTTTTCTAAAAAGATCTGATCAACAGAAACAGCAGATACTTCTGAAGGTTTGATAACTGTTGATTTACTGAATCGCTTTCTAAGCTGTTCACGCTGATAAATTAAATTCTTAACTCTTACCTTCAGTTCCTTAGCACTGAAAGGTTTAGTTAGATAAGCATCAACGCCTGTTTCAAGTCCTTCAATCTTATCATCGAGTGCTGCTTTGGCTGTAAGCATTATGATCGGGATGTGACTTGTCTTTTCATCACTTCTGATTTGCTTACTCAACTGATAGCCATCCATCTTCGGCATCATTACATCAGTAATAATAAGATCAGGAATTTCACATTGTGCTTTTAATATTCCCCCTTCACCATTTGAGGCTTCAATTATTTTATAATCATTTTCAAGCTGTTCACGTATATACGACCGAACATCAGAATTATCTTCAACTATTAAAATAATTTCTTTTGAGCTTTCTGATGTCTGATGCCGGATACCGGCTTGCCCGCCGAAGACTTTGCGAAGGCGGGATTCCTGATTTGTTTCTATAATTTCAGAATCATTATTATTATCTAAAGAAAATTTATCAGTAGGTAGTTCAACTATTTGTTCTTTCTCAATTTTAAAATCACCTAAAGGAAATCTTATTATAAATTCCGTTCCCTCCCCTTCTTTACTGTTAACTGTTATTTTTCCTTTATGAAGTTCAACTAATTCTTTTGTAAGAGCTAAACCAATACCCGTTCCTTCATGTTCACGTGTGCTTGAACTATCAACCTGGTAAAAACGATCGAAGATATGTGAAAGGCGATCAGCCGGAATACCAATTCCATTATCTTTAACCCGGATTTCAACTGAACCCCCTTTTAATTCCCCCTTTGATAAAGGGGGAAAAGAAGGGGGATTTATTATTACTTTTATTTCTCCTTGTGCTGATGTAAACTTGAATGCATTTGAAACAAGGTTATAAAAAACCTTTTCCATTTTATCAGGATCAAAAACTACGGGAATATTTTCCAATTCAGTTTCAAACTTTAAGGAGATTTTTTTTGACTCAGCAAGAGATTCGAACGAAAAGAAAAGGCTTTTAAGAAATGAAACTATGTTATGCTGTTCAGCTTTTAATTCCATGCTACCAGCTTCAAGCTTTGATAAATCTAACAACTGATTAATCAAAGTAAGCAGTCTTCTTGCATTTCTGTTTGCTACCTGCAGCTTACCTTTTTCCTTAGTATCAATGCTGGATGACAAAACACTTTCAACCTGCCCAAGAATTAATGTTAGCGGAGTGCGGAACTCGTGCGAGATATTTGCAAAGAAATGAGATTTCACCTGATCGAGATTTCGCAGAGTATCTGTTTCAACTTTTTCAAGCTTCAACTGATTTTTAAGTTTTATTCTGTTTAGTTCATAACGCCTTATCCAATAAAGTCCCGAAAGAAACAGGAGACCATACAAAATATAAGCCCACCACGTACTCCACCATGGTGGATTAATGATTACGCTAAGAGATATTGCTTTTTCGTTCCAGATGCCGTCATTGTTTGATCCTTTAACATGGAAAATATATTCCCCCGGAGAAAGGTTTGTATATGTAGCAGTACGGACAGAACCGGAATAAATCCAATCCTCATTAAAATTTTCCAGCTTATATGCATACTGATTTTTTTCAGAGGCGGAATAATCCAGTGCTGCAAATTCAAATGTAATTACATCATCATCGTAGGAAAGAATAATTTTTTCTGTTTCAGAAATTGATTCTTTTAATATAGCAGTGCTATCTCTCCAGGAAATATAACGATCACGAACTTTTAAATTTGTAAATACCAGATCAGGACTGTAAGGATTATCTTTGATTTTATCGGGGAAGAAATAGTTTAGACCATTTATACCTCCAAAAAACATTTCTCCGCTTTTACTTAGATAATACGCACCTGTATTGAATTCATTGCTTTGCAAACCATCCCGTACATCATAATTTCTGAATGAATAAGTAACAGGATTTCCGCCAGAGGCGGATCCGCCTTTGGCGGAAAACTTAGATAACCCTTTATTTGTACTTAACCAAAGATTTCCTTTCCTGTCCGGCAAAATTCCATAAACTACATTATTAGGTAAACCTTGTCTTTCAGTAAAATGTGTGAATGTTTCTTCATCAATATTAAAACGATTTAACCCTCCGCCTGCAGTACCAATCCAAAGAATTTTATCCGGTTGTATTGGATCAGCACAAATTGATTTTATCAAATCATTATTCAGACTTAGAGGATTTTTAGAATCATTACGATAGCTTTTAAACGATTGGGTTTCATAATTAAATCGGATCAATCCGTTTTTCGTTCCCAACCAAAAAATTCCTTTCCTATCCTGGTAAACAACCGGTCGGACTTGTTCATTATATGGAGGTCCCGGATCATATCGAAAATGTTGAAAGATACCCTTTTCAATATCAGTAAGCTTACTTAGAAAATTTACTGTGACAACCCAAATACTTCCTTCATTGTCTTCAAATACTGCATAAACATCCTTCTGCATTAAACCCGTTGTATCTGCGGGATTGAATTTATATTGTCTCACCTTTTCTGTTAAGGGATCGTACCTGTAGAGTCCCTCAGTTGTAGAAGTCCAGATTTTACCATCAGATGATTTTATCATTGACCAGACACCTGTGTTTCCGAAAGCATCGAGATAATTTGAGCTTGTTTCATAGCTTTTAATTTCTCCGGTCTTTCGATTCCAGCGATAAAGTACATCCGTGCTAACCCATACAAAATCATTATCTTCTTCAAGAACCGATCTCACACTGAAACCTGTTACGCGTGATGATGGTTCTTTTTTTACGATTAATGTAGAGAAACGATTTGCTTTAGGATCATAATAATTAATTCCCATTCCGGATGTACCAAACCAGAGGATGCCGGTTTTATCTACATACCCGGCAGCAATGCTATTATAACTAATTGATTTAGGATTAAGTGGATCATTTCTAAAATAATTATATGAGTTGGTTACGGGATCAAATCTCATTAATTCAGCGGGGGTTGAAAGCCATAATTTTCCTGAAGAATCTTCAATGATATTTTTAATGTTTCCCCAGCCATACCTAAAAATTTCATAATGATGAGGAAACGATTTATAGTTTCCGTTTCTTCTGTCAAACTTAACTATACCGCTCTGGGTTCCAAGCCATAAGTCGCCGCTTCTGCTTTCATATATTGAACTGACACTTCTATCAAATGGAATGGATGGTGCCAAAGGATTTTTTGTGTAAATATTATAACGAACAAAATTTTCTTTTTCCGGATCAAATTTGTTAATGCCGTCTTCTGTTCCTATCCACAAAGTGCCTTGCGAATCCAGACATAAAGCAGATACCACATTATTGCTTAAACTATTTTTATTATCTGTCTGGTGAACAAATTGTTTATAATTCTCTTTTAATATTTTACCTTTAATAAAGGATAATCGGAATAAACCGTCGCCTCTCGTGCCTATCCAAATATTACCATTTAAATCCTCTGCAATAGAAAGTACTTCATTAGTAATAAGATTTCCAGAAGCAGATGAAGTAATGGGAATGCGTTCAAAAGTTTCAGTCTCGCGATGAAAACGATTTAATCCTCCGCTTAATGTTCCAATCCAGATAATACCACGACTATCTTCAAACAGTGAGGAAATGTAATTATCAGAAATCGAAGTTGAATCAAATGAATTGTGCTGATAGACTGTGAATGAATAACCATCAAAGCGATTTAGACCGTCTTTAGTGCCGAACCACATGAATCCTTTGCTATCCTGCAGAATTGCAAAGACAGCATTTTGTGAGAGACCCTCATTTATTGTTAAATGTTTGAAACGAACTTCCTGTGAGTTTGCTATTATTGGCAGGAAAAATATAAGACACAGAATTAATTTAATGATGCTGCTTTCAAGGAAATGTAAAAGTTTTAGGCTCATGCCGAATTAGCTTAGGAAATACTGTAACAATTTAAACTATCACATAATAAAATGCACTTATTATTTTTAAGTGCGATAGTTAATTATTTTGAGAACTAACTAATACATTTAAGTGACTGGTACTTAAGGTGAAAGAGCAGTTTAAGGTTGGGTTGCATGGAAGTATAATAGAGATGACATTTCTTAATTACTATTCAGCACAAATGTTTTATTAATTGAAACATTTGTATCTATTTTCAATGGTTCAACCAGTGTTTGAAAACCCGCACCTATAAAAACTAATTTTATGGAATCCTGAATTGTTATATTAACTGAATCTGTTAATAACTGGTAATAAAAAGTTTTCCCTATTTCCAAAGCAGAATAGTCCAGTTTGAAATTACCTTTGCTGTCCGAAGTTATCAAAGGACTAATACTACTTAACTTAGAAATACTATTATCGAGAAGCAGGAATGAGCCTCCGATACTAAAATTTTCCCCTAAAACTTCGTATCTATAAACTCCATTTGTAAAATTTGCACCCCTAAAAGAAATTGCCCAGCCGCCAGCTGCATGGAATTTATTATCCATAAGTACTGAAACAACTTTGTTAAAAGCATCATAAACTTTAACAGTTACATATTGCGCAGTAGCAACCTGGTAATTAATAACAGCATTATTAAAAAATTGATTCATACCAACATAAAAAATATAATGTATGCCAATACCGTTTAGTGGAGTTCCATTAACATCTGTAACTTTTCCATATATAGCTTTTGCAGTATCTTTTGGGTCGGTAATATTATCACTGCATCCGATAAAGAAATTAAAAACTATTATTACCATGTATAATTTTATTTTCATAAAAACTCCTCCAGTTGCATTCTGCCATACTACGTCACATTCAAGACATTCTACCGACTGTTTAGTGCAAGTTACCTATTTCCTGTTACAAACATTAGCAAAATTTTTGTAATTTTCTCCTCACAAAATTAAAGGGCATTGTTAATATTGGAATCAAAGCAAGCTGATCTGAATTCCTTAAGGATTGAAAGGTCAAAAAGAGAAGATAATAATTCACCGAATAGAAAAAGAAAATTATATATCTGGGGTGGTGTAATAGTTTTATTAACAATAGCAGTTATTTTTTTAATCAGTAATTGGGATAAACTCTTTTCTCCAGCAGTTGAAGTAAATCTAACATCCGTAAGTCTTCAATCTCCTTCTCAGTCTGATGCTGTTTTAAATGCAAGCGGTTACGTTGTTGCTCAAAGAAAAGCTGCGGTTGCTTCAAAAGGAACGGGACGATTGGTTTATCTTGGAGTAGTTGAAGGTGATAAAGTAAAAAAAGGACAGGTAATTGCCCGGCTTGAAGATAGCGACATCCGTGCACAATTCGATGAAGCCAATGCTAATCTAAAGCTATATGAAACTGAATTAATGGAAGCTGAAAATAATTATAAAAGACAGCAAGAGTTATTCAATTCAAAAGTTATATCTAAAAGTCAGTTAGAAACAGCGGAAACAAACTATAATAGAATTCTTGCAACAATTGAATTGGCAAAAGCACAAATCCAGTCAATTGAAGTTGCATTGGAAAATATGATTATCCGTGCACCATTTGATGGAACTGTTCTGACAAAAAATGCTGATGTTGGGGAAATAGTTGCTCCTCTTTCTGGTGGAGCAAATTCAAAATCGGCTGTTGTTACAATTGCAGATATGACTTCACTCCAGGTTGAAGCAGACGTTTCTGAATCTAACATCCAAAAAATTACTGTTGGGCAAGATTGTGAGATTTCTCTCGATGCATATTCAAACATTCGTTATGCTGGTTTTGTTGATAAGATTGTTCCAACTGCTGACAGATCAAAAGCAACTGTACTTGTTAAGGTTGGATTTAAAGAATATGATAGCCGTGTTCTTCCGGAGATGAGCGCAAAAGTTCTTTTCTTAAAAGGGAAAGAAAAACAAACTTCAATTGATGAACCGCCATTGCTTATGGTTCCTTTATCTGCAGTAGTTTCCAGGGAAGATAAAAAAGTTGTCTATAAAGTGATTGATAATAAAGCAGTTGAAATTCCTATCGCTGCCGGAAGAGAGTTTGGTGAATATCTGGAGGTAACTTCTGGCCTGGAAGATGGCGACCAGGTAATTGATAGCCCGGGTAAAGAGATTGTTGATGGAACGTCGGTAAATGTAAAGTAAACCATATATCATGCTGAACTTGTTTCAGCATCTTTTAAAGACCCTGAAATGAATTCAGGGTAACAATGTTAATGATAAACAAATAAGAATTTTATAAAGTTAAGGAGTTAAAATGTCGGAGATCATTCAAGTTAAAAATTTATCCAAATCTTACTGGAGGGATAGTTTTGAAATCCCGGTTTTAAATAATATTAATCTTACTGTTAATGAAGGAGAATTTCTTGCGTTGATGGGTCCTTCTGGTTCCGGCAAAACAACTTTATTAAATCTTATTGCCGGAATAGACAAACCATCTAAGGGTGATGTAATAATTAATGGAACGGATATAACTAAGCTGGGTGAATCAGCTCTCGCAAAGTGGCGTTCTTCAAATGTTGGATTTGTATTTCAGTTCTATAATTTAATAAAGGTTTTAACAGCTTATGAAAATGTTGAACTTCCGCTCCTCTTAACAAAATTATCCAAATCAGAAAGAAGAACGCATGTGGAGAGTGCATTATCAATCGTTGGCCTTGCAGACAGGATGCGCCATTATCCAAAGCAGCTCTCCGGTGGACAGGAACAAAGAGTTGCAATTGCCAGAGCTATTGTGACAGATCCGCTTATCTTAGTTGCAGATGAACCTACGGGAGATCTTGATAAAAATTCTGCCAACGAGATTTTAACATTAATGGAGCGGTTGAATAAGGAATTCAAGAAAACAATTTTAATAGTAACTCATGATCCTCATGCTGCTGAAAGAGCACAAATACAACATCATCTTGATAAAGGTGAATTAAAACTGGAGCATGCATGAAAATAATTAAGTTAATTTTTAAGAATGCTTTCAGGCATAAACTAAGAACTGCTTTAACAATACTTGGAATTGCAATTGCAGTTATTGCCTTTGGATTGCTACGTACTGTTGTAACTGCATGGTACGTTGGTGTTGACGCCTCACAAGCAGACAGACTTATCACCAGGCATTCAGTCTCTTTTATATTTCCGCTTCCCTACGCTTACCTGGACAAAGTAAAACAAGTACCGGGTGTGAAAAATGTATCCTTCTTTAATTGGTTCGGAGGAGTTTATATTGATAAGAACCAATTTTTTGCCAGGTTTGCTGCAGATCCAAATACTGTATTTGATGTTTATCCTGAATGGGATATCAGTAAAACAGAGCTTGAAAATTTTAAGAAAGAAAGAAATGCATGCATCCTCGGCAGTGATATTGCAAAGGTATATAATCTTAAGATCGGCGATGTAATGACTCTGGAGGGAGATATATATCCCGGCAGATGGGATTTTGTTATAAGGGGCATTTATAAGCCAAAATATAAAACTACTGATGCTACTGCTATGATCTTTCAGTGGGATTATCTTAACGAAAAAATAACACAGGATTTTCCTGAAAGAGCAAATCAAATAGGATGGTTCGTTGTTAAGATTGATAACCCTAATAATGCAGGCTCAGTATCCAGTAAAATTGATGCAATATTTAAAAATTCACCTGCAGAAACTAAAACAGAAACCGAAAAAGCTTTCCAGCAGGGATTTATTGCAGCAAGCAGCGCTATCATTGAAGGAATGAATGCTATCTCTTTTATTATAGTGGGAATTATTATGCTGGTCTTAGGCAATACTATGATAATGGCAGCACGTGAACGTACAAGAGAGTATGCAGTTTTTAAGACTTTAGGATTTTCCGGGAAACATTTAATAGCATTAATAATGGGTGAATCACTTTTCATTTCTGCTTTAGGAGGTGGAATTGGATTGGCCCTCACCTTTCCTATCGTTGCCTTTTTTGAAACTGTGATTCCAAAAGGATGGTTCCCTATTTTCCAGGTTGAGCCAATAACTATTATACTTGCGGTAAGTGCAGTAGTTTTAATTGGTATTGCTTCTTCAATTTTTCCGGTTCAGCGCGTAGTAAGAACCAAAATTGTTGAGGGCTTCAGGTTTGTTGGTTAATATAAGGTATATGGTATAAAGGTATTAGGTATATGGGAATTAATAATAAAGTGGTGATTAAAGAAAAAACTTTTCCTCTATACCATATACCTTATACCAAAACAATTTCAAATAATTTTTAATTAGGATCAAACCATGGCAGTTCCATTTAAATATTCAATAAAAAGTTTTGGCTCAAGAAAATTAACTACATTTATAACAATATCAGGTATTGCCCTTGTTGTATTTGTATTTGCTGCAGTTTTAATGATGGCTTATGGCATAGAGCAAACTTTGGTAGCCACAGGCTCACCTGATAATGTTAAAATTGTCAGGAAAGCTTCAACGAGCGAAATCGCAAGCATAATTGATGGTGAGACACAAGCAGTAATCAGAACTTTACCATACATTGCCAAATCATCTGATGGGACACAAATTATTTCTTATGAACCGGTTGTAGTAATTAATTTAGATAAGGTCGGTGGTGGAATGAGTAATGTTACTGTAAGAGGAGTTTCACCTATAGTTAATACTTTACGTCCGCAGGTAAAAATTATTGAAGGGAAAATGTTTAACCCTTCTTTGCGTGAGCTTATTGTAGGTGTATCTGCTGCAAAAAACTTTGAAGGCATACAGATAGGTAAAACAATTAAGTTTGCAGGTGATAACTGGAAAATTGTTGGCAAGTTCACAACAGATGGCAGCGGCTTCGATTCTGAGATCTGGGGTGATGCTTCCCAATTACAGAATGCTTTTAACAGGGGAAATACTTGTTCCTCTATAACCTTAAAATTGAACAACGCTGCTAGCTTCAAAAATTTTAAGAAAACCTTCCAGACTGAAAGAAGGTTAAACCAGTTTGAAGTTAAAACGGAACAGGCTTTTTTCGCTGAACAATCAGAATTCTTAGCTAGATTTATAAGAGTATTAGGAATATTCATAACTGTTATTTTCAGTATAGGAGCGGTTGTTGGTGCTATGATAACAATGTATGCTGCAGTTGCAAACCGCACTGTTGAAGTAGGAACAATGCGTGCATTAGGATTCAGCAGAAGAAGTGTGCTTATTGTTTTCTTATTTGAATCAATATTAATTTCTTTGATTGGCGGCGGAATAGGAATATTACTCGCATCGTTCCTCCAATTCTTTTCAATCTCTACTTTGAATTGGAATTCATTCTCTGAAATAGCTTTCTCGTTTGCATTATCGCCGGATATAGTTATTTCATCATTAATCTTTGCTGTTTTAATGGGAATAGTTGGCGGCTTCTTCCCTTCTATACGTGCAGCAAGATTGAATATTGTTAATGCGTTGAGGGCGGAGTAAGGATATTACAAATAAACCACAACTTGCCGAATGCGAAAACGCTTTCGGCTTGAGCTTCTAGGTTAAAATTTACTCTGGGAATTCCTTTACTTCATTCGCACTTATATTTCCAAATAATTTGTTCGCTTCTTTTAATTCGTGAATATTTAATTCTTTGTAATTAAAAGCATCTTCAATGCAAAAAAATACTTGGTCAAAAGTATTATCAGTTTCTATATTTGATTTTCTGAAGCCATAACCAAAAACAGAATATTTATAGTTATTCCAATTCATTTCATAAACTAACTTAAGCTTGCAATAATATTGAACAGATTTTATAAAGGCGTCAGAATCGCCAGCATATTGAAAATAAAATAAAAGCCAACATTCTGTAGTTTGATTATATATAGCAAAAGGTCTTAATTCTTTGCCTTCTTGCAATTTTTTTAATGCATCAATAATTTTTTTTGATAATTTTCCTGCACGTCCACGCCTTGTAAAAATTGCTAATTCTGAAGTATGAAGAAACGTTGAATTATTAATTTCATTCTTATTGCGAAGTTCATCAATAATTTGGTCAACTATAAAAGAATCTGCATTTTCTTCATCTCTCTTTTTAATTTTTTCTCTAAAATTAGTTTGATATTCATCCCAAAATCTTTTATCAATTGACGCATTCCATTTATCAATAGGAAATTGATACTCATTCATTTTATAAAAGGCGACTAAATCTTTTTCGATTTCTCTGTTAGTATCTAAAAATAAATCAAAGTCAGTTTCAAATATTAGTTTTAAAAAATCGTATCTATCAAAGAAATAATATGTTAAATCTGGAATTGTATCGGCTTCAGATGTCAGAAATAAAAAATTAGCCTTAGTAAAAATTGATATTGGGAATGTTGCTTCAAGCGTTTTTTTATAAGTTAGATAGTTGATCTTTTCAAGATTTTCATCGCAATCAATTATAATAACCCCAGAGAAATTACTATGATGAAAATTCTGCTGTGAAAATTCTGTTACTGTTTCATTTATTTCATTTTGCATTTTTATTTGTTCCGGCATAGTTGAAAATGCAATATGATCTTTTTCTAGTTGTTCTCTTTTTTCACCAATTTTCTTTAAAAAACTTTTCGTTGAATTACTTTTTGAATCATTGACATTTCTCCACATTATTTCAAAAACTATGATTTGAGTTCTAATCCAAAGGACAACATCACCCGCTTCATTTTTTAAATTATCTCCATACTTGGGACTATGAAAAACGAAACCTTTTAAATAATAATTACTGCAGAGTTCCGCAAATAATCTTTCTGATGAATTATTCAAAAGCTACTCATTTACTTTAGTTGCAACTAAGACTGTTGGTTGAGAGACTGGTTACCCATTTGTCAAAAATAATTTTATTTTTTTCTCGAGTATATTGCTTAATAATAATGCTAAAATTATATCTACAACCTGACAAGTTTCGGAGGTAAATTTGGACAAAGATTGACACTATACATTCATTTTAACCAGCTTTTAATTTTTTCATAATTTAATTGGAATAGTAAAGCTATAACAAATACAAACATAATTTCTAAGAGAAGTTGTAGAAGATTTATCGTCCCACCAATTTGTGATGTTTCCCATTTAGGAATAGCAAATAAAAAAGCAAAGCCAGAGTCTAAAATTCTTGCACCAGCTTGCCAAACAATAGGAGGAAATAAAATTACAATTGCAGCTAGAATACTAAATAAAGTAACACCAGGTTTATATTTTTCAAGCATTAATAACCTCTGATGATTTTCTGTAAATATTAAATTAATTCAAATGATTTGAAACTATTTATAATAAGTGTCCTTGTGAAATGAACACCACTTGCTCTCATATGTTCAAACGCTCAATTCTTAACTTATTTTTTAAAATCTCAAATGTCAACATAAATCTCAAAATTCAAAACTCAAATTTCAAATCTTAAGTCAAAGAGATTTAAGTTAATTAATAAATTTAATATGTAATTCACTTCAAGATCTCAACTAATTCAATTTCATAATATAAGGTGGAGTCCGGTGATAAATTTGGCGGATATTCTTTTCTTTTGCTTAATGCAGGTGGTACAATCAATTTGCGCTTCTCTCCGGTTTTCATACCGCGTACTCCTTCATCAACACCATCAATAACCTGGTTTCCTCCAATTAGAAATTTTACCGGATGACCTATTTGGTCAGTTGAAAATAATAAAGTTCCATCAGAATAGCTCATTGTTTCATTGATTAATACTTCGTCTCCTTCTGTTGCAGCACTTCCAGAACCTTCTTTAATAATTTCATATATAAGTCCGCTTGGACTGGTAATTTCTTTTGTTTGGCTGCAATTAAATAAACTAAATATTAGGATTATTATAAAAGTAATTTCAATGCTCTTTAGCTTTAGGAAGTTTATCATTTTTTGTTTGCCTTTTTATTTTCTTGCTGTTACAAACTCAATTCTTAACTTATTTTTTTCCTCTTTAAATAGCAATAAAATTGTAAATTGTTTCAGACAAAGGCTGATCCGCCGCCTATGGCGGAAATTGCATTAATCGGAGAAGTAATAGGAATTGTGCTTGCTTCATTTCTGCAGCTTGTTCAAATCTCTGGTCTGAAATTGCATTTTCATTTACGCTTTTACCTTCTATTGTAATTTCATTTTTAATCTTTGCGGTATTTATGGGAATTATTGGCGGCTTCTTCCCTTCTATACGTGCAGCAAGGTTAAATATTGTTAATGCGATATAATCTTTTTATAAAATCTATTCAATTTCAAGTTCAAAAATATATTCAGTTTATTTCTCTTTTACGAGTTTGTAATATTCAGATTTGCAAAAATCATCTGTTACAATTTTACTTTTTTTAATGAAGTTCAATGAAATATCCCAAAACTGTGACAAAATTAGAGAAGATTTTCTTGGAATATTCCATTTAACATGAACAATCCAGTTTTTGTCATTTAATAATTTTGCCTTTATAACAGTACCTATACTCCCTTTTGGAACTGAAGGAAAATCATATAATGCTTCTACATTTTGTCCGATTTTTTGTTTAGCTTCATTATGATTGAAATAAGTACTTTCCATAACTCTATTCTCTCTTTTAAATCTTAAAAGCTTGTCCCGAACTTGTTTCGGGGTCAAATCTTCAAATTTCAAATCTTTAGTCAAGGAGATTTAGGTTAATCAATTAACATTTAATAATTCACTTCAAGATCTCCACTAATTCAATTTCATAATATAAGGTGGAGTCCGGTGATAAATTAGGTGGATATTCTTTTCTTTTGCTTAATGCAGGCGGTACAATCAATTTGCGTATCTCTCCGGTTTTCATACCGCGTACTCCTTCATCAACACCATCAATAACCTGGTTTCCTCCAATTAGAAATTTTACTGGATGAACTATTTGGTCAGTTGAAAATAATAAGGTTCCATCAGAATAGCTCATTGTTTCATTGATTAATACTTCATCTCCTTCTTTTGCGGCACTTCCTGAACCTTCTTTAACAATTTCATATATAAGTCCGCTTGGCCTGGTAATTTCTTTTGGTTGGCTGCAATTAAATAAACTAATTATTAGGATTGTCATAAAAGTAATTTCAATGCTCTTTAGCTTTAGGAAGTTTATCATAATTAGTTTATCCTTATATTTTATTGTTTAACAGATCACAACTTAAGTCGTTGGTTACTTAAAATAAAATTAAAAAGAAAATTGTAAATTATACATTATAAATTCTTAATTAAAATTGCGCCCGTAGCTCAACTGGATAGAGCATCAGACTTCGGATCTGAGGGTTGTGGGTTCGAATCCTACCGGGCGTACTTCTAAAATCTCAAAAGTCATATCTCAAATCCCAAATCCTTGTTTCAGGATCAAAAGACAGAGAGTTTTTATTTGCAAGTATGGTCACATTCCAACCATAAATGCAAATAGTTACTACTCATTATTTTGATCTAAACCAATCTCAACTCCGCTGAAGTTGATCAACTTTTTTATAGTATCAAGGTTAACTCCGTTAGGAGTTATATGTTTGTAGAAAGAGAAAAAACAAAAAAATATGAACTCCAGAGGAGTTCAATGTTAATAACTAAAACTTGAATTTAATGGGAACAATTTAGCATCAGGAATATATTTTTATAAATTAACAACTAAAGACTTTTTTGAATACAAAAAGATGGTTTTGTTAAAGTAATTATTGTGTGGTATTTAGCATAGTAAATACATTATTAAAAATTTAATTTGTAAATTAAAAAGAAACAATAAGCATAATCAGGAATATTATAATGCAAACCCACGAACCAAGAAAAAGAGTAAACTGGCTTTTTGTTATTACTTTGGTAATTGGAATTCCTCTCATTGTCTTTTTGCTAATCATGTTTAGTATAATTCCCGTTTAAATGCTTTTTTCTGAAGATAGTCAGAGATTTATGCGTTCTGCTTTGAAAGAAGCTGAAAAAGCATTTGAACTGGGTGAAGTTCCAATCGGTGCTGTTGTTGTACATAATAACCAGGTTATTGGTAAAGGCTATAACCAGGTTGAAATTCTTAAAGATCCGACCGCTCATGCAGAAATGATTGCTATAACTGCAGCAGCAAACCATATTGGGGACTGGAGGCTAAATGAATGTGATATTTATGTAACCATTGAACCATGCATTATGTGTACGGGAGCAATTCTTAATGCCAGATTAAAAAATTTATTCTTTGCAGAATTTGATCCGAAGTTTGGAGCTTGCGGTTCGCTTTATAATTTACTTTTAGAGAAAAGATATAATCATACAGTTAATGTTTATTCGGGCATCTGTGCAGATGAAAGCCGAGTGTTGCTTCAGGATTTTTTCAGAAATATAAGAGAAAGCCCGAACCAGGATCCAGCAGGATTATTGAATTAACAGGATTTTAAAGATTGGATATCTAATTAAATTGATGATACAAACTACCAATCGAATTCTGTAAATCTTATAACCTTATAAATATCGGATTGAAAACATTTTATGCTAATCAAATTGATGATGTTAAATATATAATCCTGTAAATCTTTCAATCGTGTAAATCATGGCTAAGACTATCTTGAATAAAACCTTTAATAATAATAATTTGTAGTTAATTATTTTAAGGTTTTTATGCGGATAATTCTTTTCGGCTCACCTGGGGTTGGTAAGGGAACTCAGGCAAAAATTCTTTCTTCAAAATTAAATGTTCCTCATATTTCAACTGGAGATATTCTCCGCGAGGCAATAGCAAATAAAACTCCTCTTGGATTAGAAGCAAAAAAACTGATGGATAAAGGAGAACTTGTACCAGACGATATTATGATCGGGATAATTCGCGATACCCTGCAGGAAGAGAGATGTAATAACGGGTTTATACTTGATGGTTTTCCAAGAACAATTGCACAGGCTGAAGCACTGGAAGAACTTTTATCTGAACTTAATATGAGTAAGAAAAAGCTGATTGCAATAACTGCAAATGAAGAAGAAATAATCCGTCGCCTTACAAACAGAAGAGCCTGCAATGTTTGTAACCATATTTTAGTTTTGAATGAGATAGAAAATTCAAATGCCTGTCCTAACTGTGGAGCAAAGAATAGTTTTTATCAAAGAAGCGATGACAAAGAAGAAGTTATCCGGAAGAGACTTGAAGTATTTAGAAATACAACCAAACCTGTATTAAAATATTATGAAAAAAATTATAATGTTATTTATGTGAATGGAATTGGATCAATAGAAGAAGTAACGCAGCGAATTTTAGAAAAGCTTAAATAAAAGCTAAGGCTAATGTTTTTTAAAGAATTTTATTTGCTTCAAATTTATCTTTTTACCCACCCCTAAATCCCCTCCGAGGAGGGGACTTTTATTATTCACTTTTTACTTAACATTTAAATGTGTTGTCTTTTCCTTAGAATGGATTTTTAAAAAACGTGTTGTCCCCTCCGAGGAGGGGAAAGGGGTGGGTTTTAATTTATGCAATTAGTATTTTACCTCTCCTTTAGATTTCAACACTCCTCTGTATACTTTACCATTTTCAATCTTAATGATCTTTGCATCATATTTCTTTACAATCTCATAATTATGAGTTGCAAAAAGAACTGCTGTACCTTTGGAGTTTATCTTCCTGAATAACTCAACTATCTCATAAGAAGTTTCAGGATCAAGATTACCTGTTGGTTCATCCGCGAGTAGAAGAATAGGATCATTTATAATTGCCCTGGCGATTGCAATTCTTTGTTTTTCTCCTCCCGATAATTCATCAGGTTTGCTGTTTTTCCTATGGCTCAAACCAACTTCAGAGAGAGCACTAAAAACTCTTTTATTTATTTCATTCCTAGGAGTTCCTGTTGCTTCGAGAACAAAAGCCAGGTTATCAGAAATTGTTCTGTCTCGTAAAAGTTTAAAATCCTGGAAAATTATTCCAAGCTTTCTTCTCAGGAAAGGCAAATCATAGGATTTAATAGTTCCCGAATTATAATTTCCAACCTGCACATTTCCGGATTGTGGAAAGATATTCATATAAACAAGCTGAAGTATAGTGCTTTTACCTGAACCACTCTTCCCTATTAAAAAACAAAACTCATTCCCATCAAGATCAAAGTTCACATCTGTCAAAACAGGCTGGTTTGGGTAACCGAATTCTACATTACTGAATGAGAGCATGTATATTCCTTATGATAAAGCCGGAGGTATAAGGTATAGGGTATAAAGGGATAGGGTAAAACTTTAATTTTAATCTCAATATTTTATATAACATATACCTTTATACCTTATACCCTATTCCTCTTAACTATAAATTGAACACGTTTAGAATTTTCTTTAGCTTTTCTGAAAGAGAATGCTTCAAAGCAATTTAATACAAATAATCCCGACTGGTTAAGCAAATTAAAATAAACCGGGAAAGGATAAATTTTTTGTTTATGAATCTCCTTATAAATGGTTCCATCTTCCATTTTTATTTCGAAAATGTTTCGATGAATTTTACTATGCTTGCTGTAAATACTGATATGATCATATTCAACATTATTTTCTTTCCCGCTTTTTTCATGATTAGCAACATACAGCTTACTATTTCTTTCAAGGCTTACATCAAAAGTGAATATTCCATCATCACTAAGAATTATTCGGATCTCATTAAATAATTTAAGAAGATCTTTTTCTTTTGTAAGATAATTAATGCTGTCAAAAGTAGAGTAAATAAAATCAAATTTTTTTTTGAAAGGTAAATTTATCATTTCACAACATACTTTAAGAAAGTTGTTTTGACGCGACGAAAGTCGGGATCGTGCCGATTTACTTAAAAGCATCTCAATACTTTTATCTGTTACTAATATATTCGGATAATACTTCCTGAAGATATTTGAAAATCTACCGTTACCTCCTGCAAGGTCTAATACATTTGCATCTTTACTAACTAAATCCTTACTGATCTTATAAATATATTTTGTCCATAAATCATAATTCACATGACTCATCAGGTGATCATAAACAAAGACAAGCTTTTCATAAGGTTTTACTTTAATCTTTTTCATTCCTTTTTCTATTGAATGCTATAAACCTTGCATATTTATATGCTTCCAATATACTTCTTTCGTCTGCACAATTTTTCCAGGCAATATCATAAGCAACACCGTGATCAGGAGAAGTTCTAACTATTTTTAATCCCGCTGTAAAATTAACCCCAGATGAAAAATTAATCATCTTGAATGGAATTAAAACCTGGTCGTGATACATTCCAAGAACAAGATTATAATCTTTATATTTTTTTGTTGCGAAGAAAGCATCAGGTGAAAACGGGCCTTCTATATTTTGTTTAAAAGTCTTTAACAGAGGTTTAATTATTTCCACTTCCTCATTTCCTATTAATCCATTCTCTCCTGCGTGAGGATTTAATCCAAGCACCGCTATTTTTGGCAGTAGAATATTCAAATCATTTTTAAGTGTTGAGGTGATGATATCAAGGGACTTTTTCAGTCGTTCTTGAGTTAGTAGTTGGGATATTTTTTTAATCGGTTGATGAATTGTTAACAAAGCTGCATTCATTTTTTTTGATAAGAACATCATTATAAAATCTTTTGTGCCAGACCATTCGGCGAGCAGTTCAGTATGTCCTGGAAAAGAAATTCCGGCAAGGTTAAAAGCAGTTTTTGAAATCGGAGGAGTAATTAGGGCATCAGCAAGTTTTTGAGATGTTAATTCAAACGCATACTCAATAGATTTAAAAGAAGCTTTACCTGAAGCAGCAGTTGGTTTACCGGGAGTAATTATCACGTTACCAATATCAATAACCTGGACATGAATTATTAAATTCGGATCAACCTTCTTGACTATTTCATATTTGAATTTTGGCTTTACAAGCCGGATGGTTTCAGAAAAAACATTTGATGGGCAAACAAAATAAAAGCGTCTGTTTTTATTTGAGCAAATTTTGTTTAGAGTTTTAATTACTATTTCAGGGCCAATACCATTTATATCACCGCAGGTAAAGACAAAGTTTCTCATTAACTGCTTTCTAATGAAAACTCTCCCACACCTTGCTTATCTACAAATACAAATTTACGCTGCGGTTTTTCATATATCCAGGTTTCAACAATTTTTCCATTTTCATTGGAATCTCTTTCAACCTGGTCAGGTTTTCCAAACTTGATAAATATTTTTCCCCTGTCAGTATCTATCCCTTTTACTCCTGTTAAAGAGGTAAAATTAATTTGAGCATAATCTACACGTGAATAATATTGAGCCATCAGCTCGTTAAATTCTGTATCAGGGGATGGATCCATTTTTTTCCAATGATCTACAAGACCTTCGTATAAATTTTCCTCATCTAAATCAAGAAGTGAATCTATAACTGATTCTTCCTCAATATGTTTTAATGCTTTTATAGCCAGTTCAGGATTTCTTAATGAAACCGGTTTATTATACCAGTAAACAATACAATTAAATATAGTCTCCTTATCGTCATTCACAGTTACGGAAAAAGGTCCTTCTTTAAGCTGGTTGCTTATTCCACTTAGAATAAAATTATTTGTCTGATTGCTTTTGTTATCCGTAACCAGGGTTTTTCCTGAACATTCTTCAAAGCTGATTGAAGAGACAAAAGATTCCGTTAAAGTTCTTTTAGCAATTGTATCTTTATCACTTAAAACTATAACATTTATTTCTTTTAAGGATAAATCAGATACAGGAATGATTAAATTGTAATCACCCGATCCGAATGGAATGTTCCCCTCGAAGTTAGTCAGCTTAAAAAAATCCTCTTCTTCACATCTAACTTTTTTCGTATCAACTATAAGAGGTTCAGTATTTCTTTCAGATTTATTTACATCAAGCCTGTTTTTTCCAATCTTGAATTCACGTTTGGAATTTTGATCAGTAATAATTGGGTTAACATTATATTTTCCTTCAGGCAGGCTTAAACTAATTAACCCTTCTGCATAAAATTCGTTAGAATTTGTTTGCTCGAATGATGCAGCTTGAATTTTCCAATCTTTAATTTCTCTTTTTATAAAATTGGAATTTGTATCTGTTATTTCAATATCAACCCTGATCTCAGCATTATAGCCTTTGCCATTTTTCAGAAAAACTATATTCTGATAAGGTACTTTATAGAGATAGTAAATGGTTGATAATGAATCACCGGGGGAAACTAATGTTTGAGTATAGATAGGTTTTTGAAATAGCAATTGCTCAAAATTAAGTTGCCTGAAACGTTCAGGCTGACCGAATACCTGAGCAGATAAAACAAAATAAAGAACAAGAATTATTCTCTTCATAAATTCTCTGATTTTAGAAGTAAAAATACCTGGAATAAATTGCTTATCAAGGAAATAATTCAGCCTCAAAACTTATTTTGAAAATCCTGATCTGAATAAAGAAAGGATTAGTTATTCATATTATTTAGAAATTCCTTATTGTTCTTCGTTCCCCTCATTTTATCAAGCAGGAACTCCATTGCTTCAACAGGACTGAAATCGCTTAATATTTTTCTTAATATCCAAATTTTAGCAAGTTCATCTTCTTTCAAGAGTAATTCTTCTCTACGGGTACCAGATCTATTCACTTCAATAGCAGGGAAAATTCTCCTATCGCTGAGATCACGGTTGAGAACAATTTCCATGTTTCCTGTACCTTTAAATTCTTCAAAGATAACATCATCCATCCTGCTTCCCGTATCAATAAGAGCAGTTGCAAGAATAGTTAAGCTGCCGCCGTCTTCAGTATTTCTTGCGGCACCAAAAAATCTCTTTGGTTTATGGAGTGCATTTGAATCAACACCACCTGAAAGAATTCTTCCGCTGTGAGGAACTACAATATTATGCGCTCTTGCTAATCTTGTAATACTATCAAGAAGAATCACAACATCCTCTTTAGCTTCAACCATTCTTTTGGCTTTTTCAATTACCATATCCGCAACCTGTACGTGTCTGTCAGCCGGTTCATCAAAAGTTGAGCTGATTACTTCACCTTTAACAGATCTTTCCATATCTGTTACTTCTTCGGGTCTTTCATCAATAAGCAAAATAATTAATTTTATTTCAGGATGATTTCTTGTAATAGAGTTAGCTATCTTTTGAAGCAGAACTGTCTTTCCACTTTTGGGAGGAGATACAATTAAACCTCTCTGCCCTTTACCAACAGGAGTAAGAATATCCATTATTCTTACTGAATATTCACCAGGTGCTGATTCAAGTATCATCTTCTTAGTTGGATAAACAGGTGTCAGGTTATCGAACAAAGTTCTATCGCGGATTGCATCCGGATCTAATCCGTTAACAGCTTCAACACGCAGTAATGCGAAGAACCTTTCTCCTTCCTTGGGGGGTCTCACCTGTCCGCTTACAAAATCTCCAGTCCTTAAGAGAAATTTCTTAATCTGAGATGGAGAGACATATATATCATCAGGAGAAGGCAGATAATTATAATCTGATGACCTCAGGAAGCCATATCCATCGGGCAAAACTTCAAGGACACCTTTGGAAAACGTTAGCCCGTCCTTGGTACTCTGGGCTTCGAGGATTTTAAAAATAAGTTCTTGTTTCCTTAAATCGCTGTAGCCGTTTATGTTAAGATCTTTGGCTATAGTGTTTAATTCAACAATTTTTTTTGATTTGAGATCGGAAATATCCATTGGCATAGTAGAATCCCTATAATACTTTTGTTTGTTTGTGTTGTTTATTAATTATGCTATTTAAAAAGCAATTCATTTCAAGATTTTAACCGATATGACAACGAGCTTTATTAAATACTTTCGCTAATGTTTTAATATTTTTTTGATAGGAACACGAGGTTTAGATGGAACATACGGCGAAATAGATTGAATGTCAAGCATTTTTATACTCTTGTAATAAAGATTTTATTTCTCCTAGTAAATACATACTGCCAAGAACTACAAGACATTCATCTTCTTTAGCCTTTGCTCTAAAATCTTTTATAAAAGAAACCGGGTTATCTAATGGTTTAACCTCTATGTTTACCTCACTTACAATTTTTTTTAATTCATTAATACTGAATGCTCTTTCAATATCAACTTTGACAATATATATATCATCAAAATGATTTTTGAGTTTTGCGAGCATCTCCCTAACATTCTTATCATTTAATGCTCCAAAAATAAGAGTACTTTTTTTGTACTTATATTTTTTGAACTCGCTGATGAAATTTGTAATACCTTCGGGGTTATGCGCTGAATCTAAAATAATATCTGGTTTGGTGCAATAGAATTCGTATCTGCCCTGGAAACCTGTGTTCACAATTACATTTCTTATTCCCGCTTCAATTTTTCCAAAGTCATCAAGATTCAAAGTTTTTGAAACTGCAAGAGCTGCAAGTGCTGCATTATATTTCTGGTAGTCTCCTTTTAAGGGCATAGTCCATTCATTCAGTTCAATTTCTTCTGTGTAAAGTTCAAGTGAACCAGATTTTTCATTTGTATAATCTTCAATTTTATGAAGCATGCTTTTTGTTTCTCTGCATTTTCTTTCAACCGCTTCTTTTGCTTCATCGGGCAGTCTGCCAATAAACACTTTATTATTATTTTTAATTATAGCCGCTTTTTCTTCGGCAATTTCTTTTATTGTTTTACCGAGAATCTGGGTGTGCTCAAGACTAATGGAAGTAATCAAAACAGCCAAAGCATTAAAAACATTCGTTGCATCGAGCCTGCCGCCTAAGCCGGTTTCAATAACTGCATAATCTACTTTCTGATCTTTAAAATATTGAAATGCGAGTGCAGTTGTTACTTCAAAAAAAGTAAGCTTATGTTCATCAATAAATTTCTCATGCTGCTCAAAGAATTCTGCGATAATCTCATCAGAAATCTGCTCACCGTTTATCACCACTCTTTCATTAAATTTTACAAAGTGCGGTGAAGTATATAATCCTGTTTTATACACAAATTCCTGTAATATGCTGGCTGTAAATGCACAAGTGCTTCCCTTACCATTTGAACCTGCAATATGAAATGCCTTTAAGTGTGCTTGTGGATTTCCCAAATGTTCGAGAAAAGATTTTATATTATCCAGCCCAAGCTTAACTCCAAAAGTATGAAGAGCAAATAATTTCTTTAATGTTGCTTCTATATTCATTGAATCAAATAATAAATGAACCTGTTAACTCGCAAATTTTTTCTATTCCATGTTTCATACAGAAATCTTCCAGCCCTTTAACAATTGTAGCTGCAGCAGAAGGATCAATAAAATTTACAGTTCCAAGCTGAATGGCTGAAGAACCTGCTATCATAAACTCTATTACATCCTGCCAATTCATTATTCCGCCTATTCCTATTATCGGAATATCTACAGATTGCCTGATCTCAAGAACTTTAGCAAGAGCAATTGGTTTAATCGCGGGTCCAGATAATCCTCCATTCACATTATATATTTTTGGTTTTCTTGTTATTATATTAAAAGTAGTTCCCACAAGAGTGTTTATGGCAGAAACAGCATCTCCTCCCTCTTCTTTTACTATTTTTGCAAATTGAGAGACATAAGAAACATTCGGAGATAATTTTATAATCACTGGTTTATTTGTAACAGCTTTTACACCTGCAGTAATTTTGCCGACTGCTTTGATATCATTACCAAACTGCAAACCACCCTCTTTAACATTTGGGCAGGAAACATTTATTTCAAATGCTGTTATCGCATCTTCTTCTGTAAGAATTTTAGTACATTCAACATATTCTTCATAAGTGCTTGCAGCAATATTGCAGATTAGAGGAACATCAAACTTTTTAAGGAAAGGAATTTTATCCTTAATGAATTCTTCTACTCCAACATTCTGCAAGCCTATTGCATTTAACATACCGGCTGGTGTTTCAACAATTCTTTGGGGTGGGTTTCCTTTTCGTGGCTTAAGGCTTAATGATTTTGTTACTATCCCACCTATCGAATTCAAATCAATAAATTCGGACATCTCATTTCCATAACCCACTGTGCCGGAGGCAAGCAAAACAGGATTCCTGAATTTTAATGGCCCAACCTGAACTGAGAGATCTGCTTTCTTCATATCACAACATCTTTTATGTTAAAAACAGGACCATTTTTACAAACAAGCAGATATTGATCAGGATGATTTACAGATTCTATCGGGCAGCCCTGGCAAATACCAAAACCACAGGCCATTGCACACTCGGTTGAGACTTCACAATTAAGATTATGATTGATACATAACTCCCTTAACTTTCTCAGCATTGCATTAGGCCCGCACCCAAATATTTTTATTCTTTCAGATTTCAGATTTTCAATATTTTGTTCAAGTAGATCAACAACATTTCCTTTTATTCCAAGAGAACCATCATCAGTTGAGATAGTAATGTTTTTCATTCTATAGGTTATAATATCCTTATCTGTTTTTCCCCCTATGAAAGAGCGAATCTCTTTACTATTTCCGATCTTTCTTATAAAATATGGAAAAGGAGCAACACCTAAACCACCTGCAACCAATATTGCAGTTTCAAAATCTCCTTCAGGATTAAATCCTTTTCCTAATGGACCAAGAAGGTCAATCAAATCTCCTTTATGCTTATGCGCAAGTATTTTTGTGCCCTCTCCAAAAATATTGAACATTAAGAAGATAAAATCTCCTTCAACGTCACAAACGCTGAATGGTCTTCTTAAAAGAGGGAAAGTTGACTCTGAAACTTTAACATTCAGGAATTCACCGGGATTTATAATTGAAGCAATTTCAGGAGTAAAAATTTTAAGAATAAAAATATGATTTTTAAGTTCGATTACTTTTTCAACGGGTGCTTTAATAATAAACAAACTGTAACCTTGTTGAATGTAAAAGAGAGAATACCATTATCGAAAATTTTGTTTGAGTTTCCAGGCAGGGGTTACTCTTCATAAATAAAAACTTTAACTAACTATTCTAATTTAAATATTCTGAATAATAATTGCGAATGAATATGATTTATTTCCTTCTGAAATTTACAAGTCTCAAACAGACAAGATCCTGGATGTTTTCTGCAAGCTTAACAGGCACCGTAAAATTATTTGAGATGATAGAGAAAGCAATTGGTTCATTATCACCTGTATATGCATAACCTGATAAGCTGCGCCCAAAAGCAAGGTAACCGGTTTTTGCTCTTACCTGGTTTTCAGCTCTTGTTCCTTTCATTCTTGTTCCAAGTGTGCCATCAATTCCTGCAATAGGAAGAGAATTATAAAAAGGAATGAAATAATTACTCTTAAACATATAGCTAAGAAGACTAACCAAATGTCTTGGAGAAACCAGATTTAATTGTGAAAGACCACTCCCATCAACCATCACAAGGCTTTCAGAATTTATTCCCATCTCATTTAAAAGATCAGAAACTGCTTTCACACCATTTTCAATAGTTCCATATCCTTCTTCTTCAAGACCTATTGTTTTTAAAAGCTGCTCTGCAAAAAAATTCTGGCTGTTTTTATTTATTACTTTAATAATATCTTTTAATGGAGGTGAGTAATGAACAAACAGTTGATCCATTTTAGAAAAATCAATTACCTCCTCAACATCATCTATATCAACAGCATAACCTTTTACTTTAATTCCTTTTCTTTCCAAAACTTCTTTTAGAACCACCATTGCATATTGAGTTGGATTATTAACAGTTGCATAAGTTTTTATAGAATCTTTCCCATTTCTTATTGTTCCAAAAACATTAATAATATTTGTTCCTCTTTCCCTGTGAACATCAATTAAAGCTGCAGTATCTTTTGAAACAACAGAAACATCATTAACAAGAGTAATATATTTCGTATCGGGATAAATATTTATTTTAGGGCGATTTGTTATTGTATCAACTGAAACAAGTATATCAACACAATTATCATTAAAAGAAATTGCTCCGGAAGGTGCGCTGAACCAGTAGGTTTCATAATCCCAGGACCAGCCTGAACCCAATCCTACATCATCGAAAAGATTATCATCTCCAATTATATTCCCTTCAATCTCGTCAATCCCGATTGCCAATAAAGAGTCTGCCCAATCATTAAAGACTTTGTAAATATCTCCATTGAAGAATCTTCCGGAAATTGCAGGATCACCACCACCCTGAATAATTAAATTTCCTTTTAATATAGAACCATCCATTATTCCATTCATAAAAAGAGATGTTGAGAATTTGTACTCACTCCCAAGAAGAATCAATCCTGCAGCAGTTGTAAATAATTTCATGTTTGAGGCAGGACGAAATAATTTATCCTCATTTCTTTTGTAAAAATATTCTCCTGTCTCCAGGGATTGAATTAAAACTCCCCAGTTTGCATTACTAAAGTTGGGATCATTAAATATATCATCCATCTGAACCCAGAATTCCTGTATTGTTGAGTAGGAATAATTTGGGAGAGTATCTATTTCAACAATTAATTTATTTTCTTCCTGTGAAAAAGATGAATAAATAAATATCAGGGTGAAAAATGTGATATAAAATTTATTTAGCATACTGTTTATAAATTCCTTCAACTTCAATTCTGGTTAATTTACGATAAGAACCTAATGGGATATCTGCTTTAACTCCGGCAAAATTTTTTCTGTTCAGCTTTAAAACTGTATATCCTAAGTTACCAAACATTCTCTTTACAAAATGATTTCTTCCTTCAACAGCAGATACTTTTACATTTTTTCTTGTAGAATCATTTACAAAAACTTTTATAAAAACTGCTTTACTGCTATCTAAATTTATTCCCTTCAATAGTTTTATTCTATCCTCTTCTGTAAGAGGATTATCAAGCTTCACCTCATACTCTCTCGGAATTTTATTCCTGGGATGAGTTAAGAGATTAGAAAAATCACCATCATTTGTTAAGAGAAGAACACCTGTAGTATCATAATCCAATCTGCCAACAGGGTAAATTCTTTCCTTTGTTTTAATCAGATCAATAACAGTTTTTCTTTTCTTCTCATCATCGGTTGTTGTAACAACACCTTTAGGTTTGTTTAGAAGAAAATAGAGATGCTTTTTAGGATGAATTTTTTCTTCATCAACCGTTACAACATCTTTTTCATCATCTACCTTAAAGGAAAGATCAGTTACGATTTTATCGTTTACAGAAACCCTGCCCTGTAAAATAAATTCTTCGGATTTTCTTCTGGATGAAATCCCGCTGTTGGCAATATATCTGTTAAGCCTGATCAGCATTCTCATCCGTTCTTAGTTCATTTTCCATAGAATCTTCAAGAGTGTTCATCATTATTTTTCTTTTCTGTTCAATAAAATCTTCATCATTCATTATTTCTTCAATCTCTCTTGGTTTTGGAAGATCGCTTAATTTATTCAAGCCAAAATATTTTAAAAACTCATCTGTGGTTGAATAAAGCAATGGTCTGCCGACGCTCTCAGCTCGTCCTGCGATATTAACAAGATTTTTTTCAAGAAGCGTATTTAATATATAATCAGAATTTACTCCACGTATAGATTCTATTTCCGGTTTTGTGATTGGCTGCTTGTAAGCAATTATTGAAAGTGTTTCAAGAGCAGCCTGGCTTAATCTTCTTTTTGATTTTTCTGAAGACAAATAGCCAACGTACTTTGAATAATCTTTTGTGGTTGCAAAGAGATATCCATTTGCAATTCTTAAAATTCTGAATGAAAGATTTTGCTCTTCATAATTTTTATTGAGCAGATCAACTGTTTCTTCAATTTCATCCTCTGAAACCTGAACTTCTTCTCCATCAATAACTTTTATCGCCTTAATAATTTCACTGGCTGAGATAACGTCATCAGATGAAAAAATTAATGCTTCAATTACAGAGTTATAAATTTTCTCCATAGCTATCAAATATATTTTTTAATATCAAACATCTTTACAAAAAAATTCTTTAGTAGTTAGAACTCATCCCAACCCTTCTCTTAAACAGAGAAGGGCTTATGCTAAGTAGTGACTTTTCATTTAGTATCTTGACAGAAAATAAATAATTTAATGTTTCGCTTACAATAAGTCCCTCTCTTGAAAGAGAGGGATTAGGGAGAGTTACTTTTAATCTGGGTAGATTTTCCATATTTAACTATCTCCCTTTAACAAAAGGAAATCATTAAAATTTTTTGATTCTTTTAATTTAATCCTGCCAATTTTTACAAGTTCCAGCAAAGCAATAAAGGTAACTATAATTCTTATTTTCTCATTCATATTTTCAACAAGTGTAAGGAAATGTACTTCATCATTGGTTTCAAGCAGATTAATTATATACTCAATCTGCTCATCAATTGAAACATTTATCTTTTGTATCTGGTGAACAGGTTCTTCTTTTAATCCTTCAAGAACATGCTTAAAGGCTTTTGCTAGATCGTATATCGTTACATTCTTCAGAAGAATTTCATATTCAGGTACTGCTGTTTTCTCATCTGCAGAAAAATTTCCTCTGAAGTTAAGCTTTCTCTGGTTTGATTCCATATAAGCAAGATCGTCTGAAACTTCTTTATATCTTTTATACTCAAGCAGTGCTTTGATAAGCTCAGCTCTCGGATCAATCTCTTCCCCCTTTTCATCAACTTCTCTTGGCAAAAGCATTCTAACTTTAATATGCATTAAAGTAGATGCCATAAGAATAAAATCTCCGGCCACTTCAAGATCAAGCATCTTTATCAGGTTAACATACTCAAGAAATTCTTTAGTAATCTTTGATATAGGAATATCATAGATATTTAATTCATCTCTTTTAATAAAAAAGAGAAGCAGATCTAATGGTCCCTCAAAATGTTCTAATTTAATTTTATACAAGATTAACCCATTTTCATTTTTTGCCGGACTTCATTCATGGTTTCTTCTGCTATAATCCCAGCTCTTTGTTCACCATCAGACAAAATATCTTTTACGACATCGAGATTACTCTCATAATATTTTCTTTTTTCAATTATTGGCTCAAGAAACGTTGAAATTTTTTCTGCACACCACATTTTACAATCAACGCAGCCTAATGCACCGGAACGACAGCCCGATTCAACATCAGTTACTCCTTCGGGATTAAATTTTTTATGATAAGCATATACAAGACAAATATCCGGATTACCGGGATCACCTTTCCTGATTTTTTTTGGATCAGTAACCGCTTTTCTCATTTTTGCTTTTACTGTTTCAGGATCATCTGACAGAAGTATTGCATTGTTAAGCGACTTGCTCATCTTTGCATTTCCATCAATTCCAGGCAGTCTTGCAAACTGAGTTAACAATGGTTCAGGTTCAGGAAAAACTTCTCCATACTGGTTGTTAAATTTTCTTGCGATCTCCCTTGTTATTTCAACGTGCGGAACCTGGTCCTCGCCAACGGGTACAGCTTCTCCTTTGTAAATTAATATATCTGCTGCCTGAAGAACCGGGTAACCAAGATGGCCAAAAGTTAAATTTTCAATATTGAGATCACGAACCTGATCTTTTAGCGTAGGATTTCTTTCAAGCCTGTTTACAGTTATAAGCATTCCGAAAATAAGAGCAAGTTCAGTGTGCCCTTTTATTTGTGAATGTCTGAACATAGGGCTTTTAGCAGGATCAAGTCCTGCTGCGAGCCAGTCAATCAGCATTTCAATTGAGTTAGCATAAATGTTCTCGGTATTCAAATCCGTTGTAAGAACATGGTAATCAGCAATTAAATGATAACTTTCATATTCATCCTGTAGTTTAATCCAGTTTTCCAATGCTCCAACATAATGACCTATATGAAGCTTTCCTGTTGGACGCATTCCGCTTAGTATTCTTTTTTTGCGCATAGGGAAAAAATTTTATGAAAATTTATGGTAAAAATAGTAATAATGTGAGTAATATTCCTGTCAGTATGAAGAAGTGAGATTCTAAATCATCTTGTATAATAAGTCGTATTCATAATCATGTTTGTACTTGTTTTAATCGAATTAAGATTACGATTATGATTGCGAAAATTTTAGAATAATAAAAAATCTTAAGCTAAATAAAGATAAGGTTTCCAGTTTTCGTCGAGCTTCCCGACAACATTTTTTATAAACATTATATGACTTGGCTTAAATGGTTTATAAAGCATTTCCATTCGTGCTTCCCTTGGGGTTCTGTCCCCTTTATGATTATTGCATAAAGTGCAGGCACAAATAAGATTTTCCCAGCTATCGTTTCCACCCTTTGCTTTGGGGACAATATGATCTATGGTTAAAGGTAAATCACTTCTTCCGCAGTAGGCACACTTAAACCCGTCACGCCTTAAAATATTTTTTCTTGTCAATACAACCTTTTTATAAGGAACATGAACAAAAAAACTAAGACGGATTATACTTGGCCAGGGAAAGGCTCGGTTAACGGTTCTTAATGCTTTCCGTTTATCATCAAAAACAAGCTCGGCTTTACCAAGGTAGATAAGAACCATTGCTTTTTTGATATTACAAACAGTTAATGGTTCATAACTCTGGTTTAAAATTAATACTTTGGCATTAAGCTTTCCATTAATTCGTTTCGATGGTTCGAAGACTTACTCCTTTTTTCTGTTTTGCAAACTTATTTTAATTCTTAAAAAGATTCTTATGATCAAAAGAATAATTGCCAATGATGCAATATAGACAAACCATTCAACAGGAACAGCCTTAGTTAACATAAGAATTAAAAGAGCGAATACTACAATGAGTGAACTAATATTAAAAATATCATATAATTTTTTATTCAAATTAACCTTCTTCTAAACCCATTTTGAAAAGGGTTTTAATTATTGGTATAAAAAATAAGGAAATGAAAAGGAATTTTCCAAATAAATTATTTGCTCATGTTATACAGAACTTTTTGGAATATTGGAGTGTTGGAGTATTGAAATGAAGGTTTTAACTTTTTTTGACCATTACTCCAGTAATCCAACATTCCATTATTCCAGACCTGCGTAAAGAGATTTATCAGGTCTCCTTATAAACTATTGCCACGCAAGCAACATAATCTCGTGAATGGCTCATTGATATTTTAAGACTTTTTTCATTGGAAAGAAACTTTTCAAGATTTCCTTTAAACTTAACTTCAGGCATGCCATTAGGAGCATTAATAATTTCCATATCCTGCCAGCTCATTTCGCTGTTCCAGTTGGATGAGATAGCTTTATAAATTGCTTCTTTTGCAGCAAAGCGGGCAGCTAAGTGCTGATACTTGTTCTTCTTGGCAAGACAATATTTTAATTCATCAGGCGTATAAACTTTCTGAAGGTACCGATCGCCATACTCATCAACACTTTTTTTTATTCTCTCAATTTCAATTATGTCTATTCCAATACCGATTACCATTTTGATTCTCTTTTTATCAGGATTAAAATAAAGGAATAAAAGCAAAATCCCCAATAGATGTAAAGCGACCAGTCTGGCAGCTCTACTTTTAAGCTTGGAATTATTTAATCAATACCCGTCCTCCGAAGCTTGCCTGCTGAACGATTATTCGGCAAGCAGGCTTTAGCGTAGGAGGACTTGTCCTTCATAGCTTTAGCGAAGAAGGATCATCTGCTTTGATTGGCTAAACAGAATCCTATCTCCATTCAATGCCGTTATTCTGTAAACATAAACTCCACTGCTTAATTCGGAAGCATTAAAGGTTGTTTCATAAATTCCTGCAGATTTTGCTTCATTAACTAATTCAGCTATTTCCGTCCCAAGCATATCATAAACTTTAATCTGTACTTTTGCATCTTCCGCTAAAGCATAAGTTATTTTTGTTAATGGGTTGAAGGGATTTGGATAGTTTTGCTGAAGAGAATAATCAAATGCATCTTTAGATATACCAGCTAACTTTCCATTACCTTCAGCATTTATAGAAACTATATTACTATAGGCAGAAACACGATCTCCAAAATCTACTGCTTTTACCTTATATGACAATTGAAAATCACCCACAGGATGCGTATATAAGTATTCTTCATCAATATAAAAAGAATCAGTTTGTGTCGCAATCAAATAGTAGTTACTATTTATATTTTGTACCTTTCTCCAAACTTCGTAATGTTGTATATCAGGTTCTATTGGTGTCCAGGAAAACTTAACAAAACCATAAGCACCTGGAATGGAACTGGATAATGTTGGATTAATAGGAGCAGATGGTACCTGATCATCATATTTATATCTTAACTTATTATTTGAAAAATTATCCTTCCAAATTACATGCACTTCATTACCTGCTGAGGAAAGATTTACAATATTGACTGGACTCAGACCTGTTTCTGTATGTATCACATCATATAATAAAGTATAATCGTAATCGAATCCCATTCTAACTATACGGTTTGGAAAACTTTCAAGTGTAGACCAAGCGGCTGTATATGATTTATTATTTACAGTTGTTGTACTAAAAACTTTGCTTACAAATGTATTATTATTGCTATTGCCAGCTGGTGGTGGAGGTGTACCGTTATTACTTTTTTGCCTAGGCTGCCACGCTAAAACCGAACCAGATTTATAGAATCCATAAATGTAAAGATCGTCAACAGCAAAACCTAGATTTGGAGGAAGAAAACCTACGCCTGTGGTAACATTCCACGATGCGTCAGTCGAGACTCCTGTGACCACATTAAATTCTCTCCATTTTAATTGATTTAAATCAATATTATTATAAGTAAAATAAACCTTATCCTCATTACCGGAATTCCATATTCCAATTCTTGGATTTGAATAAATATATTGATCATTAGAAGGTGAAACTTGTGCTTGAGATGACCAACTAGGTGTAGGGATCCCAAAATCAAAGTACCTACGATAAATGTCCCCATTTAATTCATACACTATATGAAGTTTATTTTTAGAATATACTGATTCAATAGAACTTACACTTATAGTTGGACTTATGGCTTGCAAAAAATTCCAGTTTGCGCCACCATCTGTACTATATTTTACTTTTACATTATTTTCATTCGATTCTCTGTAAACAACATAAATATTATTTCCGTCTCCGCATATAGATGGTGAAGAAATATAAGATGTCGCTAAATCTACAAGGTCGGATTCAGTTACTATTCCATTAACATTGATTCTATAATACAACAATGAATTCGTGTTTTGGACTATAATATGGCTTCCATATCTGTTTGTGAAAATATCATATGAATTTGCAATGCCAACAGGGGATGTTTGTCTGCTTTAGACTTGACCATTGCGGGTAAATTGTAACTGTAAAAAGATACAATAAACAAAATAAAATAAATGATTTCATAGCACCCTCTCATTTTAATAGAATTGTTTTTGTTATTTGAATTGAATTATTTATTTGCATAAATATGAAATAAATCCCGCTTGGAAGAGAATCACCATATTTATCTTTGGCTTCCCAGTTGATTTCATATTCACCGGGAGAAATGTATTCTTCTTTCAGTAATGCTGTCTCCTCACCCATTATATTAAATACGTTAATTTTTACTACACCTCCTTCCAAAATTCTATATTTAATATTTGTACTTAAATTGAATGGATTAGGATACGTGATTAAAAAGTCTTTTTCTTGTCTGCCTTTATTTTCCTCCTTAATATTTGTGGGACCATTTTGAGTTAATATATAACTGAAAAGCTTTAATTGAGCATTGTAATTGAACATCGGTAAGAGAATATCTTTTTCCCCATCTAAATTTAAATCTGCAATTTGAACTGCATAAAAATTGGCACCAGGCTGTGTCCCTTCTTGTAACTTTACATAAACTACTTTATAATTATGATTGTTTATTGAACCAGTGAATTTTAATACTAGTATATTGCTTGCAAATTGAATAATAAGCTCTTCTGTTCCATCATCATCTAAATCATTAGCCCACATTTCAAATATGGTTAAGCTATAAATGAACGGAAGTATAATTACAGCTTTTTCATGGTAATTATTATCATTAGATTCAAAGCATTTAATTACTATTTTGGTGGTATCCGAAGCTAAATCCTGCCCCCCTATCCAAAATTCTTTTTTTCCGTTGCCGTCTATATCATCTGTAACCGTGCTGATATAAGCATTGGGAATTCCCAGGTTCCCTTCCCATAATGAATTTTCATAATTGTTTATGCCAACTGCTTCAATAGCTTTAATAACACCATGTGTATTGGCATAAATGAATTCTGTTTTTCCATCCTCATCAAAATCAGCAATTGCAAAACGGGAGATATCCCATACTATAATCTTACTAAAGATGAAAGAAAAATTTTGTATTGAATCCCTGTATTCTCCTATTATTATATCATCCACAGAAAAAATACAATCAGTTATTCCATTATTATCAAAATCTCCGAATGTCATATTATTTATCTGACTATTTGTATTATAAGAGAAGAGTCCATGATATTTTGTGGGAAGCATATTTAAAGAATCACTTACAAAAAAAACACCACTGCTAGTATTTAAATAACCTATGTAAAGATCCTTCTCGCCTTTGCTGTCAATGTTTGCAAAAGCAATAACTCCTAATGTTGAAGAATCATTAAACATAGTGAGAAGTTTATATTCACCATAATTATCCATCTCAAATATTCTTACAGGACCACCGAATAGTTGATTATTTTCTTTATTTGATCCGTAGATTTCAGGTTTACCGTTACCATTAAGATCATCAACAAATAATGGCGAATTAAAGATTTCAACCCTCTGCCAGAAAGAAAACATTTTGTTGTACTGGGTTGTATCAATTTCCAAAACATTTATAAAAGTTGTATCAACTGGTTCGTTTTGTCCGGCTTCTGCTCTGCCTAAATAGAATTTTCTGGATAAGCCTTGGTACTCTACCAACAACTCGTTGTTATTAACCAAAGCAACTTTTCCTCCACTGTTAATAATTGCTTGTATTTCGTTTTGTAAAGATGAATTTAATTGAGCGAAGCAAAAACCGGAAAGTATTAAAAACAAAAAAATAATCTTCATTTTAAATATCCAATGGAATGAGATAATAATCTGTATGAGCACAAACAATGTGCCTTAAAGATGAGATAAAAACAGAAACATTGAGCAGAATATTTATCCCGATAACAAAACCCAAAGAATAAATTACCAGCAAAATATCCCGCCCCCTTCAATACCCATTTTTAGTGACTCCGCAAAAATTATTATCTTACTAAAGCCAATGGCAACGTAGTAAAAGAAAAATTAAAAAGAAATAGATAAAGAATTTTATTTATTGAAAATTAATCAGGAGATTCCGCATCAAGTGCGGAATAACAGTTATAATAATTTTATAAACTATTAATACCCTGCAACTCCGCCATAACCTCTTGGATCTGTTTCACCCCAAATCAGATTTTCCTCATCAATCAAAATTCCTTCAACTCTTCCCAGATCAGTTACATTTCCAAATTTATGTCCAAGCTTTATTAAAAGGGCTTGGTGAAGTCGTGGGGTTCTGATTTTATTTACTTCCTTATCAAAATTATTATTTGTAATTTTTCCACCGGTAATCTTCCAAAAAAAATAACAGGAGAATCTATTTAATGAGAATTACCTTCTTATTAATACTGGCTGCGTCTTTATCTTTTTCTTCCTGTGTGAAAGAAACAAAAGAACCGAAAGAAACAAAAAAAATATTAACCGATGAAGAGTTACACGCTAAAGCTGATTCTCTTGCAAAAAATATTCTCATAGTTGATACCCATATAGATGTTCCTTACAGATTAGGAGAAAAATGGGAAGATATTTCCCAGAGAACAACAAATGGTGATTTTGATTATCCGCGGGCGAAACGAGGAGGACTTAACGTAGCTTTTATGTCCATTTATATTCCTCCTAAATATGAGGGAACCGGTAAATCAAAAAAAATAGCCGATGACCTTATTTCATTAGTTGAAGATATTGTAAATAACCATCCTGATAAATTTGCTTTGGCTTATTCAGTTGCGGATGTAACAAAACAGTTTAATGAAGGAACTATTTCTTTTGCTTTAGGAATGGAGAATGGTTCTCCTGTTGAAGGCAAGTTTGAAAACCTGAAACATTTTTATAATCGGGGAATAAGATATATCACTCTTGCTCATTCTAAAAATAATCATATAGGCGATTCCTCTTATGAGAAAAAGAAAAAGTGGAATGGCTTAAGTCCTTTTGGAAAAGAGGTAGTAAAAGAAATGAACAAGCTCGGAATTATGGTTGATGTTTCTCATATCTCTGATAGTGCGTTTTATGATGTTATAAATTTATCCAAAGCACCCGTTATTGCTTCACATTCTTCCTGCAGACATTTTACTCCCGGTTGGGAACGTAATATGTCCGATGAAATGATTAAAACTCTTGCGAAGAATGGAGGTGTCATTCAGATAAATTTTGGTTCTTCATTTTTGAATGATGAGATCAGGAAAAAAGAGGAACAAAATGAAAGTTATATTAAAAAATATATTAAAGAAAATAACATCACTCCTGAAGAAGTTGATGAATTGAAAAGTACATTTTTAAAAGAAAATCATCCAGGCTATGCTGATGTTAAAGATGTTGCTGCTCATATTGATTATGTAATTAAGTTGGTAGGAATAGATTATGTCGGTCTTGGTTCTGATTTTGACGGAGTTGGGGATTCCTTACCTGAAGGATTGAAAGATGTTTCCCAATACCCTAACCTGATCTATGAACTGCTTAAGGCAGGATATTCTGATGAAGATATTAAGAAGATTTGTTCAGGGAATCTTTTAAGAGTTTGGTCTGAAGTTGAGCAGTTTGCAAAGGATTCAGGACTCTAAGTTGTCAGTGCAATCCCGAACCGCCATTGCCGAAACGGTTTCGTGCAGACAGTTTTATCGGGGTGAAGCAATCTCGCAAATATTAGATTGCTTCACTCGAAGACTCGTTCGCAATGACAAATTAATAAAAGAACTCTAAAATTTTTTTAAAAGATGATTTTATTGTAATCTTCTTTTAAATTGCCACAGTTATTATTTTTTTATTCCTATTTATTCCATGAGGTAGAGTTGAACAAATTATCTGAATTAATTTCTTCAATAGAAGAAAGCAGAACGGTTGCAATATCCTCCCTGGCTAAAAGATTAAAAGCTGAAGGAAAAAATGTTTTAAATTTCAGTGCGGGTGAACCTGATTTTAATACTCCGGATTTTATTAAAGAAGCAGCTATTAAAGCAATTCAAAATAACTTTACTACTTATACCGCTAATGAAGGATACCCTGATCTTTTAAAAGCCATAATAAAAAAATTTAAAGATGAAAATGGACTTGATTTCAAGACTGAAAATATTCTGGTATCAAATGGAGTAAAACATTCTCTGTATAATATTTTGATGGCGATATGCAATCCGGGTGACGAAGTGATTTTTCAATCACCATACTGGGTGAGTTATCCTGAAATGGTAAAACTTGTTAAAGGAAAATCCGTAATAATAGATGCGGGAGTTGAGAAAGAATATAAAATCTCACCGGAAGAACTTGAAAAAGCAATAACACCCAGAACTAAAGCTTTCATTTTTAACACACCTTCAAACCCCACCGGAATTGTTTACTCAAAAAATGAAATTCTGGATTTTGCAAAAGTCCTTAAGGATAAGGATCTATACATTATTTCAGATGAAATTTATGAGAAGATAGTATTTGATGGAGAAGAACACTTTTGCATTGGAACAATTGATTATCTTAAAGACAAAACAATAACTATAAATGGTGTCAGCAAAGCTTATGCTATGACAGGCTGGAGGATTGGATATGCAGCCGGTCCTAAAGAAATAATAAAGCTTGCAAGAAACCTTCAAAGTCACTCTACTTCAAATGCTGCCTCAATTTCCCAGGCTGCATCTTGTGCTGCACTATCTCAGGCTACAGATGAAATTGATAAAATGGTTGAAGAGTTCTGGCACAGAAGAGATTTTATAGTTGCTGAACTAAATAAAATTAAAGGAATAAAGTGTCCTTTACCAAAAGGGGCATTTTATGTTTTTTACGATGTCAGTTTTTACTATGGAAAACAAGTTAATGGATTTGAAATAAAAGATTCAACAAGCTTTTGCAATTATCTTCTTGAGGAACAGAATGTTGGGTTAGTTCCGGGAATTGCTTTTGGAAATGATAATTGCGTTCGTATGTCTTACGCCTGCTCTCATTCTCAGATAGAAGCTGGTTTGGAAAGAATTAATAAGGCATTAGCAAAGTTTCATTAATTCTCGCTTATATTTATTCTCTGTAAAAGTTTCACCATCTACAACTATCTGGCCATTTCTTCAGATTAAATTCTGACCTGAAACATTTTCGTACGTAATTATACTTAGTTGGGGCAACTAAAAATACGTACTTATACTGATTCCTTTTCTCAAATAATTTTATAATATAATCCAGTAATAATTCTCTCCAAAAATTTTTCAAGAAGTTAAAAAACCTTAATGAAAATAAAGGTTACAAAATTCTCAACTCTCTCTTTCTGCATAGAGGAGATTTCAAGCCATTTATTAACTATTTATTTTATTCTTGAACTTGAACATGAACTTACTCTTACTCTTTTATCTCTTCCTTTTTATAAACACACTTGTCAGCCTATGGCTGAATATTATACTGGTTTTACTTAGCTTTACTAAAAAATAAAAAAACATTTTCTAGTAAGGAGATATTATGAAAAAGGTAAATATACTTGCAGTTTTTTTAATTTTAAGTTCTACACACTTTTACTCTCAAGTTTTGGATACAACCAATTGGTTTCCATATAAAACTGGAAATATGTGGGAGTACTATGTTATTGAAGAAATTTCTTTAGTTGATACTTTCCAGATTTTTAATATTAAAGATTCCGTTGATGAAAATGGCATTATACATTTAACTCAATATTCAAGATATATTAATCCTATAGAGCCTTTTACTTACAATAAGTTTTACATAGACACTGTGAATCAATTTGTATATGGAAATTATATGGGATTTGGATTTGATAGTGTCTTGATTTATAAATTTAATGCAAAATCAGGGGATCAATGGGTAATGATGGCCTTCCCAAATGGCGGCGGAGAGATGGCAAGAGTGACTGCAATTTACCAAGATAATATATTTGGTATAAATACAACTTTTATGGATATGCATTATTATGGTGCAGCAGACACAACAGATACAACTGGATTGGATAGATACGGAGCAACTTTGGCTAAAGGTTTTGGCTTATACTATTTTGGGGGTGGTGAAAGTCTATTTAGAAACTTTCTTGCTGGGACAATTATAGACAGCATATTGTATGGAGATACCACACAAATAGTTACTTCTGTTGTTGATGACACTCAACCAAAAATACCTGAATCCCTGGAACTTCTTCAGAATTATCCTAACCCATTTAATCCTTATACTACCATAAAGTTTAGAGTCAAATCAGCATCAGATATATCGCTCATAATTTATGATAATTCGGGAAAAGAGGTAAAAAATCTTTTAGCTAATATTTTTTTCCTGCCCGGTGAGTATCAAATAACTTGGGATGGAAGAAATGAAAAAGGGATTAAAACTGCAAGCGGTATTTATTTTTATCGTCTTTCTAATGGTCATCAAAATTTAGTTCGTTCAATGATTCTCTTAAAATAAAATTTTTATTAAAAGGAAAAATTTATGAAAAACCTTATCAAAATACTTTTCGCTTTTTTATTAATTTCTTGCAACTTTTCATATTCACAGGATGAGAAACCCTGTGTAACTACATTCATACAACAGGAAGGGATAGATCTAAATCAAGAGGGAGGTATATATTTACCATCTCAGGGAAATCTTAAGGTACTCGTGGTGTTCGCAAGATTTAAAAATGACAATAGCTCACACCCGTATTGGCCTGTTGGCGGAAATCCTACAAATCCTAGTTATACAACCTGGATTGATCCAAACATGCAAACTGGTTCAACTAATGTTGAAAACATTACTCATTATTTCAAGGATATGTCACTTGGAGTATTCAATGTTACAGGAACTGCTGTATCTGTAGAGACACCTAATACCATGTCATATTATGGCACTCCACCAAATATGAATCAATATCTGGCGACAAAAGAAGTTTTACAAGGTCCAGTTGATAGTATTATAAATTTTGCAACCTTTGACAACTGGACTTTTAATTCTAATTATAACCATACAAATCAACCTGATGGTACAATTGATATGATAGTAATGGTTTGGAGAGCAAGTACGCGTCCTTTCCCTTTTTAGGGCCCTAATAACTATTTGGGTGAAGCTTCATTAGGTGGCGGGTCATATTATACGGTTGAAGGGGGTACTAAAACAATTAAAACTGGTTACTTGGGCTCTGATCAAGCTGGTTCGGGAGTAACAGTACATTATTGGGGAGAAAGAGGTCCTAAATATTCTTTTCACGGTGTTTTACATGAAGTTGGTCACTGGTTACTAGGTAGCCCTCATCCCTACAGTCAATCTGGAACAGATCATCATTTATTATGGGGAATAATGACGGGTCCTGGTTCGCCCATTTGTGCAAATACATTTGAAAGAGAAAGACTCGCATGGATTAATCCAAATGTAATAACCGGTAATATTTTGAATGCGCCCCTTAATGATTATGTAACAACGGGTGTTGCTTATAAATACCACCCATCGAATGGTGCGACTAACGAATATTATTACTTTGAGAATCATCAAAAATTAGACGCTCAATATGATGATGCAACTTCAAACTCATAATGATAAGGGGATTTTTGTTATCCACCAACAAGCACCATATAGCAGTACTAATAATATTCGTGTAAAAACATCAAATGGGCAGTGGAATTGGGAAAATCCTTTTACAAGCAATTGTTTTGGAGGAGCTATTGTCCCGGCATTTAAAACAACTTCAGTTAACAGATCTGGTAGAAATAACCGAGATGAACTAATAGCAACCGTCGGAACTTCACATTTGTTTTCCTTAATAAATGAATCTGGTGTTGGAGTATGTGGAGATTGGCTGTATGGGGGAGGATTAAATAACTCATTCAATCTTACTTACAATGATGTATTTTCAAATTACAGCAATCCGTGGGCACGCAGATGGCAAAATGATATAACAAATAATTTTACCATGGAAGTAATAGCACAAAACGGAAGTGTTGTAAATGCAAAGTTTTACTTAACAAGTCCTTTAAATGGAAAACCTTCCAAACCACAAAATCCAGCTTTATCTAGTTCTATCCCCGGCGGTTATGGCTTTGTTAAGTTTTCCTGGACAACTAATTCAGAACCCGATTTGCAATATTATGAGGTTTGGAGAAAAGTAATAGAATACGGCGGTAATTGGA
>CAZEWJ010000019.1:58972-70581 GCA_964515875.1 uncultured Ignavibacteriaceae bacterium | reverse complement strand
AATCAATAATATAACTCCGTGTTACCGAAATGCTGAAGAGTTACACGGTAGGCAGGATTGAATGATCCTTGAACTTGCTCGTGCACTTGAACTCACTATTTCACTTTATCCAGATATTCCTGAAGAATTATAGCCGCGGAATGCCGGTCCAACAAACCTTTATCTCTGCGTTTTCTTTTTTTAGTTACAGATTCCAATACTCTTTCTTCAGCTATTACTGAAGTGAAACTTTCATCCCATAAAATTACTTCAATATCAAGTTTCTCAATTTGTTTTTTTAACGAAAAGATTTTATTTCTTACTTCTTTTGTACTAATATTATCTGCATCCGGAATTCCAAGAATAACTTTAATGATATTCTGTTCTTTAATCAGTTTTTTTAATTCATTAAAGAAACCAAAATCATTTTTAATGGTTTTATAAGGATAAGCAAATATTTTAAGAGGATCACTTAATGCAAAGCCAACTCTTTTAAATCCGTAATCTATTGAAAGTATTCTTGTTTCCTGTGAGGTCATTCTTTTAATTTACCTGAGAAGTGGAGCCTTCAAACCTTTCAACAGAATAAACTCCCTTCACTTTCTTCAATCGCTCCATAATTTTAGAAAGATGCTCAATGTTGTGTACATAGAGAGTTACACTTCCTTCAAATGTAGAATCACTTGTATTTATATTGATGGATTTGATATTTGTATTCTGATATGAAACAATTGAATGAGAAATTTCATTAAGAATTCCCGGTGAATCCTCACCCATAACAGTAAGCCCTGCAACAAAAAGATTTGCTTCCGCTTCAGGCCACTGAACAGGAATTAATTTACTGGCATCCATCTCAGACAATCTTATCAGGTTATTACATGTTTTACGGTGGACTTTTATTCCTTCACCAATTGTTATATAACCAATTACAGGATCTCCTGGTATTGGATTGCAGCATTTTGCATAAGAATACATAACACTGGAATCCAAACCTTCAACTAAAACTCCACCTGCAGAGTTTCTTGCAGTTTCTGCAAAAGTATCAAATTCAAGAACAGGAACTTTTTCTTTCTTCTCTTTTTCTTTAGAAGGTGATAGAATTTCATCAAGATTAACTTTACCCTGTGCAATTGTTTTAAACATATGCCTTGGGTTATCAAACTTAAGGCTTACTGCAAATTTGTCTAATTCCGATTGATCAAAAGAGAGCTTAAATTTTTTAATTTTCTTCTCCCAAATATCTTTACCGGCTTTTACAATATCATCTTCCTCTTTTTTAATCCATTTCCGGATGGCAGTTTTTGCTTTATGAGTTGTTACAAACTTTACCCAGTTCTTATTTGGGTGCTGGGTCTTGGAAGCTATTATCTCAACCTGATCACCACTATGAAGCATAGTATCGAGAGGGACGATCTTACCATTTACTTTTGCACCAATACAATGATACCCTACTTTGCTGTGTATTTCAAAAGCGAAATCAACGGGAGTTGCATTAACAGGCAACCTTCTCAAATCTCCCTTAGGAGTAAAAACATAAATTTCATCCTGGTAGAGATTAAGTTTAAAGCTCTCCATCAGATCTTTACGTGCTTCATCACTTGAAGCATTTTCAAAAATATCCCTTATCCAGTTAACCCAGTTCTCAAGATCTTTATCGCTGGCAGATTTGGTTTCCTTATATCTCCAGTGGGCAGCTACTCCTCTTTCAGAAACTTCATGCATACTTTTAGTTCTTATCTGGATTTCAACCAACCTTCCTTCCGGTCCAACCACTGTTGTATGAATTGATTGGTAATTATTTGTTTTGGGAATAGAGATATAATCTTTAAAACGATCCGGAACAGGAAGATAAATCTGGTTTACAATTCCGAGAGTTGTATAACAATCATAAGTGTTTTTTGTATCTAAAATAATTCTTATAGCAAACAGGTCGTATATCTCTTCAAAAGGTTTATTTCTTCTAACCATCTTGCGGTAAATGCTGTACAGGTGTTTTGGTCTTCCGTTTATTTCATATTTCAGATTATACTCACGAAGTTTTTCTGTAATAGGTTCACCGAATTTTTTAATGTAAGACTCTCTCTCTTTTCTTTTTGCTGCTACTTTTTTAACAAGCTCTTCGTAAGCATCCCTGTTAAGATATTTAAAGGAAAGATCTTCAAACTCCCACTTAATACGACCGAGACCAAATCTGTGAGCAAAAGGTGCATAGATCTCAAGCGTTTCCTGGGCTATTCTTCTCTGCTTCTCCGGGTTTACAAAATCAAGAGTTCTCATATTGTGAAGGCGGTCGGCAAACTTAACGAGAATCACTCTGACATCCTTAACCATTGAAAGAAGAAGCTTCCTGTAATTTTCGGCTTTGGTAATTTCCTGACCTTTAAATATTCCGCTTATTTTTGTAACGCCATCAACAATCTCAGCAACTTCTTTTCCAAATTCTTTTTCAAGAAGCTTTATATTAAATTCAGTATCCTCTGCAACATCATGCAATAAAGCACTTGCAACAGTTATATCATCTAATGGAAGTTCTTCTGCAACTATTAAAGCTACATGGTAAGGATGTATAAAATATGGATCACCCGAAGCACGAAGATCATTTTTATGAGCTTCAACGGAAAATTCAAAACTCCTTGTGATAAGATCTTCATTTGCAGAAGGAAGATTTTGCTTACAAACTTTCAAAAGTTCCTCAAGCATCTTCTTATATTTTGGATCGCTAACAGCCATTTATCTATATTAAAATTAAACTAAATTTTATTAATTATCAGAAGCAAAACTTTTTCCCGGTAATCTAAGCTACAAGCTTCTTCTTGAACTTGAACCCCGATTGTCATCGGGACAGGCTTACACTTGCTTGCCCGCCGAAAGCTTTAGTGAAGGCGGGAACCTGGATTTAATTTACCTTTTTTATTTGATTAGGTAAAGTCATCATTTGAAGATTTTATTGTCCTTAATTCCGATAGTGAAATGAAAATGAGAAGAGATGTTGATAACAATCTTACTTTCAATAATAAAATCCTTGAATCGGGAATGGAATATTTATGTCGTCCCTATGGGACTTTAACATGGTTTTGGGATATTATGCTATAAACATTTCGTCCCGATGGGACTAAAAGCTCCGTAGGAGCTAAATATTTATAGAAAAAGGAAAGAGATAAAAATGATCAGGCCCGCTCGGGGCGACATAAGATTTGTAATATAGTTTTATTCATCAATACTATATTGAAATTAATAATTGTGAGACGGATATTTAGCGAAGTTCTTTTTGCAGTTTTTTTACCCTTTCGAGGCGATCTCCTTGCTTCTGCTTTTCATAATTTGTAAGATTTCTAATGCTTAAAATTTCATTACAAAGCCGGAGGGATTCTTCACGTTCACCCAATTTATTATACTGCTGAGCAATAAGATGCTTAAGTAAAATTTCATTATAGCGGTTTGGTTTTTCTTTTTCTGAAAAGGAATTTAAAATTTTATAATACTCATCAATTGATTTTTTCAAATCAATATCCTCATATGCTCTTGCTAAACCAAATCTAAAGAATCTACAGTTTGGATAACGAAGCAAAACTGATTGAGCCAGTTTCACAGCTTTCTCTGATTCCCCTTTGTTAATATAAATCCATATCAAAGAGTTAATCGCTAAATAAGAATTATAAGATGAATGATTTACAGCTTTTTCTAATAACCTGATTCCTTCCTCTCTCTCATCATTTATAAAAGGAATCCAGCCAAGGAATTGTGTCTCATTGCTTTTCCAGTATTTATATGTTCCAATTGCAATAAGAGATTCATAAAACTCAGGATAAATTTCTAAACAGTGCTCGAAAAGATTAACAGATGTTAACCCTTCACCAAATGCAGAAAGCCATTCACCATTTAATGCATTAAAATAAGCATCATATCCTTTTGCAAGTGCAAGGAAATAATAATTCCAGATGTTGTATTCATCTTTATCAATAAGATCTTCTGAAATCTCTTTTGCTTCATCAAGCTTTTGTTTAATGAATTTTGAATTATAAGGTGTTGCAAGGTCTGAAGATTTTGCAATTTCAACTGCTGCCAGATAAATTTTTCCAAGAGGAAGTTCAGGAAATTTTTTATCAAGAATTACAAAATCTTTTTTAGCAAAATCATATTTCTGATTTATAATATTCTCAATTCCTGAACGAAGCAGAGAATCAACTTTAGGATCAGGATAAACCTGTGCGGAAGTGAATGAAGTCGAAATACACAAAAATGTTAATAAAAGAGGAAATCTATAATAAAATAAAGCAATCATTGCTCTTTGAATGATTGAATGATTGAATGATTGAATGACTGAATGGTTAATTGATGTGAATTATTTCTCAGCAAGTTAATGTACATACATTCATTCATCCATTCATTCATTCAACCATTCACTGGCGCTACAAAGTACCAAAAGTTCTGTCTCCCGCATCTCCAAGCCCCGGCAAAATATAACCTTTACTATCTAGTTCTCTATCCAATGCTGTTCCAAAAATTTTTACGTTTGGATGTACTTTATTTAATTTTTTAATTCCTTCAGGTGATGCCACAAGGCAAGCAAAAATGATTTTCTTTGCACCTTTGGACTTAAGATATTTTAATGCTTCTGATGCACTGCCTCCTGTTGCAAGCATTGGGTCAAGAAGAATAACCTTTGAATTACTTTTAAGCTTTGGGATTTTAAAATAATATTCAGTCGGGAGTAAGGTTTCCTCGTTTCTCTGAAGCCCTATATGCCCAACATTACAATCGGGTATAACATCCAAAAAACCATTTACCATACTTAGTCCAGCTCTTAAAACAGGAACAAGAACAATATCCTCATCAAGCTTATACCCTTTGGTTTTTTCAAGAGGTGTTTCAACATTAATTTCTTTTAATTTAAGATCTTTATTTATTTCAACAGCAAGAATATTTGATAATCTTCTTACTGCTGATCTAAAAATTTCAGTTTGTGTTTTCTTATCTCTTAATAGAGTAATATCCCGCTTTACAAGAGGATGATCTATAAGTGTAAAATTTTTAAATGTTGCTTTCATAAATTATTTTTCTAAAATTAAAAAGGCTGTGACCAATAAAGAAAATCACAATTTGCAATAAGCGTAGCACAGATTACTAATCTGTGTTACGATAATATCATTTTATAATTAGCTTATTTTCCTTCCCAGCAAAGATAATAAATTTATATGTGGTGAGAGATGAGGTGTATAATTGTAATTAATATCTGCAAGAATTTTAACGGACTGTTTTGTTCTTATTAAAGCAGAAATAAGATCTCCGTAACCAGATACTTCTTCACCACCAAGGAATGATGCTCCGAGAATTCTTTTTGATTCTTCTTCATAAATTATTTTACAAAAAACTTTTTCGCTTCCGGGCATTATCTGCACACGGTTATATGCAGTTTCACTTTCAGTTTTAAATTTGAATTTATTTTCTATTGCTTCGGAAGAAGATAAACCAACACTGATAAAAAATTTATCCCAAAGCTTTACTGAAATATTTTTCACCACAGGATTGACTCTTTTATTTTTGCCGGCAGCATTTTCTCCCGCAATGTGTGCATAATCGTGCGAAACAGTAGCAAGAGGAAGATAGAAAGGACGTTTAGTTATCTCGTTTATAATTTCTATACAATCTCCAACAGCATATATATGAGGGTCAGAAGTCTTAAGCGTTGCATCAACCCTGATACCGCCATATTCCCCAATTCCCAGCTTAGCTTTTTTTGCCAATTCAGAATTTGGAAGGAAACCAGTAGATACAATGATCATATCAGCTTCGATTATTCTTCCATCAACATTTATGCTTTCAATATGATCTTCAGCATAATTTGGTTTAAGGTTTTTTACGCTGCCAAAAAATCTGACGTTATTTTTTACCAGTATCTCTTCAATCATCAACTGAATTTCAGGTTCTGCGGTGGGTAAAGGATGATTTTCTTTTTCTATTAAAGTAATATTAAATCCAGTTGTATTTAATACGTCAGCAGCTTCAAGCCCAATATAACCGGAACCAATAATAGAAATATTTTTCACATTATTTGTCCCGAGGTAGTTTTGAACTTCTACAAGATCGGCAATATCTTTAAGAGTAAATAAATTTTTTGCAGGAATTGAAAATTGTTTTAATGATTTGGGTTTTGCACCTGCTGCTATAATCAGCTTGTCATATTTATAGAAATGAGTTGTGCCGTTATATAGATCTATCGCTTTAATTTCTTTCTCTTTCCTGTTGATCTCTTCGACTCTGTGTTTAATATAAACATCAACACCTTTTTTTTCTCTGAAAGATTTGGAATCAAAATAAAGCAAATCCTTGTAGCTCTTTATTTCACCAGAAAAAACATACGGAATTTCACAAGTTCCTGTTGAGATGTATTCACCGGTTTCAAACATTGTAACGTGTGCATCCGGATCAGTTCTTTTTGCTTTTGCAGCAGCTGCAGGTCCTGCGGCATTTCCACCAATCACAATTATTTCTTTTGGTTTTATCATTTGATTTTAAAAACCATAGTAAATGACACACCTTCAAAACCAAAATGCTTTCTGATACTATTTTCAAGAAATCTTTTATAGTTATCGGGAATATCTTTAGGGCGATTTGCAGAAAAAATAAAAACCGGGTAATGATCACCACCCTGAGTTATATATTTTATCTTTACTTCTTTCCCTGTGCCTGTTGCAGGCGGAGGATTTTTTTCAATTTCAGGCAGAAGAACATTATTCAAAGTGCTTGTAGCAATTTTCTTTTTTCTTTCTCCACTAACCTTAATGCTTAAATCAATCAGCTTAAATATTCTCTGCTTTGTTAAAGCTGAAATAAAAATAACAGGTGCATAATCAATCGAACCCATTTTATCTTTTATTGCTCTCTCATATTGGGCTGCTGTTTTAGTTTCTTTTTCCACAAGATCCCATTTATTAACAGCAAGTATTAAACCTTTTCTTCTTCTTACTGCTTCATCAATAATTTTCTGATCCTGTTTTTCAAGTCCTGTTTCGGCATCAATTAAAACTACTGCAACATCGCATTCTGCGATTGTTTTAAGAGCACGGATTGTAGAAAAAAATTCAATGCTCTCTTGAACTCTTGCCTTTTTCCGAAGTCCGGCAGTATCAATAAGAATAATTTCTTCTCCATAATATTTCAGGATTGAATCAACACTGTCTCTTGTTGTTCCGGGCATTTCTGTTACAATGCTTCTATCATATCCTAACAAAGAATTTGTAAGAGATGATTTACCAACATTTGGTCTTCCAACAACTGCAATCTTTAATCTTGGGTCGGATGTTTCTTCTTTTGCTGGTTGAAAGTCAGAAGTTATTACATCAAGAAAATCTCCTGTCTTCCTGCCAATAAGAGCAGATACATCATAAACTTCAGAAACCCCAAGCTGATAAAATTCTGCCGCAGCAGCTTCGTAAGTTTCAGAATCAACTTTATTTACGAGAAGATAAAAATGCCGTTTGGAACCTCTGAGCATATTAGCTATTTCAATATCAATAGGATTTATTCCTGTTCTAACATCAACCATAAAAATAATTGCATCTGCTTCGGCAATTGCAATTTCAACCTGTTCACGGATTGCTCTCTCAAAAAGGTCTGTAGAATTTGGAACATATCCACCCGTATCAATCAGTTTAAACTCTTTCCCATTCCACTCAACATCTCCGTAGTTACGGTCACGCGTAACCCCGCTTGTATTATCAACAATAGCTTCTCTTTTTCCAACAAGGCGGTTATATAATGTTGATTTGCCCACGTTCGGTCTGCCTACAATTACAACAACTGGTGTTTTCATATTGAAAAGATAAAACTAAACCTTAAAGAAAAGAAATTTATTGAAGATGGGATGATTGTTTTTTTAGTATTGGAAATATCTGCGATACATATTTTACAGATACTATCGTCTTAGGCGATAGTATCTGTTTAATTTACTACTTACTTCAATAATAGCATTTGTTTAGATTGACTGAAAAGAATTTTCTCTCCGTTTAAAGCTGTGATTCTGTAAATATAGATTCCGCTGCTAAGATTAGAAGCATCAAATGTTGTTTCATAGACTCCTGCGGGTTTTGTTTCGTTAACAAGATCTGCTACTTCAGTTCCTAACATATCATAAATCTTAATTTGTACTATTGCATCTTCTGGCAAAGCATAAGTTATTTTTGTTGATGGGTTGAATGGATTAGGATAGTTTTGTGATATAGAAAAATCTTTTATTTCATCAGAAGAACTGTATGCTTGCTTTTGTAAGTCCTGAAAATCAAACGAAATAGTGTTTGTATAACCAGACAAATGATTATTTATATCTTTAGCCCTTATTTTATATAATGCATCCCCTGCGCTCCCATTTCCAATTACTACGTCATTGTCAACAAAGTTTGCCTGCGTAGTTGTTGAGATGAGAATCCAACTCTCAGGATGCTTTGGGTCATAAACAAACTGTCTCCAGATTTCATAATAGTTAAGATCAGGTTCTGAGTTTGCTGTCCAGATTAATTTTGGATGATTATTATAAGTTGTACTGGCAAAATTAGCGGGCGTTAATGGGTTTGCATCGTACTGGCGGTATCTGTAATTAAGGGAGCCCCAGGTCCACATAACAAAAAGATCACTAGAGACACTTGTTACAGCAATATCCCTAAAATTACTCCCTCCGGCACTTACATCAAATGCACTAGACCAGGAACTAGCCGTATTATACTTTTTTTTATGCCATAAGCCATTAGATGTACTAACATAAAAAACGTGTAATGTATCACCAACAGTTTTTGTCACATTTATTTCATAAGTATCACCTGAATAAACTATTCCATTTTTGACTTCAGATTCATTGCCCCAGCTTGATGGAGGTATGGCTGACCTTCTGTATTTCAATCTTGGAAACGCTTGGTTGTTATAGAAGAAAGAATGAATATTAGATCCTGTAGCAATAAGTTTATCCATTTTTGAAACCGAATCGGCAGGAATTATACCAATTGGACTAGACCATGTTGATGTTGAAAAATTATAATCTCTGCTGTAGCTTCTGCCAAAATTATCACCGAGTAAATCAGATGTACCCGTATTAATAGAAACATGGGCTCTATCAACACCAGAAACAGAAGAAGTTGTAACAGTTGGAAAACCACCGGAATCTACACCTGTTGTATTAGTTATAGATATGAAATTTTGCCAGTTAGTCCCATCAAATCTGGCAAAATAAGATTCATATTTATTTCCTACTTTTTCCGACCAAACAATATATAAACCTCGGCTTGCAGAATAAGCAGCATCCATGCCATTACAATTAGCACCTCCATTTGAAAATAACCTTGTTATTGCCAATGACCAGTTAGAGCCGCCATTAGTACTTTTCTGAACTTTTACAGTATCTGATTTTCTATAAACTGCATAAAGAATATTTTCATCTCCTGTAATATTTGGAAAGTCGCCATAAGTATCTAAGGTTCCGGAAGTATCTGATTCACCGGTTGATTTTAGGCGATAATATTTTACTTGTTGTTGAGTTCCTGAATACACAGTTTTAAGCAAGTGTATTCCATAATGATTTCCAAATAATGATATTCTTTCGGCAGTGCCCGATGGTGCATTTAACGGTACATCAGTGGTATCAATTGCATTCCATCCTTGAGAATATATATTGACACACAAGAATAGAAAAATAATTATTAAAATTTTCATTTTTAATTTCCTTCATTTAAGCAAAACACCTTTTATTGTTTTTTTATATTCAGGTGTTTCGAGGTTAAAAAAATAAATCCCTGAATTAACCTGTTTTTGAAATTTATCTTTTCCATTCCATTGAACTGAATGTTTGCCCTCTGTTCTTTCACCTTCATCTATTAGCGCAATTTCATTTCCTAAAACATCAAATATTTTCAGGGACACATTGCTTCTTTTGGGTAGATAATATGAAATACTTGTAATAGGATTAAATGGATTCGGATAGTTCTGTGCTAGAGAATATCCTGAAATTATGTTTTGATTTTTATCATCCACAGAAACAAGAAAATCAGGCTTAAAGATTTGAGTAAAATGCCTTCCATCTCCAGTCTGATCGGTTATATCCTGATGAATTAATAATTCTTCGTAACCATCTCTATCCAAATCATACATTGTTGTACCGAAGTATGCACCTGTTGGAAGGTTATTTCTCCGCATATAGAAGATTTCATACTGAGGGTTATTTGGCGCGCCTTTAAACTTTAATATAAATAAATGATCATCAAGGCATATTACTAATTCTTCGGTTCCATCTTTATCTACATCTAATGGGAAAGCATTGGAAGCATAGAATGGGAACATATTTAAGAAATCTATTCTACTGATTTCCTTATACTCATTATCTCCTGTGTATTCAAAGCAGGTAAACCTCGTTATATCTGTTATTCCATTATCTGTTGTGCTGGATACCCAGAATTCAGGCTTTCCATTTTTATCAATATCATTTGTAAACATATACATATGCGAATTAGAACCGACAATATCTTTTTCCCAAACAAGATTGTATGTATGTTCCTTTTCAGCTTCTATAACAAAAACTTCACTTTCAATACTTGCATAGACAATATCTGTTTTACTATCCATATCAAAATCCCCAACGGCAAATCCCTGGTAATATCCGGTTGTATCATTCACCACAAAAACTGTTTCAAAATTATTGATTGCACTATTATATTCAGAGATTACTTTATCACGGTAATTATCTGCATAAAATAAGAGATCTGTAATACCATTCTTATCAAAATCTCCAAACTTTATATCGTCCTTTTGCCCAGGATATAAGGTATAAACAAAATCAGGAATAATTGGTAATCCACCCATACCATCTGTCTTGTAAAAAGCATTATTCCAATTAAATGTCCAAAAACAGACTTCCGAATTTCCATCATTATCTATATCAGATATTTTTACAATTGAAGAAATCGAATCCGGATAATTATATGTATGTATAAAATAACCAGTAGAATCCATTTCAAATATTTCTGCTGGCAATCCCAAGGGTTCTCCGTAATCTTTTGAGTAACCATAAACTTCAGGATAACCATTTTTATTAACATCACCAATAGCTAATTCATTTGTAGAAGAGGTAGATACAGGTACTTCCTGCCAATACTCATACATATCTTCATAAAGAGTAGTATCAATATTCCAGGTATCAATTACTGTTGTTGGTATATGGCTTGTATCTTTCGTTTGGGATTCACCCAGATATTTATAATCTATTTTCCCACCGGGATATTCAAAACGGTAGATGTCATTTCCTTCTTCAGTAACTATAACATCACCTCTGCTTTTAACCCAATCAAGCTTTTCTTTTTTACCTGTCTGAGATAGGAGTAAAACATTTGATAACAGAACTATTAATAAAATGTATTTCATATAATCTAAATTTTAACTTTGGAAAAGATAAATTTCATATAATTATTTCAGCTATGTAAAACCTGTGGAATATGTTTGCCAAATAACAAGTTTGGAATTATTTAATATATATGAATGAGCACAAACAATGTGCCTTAAAGATGAGATAAAAACCGAAACATTGAGCAGAATACTAACCCCGATAAAAGAACCCAAAGAATAAATTACCAGAAAAATTATCCCGCCCCCAA